>CAZQXH010000009.1:0-103400 GCA_964597435.1 uncultured Coxiellaceae bacterium | reverse complement strand
AAATTCTTAGCCAACATTCGTGAAACGGATGCCATTGTGCAGGTGGTGCGCTGTTTTGATGATGACAATGTTGTGCACGTAGCGGGTAAAGTTGATCCCGCAGATGATATTGAAGTTATCACAACCGAATTAGCATTAGCTGATCTTGAAACCGTCGAGAAAGGCATTTTACGCGCGCAAAAATTGGCTCGCGCTGGCAATAAAGAAGCAGTCATTGAAGTTGCATTGTTAGAACGCGCTAAAGCGCAACTGAATGAAGGTAAACCGGCCCGCGCCTTGAAATTAAGCAAAGAAGAACTGGCGCTCTTAAAACCATTGCAATTATTAACACTTAAACCCACTTTGTATGTGGCGAATGTTTCAGAAAATGGATTCACCAATAATCCCTTGTTGGATCGCGTGACGGCCATTGCGAATAATGAAAATGCGCAAGTGGTTGCTATTTGCGCCACCATCGAAGCAGAAATCGCAGCGCTAGAAGAGGAAGAAAAAGTAGAATTTTTAGCCGAATTAAAATTAACTGAACCCGGCTTAGATCGTTTAATTCACGCAGGCTATCGTTTATTAGGTTTAGAAACCTATTTCACCGCGGGTGAAAAAGAAGTACGTGCCTGGACCATTCCCGTTGGCACTTGCGCACCACAAGCAGCAGGCGTCATTCACACGGATTTTGAAAAAGGCTTTATTCGTGCTGAAGTCATTTCGTATGACGATTTTATTCACTATAAAGGCGAGCAAGGCGCAAAAGATGCTGGAAAATGGCGCTTGGAAGGCAAAGATTATACCGTCAAAGACGGTGATGTGATGCATTTTCGTTTTAATGTTTAAAATTAAAGGAGAAGTGTATGGCTTTTAGAACAGAAGGAATGGTTGAAAAACCTGCTGATTCTTCTCAACCAATACAACCTGCAACCTCTGCAGTGTCGCCACCCGAAGACGCGGATCACACTGTGAATCCGTTGTATGTGGAACCAAAAGTTGAAGCAGCTGCAGAACCAGGCCTTCCAACGGAACCGGTTGAAGCACCCACAACACGTAAGCTAGCGCTAACCAAAGACACTACACCTGAAGACGCGAGACTCATTAGTATTTATCAAAGCTATACCAGCCAACAAATTACGTTTGGCAGTATGCTCTCACGCTTAACAAATGAACCCATCGAGTTATGGAAAAGATTTGCTGAAACCCAACTAAAACTCGACATTAAAACGCTCGAACCCATGAATGTCGTCAAAACCTTAATAGCGATTGCTAGAGACACATCCTGGTCTCAATACGGGGTGGGGCTTTTTGGCACCAAAACACCAAGCGGCATTGCGAAAATTAAAGAATTGGATTCGATTAGCACGCCCCTTGCCAAACTGGATGAAGTTATTCGGGAGCGCTACCAACATACATTGAAACGCCGCAAAAATGTTACGAGAGATTTTTATGAGTTAGTTACTTTCGTTGCTGATATTTTGCCAAAAGCTAAGCATCCTGCCGAAGACTTAAATGCCATACAACAGATTGCGATTCAAACCTTTTGCAACTTGTACGCTTTTTCTTTTAACACGCATTTTAGACGTGAAGATTGCGCTCCCCGGCCAAACGCCCCGTCTCATTAACCTTAACCTACCTGCCCACCCCGGTGGGCAGAGTCAACCATCAAACCGTTATTGCCGCAACCGCTGGCGCACGACTTCATATAAAAAAATACCCGTAGCAACAGACACGTTCAAGCTAGAAACCGAACCTTGCATGGGAATATTTAATAAAACATCGCAATGTTCACGCGTTAGACGTCGCATACCAGTACCTTCGGCGCCCATGACAATCGCAACAGGGCCATTTAAATCGGCCGCGAATAAACTGGTTTCGCCATCCGCATCAGCGCCATATAGCCAAAGACCTGCTTTCTTCAACACTTCCAAAGAACGCGCTAAATTCGTCACCGCGACAAAAGGCACATGCTCGGTTGCACCGCAAGCCACTTTGCTGACCACCGGCGTGATACCCACGGCATTATCTTTTGGTGCAATAATTAAATTCACCCCCGCCGCATCGGCCGAGCGGAAACAGGCACCTAAATTATGCGGATCTTGCACGCCATCTAAGACCAATACAAACGGCTTATCGATTGATTCTAATAAAGCCGGTAAATCCGATTCAGCGTATTGCCGCGGACGATTAGCAAACGCTACAACGCCCTGGTGATTTTCACCTTGTGTTAGTTGATCCAATTCTTGACGTGTTTTAACTTCAACCGCGATACCGACATGTCGTGCTTGATTCAAAATCTCTTCTACTTTTTTATCACGGCGATCTTTTAACACGTATAAGCGAATGACCCGCTCCGGCTGGCTTTTTAATAATGCAGACACAGCATGCAAGCCGAAAGCGTGGTATTTAGTGGACATGGTTCGACCTCGTTTTTAAACAGTGTTTCATTCCATCACCCTACTTAGGTTTCTTCTTTTTTGCAGTCGTCTTTTCTATTTTCTTAGGTTTTGCCTTTCCTTTCGGCGTTTTTTTCTCGGCTACCGCTTTTTTCGCTTTGGCTTTTTTCTGGGGTTTTTTACCGGCTTTGGGTGGTCTTGATGGTGGCATAAAATCATTCGCTGTTTCCGCCAATACAAAATCCAATTCCGCCTGGTCTAAATTGACACGCGCCAACCGCACTTTTAGCGTATCGCCAATGCGATAAAGACGCGCACCGCGTTCGCCTTTTAAAACATGCTTGATGGGATCAAACTGATAGTAATCGTTAGGAAGTGAGCTAATGTGCACCAACCCTTCCACGTAAATATCCTTTAGTTCCACAAACACACCAAAACTCATGACACCTGAAATAGTACCGGTAAATTCTTCGCCGACTTTATCCATCATGAATTCGCATTTCAGCCAATCTTTTACTTCATTCGTTGCATCATCCGCACGACGTTCCGTCATGGAGCAATGCTCGCCCATTTGCGACAGCTTATCGTCTAATTGCGGCTTTTTATGCTGCAATATTTGCTTAATGGCACGATGCACTTGTAAATCGGGGTAACGACGAATGGGTGAGGTGAAATGCGCATACGCATCATACGCTAAACCAAAATGCCCGCGATTATCAGGGCTATAAATGGCTTGGCTCATGGAGCGCAACAACAATGTTTGAATCATTTGCGCATCCGGCCTTTCTTTGATAACGCGTAAAATGTGCGCGTAATCACCCGGCACCGGCGCACGATGCACTGGCATTTTCAAACCGGTTTCGGTTAAAAACTTTTGCAATGCTTCTAATTTTTCATCGGTCGGGCCTTGGTGGACACGATATAAGCCCGGCTGCTCATGCTTTTGCAAAAACTGAGCGGCAGAAATGTTGGCGCTCAACATGCATTCTTCAATCACACGGTGTGAACCAAAACGTTCGTAAGGAACAATTTTTTCAATTTTACGGTCTTGGCCAAACACAATTTTGGTTTCGGGTATTTCAAAATCAATTGCACCCCGTTGACCACGCGCTTCCAATAAAACATGGAACAAATCATATAAGCTCTGCAAATATGGCACAGCATCGGCAAAACGCTCGCGCATGCGACGATCTTTTTTCTCCATCATGGCATGCACTTGCGTGTAAGTTAATCGTGCGTGCGAATGAATAACACCTTCCTTGAAAACATATTTCATGATGCGGCCGGTAGGATTAATCGTCATTTCACACACCATAACGAGCCGATCCACTTTAGGCTTTAATGAACATAAATTATTGGATAATGTTTCCGGCAACATGGGAATAACACGGCCAGGGAAATAAACGGAATTGCCACGTTTATACGCTTCGCGATCGAGTGCCATGCCGGGGCGAACATAGTGCGCAACGTCTGCAATGGCCACATAGAGCATCCATCCGCCTTTCGCGCGCGGCTCGCAATACACCGCATCATCAAAATCTTTCGCATCTTCACCATCGATCGTCACAAAAGGCATTTTACGATAGTCTTCACGACCTTCATAAGCGTCTTTTGTCACATCAGCCGGGAAACGCCCTGCTTCACTTAACGCCTCTTCTGGCCATAAGTAGGGTAATTCGTGTTTACGAATGGCAACGGTAATTTCCATACCAGGCGCCATATGATCGCCTAAAATTTCAATCACACGACCCACCGGACGCGAATGCATGGTGGGCTGATCAGTGACAGCTACCACGACAATTTGTCCGCTGGTTGCATCGTTATAAGCATCCGGCGGAATTAAGATGTCATGATTGATGCGTAAATTGGATGGCTCGACATAGGCCATGCCATTTTCCATAAAAAATCGTCCGACGATTTGTTGCGTGTTGCGATCGATCACTTCAACAATGATCGCCTCGCGCCGCCCGCGATTATCAATGCTCGCTACTCGTGCTAATACCCGATCGCCATGAAACACATTCCGCATTTGGCGGGGGCTAACAAATAAATCTTCGCTGCCATCTTCAGGCTCAATAAAGCCAAATCCGTCTTTATGGCCAATGACGCGGCCCGGTATGACTTCCATGCTGGCTAAAGGACCATAAGCCCCTTTGCGGTTTTTTAATAATTGCCCATCGCGCGTCATCGCAATTAAGCGCCGGCGCATGGCTTCCTCTTGATCGGGGGAATGCATTCCGAGTTCATCTTGGATTTGTTCCAAGACGGCAGGACGGCCGCGTTCGGCTAAATATTCCAGAATGAATTCTCGACTCGGGATGGGATTTTCGTACTTCTCGGCTTCACGTGCTGCGAATGGATCTTGCTTTGTTTTCTTTGACATCAATTGACCTGTTTGTAGCCCACCTGGGCTTCCTAATATAAAAAATTCAAACCCTTCCATTGTTTGATAAATGACCAGCGTCAAACGCTTCGTGCAGTATACCACAGCCCCGTATATTTCTACTCCCTAACAACATACAATTAATAGATTAAAAGCCCTTTCAGGAGAGTAAGTCGCATGGTCCGCACACATTTTGCACTAATTTCGCTTTTTTCTGCCACTATTTTATTAGCTGGCTGCCAATCTTGGCAAAATGAACGTGATCAACAGCTGGCACACCGGGCTGCTTGTAACACTTTAAAGAGCAGAATTGTATTTAGTGGCAGCACGGGAAACTCGCGCCAAGCAGAGATTCAAAATGCTGAAGCGCCATTGACCGAGCGGAATTATGATCAAAATTGTGAGAATAAGTAAGTAAGCTTCTTCTTGCCGGCAACGGGGAAAGGAGCTGGTTGAGAGGTGGGAGTAGAGGGTTAATTAAAGTTTTGCCCTCCCCCCCCCTGCTTGCGAAAGAAGGGAGCCTTCATTCGCCGCCACTTAGACCGCCACCACACCTTTAATGTGCGGATGCGCCTCATAATCCATAATCTCAATATCCTCAAACTGATAATCAAAAACTGAAGCTGGCTTGCGCAATAAAGTTAATTTCGGCAAAGGGAACGGCTCACGACTCAACTGCAGTTGCACTTGCTCAAGATGGTTCGTGTAAATATGACAATCCCCGCCCGTCCACACAAAATCGCCCACTTCCAAATCACACTGCGCCGCCATCAAATGTGTTAACAACGCATAAGACGCAATATTAAATGGCAACCCTAAAAAAGAATCGACGGAGCGCTGATACAATTGGCAAGATAACTTGCCGTCAGCCACATAAAACTGGAACAATAAATGACAAGGTGGCAGGGCCATTTTATCAATTTCACCAACATTCCACGCATTCACCAACAATCGCCGTGAATCAGGATTCGTTTTGATTTGCTCTATCACATTAGCGATTTGATCAATCGCTCGACCATCCGGTGTTTGCCAGGAACGCCACTGTTTGCCGTAGACAGGGCCTAAATTGCCTTCACTATCTGCCCATTCATTCCAAATGCGCACCCCATTGTCTTGCAAATATTTTACATTGGTATCGCCGCTTAAAAACCACAGTAATTCGTGAATAATACTTTTGGTATGGACTTTTTTTGTCGTGACCAAGGGAAAACCTTTTTGCAAATTAAACCGCATTTGATAACCAAAGACGCTCAATGTGCCAGTACCCGTGCGATCCACTTTGCGCGCGCCATTATCTAAAATGTGTTGCAGGTAATCGAGATACGCTCTCATGCACTGACCTCAGGTTTCGGTTGACGGCGGGAATAAAGGATCATCAGGATACCGGCTAAAACGAGGGGGATCGACAATAGTTGGCCTTCTGTCATGCGACCTAACACAAACCCCATGTTGGCATCCGGCTCGCGGAAAAATTCGACGGTGATTCTAAATAAGCCGTACAAAATGGCGAACCAACCCGATACGGCGCCGATAGGACGACGTTTGCTGGAATAAAGCCAGAGGAAGGTGAAAAGGACGATGCCTTCTAAAAAGAATTCGTACAATTGCGAAGGATGACGCGGCATTGGGCCACCGGTTGGAAAAATCATTGCCCAAGGCACATCGGTGACACGGCCCCATAATTCGCCATTAATAAAATTACCTAATCGACCCGCGCCTAACCCAATTGGCACCACGGGGCAAACAAAATCGGTAAGTTCAAGTAGGGGTTTGTGGAACTTGCGGGCCATTAAATACATGGCAATCACCACACCCAGCAGTCCCCCGTGAAAAGACATGCCGCCTTTCCACACCTCAAACAAGCTCATGGGGTTAGCAAATAAAATATTGTTCGCATAAAACAGCATGTAACCAACGCGCCCGCCAATAATGGCGCCAAGCGCTGCGTAAAAAACGATATCGGAAACATCGTCCTGACTAAAACCACGTGGGGAAAGTTTGGTGCGTAAGGCTAATAAAGCCCAACCACCGACAAAGCCGACTAAATACGTCAAACCATACCAATGCACCGGCCAACTACCGATATGAAATGCAATGGGATCAATCGCGGGATAGACAAGCATGAGTTACCTCAAAACGACTTAACGACAAGAGGAGTAGTGTAACGCGCAAAGTTAACGCAAGGAAGCTTGGGCGGTAATAAATCCTGTGCTATTATTGAACCCAATAAAAATTGAAGCTTAAAAAACAAACAGACAAGGTGTGGTATGGCGAATAGCCGAGGGTTCTCCAACTTAGATCAACAATCTCAAATATTTAGCGACAATCTTTTACGCTTTAATGCCGCCGTCGGGGTTTTTTATTCCCAGGGTGAAACTAAGCCGCTGTTCGATTTTTTGCAGCAGATGACACCTTATCACATCACATCCTTTTTAGGCGGCACTGTTGATATCCAGCAACTCGACAGCCCCTTAATTGTTTATCGCGCTGGCGATATGGGCGAATATTGGACAACAACGCCACCACACTCTCCCTGGCAACATTGTTTAGAAATGGCAATGCACCCCAACCTTTATCCAACAGCAATTGGTAAGCCTTCCATTTTTAGTGCACCACTTCAGTAGGCAGTCGTAATTTCTCACTGAATTGTCACGGAGTCAAATCTCCAAGCGATTCATGGGGTCGCTCACCATTATATTTGACTAACCATTCGTCAGTTATAGCCTGAACATGATCGATGTCATAAAACAAATTCATATTCAATATTTCTTCGCGATAAGTACGATTAAAGCGTTCGATATAACCATTCTGCGCAAGTTTTCCGGCTGAATAAATTTTATTGTTACACTATTTTTCGCAGCCCAGTTTGACATAGTGGTTGAAATATTCTCCGAACCATTATCAACGCGAAGTTCATTTGGATAGCCGCGTACGCCTGCAATCTCATCAAGAAATTCAGTTACACGTTCAGCTGGTAGTGAAAAACCTGCTCTAATTCTTAATGCTTCACGGTTAAAATCATCAATAATATTTGCGGTGCGAAATCGCCTGCCGTTCATTAAGGCATCGCTCATGCAATCGAGAGACCAACACAAGTTAGTCTGCTCTGGTTGAACCAGCGCCAATTTTTTGCGCGATGGCAGCCGTTTCTTAGGTCTTTTTCGAAGATTCAGTTTTAGCTCTCGGTAAATACGATACACACGCTTATTATTCCAAGGAAAATCATTATTTCGAAGGCGCGTAAATGGCTTCCAAAAGCCATGTGTTCTGTTTTCTTCTGCCCGCGCAAGTAGTTCTTGTTTGATTTACTCAGTTTAACGTGAACTATTGGCATTATCGTTATGGTACAAGTGCGACTAATATAGTGTTGGAATCACAACCTATAACGATAACATTCGACAAGTTAGTTTAACGCTAGGACTGGGTTATTCCTTCGCGTAGCTGGCAAGCTGTCACATGAAATCCTGGAAAAGCATAGCAAGGATGCAGCCAAGCGCAATCCATGCAACTTCGGTGCCTGGTACCGAAGTTGCAGTTTTTTATTTTCTTCAATCCTGACTATGTTTGGGAAGATTTTATATTTTTCATATACTTAGCATTTATACCCTTTTGTGTTTAGCTGTTATAATTATAATTTAGTCTGAAACTTTCCTTAAGGGGGTACATAATGCGCAATCTCAAAACAGCTCTAGTCATCTCAATGATAACGTTAGGATTAGGAATTAGCGGTGCAGCTGAAGCTAAAGCAAAGTTCTATTTTAGAGTATGTGCTGAACTGCAGCCAACTCCCGGCGTAGACTATGTAAATGCTATGGATACAATCCCATCTCTGCAAATAAGAGATAGAGGCACATTTTACGCTAACCCTAAGAAAGCTTTACCGTTACTGAATAACTGTAACAATCCACAAATGATAGCCATTGAGGATTCTGGCTCTGGTAATTACGGTGATTGGAAAGTTAATGATGGGCAACAGCAAAACAACACTTCAATACTTTTTTCTCCCTTAAAAATTTCTTGGGGTACTAATAGGGTGTCCTCTACTCAAACTTACGTCAATAAATCAGGTACGTGTTCACCAGCAAGTATATCTGCAAATTGGGTTGTAACCAGTATATCTGATGGATGGCGTAATTTTAATATTATCGGATCAGCAAGTGGACTTATAAAAATTAAAGTTGACGTCTCTAGAGGTTACCCTATTTGTACTGCAGTATTAAATTAAATAAGTGAGTAGGATGGCGGCTCACACCATCGTACGTGTAATGTGGCACTGTTGTAAAAGATAATAAAAGTGTTGGGAGCTGCTGTGTAAAAAGACTCTCACTAAGATCCCTGCTGGGTTGACGACCTCGCGGGGTTTTTGAGCTTGTAATAAAAATTGTGTAACTGCTTATTCTTAACTACTCTAATCACATAAGAGTGATTATAACAAGAAAATTTTTGCCAATTCTGTTTATTAATGATTTGCGCAGACTGAACTGTCGAAGAAATATTTTTCATGTCAGATTGCAACATAGCCATAACCTCATCAGTAGCTTTTTTTAAAATTTCATTGCCCGCATCAATCATAATTCCATTATTGATAACCATGCGCTGCCTTGCAGTTGAATTAACACACCAAATAAAACATTAAAAAAGTGCTCTGGGCAATGCATTGCCCAGGCAAGATAAACAATCACTTGAATGAGCCTCGTTGACGAGATTAATTATAGTTTGACGGTATCGAGTCGAGGACGCATATAACGAGGACATTGTGCATAAATAATCTCTTTCATTTAAAAAGTAAGAACCTGATATTTAAGTAAATACCGATGGATAACTAATCTTACGAAATCAAAAGAATACAATAGCTTATCAACCACAATCTTGAGCTATAATAATAATTATAAACTTGGAGTTTTTTATGGAACCTCGACACGAGCCTACTTTTTTTGAACAGCTTACCGGTCCCAATCCTGTTACTTACGATCAAGAAGTCATTATTGATTTTTTACATCGAGGGGAAGGCGAAGCTTTGCAAAAAACATGGAACCGACGTCATCCTAATCATCCTTGTATTCTGTTACATGGAAAACAATTCTTAGCAGCTAATGATATTTGTCCTTTAAAAACTAATTCCAAAATAAGAATTTACATGATTGTGCATAGTAATGGAACAAGACTATCAGATACTGCCGATGGTAAAGGCTCAATAGATGTTGAGAAACTATCAACTAGATTAGCAAATTATATCGGTGATCTAAGCTGTGTTTTAAATTTAATTTCTTGTGGTGCAGGTGGCGGGCCTAAAAAACCCTTAATCAATAATGAAAAAAGTGTCGCAGCGACCATTCATGCAAACTTACTTAAATTAGCACAGCGTGATATACCGGTAATTGCTAGAACTCATATTGTAGCAAATGTTATTAACAAAGAGAAAAACAAACTAGAAAGAACAACCCCAAATTTAAATGTTTCATGGCAAACAGTGACGCAATTACATCTTTTTTACTTCTTATTTTCGCGACATCGACAAGATCGATCTAAAGTGATTTTTACTGTTGATAATAAAGGTCACCAAATCATTCTCAATGCTTACGTTGCTACCTGGCGTAATCGTGTTTTTAAAATTTTAGGCGAATTACTTGAAAAAGAAAAAGACGACGATGTTAAAAGACTCCTGAAACACGGCTTAGAAGAATTTCGTTTAAACAATGCCGAAAATATATATCGAACTATTAAAGAAACGCTTGCTAATAATTATAGTATTTTAAATCGTGACGGCTTAGAATTTCCTGGGGCAGCTAAAGCGAGAAAGAAATTATCGAAAGCCATTAAAGAGTGGGAGAATGTTAGATCCTCCCCCGCTATTTTTAGAGAACCTTTTAAACCATAACGATAGATGGAATGTAAGTGATTGGTGAACTCCATTATCTATTTTTAACACAAGAATAATAATCGGATAAGAAATCGCAGCTTTAACATCAATTAATGAATTTAAGTCAAATAGAGAAACGTATGTAAGATGTAAATTTGAACTGACCCAGATTCAGTAGACACCGTAATTTGATAGAATCAATCATCAAAAAAGTTGTTAACAATGAGCAAGCACGACAAATCGTTCAAAGATGAAGCAATCAGATTAGATCGGAACTAGTTCAGATAAGAGCCTATTTATAGATAATATCTTTAATTGAAGTTAGAACTTCTTTTGCGGCAACTTCACCTGCCTCTAAAGCTTTTTCTATGCTTGTATTATCTAATGATTGAATGCCTTCAACTTTTGGTTTAATAACCACATCAGCTAATACAACACTGTGATTCATTATTATATTGGTCATGAGAGAACGGGAACGTAAATATATTGCTAATATTTTTGATTTGTTGGTAATCGAAGTAGCCAAATCTAATTGAGGGATAGGTACTGCTATTTTAATATCAATTTTTTTATCAATCAAAACTTCGACTGGTAATGGAGCAGTAACAAGCCCATCAACAAGTAACATGTCGCCCATTCTTGTAGGCTCAACGATAAGAGGCGCAGAACAAGAGGCCGTTATTGCTTCAGCAGCATGGCCTTTTTCAAGGACTACCGTATGCCCTGAATATAGATCACTCGCTACAACTGCCATCGGTATAATAGCATCTTCAAGCTTTCGATCACCCAGTATTGACATAATAACTTTATATAAATATTTTCTGCTAACAATACCCGATAAACCAAATGAAAAGCTTCTTAAAGCCGTTTGCCAGCGCGGTCTTTGGTATTCTTCTAGCGCTCGCTTAATTACATCATCAATCGATATACCAAAGGCATAACAAGAACCATAAATCGCACCCGCACTTGATCCGGTTATATAATCAATAGGAATATTGTTCTCATGCAAGGTTTTAAGTATGGTTAAATGAGCCGCGCCTGGCACTCCACCACTACTCAATGCAAGACCTACGGTTTTATGAGTAATTACCCTAGCAAGATGCTCGATTTCATATTGACTTGCATTCCTATCTATATACATCTGATTAGGAACGCGCTCATTGAAATTGATAATATGATTCGACTTTTTAATAAAAAACTCAGATGGCTGTTTTGTTGTTTTTATCAAAATATAACCATTGTGCATTTTAGAGTTTTCAGCCGCAAAATTCTCCTCATTTTCATCATTCAAAATGCAATAGGTTTTTGTAAGTTTTTTAAAATAATCAATGAAGTGATTGAGCTGATGATGAGAATGCTCTGAGTAATATAATAATAAAACATTATTGGCTTTTTTTCTTGTCGCCAGAACCTTTGTTAATCTCTCACTGAGTATGACATTAAGGGCATGACTAATTGAAGGATGAGCTTGCATAATTTTATAAAAGTTTTCCGCACTTAAAACCATTAATCTGCATTTAGATTTAGCTCGCACATAGCATGTTCTAAAGCCTTTAGTAATAAGTGCAATTTCGCCAAAATAGTCGCCGCTATTTAATTCTTGCAATATAAATACTTTTTGCTTTTCAACATAATATGCCTCTGCTTTACCATCAATGAGAAAAAATATCCCCTCACCATAAGTACCTTCAGTAATGATGATGTCGTTTTTATTAAAGTGGCGATAATTGATATAATTTGCTACCAATTGGAGATCACTATCATCCAATTTTTCAAATAATGAAAAATTCTTTAAATTTTCTATTGTTTCAATATTAATGCTCATTTTGTAATACTCCTTTAATAATCTCTAAAGATTTTGTATTACGAAGAACATTCATGTGATTACCAGGTACATAAAAATTTTCGAAAAGCTTATTGTTAATTTTAAAGTTTATCTGTTGCCAACCATCAGATACAGAAAATGCAATTATTTTTCCATCATACCTATGTGGAGTGTAATGTTTAACAGCATAAAAGTTAGCACGATATACTTCGTAGATATTTACTATCAGCTGTACATTAATGGATTGCGGTAATAGATTCGCTTTTTGTAATGCTATCATCCATTGCTTAATAGGAAATTGGGATGGCTCTATTGTTGACAGATCATGTTTCAACATCGAGATATATAGTTTCAACTGCGCTGGATCAATGTCATTTTTATTGCCAATAATATACCTAGCAAGGAATGAAGCGACGAAAGACGTACCAAAATGCTTGAGCGAATATAATATTACTTTAGTTTTCCATGAAATTGCGCTGATATATTTATTACCTAAAGCTGCCTCAAGTATTGTCATAAAGTAATAGAAAAATACTTTGTCATTCATGGATTCGACTTGTGGCATTGTTTTAGGATCTTCGACATCAATTAAGTTTACAAATGCGACCTGATCGCCTTCTTCTTTCAGCTGCACAGCCATTTCATATGCAATCAACCCACCCATTGACCAACCCAGCAAAATGTAAGGTCCCTCTGGCTGAATAGTTTTGATTTTACATATATAATTTCTTGCCATTTCTGCAATAGAATGACTTGGCGTTAACTCACCTTGCAAACCCGATGCCTGGATTGCATATGCTGAATATTCATTCTCCAATAAACTGGCAAGCTTGGCGTAACCAATAATATTGCCACCGACGGGATGAATACAAAACAGTGGTGGTTTATCTTGAG
Organism: uncultured Coxiellaceae bacterium; assembly: GCA_964597435.1. GTDB lineage: Bacteria > Pseudomonadota > Gammaproteobacteria > DSM-16500 > DSM-16500 > Aquicella. The sequence goes on along the minus strand of CAZQXH010000009.1, from coordinate 90,060 downwards.
TTTTGTTTATTTTAACCAAATTACCTAAATGATCATCGGTTAAATGTGAATTTACAAATTCATTTAATAAATGGAGATAAACCTCCACGAATGAATCCATTAAATTCTTATCAATATATTTTCTATCAAAGGTAAATTGGATATTTAGAGCGTGATTAAAAATATAAGCGTTTATTTCTATCCAGTGTGAAGGATGATTTAGAGCTGATTGTATACTAAAAGGTTTACAAGCTAATGTTACGTGGGTGGTTTCAATATCTTGATTTATTTTGCCTAAATAATTAAAAAGGATTTTTGCCGCATCTTGTTGGCGCAAGGTGTTTTTTAAATGATTGTCATTTTTCAAATAACGCAATATTCCATATCCTATGCCTTTCTTAGGTACAGATTCCAATAAGGTTGTTATGTTTTCCATGGCTAACCATGTACTTGCCATAGGATCAACTTTTAATAAAACTGGAAATAAGGCTGTGAACCATCCAACAGTTCTATTAACATCAACTCCATCTACACCTTCTCTACCATGACTTTCAAGATGTAAAAGTAATTCATTTTTAGCGAAAAACTTATGATAGGTTTGGGCGAGAAGGCTCAACAAAAATGATTGCATATTAAGCTTTTTATTCGCACTATCATGGCAATTTAACAAAATATGGGTTTCATCTTTGCTTAAATTGATTTCGAAATTTTTCTTCCGCTCAGCATCACTAATAAAATTCTCGCCGCGCGGTTCGAGGTTGTTATCAACCTTAATACCCAACCAATAATCTACTTCCGCCAATAATTCATCAGTATTAGCATATTGCTGTAAATGGGTAGTCCAATCTTTGTAACTATATGCTTCGTCACTGAGCATTAACTCAACATTTTTTACTGCATTATCTAGCAAATAATTAATTTCATTTAAGAGAATATGCCATGAGACAGCATCAATTACTAAGTGATGCACAATAAGAATTAATTTATTGCTACCATCAACCTCATCATGCACTAATGCGATTTTATAGACATCTCCCGTTTCTATATTTAATGAAGCGCTCATATTTTCTACTATATCTTTGATAGCATGTGTACTGGTATTGAAGTGCAATAGGTTGAGCTCATTAAAATGAATATATTCTTGTAAATAACTTTGCTTATCTACTTTATATTGCATATTTAACGATGGATGCTTAGTGATTATTCGTTTTAATACGGCTAGCAACAGATCTGTATTTAAGTGGGGGTTTATAGTTAATATGACACCTTGAGACCAATTATTATTATCTGAAAATGATTGCTCTATAAACCACTGCTGAATGGGGCTTAGCGAAAATGCTCCTCGTATATCCCGCTTCAGGTTGCGCGTTTTAACCATACTGCTAGCAGCAGTAGCCAACTCTTCAATGGTGGGATATTTTAATAAATCCTGCACACTAAGATTAATATTCTCTTGATTGGCTGCTATAATCAGGTTAATGCTTAAAATCGAATCCCCACCCGCCTCAAAGAAGTTGTCCTTAATAGTAATATTTTCATTCTGCAAAATTTTCTTTGCGATAAGTAACAACTTACTTTCTATTGGCGTGAGATCGCGGGTAGGAACAACATTTTGTCTTACACTAACTGGGGCAGGTAGGGCTTTTAAATCTAACTTGCCATTCTGATTAATTGGAAACTCGCCCAAAATAACAAAATCAGCTGGCACCATATGTTTAGGCAAATAATCTGCTAAATATTTCTTGAAGATAGATGTATCTGCACTCGCAGTGTCTTTTAATACAAGATAAGCAACAAGTTTTTTTCCTGAATGTTCATCTTCTCGCAATATAACAACACCTTGCTTGATGTTAGGATGCTGCGCTAACCTCGCTTCAATTTCACCCAACTCAACGCGCATACCTCTAATTTTAATTTGATTATCTATACGCCCACAATATTCTATAACACCTTCAGATAGCCATTTAACACGATCACCAGTTTTGTACATCTTGCCAGTACCAAATTTATTGGGAATAAATTTAGCATCGGTCAATTCAGGTCGATTTAAATAACCGCGCGCTAGACCCTTTCCCCCAATATACAATTCGCCTACAACACCAACTGGGACGGGTAACATCCATTCATTCAAGACATAAAATTTATCATTCGGTAAAGGTCCACCAATCGGAACATTCATCTTTTGATAGTTATTTGCTAAAAATATTGCACATAAAATTGTGCACTCAGATGGTCCATAACCATTCCAAATAGAAGCATTTTTTATAAGTTTTTGAGCCTGCACAACCAAATCTTGTTTTAAAGCTTCTCCCACAACGAAAAGAGATTTAATTGATGTAAATTCATTTTCAACCGCACCCATCATTAATGAGTTTAACTGTGTTGGTGTAATGGCTGTCGCATCGACTTGATATCTCTTTATCATTGATCTTAAGTGTTTTACGTCCCATTGTTTAATATCAGTGGGGATAATGGCTGTGTTACCTGTTGTTAATGGCAACCAAAGTGTTAAAACGGTAGCATCGAAACTAAAACTCGATAAATTAAGGAATTTTTTATACGAATGTATTAATTGAGCCAGTGAAGATAACCTTTGACAGATCGATTGGTGCTCGATTGCGACACCTTTTGGTTTACCCGTTGAGCCTGAAGTATATATTAGATAGGCCAAACTATCTTTAGGTTGTTGTTCAGAAAAAATGGGATTTGATGTTGGTAATTTTGCGCTATTTGTTTTTATTTCACTTATTTCAACCATACGCTGTTGCATTGAAGGGTTGGATTTTGTTTTAGCGTCTACAATGACCCACTTACTATTACTATCTTCAATTAATTCATTTAACCGATTTACCGGTATATCAGTATCTATGCAAAGATAAGCGCCGCGTGCTTTTAATATGGCAATAATACATATAATCATATCCAGCGAATAATCAAGGTTAATGCTAACAATATCATTTGTTTTTAAACCTTGCTCAATAAAATAATGCGCTAATTTATTACTCTCATTATTCAATTGATTATATGTTACTTCACGCTCATCAATAATTAAGGCGCATTCATCTGGATGACGTTGCACTTGATTTTCGAACATACTTTGCAAGGTATTTTCAACGGGACATTCAACATCCGTCTTATTCCACTCATGCACTATTTGCTGATACTCATGTTGACTGAGCACATTGCTCTCACCAAGTATTGTTTTCGGCTTTGCGACAATCAAGTTAATTATTCGACGATAGTGTTTTGTTATTTGTTTAATGCTTGCCAGATCAAACAATAAAGCATTGTAGGAAAAACTGACCCGATAATTGTCTAGAAGGGGAATAATTTCAACCATCAAATCATAATTTAGCTGCCCCGATTCACTCCAATATGGGCTCACACTAAGATCATTGGTGGTCAAATTTGATTGGATCATATTTTGCATAACAAACATGGTTTGAAATAATACTTCCCCACCCGGCTCTCGGTCTATTTTCAATGCTGAAACCAATTCAGCAAGAGGAACATTCTGATATTTATAACATTGATTTATAATTTTATTATTTTGTTCTAAGAGTTGCTCTATTGATAATGACTTGTTAGCAGTTGTTCTAATTGGAAGAATATTAACAAAATAACCCAGTAAGCGGCTAACTTCCGCTCTATTTCTGCCACTCGCAGGTACGCCAATAACAAAATCACGTTGGTTGCAATAATTAATTAACAATAATTGATAGGCAGTAAAAAGGAAAATAAAAGGCGTAATATTTTGTTCTTTACAAAACTGCTCTACCTTTTTAGTTAAGATACTTGATGCGTTGAAGGAAAGGCGTTTAATTATATTTTTATTTATGGTTACAGCCTTCGTATTGTTTGAAAAACTCAACGTTGATGCATCACCCTGTAAATGATCCCGCCAAAATTGCAGCGACTGTTCTTTTGTTTTATTAAAGCTATGGCTTTTTTTCCAGTGAGCAAAATCATAATATTGTATATCTAATTTTGGTAGGTATACGTCCTTATTTAATAGCAACGCTTCATAAACTTGAAATAGCTCATTGATGAAAATAAACATCGAGGTGCCATCAAAAATAATATGATGGGCTGCGATTAATAGGATAGATTCATTATTTATATTTTGTAACAGAACAAATCGTATCAATGGGCCTTTGCTAAGATCATAGGGCATATTGGCCTGATGCTTTAAAATCTTGCGAATCTCTTTATCAGATTCGTTTAAAACCTTAATTACGGTTAACTCTCCCTTATATTCTTTATTTATAACAGGTTCAGAATTTACAATAGCCGTCCTAAGTATTTCATGTCGCGTTACAATTTTCTCGAGCGAAGATTGTAATAAATCAATAGATAAGTTTCCTTTGATACGAAATGCAGTGCCAATATTATATTCCGTGGAATTAGGATTCATCATATATAAAAAATATAGGCGCTCTTGTTCCGGCGATAATTTTTTCTTTAAATTTTCATCTTGAATGGGTATTTTTTCATTTGAAATATGTTTATTTTCATCAAGGTATTTTAATAAAGCATTAATGCTTGGATGTTCCCAAGCAATTGCTGGATCAAGCTCTATCCCTAAATGATTGCCAAGTTCATTTATAAATTCGACGATAGCGATTGAATCTAAACCCAGCTGCACAAAAGTAAGGTCAGGATTAATTTCCTGACTGGTATGAGCCTCAATCCATGCTTTGGCCCAAAGTGCAGGACTGATAGATAAATCCATATGTAATCCAGCTTGCTGTTTCGGGCTTAAATTTTCCGTGAAAACGGGCGCATGCCAAACATATTTGGTGGGCAAAGAGCCTTTTAAAAAGGCTGATTTTGTGGGTTGGCGTCGCACTTTCCCACTAGTTGTTTTTGGTAATTGCCTAGGAGGAATAAATGCTACAGCACTAACAGAAAGTTCATACTCTAACGCTATATTTTTACAAATTGCTGAAATTAAATCATCCCATTCATCATTAGCAACATTGTCTTCAACTTCGCAGACTAAAACTAAATTTTCCACATTGTTTGACTCTACCGAGAATGCTGCACAACCACCGGTGCGAATTTTAGGATGACAATATTGTATAGTATGTTCGATATCTTGAGGGTAATGATTCTGTCCGTGAATAATGATAATATCTTTCAAGCGCCCTGTTATATACAATTCATCTTCATAAATGTAACCAAGGTCTCCTGTGCGAAGATAGTTGACACCATTATCTAAATCAGCAATACGTGCATGAAAAATTTCTTTAGTAACTTCATTTTTATTCCAATATCCACTACTAACACTTTCGCTATTAATCCAAATCTCACCTATTTCATTCACTTTAGCTAAATGTTTAGTTTTTGGATTAACTATTTTTACATTTTGAGCGCATTTACCACAACTAACTAGTGTTTTAAAATTCTCATTGCTTGGGTCACTCAATACAAATTTATGTTTTTTTAACTCTTTTGTAGATAAAGTCAGAACCTTTTTGTCAAATCTACCACTGACATACAAAGTAGCTTCTGCTAAGCCATAACAAGGAAAGAATGCTTCTCTCTTAAAACCACATTCTTTAAAATTTTCATAAAATTTATCAATGGTCTTAGATTGCAGCGGTTCTGCACCATTAAAAATCAATCGTACCGTGCTTAAGTCCACGGTTGCTTTTTGTTCTGATTTAATTTTCTTTACGCAATAATCATAACTAAAGTTTGGGCCTGCCGTTAGAGTAACCTTATAATCGGTTATCACTTTTAACCAAATGTATGGGTCTTTTAAGAATGTTAGCGGTGACATCATGGTTAATTCGTAACCGGCAAACGTTGCCGAAATCGTCGCTATTAGTCCCATGTCATGATAAGGAGGTAACCAGGATGCAAAAATATCTCTTGAAGTTATCAATGTTTCGCGCTGGATCTGATTAATATTTTGTAAAATATTTGCATGACTGATCATCACTCCTTTAGGGTGACCAGTAGAACCTGACGTATACTGTAACAATGCTAATGAATTTTTATTAATATTAGGTAGTTCAAGAACAATATTATCATTAATTTGAATATTGTCTGTTGCCATCCAAGGTATATTTTGATTCCACTTACCCAACAATAAATATTTTTTAAAACGCCTCTCAATCGTTTTGCCTAGCAAAGGTAATTGAGTTGTCTTCTTCAGCAGTCTTAACTGCCCAAACCGTTTTTTTAATTCTTGGGATGTTAAAATGATTGCAGGTGTTGAATCCTGAATAATCAAGTCTAATTTTTCAGCTAATTTTTCATTCATCGGCGGATAAACTAATACAGCGATACCACCGACATAGAGACAAGCATAGAATGCGGTTAATAATTCAATGCCAGGAGGATATATAAGTAAAACACGATCGCCAACTTTAATATTGTTATCTAATAGTTGCTTTGCTATATTTTTTGCTTCAGTGGTAATTTGTTTGAATGTAATGCTGTGAACAGCACTAACATTAGAGTTCCCTTCAATAAACCTATACGCGATTTTGTCGCCAGTAAGCTTTGCCCTATTCTCTAAAACATCAATGAATGTTTCACATTCCATGTCAGTCTCGGGGATAAACACCTTAGTCATTTATTCCTCGTATAAAATCCATAATATACAATCACTATATCATAATACGCTTTGACCAAGCGCCTCCCCCTTTAAGCTGACTTTTCATCTATCTCGTCTGGTATATGATCACCATCTTTTTCATAATTGTCCATTTCAAGCACATTCGATGCGACCATCACAAGCCGCCTTGTTACATCTAAATGGGAACACCCATGAGGGTTGCGTTATTGCGCCAGTAGCCCGGATGAAACGCTTTATGTTTCATCCGGGATCAAATACCATCATTAAACAATAAAAAATTGCACCATGTATTATACATTCACAAGCGGAATTTATGGTTTAAAACCCCGGATGAAATAAAAAGCATTTCATCCGGGCTACGCTTACTTTTTATTTTTTCGTAAAGATTTCTAATTGTCATTAAAAGGAACGAGTACCGCATGCAACCAAGAAACTTAAATGAACAGTTTAGTTCAACCATCACCTTTCAATTAGCCAATCCAGAACAAGAAAAATGCTGCTCAACAGAATACAGCGATCAACTTGAGGCTTTAGGGCCTACCATCGCTTGGAACCTGGCCCTAAATTGCAAAATTCCCGCAAAATCCATCACCATCAAATTATTCCGCAACGCTCCAATGACAGCATTTGGCATCGAAGTAGCGCTGGAAATGGAAGGCGCAACCCAATTAGACGTCACTCAGCTCAAAGAAAACAACGCGGAATCACTGCTTGCGCTGATCAAACAAAGCCTTGTCGGAATCGACCCTAAAAACATTCTACAAATTGAAAAATTATTGATTATCGATGCTGCCTGCGACACAGCTCCCTGCCAAAAAAGCGCTTACTGTGGAAAAGTAAAATCCAGAGAATACAGCTACAATAGTTCCGACAAAACGGATGAAATAAGTATTAATTTTCTTAATGAATTCGCTCACACTTATCGCCTTGAATGGCACACACAAGATATCAAATATGACCGCTGGTCTAATATAACTAGCATTGAATACGGCTACAACAAATCCACAAAACCTGCGGAATATTATATTAATGCCCTCATCACGGATGCGAAAGCCATTATCGACAGCAATCCTAGCTGGCAATCATTCATAACCTCTCTTAAAGCGCAGGATTTTAACCAAGCATTGCGCCGCGCCTCAGCTGTTGGAGCATCAGCGTTAGTCAATCTTTTATTAAAATATAATCAGAATGAAGCCTTGGATTTAAACATTGATAGTTATTCTCCCAGCACCAATAAGACGGCGATGGATTATGCACATGAATATCCGTCCGTAAAATTAATACTGGCCAACGCAGGCGCTAAAACTTTTGCAGAATTACGCTTAGCGATGGTTGATCAATCTAGACAATCTATTCCAAACCACAAAACAAATGCTCGCCATGACGCGCCATCCAAAACGTTTAACCAAGGGATTTTCAGCCCTATGGCTGTCTTTAATCGTGCAGATCATGAAAGCGCTGCCGAAAGGCTCAATGAACAAAATCGCCTGCGGCAGGAAGCCAAATTAAAAGCAGAGCGCGAGGCAATTGAAAGAATGAGAAGCGAGAATGCCTTTTTAAGATTTCGCCCTGGTATGCCCGAGCAGTCTCCACTACCATTCGCGCATCAACATGGCCCACTATTTTCAGCCTTATCTGCGTATGATTCTTGTTTCTCATCCAGCCATCCAAACAAGCATCCCTGGGAAAAACGTTAACACCCCATCGGAGCAACCGCCAGTAGCCCGGATGAAATGCTTTTTATTTCATCCGGGATCAAACACCATCATCAAACAATAAAAATTGCAACATGCATTATACATTCACAAGCGGGATTCATGATTTAAAACCCCGGATGAAATATAAAGCATTTCATCCGGGCTACGTTGGTTATTCGCCTTTTTGGAGGTTATCAGGTTTTTTGCTCCAGTTTTTGGATAGGGTTCCTTCCCGAACATAGCGGTGAAATGTCGAATACGGCCACTCTATTGGGCTGTTTACCAGCTTATGCTTCACTGGATTATAATGAATATAATCCACATGCCTCTCATAATCTTTATCGTCGCGAATGACATGCTCCCAAAAACGCCTTTGCCATAGACAATTTTCATTAAATCTGTTTTTTTGAATCTTAACCCCACAGTTTCTTAAGTTTTTTGCAAATGCAGTTTTAATACAGCGCCAGCGCAATGAGTAATTGTCATCGTTGACAGGTAACTCCCACATGGCATGGAGATGATCGGGTAAAACAACCATGGCAATGGTTTTAAACGCATGCAAGCGTTTAACATGGCGAATCGCCGCCCCCAATTGCTGTATGTATTTTGTTAGGTAATTCGATTTTCTATTGTGGAGCGCAACGGTAAAAAAATAAATTCCACCGGCGATGCGATAACGGCGATATTGCACCATTTATGGTTCCTTTTTATTTAAATAATGGAAAAAATGGGGTGTGGAGGAGTTTTTTATTTTATTTTTGAGGCAAATATGGAGGGAGGGGAGGGACCCCGGATGAAATAAAAAGCATTTCATCCGGGCTACGCTTGCCACGCTTGCCGCGTGACGGGTGCGAACCAGATTCACGCCGAAGCGGCGCGTGCCACAAGGTTTTCTTTGGGTTGGATAGCAAACTCATAATGTGGCACTTCGTGGAAATGTTGATAGGGAGATTTTCCTACTTGTAGGAAAATGTAATATTCTCGTATTAGATTTCGTTTATGATTGTAAAGATCGGCATCCGTTTGATCTCCTATTTTGGCAAGGGCTTTAGTAGGAAAAAATTGCTGCATAGTCGCAAAGCCGGATTCGTCCGCAAAGGCTACAATGTTTTCCGGCTCTAAAGCCAGTTTATGCTCTTCCTTTGCTTCTTTAAGCGTTTTTATTAACTCTGCTGTTTTTTCGCCTTTATCAATATAACCAATTAATAGTTCATCGGATGCTTTCATGAGTGAACGTAAAATGCTGAGTAATTTTTTATTCTCTTCAAAACTTAGATAAGCTGTCAGCCCTTCAGCAATGATTAGCGTTTTTAAATCCTTTTTAAATCCGTGCGTCTTTAGTTTTTGATCTAAATTATCTTTGATAAAATCACACTCAACAAGAAACAGTTTATCATCTATTATTACAGTTCCGTCTTCATGTGCCTTTCCCATGACATCGCCAAATCTAAAGCTTTCCGGTATTGATTGAATTGCCGCGAGCTTTTTAGCTCGAGTTGGCCCGCGATCTAATTCATAAACTTTTACTTCTCTTGTTTTAGCCGTCATAAAAGGGCGCATATCGTAGCCACCACCTAAAAATACAATTTGCTGAGTGCCATTCTGAGTGAGTTGATCAATTTTATTTTTAATCATTAATTTGCGTAACATTGTCGTTTGATCGTAGGCAGGAATATAATTCTTATTACAAAATAATCGCTGCTCGGCATAAGGTGATGATAACAGAGTGCGAAACTGCTCTGGAACACCACCTGCAATAACGCTCTTGCAAATATGACTGCTTAATGGCAACTCTGCATCATCAAACAAGTATCCGTATTCCATTGCCAACGCGCGAGTAAACCCTTGCGCAATGGATAAGGCGGTAAGACTTGATTTAATTTCCTCTGGTGTGGGCGTATTTCTTTGCATATTAAATCCCTTTTGAATTGACTAGGGCGGCTTATTCGAGGTGCATTAATATCAGCACCGGATGAAACTAACACGGGTAGAAACGTCAAGCAATAATGAACGTGTTATCAAATCAGCGTAGCCCGGATGAAATGCTTTTTATTTCATCCGGGTCATTATCACGTAGAAAAAATTTATTGGTGAAATTTAACCCCGGATGAAATAAAAAGCATTTCATCCGGGCTACGCTTGCTACGCTTGCTCTTGAAAATCAACCTATTATCAAATTAAGCGACGAGAAAATTTATATTACGCAAACCCTACCGCCCTGCGCGAATCAAATCACCCATGCCCGCTAACTGCAGCGCCATTTCTAAATGGCAGCGAATCATAACCGCGCTTTCCATCGCTAACACTTCATGAAGCAGCTTCGCCGCTTTTTTGTAACTGAAATGCCGAATAATCCAGCGCGCGCGGCCAATCGAGGAGGCGTTCATACTGAGGGAGTCAAAACCCATGGCTAGCAACACTAAAATAGCCGCGGGGTCACCCGCCATTTCGCCGCAAATGCTGACGTGCTTACCTTCTTGGTGGCCGTTTTCAACCACCTGAATTAATGCGCGCAAAACAGCGGGATGCAGCGAGTCATATAAGCTAGCAACACGGGGGTTATTGCGGTCGACCGCTAATAAATATTGTGTTAGATCGTTGCTACCAACAGACAAGAAATCGACGCGTTTCGCTAAAGAACGGGATTGATAAACCGCAGACGGCACTTCAATCATCACCCCAATTTGCGGCATTTCCACATCAACGCCCTGCTCACGTACTTCGGTATGGGCTTTGCGCATCAAGCGTAATGCTTCATCCACTTCGCTCACATCGGTGATCATCGGCAACATGATGCGCATATTATTAATGCCTTCCGAGGCCCGCAACATCGCACGAATTTGCCCTAAGAAAATGTCGGGATGATCTAAGGTGATGCGAATGCCACGCCACCCTAAAAACGGATTGTCTTCTTTGATAGGAAAATAGGGCAATGGTTTATCACCGCCCACGTCTAAGGTACGAATGATTACAGGACGTGGCGCGAAAGAAGCTAATAATTGCCGATAAATAATCCGCTGCTCTTCGCCAGAGGGGAAGCGATCACGCAACATAAAAGGAATTTCGGTGCGATACAAACCGACACCATCAGCACCCGCAGAGAGCGCCAAACTGATATCCGCCCCTAAACCGGTATTCACCAATAAATTGATGGAATGCTCATCTTCAGTCACCGTCGGTAAATTGCGCTCTTCTTCTAATTTTGCATCTAAGCGTTCTTCTTCTTGCACCAAGCGCTCAAACTCAGCGCGCACGGCGGATTTTGGGTTAATATAAATTTGCCCAAAATAGCCATCGACAATAATGTCTTGGTCTTGCAAATCAGCAAGGTCTGTTTCACTCACACCCATGACGGTTGGCACACGCATGGCGCGCGCTAAAATGGCCACGTGAGAATTACCTGAACCGCTTGCACAAATCACGCCTGCCAAACATCCTTCGGGGACTTCCGCCAAATCATTGGGTGTTAGCGCTTCACCAATTAAAATGGTGCGTTCGGCATAAGGAATGGCAGCGCGATCATGCTTTTGCAAACAAGCCAATAATCTTAAGCCTAAATCACGAATATCGACCGCACGCTCACGCATGTATTCATTATCTAAGCTTTCTAAGCGATTAATGTACATTTGAATCGTTTCACGGAGCGCCCCCGGCGCCCAATTGCCCGCCCGAATTTGTTCCGCAATTTCTTGCCCTAAATCTTCGGAATCTAAAATGCGTTGATAGACATCAAATAAAGCGCGCTCTTCAGCTGGCAAACTGGCATGCAGACGTTCGCCTAATTGGCGCACATCATCTCGCACGGTGGCAAGTGCCGTTTCCAATAATTCAATTTCAGCATCAATATCATCTGGTTCGCGATCAGGCACAGAATCCAAATCAAATGGTGTATAAACCACGACCCCGGTACCCAACCCGATTCCTTGCGCACCTGGCACACCACTGTAAACTCGGTCATGTTGCTCAGCGGGTTTAACTGTCACTTCAGAAAATATTTCCGCTAAAGCACCCGTTCCTTCAGCATGCGCAATAATCGCAGCAAGCTGTGTGGAAAGCGTTACTAAGAAGGCTTCTTCTGATTCATCGTATTTGCGCGGATTGGTTTCTTGAACAATTAAAACACCCAGCACCTGGCGATGATAAATGACAGGCGTGCCTAAAAAAGCCCGATAGGCCTCTTCTTTTACTTCAGCAACACGAAAAAAGCGGGGATGTTTTGTGGCATCGTCAATATTGATGGGTTCTTCGCGCTCACCCACCAAACCGATTAAGCCTTTATTTAACGGGACGCGAACTTTTTTGACGGCGTCTGGGTTTAACCCTTGGGTCGCGACTAAAACGTATTCGCCATGATGGCGATCTAACAAGAAAATAGAACACGCCTGCGTGACTAGCGCATCCGCAATGCGTTTCACCATAATTTCCAGCGCATCATTAAAATCGTCTGCGCGGGAAACTTCTTGTATGATCTGACGTAATATCGTTAACATCGCCACCTAATTCATTTCATCGTTAGGCGCCTTTAGCTCCAGACGGCGCTTGGATAATACCAATTTAGCAAATTCTTTTAAGGCCATCACATAAACTCGACGCTTAAAAGTAACCACTTGACGCAACGGGTACCAGTAAGATACCCATGACCAAGCGTCAAACTCCGGACTATCATTGGTCATTAAATTAATTTTAGCTTCTTCTGTCTTTAATTTTAGCAAAAACCACTTTTGCCGCTGCCCAATGCAGAGCGGCTTTGAATAATGGCGCACTAAACGGCTTGGCAAGCGGTACCGTAACCAACGCCGGGTGCAGGCCAAGACTTCCACATCGTCTGGATCAAGCCCAACTTCTTCTTTCAATTCCCGGAACATGGTTTGCTCAGGCGTTTCTTCCTCGTGCATGCCGCCTTGGGGGAATTGCCAAGCTTGCATGCCAACGCGTTTCGCCAAAAAAACTTGGCGCTTGTCGTTCAGCAAAATAATGCCCACTCCGTAACGATAACCTGCTTTATCAATCACTTTTAAATCACCTATTGTTGCAGCGTTAATGGGTGCCAGGCCCATATTTTTTTATACCCATCGCGCAAGAGGGTTACTTAATTGATATATATATTTCACGAAGGTAGTACTTCTCGCGCACGATGGCAACATTTGTTTACAATGTAACGAATTGAAACTGAAGGCAGGATTTTTATGGCAATTAAAATTTTAGTGAATGGTGCTTTTGGACGCATGGGGCAGATAACAGCGGCCGCCATTGGTGAACATCCCACGTTAGAGCTCGTCGGTCAAACGGGGCGTGAGTACGATTTGGCCAAGTCAATTCGTGATAGTGGTGCAGAAGTGGTCGTGGATTTTACCTCGCCCACGGCGGTATTTGAGAATACCAAAATCATTATCGCCAATGGCGCTCGCCCGGTAATTGGTACCTCAGGCTTAAACGCCAAAGAAATCGAAACGCTGAAAGCAGAATGTGCGAAAGCGGGTTTAGGCGGACTCATTGCGCCCCATTTTTCATTGGGCGGAGTGCTGATGATGAAGTATGCGAAGGAAATTGCCAAATATTTACCCAATGCAGAGATTATTGAATATCACCACGATAAAAAAATCGATAGCCCTTCTGGCACATCCATCCGCACCGCTGAAATCATTGCTGAGGCGCGCGGGAATTCGACCCCACCGCCTAAATCTCAAACGGAAAACGTACCAGGAGCAAGGGGCGCAGTACACCAAGGCATTCCTATCCACTCCATTCGATTGCCGGGGTTATTGGCACATCAAAGCATTATCTTTGGCGAAGCAGGCGAAACATTGACCATTCGGCATGACAGTATCGATAGAAAATGCTATATGCCTGGCGTCACACTGGCCTGTGAAAAAGTCATGGGGTTAAAAGAATTGGTGGTTGGGTTGGAGAATTTACTGTAAAGGCGAAGCATTGTCGCTGTTTGGCTCCTCACAATGACCAATAAAAAAGGGCACCATTAAGATGCCCTTTTGAAGGTCTTGCTTGTCCGTTAAAGACTAGCCTTCGCCTTTCATGTTCATTGGAGCTGGTTGTTGGCAAGATGAAGAATAGCAACCACCTAATAAGCCCATTGCCATAACCATGAGTACTAATCCTGCTACTTTTTTCATTGGAAACTCCTTTGATTACTTAAGTAAAGTCAAAATAAATTAACAGATTCATTATAACGATATTTTTTAACAAGTTGCACGGTCTAATTGATAGAATTTGCTACTTAAGCTAGCTTAAACTATCCAAGCAGCCAAAATTTGCTGCATTTTTGACTACAACCAACCGGGATTGACTCACAAAATGAATGACATTAAAGCAAATCACTTAGCCTCCCAGCCCATTGGTATTTTTGATAGCGGGATCGGCGGACTAACGGTAGCCCATGCGCTGACAAAGCTCCTCCCGCGCGAAAATCTCATTTATTTTGGCGATACGGCTCACTTGCCCTATGGCGATAAGTCCACAGCCGCCATTCAAGCTTATGCGGTCAAAATTGCCCACATGCTGCTGCAACAAGAATGCAAACTCATTTTAATCGCTTGTAATTCTGCATCGGCTGCAGCTTATGAACTGGTTAAGGAATATATCGGCAGTAAAGCACTGGTGATGAATGTCATTGACCCGGTGGTTAAATTTTTAAAAGAAAATTGTGCCAGCCAACGTATTGGCTTAATTGGTACCCGTCAAACCATTAATTCACATATCTATAAAAAGAAAATCGACGAGGCGAACGTCGCCATTAAATTGCACTCTAGCGCCACGAATTTATTAGCCTCCGCCATTGAAGAATTTGGCAACCATGAAGTGATTGATGCGCTGCTCAAAGTGTATTTGCAAGAGCCGGGCTTACAAGCTATTGATGCGTTAGTGTTAGCCTGCACCCATTACCCCATCGTAAAAGAACGTATCCTGCGTCACTATTCAAAACCCATCAACATTATTGACGCCTCAGACATTGTTGCTGAAAGCGTAAAGCAACAATTAGAAAAATTTGAATTACTCAATCAAGACGGCCAACAAAGCAAACACTTTTACGTCTCCGATTACACCGATACCTTTGCAAAAAATGCCAAGTTTTTCTTTGGCGAACACATTACTCTTGAACATTACCCTTTGTGGGATTAACTCATGAATTATCGTCATGTCTATCATGCTGGCAGCTTTACCGATGTTTTAAAACACGTGACGCTCATTGCATTAATTAATAGTTTAAAACGCAAAGGCACACCCCTTTGCTGCTTGGATACACACGCTGGAATTGGTTACTACGATTTAACGGATACTTCCGCCAATAAAACGGGAGAATTTCGAGGCGGCATTGAAAAAATTATCGGGGCGGATAATCCGCCGCCGCTGATAGAGCATTACCTGCAACTCGTGCATGGTTTTAATAATCAACGCTTGCACGCTCAATATGCGGCACTGCGTTACTATCCTGGCTCACCCATGGTTGCTCGACAATTACTCGGACCAAATGATCGTTTAATTGCTTGCGAGTTACATCCGGATGATTACCAACTGCTGCGCCAAACCTTTTCGGGCGACAAACAAGTGTCAGTGCATCACACCGATGGTTATTTAGGATTAAAAGCATTTTTACCGCCCAAAGAACGGCGTGGTTTAATTTTAATTGATCCACCCTATGAAAATCCCGATGAGTTTTTACATTTAGCGACCACCTTGCCGACCGCCATCAAGCGCTTTGAAACTGGCGTGTATGCGATTTGGTATCCGATAAAAGAGACTAAAACCGTAGAAAGCTTCTATGAGCGCTTAAAAAACAAAATCAATGCTGAAATACTCACAATAGAATTAACCATTTATCCAGATTTACCGCAGCACTTAAACGGTTGCGGCATGGCAGTAATCAATCCCCCCTGGCAGTTTGCCGAAGCCATGGAAGCGGTTTTACCGTGGTTATGGAAATCATTAACAATCAATGGTCAAGGCCACTTTTCGCTACGAACCTTAAAATAGTTGTAAAATAGAAGAGTGGGTTGATTACTTATTAAAATTTATGGATGAGGTGGTTGCCATGAGAAAAACATTTTTATCGGCTATTGCTGTTTTATTCTGTGTAGGCATGTTAACTGCTTGCACCAATCGTGATATGGGTACCGTTGGCGGTGCTGCTTTAGGCGGCCTTGCTGGTAGTGTCGTCACGGGTGGTAGTGCTGCAGGTACGGTAGTGGGCGCAGTTGGCGGCGGTTTAATTGGCCGCAGTGTTTCACACTAAAATCTGATCTACTATTCTAAGAGCCGGGTGTGATCGCCAAATGATCACACCGCGGTAGCTTTTGCTGTGTCGCAATTACTGCTATCCTCTTACGCTTTATTTCTCGCAGTAAGAGGAAGCCCTTATGGCGCTCGAAATTGGCAGTAAAGCCCCGGATTTTACACTGACAACCGATGAAGCAGATCAAACCGTTAGCTTACGATCTTTGAAAGGTAAAACCGTATTACTTTATTTTTATCCTCGCGACGATACCCCAGGGTGCACGGTGGAAGCTTGTTCTTTCCGCGATGAGTTCGCACAATTTAAAAAATTGGGTATTGAGATTTTTGGCATTTCACGCGATAGCAGTGAGCGCCATGCTAAATTTCGCGCTAAATACCAACTGCCTTTTACGCTACTCGTCGATGAAGAAGGCGAAACCTGCAAAGCCTATGGTGTTTTAAAAAAGAAAACCACTTTTGGCAAAACGCATTTCGGCATTGAACGTAGCACTTTCTTAATTGACCCAACCCAAAAAATTAGTCGCATCTGGCGCAATGTTAAAGCCAGTGATCACGTGGAGAATATTTTAAATGAGCTCAACTAAAATTGAAAAAACCGCCATCCAACCAACGCGCGCACAAAACTACCCAGAGTGGTATCAACAAATTATTAAAGCGGCGGATTTAGCGGAAGTCGCGCCCGTACGCGGCTGCATGATCATCAAGCCACGCGGTTATGCGATTTGGGAAAACATGCAGCGGGTTTTAGATGATGAAATTAAAGCAACGGGGCATAAGAATGCTTATTTTCCATTATTAATTCCTCTAAGCTTTATGCAAAAAGAAGCGGACCACATTGAAGGGTTTGCAAAAGAATGCGCGGTTGTTACGCATCATCGTTTAGCAAAAAATGATGAAGGTAAATTAGTGCCAGCAAGTCCACTAGAAGAAGCATACATCATAAGACCGACGTCAGAAGCGATTATTGGTGATGCATTTTCCCGCTGGGTGCAATCGTATCGTGATTTGCCTTTGCTCATTAACCAATGGGCGAACGTCATGCGCTGGGAAATGCGCACGCGTTTATTTTTACGCACCACCGAATTTTTATGGCAAGAAGGCCACACGGCACACGCAACACCCGAAGAGGCCATGGAAGAATCGCTTAAAATGCTCGATGTCTATGCGGAGTTTGCTGAAACGTATTTAGCGATTCCCGTGATCAAAGGTGAAAAATCACCGGGCGAACGGTTTCCGGGCGCGGAAAATACGTATTGCATTGAAGCCATGATGCAAGATGGTAAAGCATTACAAGCAGGCACATCACACTTTTTAGGTCAGCATTTTTCGCGTGGATTTAATATTAAATTTACAACGGAAGCGGGCAGTGAAGAATTTGCCTGGACCACTTCCTGGGGCATGACCACGCGCATGATTGGCGCACTCGTTATGACGCACAGTGATGACAATGGTTTAGTGTTACCACCAAAAATTGCGCCAGAACACGTCATCATTTTACCAGTGATTCACAAAGAAGAAGATCGCGCGAACATTCTTGCTTATTGCGAAGCATTAGCTGCTGAATTGCGCAAACAAACTTATGCGGGTCGTCGCGTGTATGTTGAAATTGATGTGCGTCCTTTGACAGGTGGCGAAAAAGGTTGGAGTTGGGTGAAGCGTGGCGCACCGGTTCGCTTGGAAATTGGCGCAAAAGAATGTGCGCAAGAAACGGTATTCATGGGCCGGCGCGATAAAGAATACAAAGAACGCGTCAGTGTACCCCGTGCGGAATTTGTGGCAAACCTCACGCAACTATTTGATGAAATGCAAGCAGGCTTGTTAGCGAGAGCAAAACAACGCCTCACTGAAAACACCAAAACGATTGAAACTGAAGCGGAATTCAACGCGCATTTTTCCGGAGAAAATCCAGGTTTTGTGTTAGCGCACTGGAATGGTGATGAAGCGATTGAAGAGAAAATTAAAAGCTTGCAGGTAACTATTCGCTGCATTCCGTTTAATGATCAAGGTGGCGCGGGCAAGTGTATCTTTACTGGTGAACCCAGTAAGCAACGCGTGATTTTTGCAAAATCTTACTAAAACAATAAAGGCTGTCAGACAACTTCAATCTGACAGCCTTTAAATTGAAAATTACATTCCCAGTTTTTTAGTGTTTTTATCAGCTTTACTTTTATCTGACTTAAGAAATGAAAAAAGCCCTGCAGACGACTGATCTTTCTTGTGCTCTTTCTCTTTGTCTTTTCCATTTCGCGCAGCACTAACATAAACGCAAAAGCGATGATGCATTTCCTTGCACGTCTTATTACGTTTAGCCGCTTGATCTGGATCAACTGCTTGCAACAGCTCAAAAGTTTTTCTTAACAACTCTTTGCACGATATATGTAAGTCTTCTGCTTTCTCATACGCTCTTAGATATTCAATAGAATCACTATACCGAACTCGAATTAACTCAAGAATAATGAGCGTATATTTGGCAATAATAGTATGCTTAGCGGGATTTTCAATCTTAATACTAGCAAGCTCATCTAAGCTACTCCCCAATGCTTTATTAAATTCGATATATCCTTCTGCGCCAAGCGCATGCACCGGCGAACTAACATATTGAACGTTAATGTCATTGCAAAAAAATTTATTTAAGTCATATCCCCAGGTACCCAAAAGGTGTAAGGCACTCTCTGAATTCCCTTGTTCTATATATCGCCCTAATTCTGACGTGGTCGATTTAAATTGCCGATGGAAAGGGGTAAGAATTTTCTCTTTTTGCTGTAAAAATGACTTTTCGGCATCCTCACGTGAATTGATAACAATAGTAAGCTTTGCCGTTTTTTTGGCTAAATCAACATCGCGCTCCGCAAGCTGAGAGAAAAAATAAAAAGCCACGCTATTGGCAATTAAACGCTTAATATCTAATTTCATCTCAGTGGATTCTAATTGAGCTGCCATTTTAGCCCAAAATGTTTTCCACTCTGGTGATTCTTCAATAGGAGCAAAAATATCTGAAATAAGCTGTTTAATTGCCAGGGTGTTTGCCAAAGTTATTTTTGTCGTATCCAGCGCAGAATATTCGCTATGAATAGCATGTAATAATTCAGTTAATGTGTTGTCTTCCGCTGCGCGCTGTTTTGCAAATAGCGCTGTTAATTTTTCATTGCTTTTGATTACTTTGTCTTTAACGATCTCTTTACCATCAACGACTTTTTTGACCCTTATCCTAAATCGAGGGAAGAATAAACGTTCTTCACCCATTGCAGGTGCAGTGGCAATGGTAATTAAGGCGTTTGGATCTTTTTTACAAATATCACCTAAAACTTGCACCATTAACGCGATTAACTGTTTCGGAAAGACATTCTTATAATGATTTTTTGAGGTGATATTTGAGTACAAACCGATTACGGGTTGCAATTCACCCGAGCTTTGAGAAGAAAGACTCGTGGAGCTTTGTAAATTACATGAAGAGCTTTTTAGTTTACCCGAACTGCGCATGTGCATTTTCTTATCGCCGAAAAAAATAAAAGTGCATTATATGTGCAAATTATTAAGCTTTTATTAAAAATTCTACGGACATACCCAGCTCAAATCTATACGTTTGAAATCATTCATGATTTTCCGCTCCAAAATAACACAAGCCCTGGCAGGCGAGCTTTTACCTCAGAAATAAATTGTGCTAACCTTGTCCGACCTTAAAAAGTCACCTCTTGAAGGATGAAACATGAACAATATCCATGAATTAGAAGCAACCATTCGTAAGCTTGCCCAAGCGGGTAAAGGTATTTTAGCGGCCGATGAAAGCACCGCGACCATTAGCAAGCGTTTCCAAGCCGTTGGCATTGAATGCACGGAAACCACGCGCCGCGATTATCGCGAATTATTAATGACCACGCCCGGTTGCGAAGAATTCATTGCCGGTGTGATTTTATTTGAAGAAACCTTAAGTCAATTGACCAGCCAAGGCGTTGCCTTCCCTGAAGCGTTAAATCAACGCGGCATTATCCCTGGCATCAAAGTAGATAAAGGCTTAACCCAATTAGCCAATGCCGATATTGAACAAGTGACGCAAGGTTTAGATGGTTTGCGTGAACGTTTAGTGGATTACAAAGCCAAAGGTGCTCGCTTTGCTAAATGGCGCGCCACTTACACCATTTCCGCTGAAACCCCCAGCTGCTTAGCAATTGCAACCAATGCCGAAGTATTAGCGCGTTATGCTGCCCTTTGCCAAGAACAAGGCATTGTCCCCATCGTTGAACCCGAAGTGTTGATTGATGGCGCGCATACCTTGCAAGAATGCGAACTCGCCTCCGAACCCGTTTTCCGCGCCGTTTTCGATGCGTTAGTCCGTCATAAAGTGAGCTTAGAACACATCGTGCTGAAACCCAGCATGGTTATCAACGGTAAAGCCAGCGCTGAAAAAGCCAGCGTGAAAGAAGTTGCCGATGCGACTTTACGCGTGTTACGCCGCACCGTTCCCGCTGCCGTTCCCACCATTAACTTCTTATCCGGTGGTCAAACTTCACAACAAGCAACCGCCCATTTGAATGCCATGAACCAACAAAAATTACCTTGGAACTTGAGCTTCTCCTATGCGCGCGCACTGCAAGATGACTGCATGAAAATTTGGAAAGGCCAAACCAGCAATGTTGCTGCAGCACAAGCCGCTTTCTACAAGCGTGCTAAATTAAATAGCTTAGCAGCTTGCGGTAAATACCAAGAAAGCATGGAAAACGCTGACTCTTCCGCTGTTGCCTAACGCTCCGCTTGCCACCGGGAATGCTCATCATTCCCGGTTTATTAAGGATGATGATTTTGCATGTCACTACCCGAAATTAATATCGTTGACGCCAAAGAAACCTTTAGCGACCTCATCACACGCGTCTCACATAATAAAGAGCGCATTGTGATTACCCGTCGCGGTAAAGAATTAGCTGTGCTAATCCCCATGGATGATCTAAATCTACTCTTAACCGCGCAACAAAAGGCCGTGCTAGAAGAAGCTACTCAAGCCTTGCAAGAAGCAAGACAACAAGGCACGCTATCATTCGATTCCTTTAAAAATAGTCTAGGTTAGCCGTGACAAACAAACCATACGATATTCAAATTGCTGCGCGCGCTGCAAATAGTATCCGCAATTTACCTAGCAAAGAGCAAAAACATTTGTTACGCGTCATTGAAGCGCTAGGCATTAATCCAAGGCCACCAGGCAGTGAAAAGGTGGATGGAATGGTCGGATTGTACAAAGAGCCAATAGATAATTGGGAGTTGATTTATAAAATTGAAGAGCATGAAATCGTGGTTTTATTATTGAAATAAAAATAACGGCTTCATTTTTTCATATCGCTTTCAATTTGGCAGCAATGTTCGTCCGGCACCACTAACACGCTTCCGGTGATGGGGTTAGGCCTGAATACGGTGCAGCCTTTTAAGCCGAGCGCATACGCTTTGCTGTAAACATCGCTGAGTTTTTCAAAAGGAAAATCTTCGGGTAAATTAATGGTTTTTGAAATGGCATTATCAATAAAAGGTTGTGCTGCCGCTTGAATGGCTAAATGCGCATCAGGAGATAGATCATCAATGTCCACCCACGCCGGAGGCAAGCCCGTGTTGCTTTCACGCCAAAGCAATTGCGCATAATCCCAAACATTATGCGTCACGATATCGCCACTCTCTAAGCGCACGTTACGTTCATATTGCGCTTTAAAAATGGGCTCAACGCCATTAGAAACATTATTCGCTAATAAGCTGATTGTGCCCGCAGGCGCAATGGTATTGTGATGGCTATTACGCATGCCGAATTCCTGCACGGCTTTGCGCACTTCAGCCGGTAAGCTTTTAAAAAATTCGCCCTGCAAATACTCTGGTGCATATAAAGGAAAAGAACCTTTTTCTTTTGCAAGCCAGGCCGATGCCAACCAGGTTTGTGTAGCAAGACGTCGCATTAGTTGCTCGGTAAATTGCACGGCCGCACTCGAGTCGTAGCGCAAATTTAACATCACCAACGCATCTGCCAATCCCGTCACGCCTAAACCAATACGGCGGGTGCTATGCGCTTTTTGTTGTTGCTGTGCTAATGGATAATGCGAAACGTCAATGACATTATCTAAAAATCGCGTCGCAATTTTGACTGTTTCGTCAAAACTTTCCCAAGCAAAACTCGCGTCATTGGAAAAGGCATGACGAACAAAGCGTGGTAAATTAATTGCCCCCAAATCACATGCGCCATACGCTGGGAGCGGAATTTCACCGCATGGATTAGTGGCATCAATGCGTTCGCAATAATTTAACGTGTTAAACCGATTGATGGTATCCCCAAACAACACACCAGGCTCTGCCGCCTCATACGCTCCGCGAATAATTTTATTCCATAACTCACGCGCTTTAACGCGGCGATACACTTTGCAATAGCGTAATTCGCCATCCACCCACAAGCGTTGCACACTTTGACGATCCGGATAATTCGTTGGGTAAAGCAGTGGCCAATCCGCATCCTCCTTAACCGCCGCCATCAATTCATCCGTCACAAACACCGACACATTAAACTGCCGCAATACATTAGCATCCTGTTTTGCCGTAATGAATGCTTCAATATCGGGATGATCACAACGCAGCACTCCCATCATCGCACCGCGCCTTGCTCCCGTTGAAACCAATACACTCGACATAGCATCCCATACGGTCATAAAAGACACAGGGCCCGCTGCAACGCCACCGGATGCGACCGGGTCACCTGCAGGCCGCAGCAGCGAGAAATCATAACCAACCCCACCACCTTGCTGCAGCGTTAAAGCACCTTCACGCAATGCATTAAAAATGCCATCAATCGAATCTTCTTTAATGGGCATGACAAAGCAGTTAAATAAGGTGACGTGGTGTACGGTACCTGCACCTGCCAAAATACGACCACCAGGCAAAAATAAACCTTGCGATAAAATTTGATAAAAGGCATCTTGGACACGTTCCTTTGCAGCCGGCTTTTCAACACTAGCAATGGCATTGGCCACACGCCGCCACGTATCAGACAAAGTTTGATCTAATACTTTGCCTTCTAAACGATAGCGGTATTTCATGTCCCAAATGATTTCGGCAATGGGTTGTTCGAAACGGAATAGATTACTCATCTTTCTATTGTACCCGAAGCCAGCGTCAGATGAATAAAGATTGTCCAATCAAGGGTCTACTCAAAATTAATTTCTAGCTACCCCTTGAAGTTAGCCGCCATCGACCCTATATATCCTAATGAGCCTAATCGGCCCGATAAAAAGTTTACTTATTACATTGTGATGGAGAGATTATACCATGTCGAAAATTCGTCCTTTATCCGACCGACTCGTGGTCCAACCAAAAAATACCGAAACCCAAACCCCAGGCGGTATTTATATCCCTGATACCGCTAGCACTGAAAAGCCCAGCGAAGGCACCGTTCTTGCTATTGGTAATGGCAAAGTAATCGATGGCAAAACTCAGCCACTTCAAGTCAAAGTGGGCGATAAAGTTTTATTCGGCAAATACGCCGGCACCAGCGTTAAATTAGACGACAAAGATGTGCTCATCATGCGCGAAGAAGATGTTATGGGCGTGTTGGAATAACGTAAATCATTTCATATTCAGAGGATTAAACTTATGTCAGAAAAAGAAATTCAATTTGGCAGCGATGCACGCCAAAGAATGTTAGCCGGCGTTAATGCTTTAGCAAATGCCGTTAGAATCACCATGGGCCCACGTGGTCGCAATGTGGTTATCGACCGCTCCTTTGGCTCACCCACCATCACTAAAGACGGTGTAAGCGTTGCCAAAGAAGTTACCTTAAAAGATAAATTTGAAAACATGGGCGCGCAAATGTTGAAAGAAGTAGCTTCCCGCACTTCCGACATTTCTGGCGATGGCACCACCACCGCAACCGTTTTAGGCAGCCATTTCTTTGCTGAAGGCTTAAAACACGTTGTTGCTGGTTTTGACCCCATGGACTTAAAGCGCGGCATGGATAAAGCAGTTGCCGCTGGCGTTGAAGAATTAAAGAAATTCTCCGTGCCTTGCAAAGATGACAAAGCCATTGCGCAAGTCGGTACGATTTCTGCCAACTCCGATGAAGAAGTCGGCACCATCATTGCTAGCGCCATGAGCAAAGTGGGCAAAGAAGGCGTCATTACCGTTGAAGAAGGTTCTGGCTTAGAAAATGAATTAGACGTCGTTGAAGGGATGCAGTTTGATCGTGGTTATCAATCACCTTACTTCATCACCAATCAGCAAAACATGTCTGCTGAATTAGAAAACCCTTACTTATTAATTACGGATAAGAAAATCTCCTCCATTCGCGATTTATTACCGGTATTAGAAGCCGTTGCTAAATCCGGTCGTCCGTTATTAATCATGGCAGAAGATGTTGAAGGCGAAGCATTGGCCACTTTAGTGGTTAACCACATGCGCGGTGTCGTTCGCGTTTGTGCTGTTAAAGCCCCCGGCTTTGGCGATCGTCGTAAAGAAATGTTGCAAGACATTGCCATCTTAACTCATGCACAAGTGTTATCAGAAGAAGTAGGCCGTAAATTAGAAACCGCCACGTTAGATGATTTAGGTTCTGCAAAACGCATTCACATCACCAAAGACAACACCACCATTATTGACGGTGCTGGTGATAAGAAAGACATCCAAGATCGCATCAAGCAATTAAAAGGACGTGTTGAAGAAACCTCTTCCGACTACGACCGTGAAAAATTGCAAGAACGCATTGCCAAATTATCCGGCGGTGTTGCTGTGATCAAAGTGGGTGCTGCTTCTGAACTCGAAATGAAAGAAAAGAAAGCCCGCGTTGAAGATGCATTACACGCAACTCGTGCTGCCGTTGAAGAAGGCGTTGTGCCTGGCGGTGGTGTTGCATTAGTACGCATCATCGATGTATTGAAAAAATTGAAAGGTGACAATGAAGCACAAAACGTTGGTATTCAATTAACGGTTCGTGCTCTAGAAGCCCCCATTCGTCAAATCGTCACGAACGCCGGCTATGAAGCTTCCGTCGTGTTAAACAAAGTATTAGAAGGTAAAGGCAACTATGGTTTCAACGCTGCTACCGGTCAATACGGCGACATGATCGAAATGGGTATCTTAGATCCAACCAAAGTAACGCGTACGGCTTTACAACAAGCTGCATCCGTTGCCGGCATGATGATCACGACCGAGTGCATGATCACCGAACTTCCCAAGAAAGAATCGGCTGGTGGTGATATGGGCGGCATGGGTGGTATGGGCGGTATGGGTGGCATGGGCGGCATGATGTAACCTAAAGCTTCCTCATAAGCTGCAAAAACCCCGCTTCTGGCGGGGTTTTTTTTGTAAAACAATGCGTTACCGTTGCCCCATGGCTCCCAAGAATCGGATTATACTAAGAATAGCTTTTTAAATAATTTTTAGGTTTATTAAGTAGTTTTGTTAAATAAGGATAATTTAATTTAAGAAGCTTATCCTACACTTGAGTAGTGCAAAAAAATCGAGGGCGTGGAATGGCGAATAATCGTGGTATAGCTGAAATACACGCAGAGATGCGGAAGCTAATTAGTGCTTTAGAGGAAGACAATAGCCTGCGTGACGCAGACCGTCATTCACTTATCGCTCTTCATTATCAAGCCCTCGCCGAAAGCAACCTTGAACCATTGAAAGATACCCTATTACGATTCGAGCCACCTGTTTCAGAAGCAGATGATGCTGAAAAATATTTGCAATTATCCGAATCAGCCGCAGCTTTATTAAATCTTCTCTATGAAAAAGCGAATTTACTTCAAGAAGAAGCTATTCAGAAACAAGCGGAAGCAGTTGATTCCATTGCATCAGCAGTAGCGCTTCTAAATCCAAACGCCAGCTTACATCAAGAAGAACTCGCCATACAGAAACAAGAAGAAGCGGTTGAACGCATTGCATCAGCCGCAGTGCTGCTAAATCCAAACGCTAGCCCACATCAAGAAGTGCTAGCTATTCAGCAACAAGAGGAACCCGCTGAACGCATTGCATCAGCCGCAGCACTGCTAAATCCAAAAGCCGACCCACATCCAGAAGAGCTAGCAATTCAGCAACAAGAGGAAGCGGTTGAAGCTGTCGAATCCATTGCAGATGTCAATGGCGAACAAAATTTAAATGCGCGTCAACCCTTCTATTTTGGTGAAATCCCAGAACCGCCTCTAAAATTAGTAATCCGTCAAATTTTAAGCAATGACATGACTCAATACACTAAATTGGGCGGTAAAAATGGCGGTGCCAGAAGTGCAGGCAAGAATGGTGGTGTTTACAAAACCCAATACACCTATTCTACTCCAGCAGGAGACCTAGTAGAAAATGACCAATTAATTTTGTTTAAACAAGATACCGATAACAATGGACGCGTTATTCATGACAATGTTATTGCAGAATACGTTGCTGCAAAAATAATGCAGTATTTTGTCGGAGATTCCGCAGCCTCTGTTATCTTAGCAACGGATGGCAAAACGCCATTACCTGACGAAACAGGTGATAACGTATACGTTGGATCCGTTTATTATGATCAATTCTCTGATCTTTACCTCGATTTATACCATTCGCAAGGTTTAGAGCCGCCGAAAGAGCGTCCCAAATTACCTTCCAGCGCAATGATAAATGGCATGATGAATTCGAAAACTAAAAAATCTAACTATTTAGATTTTGAGCGCGTGGTTGCCGCTTCCGCCATGGTCGGCGATACGGATGTTCACTCTAGCAACTTTGGCGTAACGAAAGAAATAAACGCGTTTGGCGAAGAAATAAAACGCTTACGCAAAATTGATCATGGCGCAGCGTTAGTGGATTTAGAAGATGAGCTGCACATTCATTCTCATTCTCGCCACATTCCCCTTGTTGTGCGCAATGGAAAGATTATTACTCAGCCTGCTAACCAATTGTTGGGCTATCCCCGTAGTCTACGGATTAGCCCAGAGATGGCGGGAGAATTCGATCGCATTGGCGACCTCCCTAAAGAGGTTTTATTCAGCACCATTAATCAATCCATTAGAGAGGTTGCAGAATACTATGGCCCGCGGCCATTGCTAGCTTTTGCAAAAAGAATGGGCGCAAGAATTTCTCCGGAATTAGTGGACCTGAATTGGGAAGCATTAGACGCTAAGAAAATTGATGAAAATAAAAAAAAGTTGGAGCATGAAATCCAAGCTTACTTAACTCATCGCATGTTAAAACGTCAAGAATCGGCAAAACGCTTAGCAACCGACATTAAATTAAGTTTGGCTTTTTCCTATGTTAACGGCGCATTTAAAGAAGAAAAATTCACGATTAATGATAAAAGTTATGACCTAAAAGAGGTTATTCTAGAAAATCCATTATATTTCTTGCGGAATCAAACACATTTTCGCGGCGAAAATCACCGCTTTAAATTTGGCTTAATCAAAATTAAATATTTTCGTGAACGCACTTTGAATAGCTTAGTGCAGGCTAAATTGAAAGACAATCTATCTGAGATTGCAGCGAAAGCACGCCTCGATAAAGATCCGGCGATATTTGAAAATATTTTTGCGAGCAGTAGCTTAACGGAAAAACTGACACCTAACGAATTGCGTTCATTACGAATTGCTTATCAAGCAACGCTTATTGAAACCGCTCGCGATTTAATTTCACACAGCCACCATTTATTTCGCAGCGCTACTTGGCAAAACGATTTGCCCATGTACAGCAAGAAATTACAGCATCATGTTATTGAAATCATTTTGCAAGAAACTGCGCTTGAGCAACGCACTATGCTGATAGGGCGCTGGATCACCCTCATGGACTTAGCTCTGAAGCAATATGACTTCAATACCGCCATTACTATTCTGCAAGCTTTAAAGCACCCCAGCATTCAACACTTACAGGCAACTTTTGTAGGCCTCACCCCCTCTCAGAAAATCAGTTTGAAAGTAATTGAAGATATTTTTCGCACGCCTAATTTGATGAATCAGTATCGAAATCCAAAAGACGCACATCGGGTCATTCCACCATTAGTATTAATGGATACAAAAGAAAAAAAACAACTGGAGCAAATTGACTGGTACCGCGCCAATCTCTATCCAAGGAACCCAGCAGAGTCAACCTCCTTATTAAAAGCCATCCAGATAAATGAAGTTAAATTACGCGAAGCCGCTTATAGTCTAGCCTCTAACGAATTAGAGCCGGCGGGCAAAACACTTTCCGCGGGGACAGTATTTGAGAAAATGCCTCTATTGCAGAACATTTATAATAACATTGCCGAACGTGAATTAAAGGTAAAAGCACCTAAACCATTCGTTAAAATAGATGAAAAATTAATAAAAAAACTTGCCGCCTTAGTCATTGAACTCGAAAAAGACTATCTCGTATTGCAAGGCCGTAAGGAACCCCCAAAACAACAGAGCGAAGATGAAGACTTTTTCGAGAATCCTCCCGTAGAAAACCATAGACCTCGCTCAAGTTAAATCTGGAAAATGATAGCGATTAAATTGGTAAAAAAGCGAATGAAGGGCATCATCACACTGCTTAACGTATTGGTCATCAACAACACCAGCAAAATCATGAACCCATACGGTTCAATGCTAGCGTAGGTGTAAGCTGCACGTGGTGGCAACAAACTACTCACAACGCGCGAACCGTCTAAAGGGGGAATAGGAATTAAATTTAGCACGCCTAGCATGATGTTTAAGGCAATGCCTGCCCGCCCCATGAGAATCAAAGGCATGCCAAGCCAAGTACTTAAATCGGCATTCGCACTCATCATCAAACCAAGCTTCATCATGAGCGCCCAAAAACAGGCTTGAAGGAAATTGGAGGTCGGTCCTGCACAAGCGACTAAGGCCATATCGCGACGCGGATGATTTAAATTACGCGGGTCCACCGGAACCGGCTTTGCCCAGCCAAACATGAAATTGGTAAAAATGAGCATTACCATGGGAACAATAATCGTGCCAACCAAATCGATGTGTTTCATCGGATTAACGGTGAGCCGCCCTTGCAATCGCGCGGTTTGATCGCCACACAAGGAAGCGACGTAACCATGCGCCACTTCATGTAAAGTAATCGCAAAAATAGTGGGCACAATCCAAATGGCAATGTTCTGCGCGATGTTCGTTTCCATAATGAGCTCACTCGAGTTAATCCACTTAGTGTACCGCAGGAGTGTGCACGCCTACAGTGCTTTTTTTAAGTGTGCGAGACACATTTCTGATAGGATATCGCTATGTAACCGGCAAGAGATAAACTCATGATGACTTTGATCACTTATAAAGCCTTTGCTGCTTTATTAATTTTATTAATCAGCTTAGTAACCGTTCTCTATCCGTTGCGTAAAAAAGCCGCAGGCCATCATAACGAATCGCAAGAATTGGGCGAAGCCTTGGCGAGTGGCATCTTTCTTGGCGCCGCATTTTTTCATATGTTACCAGACGCTTTGCGTGGGTTTACTGCCCTCTACCCTGATTTACACTATCCACTCGCTGAACTCATTGCAGTAGGCGGTTTTTTATTTTTATTACTGTTAGAGCGCTTGGCGTTATCACAAAATCATCATGACAATGTCTCTTTTTTTGCAGTGCCTTATCTTTTAGCCGTTATCCTCATTATCCATGCCTTAACAGAAGGCATGGCACTCGGCATTGGCACTTCGCTTGCCGAAACCTTACTACTATTAATTGCTATTGCGGCACATAAAGGCTCAGAAAGCTTTGCACTCTGCATTGCCTTACTGAAACACGAGCTGCCCTTTCATCGCGTCTTACGGATTGTGATTTTCTTTGCCTGCATGACGCCACTCGGTATTTTCTTGGGAGCCCTTTTACAAAATTACACTTATGCCACCACCGGACAGCTTGCCGCCGCTTCGTTTAATGCGTTCGCAGCAGGTACGTTTTTGTATGTTTCTACGCTGCACCATGTGCATTTTCATGAACATGAAAGGGATACGCGGGGGCTGGTGGAGTATGGGTGTTTATTGCTGGGAACGGTGATTATGGGAGCAACAGCACTTTGGAGTTAAGCTAAAAAACTAGGGTGTTCCTCTCCCCATGCCTGGAGAGAGGAGCACTGTTTTATTTAATCAACCCGAGTTCCTTTACCGCATCGCGCTCTTTACGCAACTCATCTAAGGTTATATTAAATTTTTCTTGTCCAAACTCGTTAAGGGTTAAACCCGTAATCACTTTCAACTGGCCGCCTTCCGTCCGGCAAGGCACAGAGAAAATTAACCCTTCATCAACACCGTATTCACCTTGCGAGCAACGCGCAACCGAGAAGCTCTCACCTTGTACCGTGTCATGCGTTAAATTATAAATCGACATTAAGGCAGCATTGGCGGCGGAAGCGGCAGAAGACGCACCGCGCTGTTTAATCACCGCAGCACCACGGGTTTGCACGGTCTTAATAAAGTCATTTTTTAACCAATTCAAATCGGTAATGACTTCAGGCACAGGGCGACCATTAATTTGTGCGTGATAAAAATCTGGGTATTGGGTGGAAGAGTGATTACCCCAAATCGTCATTTGCGTCACTGCACTGACTGGCACGTTGGCCTTGATCGCAAGCTGTGACCTAGCACGGAACTCATCCAACATCGTCATAGCAAAGAAACGATCATTCGGGACATCAGGGGCATTATTCATGGCGATTAAGCAATTGGTATTGCAAGGATTACCAACCACCAACACACGCACGTCATCAGCGGCATTATCATTAATTGCTCGACCTTGCGTGGTAAAAATTTTGCCATTGATATTCAATAATTCAGAGCGCTCCATCCCGTCTTTGCGGGGCACGGAACCGACCAATGCCGCCCAATTCACATCCTTCATGGCTTCATTTACATCTGAAGTAATGGTGACATCACGCAGCAAAGGAAATGCACAATCTTCCAACTCCATTTTCACGCCTTCTAAAGCCCCTAACGCCTGGGGTAACTCGAGTAAGCGCAAGCTAGTAATTTCAGTATCCGGACCAAACATTTGCCCTGATGCAATACGAAAAATCAGTGCATAACCAATTTGTCCAGCTGCGCCCGTGACTGCAACTTTGACGCGTTTTGTTGTGGCCATGAAAAGCTCCTGTTGTTATTTTGTACAGCATTAGTGAGAAAACTATTGTATACTTTCCCCCTCTAATTCAAAACCACCTAAACGATGATACCAATAAGTTTATATATTCATTTACCCTGGTGTATCCAGAAATGTCCTTATTGCGACTTTAATTCGCATGCCGTGATTGGCTCATTACCGGAAACCGCTTATGTGGCCGCGCTAAAAGAAGAGCTAGCGGATCGTGCTCATTTATTACAAGATCGCCCTCTTACCAGTATTTTTTTTGGTGGCGGCACGCCGAGCCTTTTTTCGGGCGCCGCGATTGCGGAAATTTTAACCACCGTCACTAACACCTTACCGACCGCGCCCAATCTTGAAATCACGCTCGAAGCAAATCCCGGCACCATTGATTATGAACGCTTTGAAAGTTTTCGCGCAGCCGGTGTCAACCGCTTATCGCTCGGCGTGCAAAGTTTACAAGATCATCAATTAAAACAATTAGGGCGCATTCATGCGCGTGATCAAGCGCTTCGCGCCATTCAATTTGCTAAATCCGCTGGGTTTGATAATTTTAATGTGGACTTGATGTATGGCTTATCGCAGCAAACCACGGCGGATGCCTTAAGTGATTTAAGTGCAGCGCTCGCAGAACACCCGACCCATTTATCCTGGTATCAATTGACGATTGAGCCCAATACCCTATTTTATCATCAACCACCGCCGCTACCGGCTGATGATACCATTATGGAAATGCAACAAGCCGGCATCCAGCTATTGGCTGATCATGGGTTTTTACAATATGAAGTCTCAGCGTATGCAAAACCTAACCGGGGCTGTGCCCATAATCTGAATTACTGGGAATTTGGTGATTACTTAGGGATTGGCGCCGGAGCCCATAGCAAAATCACCCAACGGGATAGCGGTGAGATCATACGCTTTCAACAAGTAAAACATCCCAAAGATTATTTAACGCGCGAACAACGCCTGCAATTTAAACCACAAATGATCGATGAAGCAGCAAAAGCATTTGAGTTCATGTTAAATGTCTTACGCCTAAAACAAGGCATTCGCCCGACCCTTTTAACTGAACGCACGCAACTTACCTGGTCTTATTTAGAAAAACCGCTACACGAAGCAAAAAAGCGGGGGTTAATTATCAGTGATGAAACGGTTTTCAAGCCCACTGAACTTGGCTACCGTTTTTTAAATGACTTAGTGAGTTTGTTTTTATAAGAAAAAGAACCGTAGCATTATGACAAGGAGCGTACTTCTCGCAACGCGGCAATCTCTCTAGGCCCAAGGAGAGTGCCGCGGCAAGGCCTCACAACTTTTCTCGCCATGGCCGTTTTCATCAATCATCGCACAAGAACTGGCCGCAATATTTATCCACAAAGTGATAAGAAATACCGAGGGCATATAAATCAATGGAGCTAACCGTATTGCCTACTTGTACCCGCGTCCATGAAAGATCGGCTAACCAGTTTTGGCTTAGCAAATAATCGACACCAACGCCATAAGTGGGTGCAAATTTGGATTTGTTCGTACTGGAACCTGCGCTATACGGAATGGTTGTGTAATCCGGTGGAGAGAATGCGCCAGAATTTTTGACATACACGTAAGCCGCACCGCCTTTGGCATACACATCAAACCAACCGATGGGCATTTCAACTTTGGCAGATAAATCGATATCACCCACTTGCGTAGACCCACTAGTATCCGTTTCAACACCGCCCGTGTCGTAATGAATATCGGAGAAGAACGTTAGACCGAGTTCTAATCCGGCATATTTATTGAATTTGTTACCCGCATAAATACGTGAGC
The DNA here is from genome assembly GCA_964597435.1 of uncultured Coxiellaceae bacterium. Classification (GTDB taxonomy): domain Bacteria; phylum Pseudomonadota; class Gammaproteobacteria; order DSM-16500; family DSM-16500; genus Aquicella. The sequence continues at coordinate 56,713 of CAZQXH010000009.1, read as the reverse complement.
CCCATTGTTGTGCATGAGGCTTTGCGATAACGGTTGTGGGTGGCACGATGGTTGGATCAACGATGGCTTCTTGGGGGGTAGCATTATTCGTGGCAGAGCCAAACATGAATCCCATGTAAAACCCATTGCCCACCGCATGCGCTGACAGCATAAACGAGCCCGCCAATAAGAAAGCGGCCGAAGTGCGTAATATCCTTGGTTGCATCAGTTTGATCCTTCTTCGTTAAGGGCTTAATCAGCCAAACTTATTTTATGTTCGGCCACCTCGCCGCCACAAGCACTGTAGCAGGTATTAAATGAAGTCACACAATTACAGGATTTTTTACAAGAAGAGGATAAACTTCCTAACGCCGAACGCTTCAGGCAATTTTCCTGCTTCATTTTACAAATGCGCTCACAAAAATTGCGCGCATACACGCATTTTGCGACACAACGTCGATCCGCCTTTAAAGTGGGCGGGGTGTAGGAATATTCGACTTTATAATCTTTTACACAACTCACTAAAAAAAAGCTGAGTGCCAACACAACAATGACCGAAAATAAACGCCTCATGACAATCCTTGCAAAATCAATTACAAAAAGTGTATCGAGTACTGAGGAGACAGGCAATTGATATCTTTATTAATTGCCGCAACAGTCAAAAGATCACATCTCGATTTTCGAGTGTTGACTAGAGACACATGCTTCGTCGCCTCACGCCTTGCAATGACGCTTAGCGTTTTTGATATTGAAACTCAACGATGGCACGCCCTTCGCGCACTGCGCGGCGTTCAAACTTCGTGAGTACCGGACGAAAATCGGAGCGCGGCACGGTCACGCCTGCTGGATGCAAAGTAACCCAATCTGGATGCGCTGCTAAGACTTGCTGCATGTGAATAGCGTAATCTGCCCAATCGGTTGCCAAATGCAAACTACCACCCGCCTGGACACGGCTTGCCAATAAACTTAAAAATTCAGGCTGCACCAAACGGCGCGCGTGATGACGGCGCTTTTGCCAAGGATCAGGAAAGAAAATCTGCACCCCCGCTAAACTATGCGGCGCAATCGCCTTCTCTAGCACATCAATCACGTCCGCATTGAAAGCGCGCAAATTCGTTAACTGGCCCGTTTCAATGCCCAGCATTAATGCCCCTAATCCCGGACGATGCGTTTCCACACCAATCCAATTTTTGTCAGGCTGTAGAGCGGCAATGGCCAGCAACGATTGGCCAGTCCCGAAACCAATTTCGAGGTAAGTAGGCGCATCGCGTCCGAAGGTGGTGGCAAAATCCAATACGTGATTTTCAATGGTTAAACCGGAGGTCGACCAATGGGTATCGTAGGCGCGCTCTTGCGCCACCGTGCGACGACCGCTACGGCGCACGAAACTGCGCAAACGATGCGGTGCAATAGGTGTACTTAACATAAATTACTTTTTAAACTCCCCGCTTTTTAATGTTTTTAATAATGCATGATAATTTGCTAAACGTTCTTTGCTTAGTTCGCCATTTTCAACCGCCGCGCTAACACCACAACCCGGCTCCTTATTATGCTGACAATCACGGAACCGACAATCATTAGCAAACGAAGCGAATTCCGGAAAGCCGTACCACAATTCTTTTGGGTCAACTTGCCATAAATTAAATTCGCGCACGCCTGGCGAATCAATTAACTGTCCGCCATCTGGCAAAGCGTACAAAGTAGTAGCCGTTGTTGTGTGCTTGCCCGTGCCTTTGGCGCTCACCGCACCAACACGAATCGTATCTTGCGTCAAAGCTGCAATGATCGATGATTTACCCACGCCAGACGGGCCAACTAACACCGCCGTTTGCTTTGCCAAGCCTTGCACCAAACTTTGCACACCAGCAGGCGCCCGGGCGGAAGTAAAGTAAACGCCATAACCGGCACGTTCATAAGGTAGCACTTGGGCTTCTTGCGCGGCTAACGCTTCTTTCGTTAACAAGTCGACTTTATTCACGACCAAAATGGGCTTTAAATGCAACAAATGGGCCGCCACCAAATATCGATCCACTAAATATTCTGAAAAAATGGGTTTAGGCGCCATGACAATAACCATGACATCCACATTCGCAGCGAGCGGCTTTGAATCACCATGCCCATCGCCACGTGCCAGCACAGAGCGGCGCGGCTCAATTTCAAGCACATGGCCAGAATCTTTATTATCTTCCTCGTACTTTACCCAATCGCCCACCACTGGCACTGGCTGATTTCGCCGCAAATGGCATTGAAGTACTTGCTGAGTGCCCGTCTTAACTGCAACACTATGGCCAAAATAGGAAATCACTAACCCGCGCTTGGGTGACTCAACTGACATATCGTACCAATCATTAAAATAGAGGTAGCTATCATACATGAAAATTTACTTGGTCGGAGGAGCTGTTCGTGATCAATTACTTGGCTTAACTCCCACTGAGCGCGATTTTGTCGTGGTCGGGGCAAATACCTCTGACATGCTCGCCCAGGGTTTTCGAAAGGTTGGCAAAGAATTCCCTGTTTTTCTGCACCCCGAAACCAATGAAGAATATGCTTTAGCCCGCCTTGAGCGCAAAACCGGCCCTGGTTACACGGGTTTTGCTTTTGACGCCTCCCCCAAAGTGACGCTAGAAGAAGATTTATTACGCCGCGACCTCACGATTAATGCCATGGCATTGGATTTAGAGACGAATACCCTCATTGATCCGTATCATGGCGCCGATGATTTAAAAAATGGCATTTTACGTCACGTTTCCAGCGCGTTCGCAGAAGATCCCGTCAGGATATTGCGTGTTGGGCGCTTTTTGGCGCGTTTTGCTAGCCGCGGGTTTAAAATTCACCCTGAAACCATTACCCTCATGCAAGCCATGGTGACCGCCGGCGAAGTGGATGCCCTGGTAGCGGAACGGGTTTGGAAAGAATTAGTTCGCGCGTTAACTGAACCAACCCCTAGCGCTTTTTTTAGCGCACTTGATCAATGCCAAGCACTGCCCACCCTATTTCCTTATACTCATTTACACGATGAAGGCTTACGCGCTCTGAGCATTGCCGCAGAAAACCAGCAACCCGGCCTGGTCCGCTTTGCCGCCTGGCTACACGACTTACCCACCCACCCCGGCGCACCGGCCGATGCCATTGCGCTTTATTGCAACCGCTACAAGGTACCTAATGAATTTAGTGAACTAGCAAAACTGACCGCCAAATATCACCCAGAGGCACTTACTCTAAATCAATGCACACCCGAAGCCATTTTAAGCCTGCTCACTCGGCTCGATAGCTTTCGCCGTACCGCACGGTTTGAACACTTCCTCGCCACTTGCGACATCATTGCACTCACAAAGGGACTTGCGCCCATCTCCGCCCGCTGGTCTGCCTATCATCAAGCAGCTCAAACCGTGCCCATTAAAGAGCTAATCGCGCAAGGACTAAAAGGCGAAGCCCTGGGCCAAGCCATTCAAATGGAACGCTTAAAGAAAATTGCGGCGGAACACTCGGCGAAATAGCATCTCAGCCAACGGTTTGCTATTATCTTTTGTTGAATTAACGTGACTCAATATCAGGAGATTGTCCGTGAAACGATTTATTCAAACCGCCATTGCGCTAAGCATCGCGACAATTGGCACCGCCTTTGCAAACCCCACCGCACCCGCAACCAATAACGCCTCTGTGACACCACAAGAACGCGCCAAGATTGAAGCGGTTGTTCATCAGTATATTTTACAAAAACCGGAAGTCTTAGTGGAAGCGTTGCAAATTTTACAACAACGCCAATACCAAGAAGCTGAAAAAACCGTGAAGAACACGCAAGCTTCCGCCAATTCATTTGCGAACGCTTTATTTCATCAACCCAACGATCCTGTCGCTGGTAACCCACAAGGCAAAATAACGGTTGTCGAATTTTTTGATTACCAATGCCCACACTGCTTAGATATGGCTCCTGTTATTGAGAACATCATCAAAGCCAATCCCGACGTTCGCATTATCTTTAAAGACTTCCCAATTCGCGGACCCATGTCTGAAACAGCTGCTAAAGCTGCGTTAGCCGCCAACATGCAAGGCAAGTATTATCAATTAAACCATGCCTTACTAACCAGCAAACAACAACCGCTCACTGAAGCAATCATTTTTGCCGCTGCTCAAAATGTCGGCCTAGATGTTAACAAGCTCAAAACGGACATGAATAGCGCCACGGTGGCAAAGCAATTACAAGCTAATTTGAAATTGGCTCAAGGCTTAAAATTGTTTGGCACCCCCGCTATTTTTGTTGGCGCAACCAACGCTAACACCAACATTAAATATTCACCCGGCCAACTCAATCAAAATCAATTGCAAGATTTGATTAATAAGTCGAAATAAACCCTACGTGCTAAAGCCTAACGCTTTAGCACGTTTCTTTTAAACCAAAGGAGAAAACCATGTTACGGAAACTCGTCCAATCGCTCACCGCCACCACCGTATTAACCGCCAGCATTGTCGCATCGGCTGCCAACGTTGATACCTTATTACGTCGTGACACTGATCCTGTCGCTGGCAACCCAGAAGGCAAAGTAACGGTAGTCGAATTTTTTGATTATCAATGCTCGCACTGCGTCAACATGGCACCAGTTATAGAAGAAATCATCAAAGCCAATCCGGATGTCCGCATTGTTTTTAAAGATTTACCCATCCGCGGCCCCATGTCTGAATTTGCTGCCAAAGCCGCTATTGCTGCTAGTAAGCAAGGCAAATACTATCCCTTTAGCCACAGCTTATTAACAACGAATTTATCTTTAACTCAAGATAACGTTTATGAAATCGCTAAAAATTCTGGCGTAGACGTTACACAATTGAAAAAAGATATTCAAAACAATAATACGACAAAACAGTTACGTAGCAATGCCGCTGTTGCACAAGCATTCAATGTGAACGGCACTCCCGCTTTCTTTATCGGCAAAACGGATGCTACCGATAGCAACCAATTGAACTTTGTTCTAGGTGAAATGTCTACGAACGAATTACAAAGCGCTATTGATAAAGCTAAAAACTAAGTTGCCTTTTTAAAACCTTCAAGCATACTGCGTGCTTGAAGGTTTTTTTTTAATTACAAGGAGTAAACATGATTCGCCCGATCCCACTTGCCACCTTTATCACTTGCAGCCTATTAGCAAGCACTCTGACTCAAGCCGCTCCCACTTCTCATACTGTTATTGCGCCAACTTGCTTATTATCAAAAGCGCATTTAGCCATAACACCTCTCGCCACGGAAAATCAGTTAAATCTAATTACCGTCGATGACGCAGGCTTAGCGCAATTAATCCAAGCCAAAGCCGATCATGCGCATGGCATTTGTGGCGGCTTTAAAGATGTGTCCGCTTCTTTTGCGAAAGCACAATTAGCTCCCAACCAATTTTTAAATGCGCAAACAATCGCTCCAACGCGTGCCGCATTTAACCCACCCAAAATTCAATATGACATCGAAGTGAATGGTGCTTACAACTTATTAAACCCGACAAACATCTGGAATGATTTAACGACACTCACCAATTTCAGAGACCGTTATGCAAATTCGCAGCGCGGCGCAAAAGCAGCGCATTGGTTAGAAAATGAAATTAACACTGCCGCCACCGCCGCAAACCGCAACGATGTCACGGTACGCATGGTCCAAACCGGTGAAGGCTACATACAACCTTCGGTGGTCGTTAAAATTGGTAGCAGCAATGAACCTGGCATCGTGATTGGTGGCCACTTTGATACTTTATTATCTTATCCTGGCGATCCAAAACCCGGTGCAGATGATAATGGTTCTGGCACGGTGACGGTTTTAAACGTGGCAAAGACTTTAATTGCGAGCCAATGGTCTTTCAAAAAACCGATTTACATTGTGTTTTACTCTGCTGAAGAAGAAGGCCTAATCGGCTCAGGATTTGTGGTGCAAGATTTCCTTGCAAAAAACATTCCGGTTGACGCCGTATTGCAACTTGATATGACTGGCTTTGCCAAATCAAATGATCCAACGCTTTATTTAATTCAAGATCACGTCAACAAACCCTTAACGCGGTTTTTACGTAACTTAATTAATCACTATGTTAAAAAACCCATTGGCACCACTCAATGCGGTTATGCTTGCAGTGATCACGCTTCCTGGGATGATGCCGGCATTGCTGCAGCATTCCCGTTTGAATCTTCTTTTGGTAACGACAATCCCGACGTGCATACTAAAAATGACACCATGGAAAAATTATCATTGGATCACATGACGGATTTTGCAAAGTTAGGCATTGCGTTTGGCATTGAATTAGCCGAACCCATCCGCATAGATGAAAAAAAATAATAGTTAGACCAACCGAGGCCGCTCTTTTTTCTTAGCGGGGGCCTCGGGCGGTGCAAATAAGCCCATCTTAGCCTGATTCATTACCTTGACCACTTCCCTTCGATCCAATGCCAATGCAATTTCATAAGGTGACAAGGTAATCGCGCGCTGAGAAAAACTAGCACCTCCTTTTTGCTGCATTAAATCTAAAATAGCCTGCTCTGCCGCATATTGTTTGGCAAACCGCAACCATTCTGCGCCACTCAGCGTCATGCCTTGCTCCACATTCACGACTTCGCCTAATAACCAACCCACCACATCCGCATGACCTTGCTGGGCCGCCACAAAAAGCGCGCAGCCGCCATCAGGTAAGGTAGCATTTACATTCGCACCTTGTTCTACCAACCATTGCAAAGCGGGCAACTGCCCCGCTTCCGCAGCCAACATAACGGGTGTCCAGGCAGCATTGATTTCTTGATTGAAATTAATTCCCTGCTTCTTTAATCGACTCAATGTACTGATATCACCATGTCGCGCCGCCAATCCCAATAACTCCGTATTAACCAATGGCAATGCTGTTTGCAAGCAAGGAAGATTAAGCGTTTTAAAGCATGCTACATCTTCCTGCAAACAATAAAACTTATTCACTAAATCGAGGGGAAATTTCCCATCAAATGCTAACATGAGCCACCTAAAAAAGAAGGGGCTATCCAGGGTTTTAAATTGCCATAATGGCCATTGATTAATATCAAGCACCAACCACTGCTGACTCTCCACTTCATAACAAAGCGCAATGCGATGCGTGGTCGTTGCAATGGTCACCGCAAACGGTTTTTGGGTTTGCTGCACCGCTTTTTCAAGATTCAAAAAATACTGCGATAACTCCAAACGGGAATAAGTGTTGATACAGCGATCGAATGTGATTAATCCGCCATGCGCTTCAATGTATTCAGCCGCAGTCAATGCAGTGACTATCTCCGGCGTCAATGCACTAACGGGTTTTAAAAACCATTGCGCGTGCTTTTCGGGTTGTTGGTACAACTCGATGCCATCTAAAAAAGCGCGGTGCTCATACGTTAATGCAACGGGCGGGTGTAAAAAATCGTTGGATAAGCGTTTAAAACAAGACAACGTTTTATTGAAATAAGCGCGCACACCCATCATTACCCAACCCGCACAAACACCCTTGTCACTGACAGGGTACGCTTCACTTTGCATGCACTGTATTAATGCTTTATGCAAATCCTTGCGCTGCGATAACATCGCCCACTCCTTTTCTTATGTGCTCTTTTATTTTAAAGCGTAACACATTAAGCTTGGCTTAAAGGATAGAAATTGCGCATAAAACACGGTAAAATCAGCGGTTTATTGCGATGCTTAACTGGGGATGACATGTTACATACGCTAGACACTAACACCTGGGAAAATAATTTTTCTGATACGATTCAACAAGATGCAATTAAATCGCTAGAATCTGGTCAAGTTATCTTTTTGCCCCGCTTAAGCTTTCAATTAAACCTCGATGAAATGCGTTTTTTAACGCCCGACTGCGCCGATCCACAAGCAAAAAACATTAGCTATTATGCGCCCCATCATCGCCTCTGGGGCGTGCAGGGCTTAACGGATCAAGAACATATACAATTAAAAACCATGCTCGAGCGCTTTTCTTCTGCCGCACGTAACTTAGTTGAGCAATTATTTCCACACTATCAAGCCGCTCTAATGTTAGGACGCACCAGTTTTCGCCCGATGCAAGTTAGCCAACGCAAAACTTCCTTTCGAAAAGATGATCGACGCTTGCACGTTGATTCGTTTCCATCAGCTCCTAATCAAGGCAAACGCATTTTACGTGTTTTTTGCAATATCAATCCACACGGCAAGGCTCGCGTTTGGCGTCTTGGTGAACCTTTTCAAACGGTGGCGGAACGTTTTATTCCACACATTAAAAAACCGATTCCAGGCTTTGCGCGTTTGTTGCGGCTCTTAAAAATTACTAAAAGTTATCGCACACCGTATGATCACTACATGTTACGCATGCACGATCGCATGAAACAAAATTCACATTATCAACAAAATGCCCAGCAACAAGAAGTGCATTTCCCCGCACAAAGCAGTTGGATTGTGCAAACCGATTCAGTCTCTCACGCGGCGCTAGACGGACAATATTTATTAGAGCAAACGTTTTATCTACCCGTTGATGCCATGCAAGATAAAAACCAAGCGCCTTTAAGTATTTTAGAATCCCTCCTAAAACGGCGCTTAGCTTAAAAACGAGAGCGTGATGCAACGTAGTAACAAAACTGAATCCGTGCGGGAAACACCGCAAACCAACATACAATGAAAAGTTTGCCGACGGAAGTGAAGCAGAAAAAGCACAAAGAGAGATACGTGAGATTGAAATAAAAAACCACTTGCAGGGATTGCTAAAAACGGTGATACAGGCAATCACCCAGGAACCATTTAATCGTGGCCGCGATGCGGATAATAAGTTGATATTAAATCCTGCCACACTCGCTGCTATCACGACCGTTAGAGATGCATTGGATGCACTTCAAACTTACAGAGCTTACGCTGCCAGAGCGATCTCAGACCGCAACAACCGGCATTGTGATTTCATGAGGTAAAGCGGCTTGAGGCCAATGACATAGTCGCATGTGGCCTCATGCCAAAAAACCTCAATAAATCGCTGTAAAGTTCCCGGCATTACCAGAAACCAAAGTCGAGTTAGACTAACCGCCGCTATTGCGAGCGGTCCCAGTAAGAAATACGCCGCATCAAGAAACCGGAGCCATATAAAACAACGCCCGTTAAAAGCAAGCAGGCAATACGCACCAAGGTAGGCGCGGCGGCTGCGTCATATAATAAGGCTTTACCCGCTGCAAATCCAAGAACGAATAAAGCAGAGTTTGCGACAATTTTGTCTTTAGTATAAAACGCATAAGCCATGACAATAATGGCATAGCATAGCCAAGAAACAGAAACCGCCAATGAGCTAATATCGGTGGTTAAGCGATATAAACCACTAATGGCTAGCAAGTGCGCCGCTAACAACAAGAAATAACCATGCGATTTTTTCTGCTCAATCATGTCGCGCTTACGCGAAAGCAACAACCATAAACTGGAGAATGCCGCGGCAGACACAATTAACCAGTTTACATCATGACCCTCAAATAAAGTGAAAATCATATTGCCATATTCCATGAGGATAATGACTGCCGCCACAAAGAAGGGGATGCGGAAATTCTTACCCGACTCGGCTTGTAACCATGGCTGAGGTAAAAGTGCAAAACCCGCTATTAATGCGACAAATAACCATGGCCGCGCATCATCCGGCAAAATGTTTAAATAGAGTGAATGAAAAGCGACAATGCTAATAAAAGCCCACACCACCCCATAACTTTTTAGCTCATGATCTGGGAAAAATTGTTTTGCGCTCGCATATAATCCGAGAATAAATGCCGCAAAACCAAGCGATAGCCAGGCAACATACTGTGGCCAAGCTTGTTCGAGATAATGATATGCAAAGAAATAAAAGAGTAATAAAAAGGGAAAGAAGCTCCAGGCTTCTCTACTGGTCAATTCCGTTTTAGTCACACGCGTGTGCCAATAAGTGCCTAAACTAAAAATAATAAAATGCGCGGTCAAACAACCCGTAACAAATAAGGGACTGTCTAAATCCATGCCCAATAAGCCGGTCACTAAAATACTTAAATAAGCCGCGACAACGGTCAAAGGCCGCAAGCGCACCCATATAGAAATAATCGCAAAAGCAACCGAGCACGGAATAAAATAATATAAAGAAAAACTCGCGTACGATCCTAAGCCTAATAAACTCGGTGCTAGATAAGCGCCAAATGCAGCAATGAGGGCATAAATATCTTGTTTGATTTGTTGATAAAGCCCAATACACAACAATGAGATGGCGCTAGTGCAGGCAATGCTCACGTTAAACGACATCAAATCATAATATTGGTACGCAGCAAAAGTCGCGATATAAAGTAGCACCACACCGGCACCCGGCAAGTAGGCAGCATAATCGCGATCTTCAGACAGCAATAATAAACCAGTGCCTATCAAACTTAAGCCAAAAACATAGGCGAGACCAATTTGCCTAAACGGGGTTAACCATCCACTTTGAAACGATAATTTGACGATAAAACCACCTGCCAATACAAAACAAATGACAGCGATGACGCCCAATATCACACTGGGCTTGAAAAGGCTGGAAGGTTGTTGGGTGCCTGTAGAACCTTGAACGGCCTGCTCTGAATTCACAGCCAAGACAGCAGGCGTAATATGCAAGAGTTTTTCAATTCGACTTAAGCGCGCATCCATTTCATCTAAACGTTGCTTAACCTCTATTCCATCCATGGATATTTCCTTTTCATCTATTTACCGGTACCCATTTTGGGCGTTGCGATCGTTGCTGGTGCCAATACAACAGGAGCCCCAAAAAAACCCGCCAAAAACCCTGGTTTTTTATCTTGCGGCAAATTGTACTTAGCACGAATGTGGAACAAGTCATCGGCGTGCGGAATTAAAGCCGGTAACCGTCCATTGAGCGTCGTGTAAAGAAACTTGCTTGCTTCATCCGTCACCAATTTTTTCTCTAAATCTAGTAGCTGCTTTGGCGTGGTCACCCATAACAGCAAATTGTCTGCAAACTGATTTAAAAAATATTCTTGCACCGGATACAGTTCACGCTTCTTATCATTACGGCCATTTGAAATAGCATCTAAGTAAATGAGCAGCATTTCCAAATTAGGAACTTGTTGTTTCAGCTTAAATGCATCATCTGCCAGTATGCTTTTTAGCTCTCCCGCATTCTGGACCACCCGGCACAACACTCTAAAATCATCCTGGTTTTTGAAAAGAGGTAGTGCGACTTGTAATAATACCGTTGGAATGCATTTATCGCTTTCAAACTCCTCCGAAGAAGAATAAGCAAACACTTCACATGCCTCATAAACTTCTGCAAAGGCAGTCAAACAGGTTACCGTCGCCATGTAGTTTTCTTTTAAAAAGGCTTGAACGTCTTTCCAGTCGGATTTTATACTCCATGACTTATCTCGCGGTATCTTTCTAATAATGCGCACTAATGCATCCGTTGAATTTAAATGGGTTAACGCCCACTCTTTTCCTAACAAGAACAGCAAATCCTTGACGCTAATGTCTTCGCAGCACTGTTGAATTGCAAAAAACTCATCAAGAGACGAAACGATTTTATTTAAAGCAGGAACACGCACTAAAAGATATAAGGTGGTTTTTTGACGATGCCTATTCCGCTTAAAAAGATCAATGGCTGCTTTTAATTCCACCAACGTTTCCACTGCTTTTTGAATGGCTATGGCAGCGTTTGCCTCACCCTCCTTAAAACCATTTTCAGTTTCTTCACGATAATTTGAAAAGGCAGTAAGCAAATCGCGATGAAATGTTGAGCCACTAACGGCCATTAACTGACCCCACGCTGCTGCGGGAAAACAACAAAAAGCAGCAACTTGGCTCGCCGGGTTGTTTAGCAAACCGGGGAGGGCAACTTTTTCTTGTGCTAAGATTTGAACTTGTTCCGCGCTGGTAAAACAACTCAAAATATCAGCTAACTCATGAACATGAAGATCCTGCTCTTGCTGACGCACCGTGCATTCGTGCTTTAAAAGCGTCGCTATTAATTGACCAGGAGCAACATTGTGATTTAAAAATTCAAAGCGTTTGCCCTGTGGAATAACACTTAGGCAAGTAAAGAGAGGAGTGGCTGATGAAAAAAAATCGGGGTTTGGCATGTGCGCATTTCATCCTATGACATTCGACGTGCCCGAAAAGTCTAGCATGAGAGGAATGCGCCGCCAACAATTCTGCTTAACGCACTAGCCTGTGGCTGGTAATTCGTTTTGGCTCACTAATCGATGCGGTTTAACTCGACCATCCGCCAAGACTTCACCAATTCCCAAAAAGCGCTCATCATCCGCCAATAAACGCACAAAAGGTGCATCCAGTTGAAATGGCGCACGCACTGCCTGCCCCATGCGCAAATAAAATGTCGCCGCTGTTGACAATTTTACGCTCGGAAAACTTTGCAACGCGGTTTCAACAGGCAATAGTAATTTAATTAAACCACCATGACCCGACTCATTAAACACGCCTTCCAGCTCTTCCAATGAATACATCGACGCATTGGCATACGGATCAACGCTAGTGCGACGCAATTCAATCACATGCGCGCCACAACCTAAGGCATTGCCAATGTCTTCTACCAACGTACGCACATAGGTTCCTTTGGTGCAGTGCACATTAAAACGCAATTCGTGATTGGCATACGCTTCAAACTCAATACGGTAAATGGTAATGCGCCGCGATTTGCGCTCAATCTCAATGCCTTTGCGCGCTAATTCATATAAAGGACGGCCCTGATGTTTGATAGCAGAAAACATGGGAGGAATTTGCTCAGTCTCGCCGAAGAAAGATTGCAGCACAGCGTTTAATTGGGCTTGGCTTAATTCCGGTACGGGTTTAGTAGCAATAATTTCGCCTTCACAATCGCCCGTATTGGTTTGCTGACCGAGGCGTGCGGTGACCGTATAACTTTTGCTTGAATCGAGTAAATGCTGCGAAAACTTGGTGGCTTCACCAAAGCAAATGGGCAACATGCCGGTGGCTTCCGGATCTAAACTACCCGTGTGGCCCGCTTTTTTGGCAGAAAATAAACGCTTAGCGCGCTGCAGAGCGCCATTGGAAGTGAAAGTTTTAGGTTTATCTAAAAGCAAAATGCCATTCACCGGCCGACGCATCATTACAACCACCTGTTTTATTGGATTATTTCTGTTCTTTTTTTAATGCAGCATTCAGCAAAGAAGAAATGCGAAACCCATTTGCTGTGGATTCATCATAGACAAAACGCAATTCAGGCATAACTCGCAAATCAACTTCCTGCGCCACTTGGTAACGCAAGTGTTTAGCATGACGATTTAAATCGGCCACGGTTTCCTTAATGGTCTCAGCATCATCTGACAAGATGCTGACATACACTGTTGAATACCCTAAATCACGCGAAACTGTCGCGCTGATAACCGTAACAAATTGAAACCGCCGGTCCGGCATGTCTTGTAACAACACGCGGCCCAGGGTTTTTTGAATTAAATCCGCAACACGTTGCGTACGATCAAAACCTCGTTTCTTCACCATCGACTCAAATCTCGCGCTTCACTTCAATCTTTTCAAACACTTCAATTTGATCGCCGGCTTTAATGTCATTGTAATTCTTAACGGCAATACCACATTCCATGCCGCTACGAACTTCAGACACGTCATCTTTAAAGCGTCGTAGTGATTCTAATTGACCTTCAAACACAACCACGTTATCGCGTAATACACGGATAGGGAAATTACGCTTCACCATGCCTTCAGTGACCATACAACCTGCAATCGCGCCCGTTTTAGAGGAACGGAAGACTTCGCGCACTTGTGCCATACCCACTACTTTCTCGTGGATTTCTGGCGCCAATGCACCGCTAATAGCGCGTTTCACTTCATTGATCACATCATAAATAATGTTGTAATAATGGACATCAACGCTGTTGCTTTCCATTAATTTACGCGCCTCTGTATTGGCGCGTACATTGAAAGCGAAGATAATCGCCTTCGATGCAATGGCTAAGTTGACATCGCTTTCGTTAATCCCACCAATACCGCTTGAGATAATGTTAACTTTGACTTCGGTGCCCGACAATTCGGTAAGCGCTTGCTTTAATGCCTCGACCGAACCCAACACGTCAGCTTTTAACACCAAGTTCAAGGTTGTTGCATTCTTTTCCGACTCAATGCGTTGCAATAAGTCTTCCAACTTCGGTGCTTGACGCGCCAACTTAGTTTCACGCGCTTTCGTTTGACGGAATAAAGCGACTTCACGAGCGCGACGTTCATCTGGCACGATGAGGAAATCATCGCCGGCCTGTGGCACACCCGACAACCCTAACACTTCCACCGGAATAGAAGGGCCGGCCTCTTGAATAGGGTGACCCGATTCATCAAATAAAGCACGAATGCGGCCATATTCTAAACCAGCTAAAATCACATCACCTTTACGTAAAGTACCTTGTTGAATTAAAACACTCATCACAGCGCCCCGACCTCGATCTACACGAGATTCGATCACCACACCACGCGCCGGACAATTCTCAACCGCTTTTAATTCCAATACTTCCGCTTGAACCAAAACGGAATCAAGCAACGTGTCCACACCCATACCGGTTTTAGCTGAAATCGGCACAAACATGGCGTCACCGCCCCATTCTTCAGGGACTAAACCGTATTTGGTTAATTCATTTTTAACACGATCAGGATCCACATCGTGTTTATCCATTTTATTCACCGCAACCACAATCGGCACATTCGCTGCTTTCGCATGTTGCACCGCTTCAACGGTTTGCGGCATGACGCCGTCATCTGCTGCAACCACTAAAATAACGATGTCGGTTAATTTCGCACCGCGTGCCCGCATAGCAGTAAAAGCAGCATGGCCTGGTGTATCTAAAAAGGTAATCGTGCCTTTTGGCGTTTGCACATGATAAGCACCAATGTGCTGAGTAATGCCACCCGCTTCTGAAGCAGCCACTTTCGTGGTACGAATATAGTCTAATAAAGTGGTCTTACCGTGATCGACGTGACCCATGATGGTAATAACCGGCGGCCTGGCAACAGCTTCGCCTATTACGGCCGTGTCACTGGCTAAAGCATGTTCAATCGCATCGGAACTGATTGCTTTGGCTTTATGGCCCATTTCTTCAACCACAAGCACCGCTGTCTCTTGATCGATGGTTTGGTTAATGGTGGCAATAATACCCATCTTCATTAAGACTTTGATGACTTCTACTGCTTTAACAGACATGCGTTGCGCTAAATCACTTAGCACAACCGTTTCAGGAATTTCAACTTCATGTACCATGGGTGCGGTCGGCTTCGTAAAGGCTTGTACTTTAATTTTGGAAGAAAGGTGATGACGATTACGATTGAAACGACGTGCAGCCGCTTCAGAATCTTCTTCATCTTGTTTTAAGACACGGCTTAAATCGGCACCAGGCGTTAATAATGCTTCTAAATTACGATCTGCTGCACGACCAGAATCCCGGCCTTTCTTTTTCTTTTTATTTTTCTCGCTTTCAGTTTCTTCAACTTCGCTGACACGGTGTTTTTCTTTGTGTTTAGCCGCTTCAGCTTTCGCAGCATCATCAACCGCTGGCGTTGCCTGAGAAGACGGCGCTGCAGATTCAACCACAGGCGTTGTTTCAACTTCCGGCACCATGACGACTTCCGGCTCACTGAGGGGCGCACTTTGTGCTGCCACTTCCATTACCGGTTCTTCATACGTCGGAGCAATAGCCGCTTCAGCCACGGCTTCTTCTGTCTTTAATTTAGTTTCTTCTTCGGTCGTAGCCCGTTTTACATAGGTACGCTTTTTTCTAACTTGAATGCTGACCGTTTTACCTTGACCATGACCACCACCCAGTTTAATTTCACTGGTTTTAGCACGACGTAATACGATTTTTTCTGGCGCTAATTCTTGTTTGGCACCATGATTTTGCTGTAGGTGGCGCAGCAATGCTTGTTTTTGCTCCACACTCACCGTGTCATTTACACTTTTAATAGTTACCCCTGCTGCTTTAAATTGACCCAGCAAGTGCTCAGGCGTCACCCCAGTTTCTTTTGCAAACTGTTCTACTGATACGCCATCTTTTTCAGTTTCTTGTACTAACTTATTCACCACGCGAACTGACCTCCCGGACACTTACCGCTTTTAAGCTTGGTCTTCATCAAACCAAATTTTGCGTGCTGTCATAATTAAAACAGCGGCGCGTTCTTCATTCATGCCATCCACTTCCAGCAAATCATCTACTGATTGCTCAGCAAGGTTTTCGCGAGTGATGATACCATGACTTGCTAAGACATAGGCAGTGTGCTTATCCATGCCTTCCATCGCTAATAAATCTTCTGCTGGCTCAACTTGCAGCGCTTGCTCTTCCGCAATAGCTTGCGTTAACAATGCCGCTTTAGCGCGTTCACGTAAGGCAGACACCAAATCTTGATCAAAGCCTTCAATGTCTAATAACTCTTGCGCAGGAACATAAGCAATTTCTTCTAATGAAGAGAAGCCTTCGTTCGCTAAAATTTCAGCGATTTCTTGTTCAACCCCTAAACGCTCTTGGAAGAGGTTCAAGATTTTCGCGCCTTCTGCTGCAGATTTTGCCTGTGCATCTTCTTCCGTCATGACATTCAATGTCCAGCCGGTTAAGTCACTGGCTAAGCGAACATTTTGACCATGTCTACCGATTGCTTGTGGCAATTGATCCGCTTTGACTGCGATGTCCATGGTATGCGTATCTTCATCCACCACGATCGATGCGACTTCGGCGGGCGCCATGGCGTTAATCACTAATTGGGCGGGGTTATCATCCCAGAGAACAATATCAATGCGCTCACCGCCTAACTCACTCGAAACCGCTTGCACACGTGAACCACGCATACCCACACACGCACCAACAGGATCAATGCGGCCGTCATTCGTTTTAACGGCAATCTTGGCTCTAGAACCAGGGTCCCGTGCAGCAGCACGAATTTCGATCAATTCTTCGCCAATTTCTGGCACTTCAATTTTAAATAATTCTACTAACATTTGCGGATGAGAGCGACTTACCATGATTTGTGGCATCTTTCCGCTTTCCGCATTGATTTCTCGCAAATAAGCACGAACACGATCACCAACCCGTACCGCTTCATGCGGTAACATTTCGCTGCGGGGTAACATCGCTTCTGCATTATTTCCTAAGTCTAAGATAATAAAATCGCGAGTAACTTTTTTAACCGTACCAATAATTAATTGGCCAATGCGTTCACGATAGGCATTAACAATTTGAGAGCGTTCTGCTTCTAATATTTTTTGGATAATCACTTGCTTCGCTTTTTGTGCAGCGATACGACCAAATTCGATGGATTCAATGGATTCGACGAGGTAATCACCAATTTTTATTTTAGGATCACGCTTTTTCGCTTCACTGACGGTGAGCGTGGTGTGGCCTTCGCCATCATCATCTGCATCATCTTCTGTCACTAACCAGCGACGCGTTGTGGTGTAGTCACCGCTTTTACGGTTGATCTCGACCTTAACATCAATTTCTTCATCGGCTTTGCGTTTTGTCGCCATTTCAAGCGCAGCTTCAATCGCTTGAAAAATTAATTCCCGATCCACTGCCTTTTCATTAGCAACAGTTTCAACCACCAAGATAATTTCTTTATTCATAGTGCGACCTCATACTTCAACCGATAAATAACGCTCGTTACGAATTACGTGACTTTGGAAAACCCGTCTCGCCGATGACATTAGCCTTATCAATATCTTGAAAAGGTAACTCTACCAGTGCCTGACCATCTTCCTGTTGTAAGTGCAGGGTTTCATCCACTATTTGCACTAAGGTACCTTTAAACTGACGCTGCGTATTAATGGGTACTAATAAACGAATACGAACCCGGTTACCCACTTGGCGCTTGAATTGCTCTAATGTAAACAAAGGACGGTCAATCCCAGGAGAGGATATTTCTAATATATAACGCCCCTGAAACCAATCTTCAACATCCAACAAAGCGCCAATTTGGCGCGAAGCGAGCGAGCAATCGTCTGCCGTTACCCCAGAACCTTCTTTATCAATGTAGACACGCAACACACCTTGACGGCCTTGGGGCAGCCACTCACAACCTACCCACTCATAACCCATCGACTGCATTAGTGTTTCAATGCGTTCGGATATTTTTGGATCCAGCTTTGCCATGTTAATACCTGATACAAAAATGGGCCAGGTTAAAAACATGGCCCACTAAATAAAAAACCCCAATTGGGGTTTTATTTTATAACTCATTATTTGGTAGCGGGGGCAGGATTTGAACCTACGACCTTCGGGTTATGAGCCCGACGAGCTACCAGACTGCTCCACCCCGCATCAACGGCCTGTATTCTATGCGACTTTCCCCGGGGGGGCAAGTGCTTTATCAGGTTTAATTTCAAACCGATGGCTTCTCGGGAACGAGCTGCGAAATAGAAGGGGTTAAACGCTTCATTTCTGCCCGCATTGTTAATAGAGCACGGCGGGAGTCTAAAAGAATGTTATAAAAAGCAAGCCGCGCCTTTATGGGGGTCGGGCTCGTCAAACTATCAATGAAAAGGGGATCCACTTTGAAGTAAGTGGCCCAGAGCCTATCAATGCCGCGAGAAAGGGTGCCTGGACACTTAAATTGTGAATAAACTTTAAGCATCTCCTCCCAATGGCATATAGGTGAGATACCTTTAACCGGGTCATAATCACGCAGCGTATTGGCTTGCGCTTGATTGTTATGCCGAGAACCAACGGGATAATTTTTGCCTAATGCCTTCATCTTCTCGATTAATTCAGCGGCTTGGCTAAATGCCGCTAACTGACGATTAACGTTTTCCAAGTCCTCTGCTTGGGATGTGCCAAACATTCTTGGATCCATGAGCCACTCCTTTGTTAGCTTAAATAACACCGAGCATGCTATCGTAACAACCTAGCGATGCCAAGAATACGCATGCGCGTTAGAATAAATTAATATCACCCAGCCCGGATAGACCCAATGAGTTTTTTTGACCGTGAACGCTTAATTCATAGTTTAAAGACTGCTATTGCTTGCAGCATCGGTTACTTTATTTCAAAAATCATTGGCTTACCCGCTGATCAATGGGTCGTTATCACCATTATTGTCGTCATGTGTGCACAGCTTTATGTTGGTAGCGTGTTGCAAAAAGCCTATTTACGTTTTTTGGGTACGATAATTGGTAGTTTATTTGCCGCAGGCACCATCGCCCTCTTTGGCGTTAGCCATATCGCTATTACTGCCACCATTGCCTTATCGAGCTTTGTCTTTAGCTATTATGCTGCAAGCAGTGAAAATAATAGCTATGCCGGCACGTTAGGCGCCGTTACCACGGCCATTATCATGCTCGGCCAAGAACCTAGCTTGCTCTATGCGTTGGAACGTTTTTTAGAAATCGCACTAGGCCTTGTGATTGCAACCCTGGCCTCGCAATTTATTTTTCCCATTCACGCTCGCACGCACCTACGCCATCTGCAAGCCAAAACCTTACTCACTATGCGAGATTATTTTTCATTAGCACTCAAGAAAACCCATACTGATAATGAAATTCTTGAGCTTGATGAGAGTATTGTTAAAACCTTATTGCGACAACGCCAGCTTGCAAAAGAATCAAAAGGCGAACGGCTCGGCATTGCATTTGACCCACAGCATTTTACGCAATCGCTGTATGCCGAACGCGAAATACTGCGCGCAATCACTTTTATGCATCAAGCATTAAACCAGGCACCGCAATTACAAACTGAACTTATCACGCTGCCGGCCTGGGATGTGTTTCAAAAACCCATTGTGAATGCGCTGGATGTGATCATCCAATCGCTTAAAGAAGATCGATATACAACTCATCACATTCACATCCCCAATATTTTCACGTTAAAACGAGCAGTGAATGCATTAGAAACGGATGAAAAAACTCGTCTTAATTTAGAAGGCTTACTTTTTTCTGCCAATATTCTGACGACAAACTTGCGTAAACTTGCGGAACTCTTCGGCATTACCGCCATTGAAAATGGTTAAAAAATGGACAATACCGCCACAACTAGTTAATAAGCCATCCCCTTCTCTTTTTCTCTTAAGCAATCCCGCCCTTACACTCGCTATAATATATAAAAGGAATAAGGCAAAAACAAAAACGGGGACCACTATGAAACTCGCCACCTTTCAATTTAAAGATCAACAATGGACGGTCAAGTCGTTTCCAAAATGGGACAGCCCCAATACATTAATCTTGATTTTTGCCGCTCCTCAATTTGCCGACAATCCAGAACCCATTACAACGCTAACGAAAGCCTACCCCACCGCCAAAATAATCGGTTGCTCAAGTGCTGGCGAAATTAATGGCATCAGTGTGCAAGATGACACGTTATCAGTGGCTGTCATTGCATTTGAGAAAACGCCACTGGAAGTGGTATCACTACCAATCAATTCCACTCAAGATTCTTTTAACATTGGCATTGCCCTTGCCAAACAATTAGACAAACCCAATTTACGCGGTATTTTTGTCTTGTCCGATGGCTTATCCATCAATGGCTCAGAACTCGCCAAAGGGTTAAACATTCTTAATAAATCCGATATTACGATTACCGGTGGCTTAGCAGGTGACGGGAGTGCATTTAAAAAAACCTGGGTCATCTACAAGGGCAAACTCCTCTCAGAACACATTGTTGCGGTTGGCTTTTATGGCGAACACATTAAATTAACGCAAAGCTCTGGTGGTGGCTGGGATATCTTTGGCCCTGAGCGCCTTGTTTCTCGCTCCAAGAATAATATTTTGTATGAGTTAGATGGTCGCCCCGCCTTAGCACTTTACAAAGAATATTTAGGCGATAAAGCAAGCGGCTTACCCGCGACTGGCTTACTCTTCCCTTTATCCATTCGCAAAGATGATAATGATAAAAACCCGTTAGTGCGAACCATCCTCGCTGTTGATGAAGCAACGCAATCATTAACGTTTGCCGGTGATATTCCACAAGGTTATCGCGCGCAGTTAATGCGCGCTAACTTTGACCGTTTAATTGGGGGCGCGAGCAATGCCGGAAAATTAGCCGCCACCCCTTCGGATTTAGGACCGCAATTATTAATCGCCATTAGCTGCATCGGACGCCGTTTACTATTAGGTGAACGCGCAGAAGAAGAAACCGAATCCACACTCGAAAGCTTTCCGCAAGGCACACAGCAGGTAGGCTTTTATTCTTATGGCGAATTATCCTCACGCAAAGTGGGTAGCTGCGATCTGCATAATCAAACCATGACGCTCACCAGCGTTGCCGAGGAGGCATAATGGACGAAGAAGTGCCGAATAAGCTTCACCCGCTAGTTAGCAAACAATTAAAACGCAGCGGCATTGACACAACCGAAAATGTATCGCCATCCTGGCAAGCATTTTTAAACCGTGTTAGCCGAGCGTATTATGATAATGAACAAGATCGTTATTTATTAGAACGCTCGATGGAAATCTCTTCGCGTGAAATGCGCGAATTGAATGATAAGTTAGAAACCGCGCAAGAAATTGCGCACTTAGGGTATTGGTTTTACAACCCGACTGAAAATAAATTTTTATGGTCACAAGAAACTTACCGCATTATGGGTATTGACCCGCAACAGGGCACACCCACACTCAAACAGCTATTTGATAATGTCACACTAGAAGACTGCGCGCATGTAAAAAGTGTACTGCGTTCCGCAATCGAAGCAGGCAAAGATTATGCGATTGAATTTCGGTTTAATCGGCCCATGGATGGCAAAACCATCTGGATTCATACCAAAGGCCATCCTTATGCCCTGCAAGGCCATGAACAACCCGTTATCTCTGGCATCGTGATGGACATTACCGAACGCAAGACCAATGAAGAAAACATGAAAAACCTGCATCAGCAATTGCTTAGCATTTCGCGTCAAGCCGGGATGGCTGAAGTTGCCACTTCCGTCTTACATAATATTGGCAACATCTTAAATAGCGCTGGCGTTTCCATTGGCTTACTCTCTGAACAGTTAATGCAATCACGCCTACAGAAATTAACGGCTTTGAGCAAAATCATTAAAGAGCATTTAATGAAAGATGATCGTTATTTGATGGACGATCCCAATGGTAAATTAATCCCCGATTATTTAATTGCGCTAGTGACACATTTTGCAAATACTCATGAAATGATTGATAGTGAAATCAAAAATATTGCCACGCACTTAGAACACATTAAAGAAATCGTCTCCCTTCAAAAAGACTTAAGCGGTATATCCGGCGTTAAAGAACCGATTCTGCCGGAAGACATTATTGACACTGCTTTACAAATGAGCGCCTCTGCCAACCATACCAACATACAAATTATTAAAGAAATTAAGTGCAACACACCATTACTGGCAGAAAAAGCCAAGCTCTTACAAATCCTCGTTAATTTAGTAAGAAACGCCAAAGAGTCAATATTAGAAATGCCAGAAAACAACCCTAAAACCATCCTTATTTCGGTTAGCCAATGTGATAATTCGAAATTTGCCTGTTTATCTATCACCGATTCCGGCAAAGGTATCTTGAAAGAAAATTTAACACGCATTTTTTCCATGGGTTATACCAACAAAAAAAATGGCCATGGCTTTGGATTACATAGCAGCGCCATTGCCGCAAAAGAATTAGGCGGCAGCCTAAAAGTAAAAAGTAACGGAGAAAATCAGGGAGCGACTTTCATCATTGAGGTTCCATTAGCCACAACCCTGGAACCTAAAAAAGAAGCGGAGCAAACCTATGTCTGATGTAGCCGACTTATATATTTTGGTGATTGATGACAATCCGGAAATTCATAAGGATTTAATAAAAATTCTAACCAAAAAACCCATGGAAATTGCTGCGCTTGATGCACTTGAAACTCAGATTTTTGGTGGTGAATATAAAAATCAAATCACTGACCTGCCCCACTTTGTAATTGATACGGCAACGCAAGGTGAAGAAGGCATTATGCGCGTTGAAGAAGCGCTCACAAACGGAAAAAAATATGCTCTGGCCTTTGTCGACATTCGTATGCCGCCCGGCTTAGATGGCGTTGAAACCATCCGTCGCCTTTGGGAAATTGATCCCGATATTCAAGCGGTCATTTGCACTGCTTACTCCGATTACACTTGGGAAGAAACAATTGCTGCTCTCGGCCAAAAAGAAAATTTGCTGATTTTAAAAAAACCGTTTGATGGCATAGCAGTGCGGCAATTAGCCTGCGCTTTAACCAAAAAATGGCAGCTCGTGAATGATGCCAAGCAATATACTCACAATTTAAAACAGCAAATCGCCCTTCGCACCGCCTCATTGGAAGAGTCGTTATCGTTAGTAAAAGCAACGTTAGAATCTTCAAATGAAGGAATTTTAGTCGTTAATAATGAACATGCTATTGTTGATTTCAATCAAACATTTTTAAAAATGTGGAGCATACCGCGCACGCTCGCGGAAACGAAAAATGAAGGCGCCTTACGGCAATTTATGTTTAATCAACTGAGCGAACCTACCGAATTATTCACAGATGTGACCCACTTAAAATTAAATCCTTCCAACAACGTCGATGATTGCTTACATTTACGCGATGGAAAGATTTTCGAATATTACACACAAGCGCAGATTGTTAAAGATCAAACTGTCGGACTGGTTTTCAATTTCCGTGACATCACAGAACGCGCGAAACTAGAGAGAAAACTCGAATATCAAGCATCCCATGATGCTTTAACGGGATTACCCAATCGCGTCATATTGTTAGAAAAAATTCAACAAGCCGCAAAGGTTGCGCAACAAACCAATCACTTTGTGGCAATTTTATTTTTAGATTTAGACCGTTTCAAATTAATTAATGATAGCTTGACGCATGCGGCGGGAGACGAACTATTAAAAGTGACCGCGCAGCGCCTACAATCCATCATGCGCTCACAAGACACACTCATTCGTTTGGGCGGCGATGAATTTATCATCATCTTAACAGACATAGCAAAGCAAGAGCATATTCTGAATAAAGTGCAAAAAATCCGTAGTGTTTTCCAAGAACCTTTCCACATTGGCAAGCGCAACGTCTTGGTTACGGCGAGCATTGGGATTAGTGTTTTTCCACGCGATGGCAACAACCCGGATATTTTATTGCGCAATGCCGATGCGGCGATGTATCAAGCAAAAGCGCAGCATGGCAATACGTATCAGTTTTACACGGAAGAATTAAACCAGCAAAGTGTGGAAAAATTAGATCACGAAATGCGCTTGCGCGCCGCACTTGAAAACAATGAATTATTTTTATATTACCAACCGCAAATTGATAGCAAAACCGGGCGCATTATTGCTGCGGAAGCATTAATCCGCTGGCATTATAGTGAAGACACCGTGTTATTACCGTTAGATTTTATTCCTTTAGCAGAAGAAACCGGTTTGATTGTTTCGATTGGTGAGTGGGTATTACGACAAGCCTGCGCACAAAATAAAGCGTGGCAAAATGCTGGCCTTCCGCATTTTCGGATTGCAGTGAATGTCACCGCACAACAATTTGAACATCAAAATATGGTTAAATTAGTGAAAGATGTGCTGAGGGAAACGGATTTAAATCCGAAATATTTAGAGTTAGAACTGACTGAAAATGCCGTGATTAGTAACGCGAAAGTCATTGAAGCCGTTTCGGAATTAAAAAGCTTTGGCGTGAGTATCGCCATTGACGATTTTGGCACGGGTTACTCCAGCTTAAGCTATCTGCGTAAAATCCCGCTGAACCGCTTGAAAATTGATCGCTCTTTTATTCAAAATGTGCAAAGCGCAACGGATGATGAAGTGATTATTCGAGCGGTCATTGCCATGGCGAAAAACCTGAATTTAGACGTCATTGCTGAAGGCGTTGAAACGCAGTATCAATTAAACTTTTTAAAATCGCATGATTGCTGCGATGTGCAAGGCTATTATTTCAGCAAGCCATTGTCTTCGCTTGAATTAGCCGAGTATCTGGAAAGAACGAAGCAGGTGATGGAAGAGGTTTAACATTGACGTCATCGCAAACCGGCATTGTTGCGATGGCGAAACGTCCAACCTGGCAAAGTCGCTTTTGCCCAAGCCATTAGCTTATTGCGAAGCACGCCTCGCCATAACGAGTCTTTAGTGCAAGTTTTCTAAACTCAACACACCCGAGTTGTAATCATAATCAAATAATTCTGCATAACGGCCCCATTCAATCACCGTCTGTAACACGCGGTCCGCTTCGCTCTCTGATAAATCATCTGCCAACAATGTTAAAAAAGTTTCTTCCAGCGCACGGTGTCTTGGGTGACGAACCAATTGATCATAAATGTAACGTGCAAGCGGTACATATTTTTTTAAATGTTGAGAAAAAATATGTTTGCGCTCAGCGGTATCTGCCTCTGCAAATGCTTTCCCTTCTTCGGTGATGGTCATGTCACCTTTTGACACTTTCACGAAATGTAAAATTTCCAGCATTTCTGTCAGCGGGAACAAATCATCAATATCTAAAGTGAGCGTATCTGCGACATCAGGCAAATCCATTTTACCGCCATGCTCTGGGGCATTTAATAATTCCAAAAGACCCGTGACTTCAGCCACGTTCGCTTGCGGCAAGCGATAACCCACATCAATCGCATCCGTGCGAATACTGCCATCTGGCAGGCGACCTTCATGCGGTTGCGTTGTCATCAACGTATAAACCCGGTCAACTTGATTGCGAAAACGCGGGTCTAAATCGCTGCGCGGGAATGGCAAAGTATTTTTTATGTCAGCACGAATACTGCCAGGGTTACTATTAAATACAATGACGCGATCTGCGATAGCAATGGCTTCTTCAATACTGTGGGTGACAAAAACGATTGCATTTAAGCCAGCTTTTTTACTTTGCCATAATTCCAACAAGTCACTTTTTAAATTATCCGCTGTTAACACGTCCAATGCGGAAAAGGGTTCATCCATTAATAAGATATCGGGATTGACGACCAATGCACGCGCAAACCCAACGCGTTGGCGCATACCGCCTGACAATTCTTTCGGTAATGCCGATTCAAACCCGTCTAAACCAATCATGTCGATCGCTTTTAAAGCGCGGTCACGACGCTCAATGCGATCTAAACCTAACGCTTCTAAACCCAGCTCCACGTTTTGCAGCACGGTCAACCAAGGTAATAAAGCGAACGTTTGAAAAACCATCGCCATGCCGCGGGCAGGCCCTGCAACTGGCTGCCCGCGATAAGAAACACTGCCGGAAGAGGCATTAATCAAACCAGCGATAATGCGCAGCAAGGTTGACTTACCTGAGCCGGATTTTCCCAAGATAGCAACGATTTCACCTTCTTGAATCGTTAAATTAATCCCATCTAAAACCAATAATTCTTGGCGATCACCTTTACGAAACGATTTTGCGACGGTAGATAATTCAATTAACGGTTGGGTCATACCCGATTACTCCAGTAAAAAGCGGCTAGTCGCAAACACAAATAAAGGCCGCCACAGAATGCGATTAAAAAGGAGAACTAATAAACACATCATGCCAATGCCTAACGCAATATGCGGGAAATTACCTTGATTAGTGTATTCCGTGATGTAAGAACCCAAACCTTTTGCGATAACGGTTTCCTGGCCCCAGCTCGCTACTTCAGCGACAATACTGGCGTTCCACGCACCCCCCGCCGCTGTGATTGCACCGGTAATATAATACGGAAAAACGCCTGGCAAAAGTAAACGCGTCCAGCGCACACGACCGACCACACCCAAATTATCTACCGCCTGAATTAAATCTTTGGGAATCGTTGATGCACCCGCGATAACGTTAAATAAAATGTACCATTGCGATCCTAAAATCATGAGCGGTGTTAGCCAAATGTTAGGGTCTAAGTGATAACGCACAATCACCACTACAATAAAGGGATACAAAAGATTGGCAGGAAACGCCGCCAGAATTTGCGCAAAGGGCTGCACCCAATTCACCATGCGCGGACGTAACCCGATCCAAATACCGACAGGCACCCAAAATAATGAGCAAAGCACAATCATGATCAACACGCGAGACGCCGTGATCAATCCCAAGAAAAAGACATGCGCAATTTCATACAATGAAATATTTTGCATGACGTAATAAGCTAAAAAAGCAAACGCAGTAACACTTAAACCAACGACCATAACGCCCCAAATCAGATCCAGCAGGCGCTCATCACGTTCCACATAACGCTTGCCTCGCCGCTGTTTGGCAACGGGCAAGGGTAGTTTGAAGTTAATTGCCCAATTCATTAAATTCGCTAATTTCGAGCCAAAATTCCGCATCATGCGGGTGCGGCGCAGCAAGTCAACCACCCAGGATTCTGCGACAGGATCATTTGTACCAACGGCTTCGCGATCCGGTTTGAATTTTTCTGCCCACGCAACGAGTGGGCGAAATAATAATTGGTCATAAATTAAAATCACCACCAACATGGCGATGATCGCGTAACTAATCGCTTGCAAATCAGCGGCATGAATCGCAGTTGCAATGTAGGAACCAATTCCTGGCAGTAAAATTTGCTGGTTCGCAACGGTAATCGCTTCCGATGCCACCACGAAGAACCAACCAGCCGACATGGAGGCCATGGTATTCCATAATAAACCCGGCATCGAATACGGCACATCAATGCGCCAAAAGCGTTGCCATGCAGATAATTGCAACATGCGTGCTGCTTCTTGTAATTCATTCGGGACTGAGCGCACGGTTTGATAAAACCCAAGTGCCATGTTCCACGCTTGGGAAGTAAAAATAACGAAGATAGCGGCACATTCAGGGCCCAGCAAGCTCCCGGGAAATAAGGCGATGAAACCCGTTACTGTCACGGACATAAAACCTAAAATAGGCACCGACTGCATGATGTCGATAAAAGGAATAATTAGCCGCTCAGCACGCCGATTTTTAGCGGCGAGGGTCGCAAAGGTAAACGTAAACAGCAGCGAAACGCAGAGTGCAACCAGCATGCGCACCACGGTTCGCGCAGCATAAAACGGTAAATAATGGGGATCGAGCGTAATAGCGGTTGGCTGACCCAATTCATAAGGCGTTGCCATTTGACGCGCCGACCAAGCGAAGAAGCTGATGCTCGCCAAAACAAAAATCAATGCCACAACGTCCCAATGATTGGGATAAATTCGGGCCCGACGAGCGGTGGCGACTGTTGTACGTAAAAAATTCATGCGCTTCTCATTTTGACCATTCACATGGTGGTGTAACGTCTAATGCTTGAACCACTAACCGACGGACTTACGCCCACCATCCACATCAATTACTTGGCCAGTAATGTAATGCGCGTCTTTGACCAAAAATAATACCGCCGCAGCAATATCCATTGCCGTCCCGGGGCGTTTTAAGGTGGTGTAGTCAATAATGCTCAGTTTTTCTTCTTCTGTCAGCGTATTTTCGCCTTCAGGCCACAAAATAGGACCTGGCGCCACTGCATTAACGCGCACAGCGGGCGCTAACTCTTTGGCCAAACTACGCGTTAACATGAGCAAACCACTTTTGGTTAAGCAATAAACACTGTAATCACCCAATGGAAATTCGGCGTGAATATCGGTGATATTAACAATAGAGCCTTGGCTTTTGATTAGATGGGGCGCTGCCGCTTGTGCTAAAAAGAAAGGCGCGCGCAAGTTACTGTTAAATAAGTCATCCCAAATGGGTATTGTCACCTCGCCCACGTGGGTGCGATAGAATTTAGATGCGTTATTGACCAGCACGTCCAGACGCTGCCAATAATTAAATGCCGCATCGATTAAACGCGCCGGCGTATTTTCTTCTCCTAAATCACCACACACGAGCTCTGCCGAGCCAGCGCGACAGGCATTCAAGTGTATGCAGAGCGCTTTTGCTTCTTGTTCAGAGTGATGATAATGCAGCACTATATTCATCCCAGCCGCATGCAACGTTTTGGCAATTTCCGCGCCAATGCGACGGGCACTACCCGTGACCAGGGCGACTTTATTGCTAAGAACAGTTTGTTGCATACGCTTTTTCCTTTATCATGGCCCACCAACATTGCGACATTATAAACTGATATGCCAACTTTTGACGATTTTCCTGCACCAAATTCTATAGATTTAGCGCGAAGCACCGCACTTTCTGACCATTTGCGCAGTGAAATTAATAATCACCCATTAAAATCCATCGACTTTGCACACTTTATGGCACTGGCATTGTATGATCCAACGGGCGGTTATTATCAAAACCCGGCTTTTCGTATTGGTGCAGCGGGTGATTTCACAACAGCAGCGGAAATTTCACCTTTATACGCGCAATGCTTTGCCAACCAAATCCGTAGTGTATTTTCAGATACCCCCACCATTCTTGAATTGGGCGCAGGAAGTGGACGGTTTGCATGCGATTTACTGCAAGCGCTGGAAGCCACGGGTTTGCCTGCCTCGTATTGCATTTATGAGGTGAGCCCTGCGTTACGGGAAGCGCAAAAAAACTTAATTGCCGCACAAAAACCTGGCTATTTATCTCGCATCCAATGGTTAAGCGATTGGCCGCAGGATTTTTCCGGTGTCATCATTGCAAATGAAGTCTTAGATGCATTGCCGGTACGATGCTTTACTCACACCGGCCAAGCGATTTTAGAACGCCGCGTGGGCATTCAACAAGAAACCTTTGGCTGGGTTGAACAAGCACTTAATGAAGCGGCATTAGCAGAAACCGCTCGTCGATTAGTGGATTGTTATCATTTACCGCCCGGTTATCAATTTGAAATTAACGTTTCATTGCCGGGCTTTATTGAGCGGTTAGCGGCGAGCTTTAAATCCGGACTGATTTTGTTAGCGGATTATGGCTATGGCCAAGCAGAATATTATCATCCCGCCCGCCATCAGGGCACTTTGACCGGTTTTTATCAACATCACCGCATCGAGGATCCCTTTCGGTGGCCAGGCTTACAAGATATCACCGCTCACGTCGATTTTACGCAAGTCATTGAAACCGCGAGCGCCTTAGGATTAGATTTAAGCGGCTTTACGACCCAGACCGGGTTTTTGCTTGCTAACCAACTCTTGCCGGCTGCTGCAACGAGAGAGGCACTATTAACACCAGCCGAACAATTTAAATTGCACCAAGCCATTAAAACCTTAACCCTGCCGAGTGAAATGGGCGATGTGATAAAAATCATGGCCTTAAGCAAAGGGTTATCCACCCCCCTCAGCACTTTCTTACAACCCGATCGACGTCGAGACTTATAAATAGTTTATAAATTGAACTCATTCGGTTACAATGCCGCCCTTCCAAAATGATAACCCCGGCAAGGGGTCACAAACGAGGCGGCATTAGCAATGCGATTGGCAACACTTGATATTCACAAAGAAGAATTTTCCTTTTCCGCTGGCCATTTCACCATTTTCTCTGCCACTGAAAGAGAACAATTACATGGTCACAATTATTACGTGAGTGTCTCGTTTGAGTTCGCTATCAATCACAACGGCATTTCCTTTGATTATCGCATTTATAAACGCAAAATTGCCGCACTTTGCGCGCAGCTTGATCGCTATTTATTGTTGCCCTCGCAATCGCCTTACTTGCGCTTAGAAGAAGCCGATGATTATTGGATTGCGGAGTTTAATCACAAAAAATTGCCTTTCTTAAAAGAAGATGTGGTGATCTTGCCGCTTGCTAACATTACGATTGAAGAATTGTCGATGTGGTTTTTAGAAGCATTGACGGGTGACAGTATGCAATTAGCAGAGCATGCTATTCGTAAAATGATTGTGCGTGTTTACAATGGCCCTGGCCAATCGGGCGGAGCGACTTGGATCGCTTCGTAATTCAGTTGTTACGAGATTTGCGCGGCCGCTTCGAGCCGCGCAATGACACTTATCTTACCGCACCCCGTAAATCTTGCTGTGAAGACGCGACAGAACGCGCGCGGCGTTGACGCAGTTTTACGCTATCACTGATATTTTGTAATTTTGCTGGATGGAACAAAGTTTGAATGGTTTGCGTGACCGCACTACCCTTCACATGATAAATCGGCTTCCATAAGCTTCCTAACGATAACGTCACACCAATGATTTTTAAAATCGCCGTCAGCCAAGTATCGCGGTTACGCTCTAAAATCTGTTTATATTTTCCATTTTGGCTGTTATACGTTTCGAGTACATCGCGACAACGTTGTTGCACCGGTTTATTGGAAAGCAGGTTCGCTTCTAAACGATTAATAGCGCCAATCTTACGGATTGCTTCAATCTCAGGATAGCTGTAGTGACGAAGCGAAACATGGTTATTATTAATTTCCTCATCGAGTAATTGCCGTGCCAGGTCGTGGACATTATCTCTTAATCGGGCCGGAACCTCTGCCATCAGCTCATTACGATAACGCGTCATTTCGGCAAGAGCCGCTTGCACTAACGCATGTAATTCTTCTTCCATTAATGCTTCATGTTCACGCTTTAAGTTTTCTAGCGCGGCTTTATGCTCCGCCGCTTCTTTTTTAGCAGCCGCTAATTGCTCTCGCGTTGCCTCCAGCTCTTTTGCTAAAAAAGGGTTTTCAGCTGCTGACCCGTCATTTTCGATGAGTGCATCTAATTGCTTGCTCATTTTTTTTGTTAAGCCAAGCAATTCCGTAATGGCTGTTTTTACTTCATTATCAATAGGGTTATTGCCATCTAAAACCTTATTAACCCTGTTACAGAGCGTTTTAACTTGCGCTCTAGCTATTTCCAAATCGCGCTCATTCCCAGGAAAAAACTCGGCAAGCAACCGTTCATTTTTTGCTTTAAGTTTGGTGATTTTTTGATTTAACTCATCGATAGTCTGATTGGCGATTTCTAATTTATCAACGTCCGATTGAATGGGTTCAATTAAGGCAGGATTACGCAAGGTTGACATATAAACTCCTGTTTTATTAAATGGCTCCATGGCTATTTACCGCTTCACTAAAAGATAGCCACTCCCTTCACTATAAAATTCAACGCTTAAAGAAATCTTAATAGAGCACATAGGGTTTACCCTTGTTGCAGGGCCATGGTGTCATTGCCAGGCATTGCTGAGACGTAAGTTAAGAAGAGAAATCACTGCTTCAGCCAAAAAACAGCCTCGCCGTGCTTATTTATCGAGGCTAGTAATGACAGGACGCTCGGACAGATCGGCTTCACCATGATACAAGGTGCTGCGGCCCCATTCAGACCAAGAACCATCGTATAAAGCGTTTTGCTCTTGATTTAAAAGTCCCAAGATGAAATTTAAAATTGCTGCAGTCATACCCGAACCACACGTCGTTACAATCGGGTATTCAAGACATACACCAATACCGGTTAATTGGCGACGAATTCTGTCTAAGGGTCGAAAACGGCCATCTAACTCAAACATGGTTTGATAAGGAAAAGAAAAGCTACCCGGAATATGGCCTGGGCGGATTGCGCTCGAAGGATCTTTACCACCGGCATAACGGATAGGGTGGCGTAGGTCGACCACTTGTTCCGTGGAATGATGAAGATTGGTTTTCATTTGCAACAAAGTGCGTACATTGTGGCCGATAAAATTAACCGCATAAGGTTTTGGCGTCACTTGTTTGCTTTCGCCTGACTCTACTTTACCGCCATAGCGCGTCCAGGCCGGTAAGCCACCATCTAAAATATAAAGTTGGTTCGTGTTATGTCCGAATGTTTGTAGCATCCAGAGTGCGCGACAACTGGTGTGCAGCTCGCTGTTATCGTAAAAAATAACTTTATGTTCAGGTGATATGCCGAGCTCACTCATGCGTTGATTGAGAACCGCTTCATCGCGTATCAGCATATTAGGCAACATGGATTCTGCATCATGAAATTGCGCAAAATCGAAAAAACGCGCGCCCGAAATGTGGGAATCGATAAATTCTTGCTTGGCATCACGATTAGCGCTCGGCAAATGCCAGCTAGCATCAAAGATAGCAACGTTTTTTTGATTTTTCCGAAATTTATCGAGCTGAGATGCGTTGATAAGCCAGGCCATAGAACACCACTAAGGAATTGTCATCCCCGCAGTGTAGCACGGTGCGGGGATGAAATTAAACGTAAGCATTTAAAGCCAATAAACGAAAACGAACAAGAATAACCAGACCACATCGACAAAATGCCAGTACCAAGCGACAGCTTCAAAAGCAAAATGATGTTCCGGTAAAAAATGACCACGCAAGAAGCGAATTAGCATGATCGTTAACATGATAATCCCAATACTCACATGCATTGCATGCAAACCGGTTAAGCTAAAGAAGGTATTCGCGTAAATGCCGGTACCTATGGTTAGTTTTAACTCAGTGAAAGCTTTAAGGTATTCATGTACTTGAAAGCCTTCAAAAATACAGCCTAACAAGATGGTTAAAATTAATCCAGTCGCGATTTGGGTTTTGTTAAACTTTTTAAACCCCCAATGCGCCCAGGTTAATGTCACCGCACTGGTTAACAAAATCAAGGTGTTCAATGCCGGAATGCCCCAGGTTTCAACCACGCCTTCTGGACCAGGGAACAATTCTGGATTCGGGTTCACTAATAAAGGCCAGACGGCTTTGAAATTAGGCCAGAGATACTGATGCGTTGCAGGACCTTTATCAATTAACAAATCTTTCGCAAAAGCAAAAGGCGCATCGCCTAATTCCGTGATGCCGAAAAGACGAACATAAAATAATGCTAAAAAGAACACACCAAACAAGGCCACTTCAGAAACAATGAACCACATCATACCCCAACGATAAGTGCGATCCATTTGGTGACTATGTAAACCAGCTACGCTTTCTTTGATCACTGCACCAAACCAACCAAACATAGTAATCAGTAATAATAAAAAGCCTAAACCCATTAAATAAGGACCAATCATACTGCCATGCAAGGTTTGCACAAGACCCAGCACCGTGGAAAAAATTCCGCAAGAACCCACAAGAGGCCAATGTGATGGATCGGCAATAAAATAATAGTTAACGGGGTTATAATTTTTCACATCCTGATTCATTCTCTAGCCCTCATTCGCTTTTGGGGTGGTATCAAACAGAGTATACGCTAACGTAATGACATGCACGTCTTTGGGTAACTCGTTATCAATTCTAAAAATCATCGGCATTTCTTTTGCTTCATGTGCTTTTAACGTTTGCTGCGTGAAGCAAAAACACTGAATCTTGTGGAAATGGCTTAAACCTTCTGGCGGCGTCATGCTGGGAATCGCTTGCACGCTCATGTCTTTATCCGTGGTGTTTTTAGCATAGAAATATACTTTGCTATTTTCACCCGGATGGACCTTGATGATTTTCGTGCGCGGGTAAAAATCCCAGGGCATGCCATTATGATTCACCGTCGTAAACTGCACGGTGATCGTACGACTTAAATCCACAGGTTCTTTAGCAATCTCAGGTGTTACCGGTGATAACAACGCGCTGGAACTCACGGAAGTATTCGTACCGGTCGCTTTACAGAGCATGCTGTAAAGCGGAACCATGGCGAAACAAAAACCAAACATTATGGCAGCAACTGCGCTGCCAATAATGAAGATTTTTTTGTTAGAAGGTTGACTCGCCATGAGACTATTCCTCGTATTTTCCGACCAGTTCGTGTTGCAAAACGCTTAAGTCCGGTGGCGTTGAGAAACTGTGATAGGGAGCCGGAGAATCTAAAGTCCACTCTAAACCCCGCGCACCTTCCCAAACACGCGCATCGGCTTTTTCACCTTTGCCACAGATAGTGCTAATTAAGTTGTACAAGAAAATTAATTGCGCGAAGCCAAGCATAAAGGCTCCGATGGTGCAAAGCATATTAAATTCCGTGTACTGCGGAGCATAGTCGGCGATACGACGTGGCATACCCGCTAACCCTAAGAAATGCATCGGGAAGAACGTTAAGTTCATGGCAATAGCGGTTAACCAGAAATGCCATTTGCCTAAGGTTTCGTTGTAATAACGACCCACCCATTTTGGGAACCAATAGTATACGGCGGTGAAGATAGAAAAAAGTGCGCCGGAAACTAAAACATAATGGAAGTGCGCTACGACAAAATAGGTATCTTGGTATTGGTAGTCAGCAGGAACAATGGCAAGCATCAATCCGGAGAACCCACCGATTGTAAACAAGATAACAAAGGCAAGTGCAAATAACATTGGCGTTTCAAACGTCATTGAACCACGCCACATGGTTGCCACCCAGTTAAAGACCTTGATACCCGTTGGAACGGCGATCAACATGGTTGCATACATAAAGTAAAGCTGCGTACCTAATGCCATACCCGCCGTAAACATGTGGTGACCCCACACGATATAAGACAATAAAGCAATGGCAGCGACTGCACCCACCATGAAACCATAACCAAATAATTTTTTGCGTGCAAAAGTCGGGATCACTTCAGAGATGATACCAAATGCGGGCAAAATCATGATGTAGACTTCAGGGTGACCGAAGAACCAAAACAAGTGTTGGAACATGACCGGGTCACCGCCACCCGCTGCATTAAAGAAGCTCGTGCCAAAGTGACGATCAAATAACAACATGGTAACAACACCCGCTAAAACAGGCATCGCGCCAATTAATAAGAATGCCGTAATAAACCATGTCCAAACGAACAATGGCATCCTCATCCACGTCATGCCAGGAGCACGCAAGTTGATGATGGTAGCGATAATGTTAATTGCGCCCAAGATGGAGGAAATACCCATCATGTGAATAGCAACAATCACATAGTCAGTACTAGGTGGGCCATATGTGGATGACAAGGGTGCATACATGGTCCAACCAAAGTTAGGACCAGAACCTTGCACAAATAAAGAAGTGAATATCAAAGTGAAAGCGAATGGTAATAACCAGAAGCTCCAGTTATTTAATCGTGGCAAGGCCATATCGGGAGCGCCAATCATTATCGGCACCATCCAGTTTGCCAAGCCCACGAAAGCCGGCATGATGACACCGAATATCATCACCAAACCATGCACAGTAACTAAGATGTTATACGAGTTGGGATCAAAATATTGCAATCCCGGCGCAAACAATTCCAGACGAATGAGTAACGCCATGCCGCCACCAACGAAGAGTAGTAGCAAGCTAAATAACAAGTACAGCGTTCCAATGTCTTTATGATTGGTTGTGAAAAGCCAACCCGCCATCCATTTCCACAAACCATTTTTCATGGAATGGTGCGCTGGCGCTTCATGACCGTGGCCATGATGATCATGGCCGTCTACGTGATGTGAAAGGGTCATCGTTCTACTTCCTATTATTTATTATTTTGACCGGATTTGCGGGCAGCCTTGATATCATCAGCTTTCACTAATGTACCCATGTTATTACCCCAAGCATTCCGTTCATAGGTAATGACATCGGCAATGTCTTGATCACTGTATTGATCTCTAAAAGCAACCATTGCTGTACCCGTTTTACCATTCATAACGCGGTCGATATGTGCCGGCAATGGACCCGTAGCAATAGGGCTGCCTTTTAACGCTGGGAACGTGGGTGGCAACCCAAGGCCCGCTGGCTGATGGCAAGCTGCGCACGTATTCAAGTAAATTTTTTCACCGCGCGCCATTGCTGCTTTTAAATCGTCAGCAGAAGGAGCGCCCGCTGCGGCAACAGTTGTGGCTGTTGCAGTCGCATTCGTAGCCGGTG
The DNA here is from genome assembly GCA_964597435.1 of uncultured Coxiellaceae bacterium. Classification (GTDB taxonomy): domain Bacteria; phylum Pseudomonadota; class Gammaproteobacteria; order DSM-16500; family DSM-16500; genus Aquicella. The sequence goes on along the minus strand of CAZQXH010000009.1, from coordinate 20,246 downwards.
CCGCAGTTGTTGACGTGGCCGGTTGAGAAATTTCTGGCGAAGGTGACGCCGGTGGTGGCGTTACTGCCGCTTTTTCAGTAGTCGCAGCCGGTGCGCCCGTTGGCGAAGCAGGAGCGGCACCCGGTTGGGTCGCTAATGCATCGGCCATGGATTTACCGTCACGGAGAGCTTTAATTTGAATTGGCTGAACGGATGTATTGGTATTGTTACCCCACGCATTACGTTCATAAGTAATAACTGCTGCCAACTCAACATCGGATAATTGGTTCTTAAAGGCTTGCATGGCTGTACCGTTGCGACCATTAAATACAGTCTCAACATGTTCAGAGATTGGGCCCGTTGCAACTTTACTACCTTTTAATGCTGGGAAGGTTGGCGGATTACCAAGGCCGGTTGGCTGATGGCAAGCTGCGCAAATACTGTTATAGGTTTGCTGGCCTTGCTTCATTAATTCATCCATGGTCCAAGCGCGATTGGTTTCTTCTGCGCCCGCATTAGGATTTTTCTGCTTAGCTACCCATTTTTGATAGTCTTGTTCACTTTCCGCCACAACAACAATAGGCATAAAAGCATGGTTAATACCGCACAATTCAGCACATTGACCGCGATAAATACCAGGCTTATTAACGATCGTCCAACCTTCATTAATAATGCCACCGATTGCATCACGCTTAACGGCAAAATCAGGCACCCACCATGAGTGGTTCACATCGTTAGAGGTGATTAAGAAACGAATTTTTTTGTGAATAGGGATGTGCAATTCTTTGTCGACTTCGCGAAGATAATCCGGTGACTTCTCTGCTTGACCATGGATTTGCTCATAGGGAGTTTTTAAATTACTAAAGAATTTGATGCCCTCTTCCATGTATTCATATTGCCACTTCCACTGATAGCCAGTGACTTTAATCGTGACATCATCATGATCGTAATTGTTCATGTTCAACAAAACTTTGGTGGCAGGAATAGTCATTACTACCAAAATCAATGCAGGAATGATGGTCCATGCAATTTCAAGAAAAGTGTGATGATGGAATTCAGCGGGCTTTACACCTAATGATTTACGATGGTAAATCATGGAATAAAACATAACTGAGAAGACACCAAGCCCGATGACGACACAAATCCAAAAAATAGCCATGTGCAAATCGTAAACATCATGACTGATGGGTGAAACCCCTTGAGTAAGATTAAGGGTTGTGTCCGCGAACGCTGCGCTACTTGCGGCAACTAAAGCAAACAAGTTAGATTGTACGCTTCGCACATTATCTCCTTCCGTGAATAAAACGGTTAATTATTATTAAAGGTTGACGTTTTTGATGTACGCGGATTATAACGACAGATCACCACGATGAAAACCATGGGAAGAAAAAAAATATGCAAGAACCTAATCGCGCTACGGTCAGCGATACGTTAATACAAGATCTCTTAAAAGAAAAGCGTTCCGATCGTTTTTGGAAAACATTAAGGTCATTATTATGGGCGGCTATTTTCGCCTATTTCATTTATGGCATTTTTAATTTCAACTCGGACACGCCTCCTTCACCATTGCACGCAGGGAACTACGTTGCCTTAGTTCGTATAGACGGCATGATTGCACCCGGTGGCGATTTTTCAGCAGAAAGTCTTTTACCCAACTTAAAAAAAGCATTTTCAGATTCAAAAGCCAGTGGCGTGGTGATTGAAATTAACTCACCCGGCGGCACACCCGTGCAATCTGCGATTATTCATGATGCCATTTTAACTTATAAAGCAAAGTATAATAAAAAGGTCATTGTCGTCGGCGAGGACATGATGACATCGGGCGCTTATTTCATTGCGGTTGCAGGCGATAAAATTTACGCGAACCCTAATACGCTCACGGGGTCCATTGGTGTCATCATGAAAGGATTTGGCTTTGTTGATGCGATTAAGAAATTAGGCATTGAGCGACGCGTGTACACAGCCGGTGACAACAAAGATCGTCTAGATCCCTTCCTACCACAAAATCCGGATGATTTGAAAAAAGTGGCTGAGGTGGAAGCAGAAGTACATAAAAACTTTGTCCAAGCCGTCGAAACAGGTCGCAAAGGCAAATTAAAAGGTGACGAAAAAGCCTTATTCAGCGGTGATTTTTGGTCAGGCAACCAAGCATTACAATTAGGTTTAATTGATGGCTTGGGGAATATGGCTGATGTAACCAACACAGAATTTGGCACCAGCACCTTCAAGCAATATGGTGAAAGCGATGGCCTAATGAAGTTGTTAGGTGGGCAATTAAGCAACAGCTTTGATAAATTAATCTATACCGTCTTCTCTTAATTTTTCCCATTCATGAGCCGTGCTCAACACGGCTCATTGTTTTTTATTCCTACACTTTCGCATTCGCAACTGGCGCAGGCTGGATGGACTTCATGACCGCAACGGTAGAACGCGTTTGGTTAAAAGGCACTTCTAGTGGTTCATGAATAGATTGCACGGGACGTTGCGGGCGACGATGTAATGCTTCAGCGAATGGCGCAGGCTGTGGCGAGATGGCAACGAGGTCACGGTTTCTTACTGGCACTTCACCTTTATAAGAAATGGGCGCAACGCGCGTCACAGCACAAGCACTGACTCCATCACCCCAAACTGGCATGACCAAACCATTTCCACTGACAAATTGCGACATTAAATCGGGCGCACCAAAGAAATAGACGCTAGCATTATTAGTGGCTGTGGCAAACATTTTCGTACTAGCTGCAATATTCACGTGTGACCAACCACGCGCGCGCACATAAGCATTGCAAGCGCATAAATTACGCCCCAAGAAAACCGATTGGGCATAAGTATCCACATAAACACTGCTAACATTGCCAGCAAGACCAACACGAGCATAATCGTATGCATACACATAAAGCCCGGCATGGTGAGCAATGGTTGCGTACACATTCACGCGGTTACGGGCAACAATGCGCGCAAAATTTGCTTGGCCGTAAATACCGACTTTACCGGCCCCACTTGCATTAATATCACCTACAGTGTAGTTGTTAGCGCCAATCACATTAATTTCATTGCAACCAGAATGCACCACGTGACGCAAGCTCACACTACCGCTCACATTCACTGAACCATTGCCACAGGTGGTGATATCTAAGCCACGGGTTTTTGCACCGAATACGCTGATGCGTCCGCTACCTGCATTAAAGATGCGCTGGACGTTCAACGGGCCACTACCTGCTAAGAAAATATCGCCCTTGCCTCTTGATACCACACTCAATGCTGAACTATGAATTTGTGCCGCTTCGATCTTGCCGCAACCGAGCTGCGTTAATTCATGCAACTCGCTCACCCCAATCCGTACAATTAAACCTTTTACTGTCTGACGAGCGCGTGCCTGTTTTAATACCAACGTATCGCCATGCACTTCAACAATGACATCACGTACGTTTTGGTTCGGGCCATAAATCATGACGCTATTCGGTTGATAGGTGCCATAAATTTGCGTATCGAAATTACCCTCAACACGAATACGGGTAAATTGAGGCACTTTCACTGCCATCGTTGAAACCGCCGCGCCCATTGGCGCATGCTTTACAGCCATTTCAGTGGCGCTAGGATTACCGGTAAAAAACCAACGATCTGCTCCATAAGCCCAACGATTGGGATTGGTATCGACAAAACGAAACCAATTCTCTTGCATGTAGAAACCATTTAAATTCGGAGAGCGAGTTGGGGCACAACCGGCCAATAATAAAGCGCTGATGAATACGATGAATCCTAACCCGAAATGCTTTTTCATGACCGTCCTCTTGTCCGATTATCCGATTTACGCAAACCCTTAAAATCTATCACAGCGCTATAGCAAGCGCTAGCTAAGTGCGTTGCACTAAAAAGATTTGCCCGCGCACTGCTTCTTGCTCCTGATAACGCAAGGTTACCACTTCACTTGCCTTAAGCGCACAATTAGCGGGAAGCACTTCACGAATATAATCGGGCGCATGCTGGAAACGCCCTGATCCTGTCATCACATAAGGCGTCTTTTCACCCAGCTCAATATTAAAAATAAACCAACCAGCTGGTTTTAATACTTCAGCAATCCCTTTCATTAATGAAGCTAGATCGCCTTGATAGACCAGCACATCGCCAGCCAAAACCAAATCAAAATGCTCTTCGCACCCCCGCAAGTATTCATTGATATCCGCAAGGACTAACTGGTCATACCATGCTTTCTTTTCCGCTTCTTTTAACATATTCGGCGCAATATCAACGCCGACTACCCGCCCGCCTGATTGGCGAACGCCTTGCAACCAAGTCGCACAAAGCCCCGTGCCACAGCCTAAATCTAAAACATTCCAAGGCCCATTCCCTAAGGCGGTGTGCGCTTTCAGCAATAGTCTAAATTCCTCTGGCACAGCGTACTGCAAATCTTTTACAAGATGCGCGTCATAATGGTCCGCATAGCCATCAAATAAAGCACGCACGTATGCGCTTGGCGTTTCATTAATGACATTCGGCACGGTGTTTAATTGTAAGATGTGTTTAACTGCCGCATTATTAGGCTCAATGCTTAATGCCGCCTTAAAATGCAACAACGCTTCTTCACGCTGCTTTAAAGCCAGCAACACCACACCCAAATTGTTATGCGCGGCAAAAGAGCGCGGTGCTTGCTGCAAGATACGCTGATAATAATCTGCGGCGGCACGCAAATTACCCTGCTGCATGTTGATAACCCCTAAATTAAACAAAGCCTGCTCTTCGTGAGGCTGAATAGCCAGTGCCTGACTATAATGCATGGCCGCATTACCCAATTGTCCGAGTCGCAGGTACGCATGAGCGATATTCATGTGTGATTCAAAATGATAAGGATGATGTTTTAATAATTGTTGCAATGGCTTTAGGGCTTCAAAAAATTGTTCGCGTAACAAATATAAGCTACCCAGTTGAAAAGCGGCGCCCGGATGATCTGCATCTAATTCCAATACCGCTTGCAAGGTCAGTTCAGCCGTTTTCAAATCCTGTTGTCGTAACTGGGTCAATGCCAAATGATAATAAGCATCCACATAATTGGCTTTTACTAAGATCGCTTTTTCAAACGCATGGCGTGCGCCAGGCCAATCTTGTAATGCGTAGCAAACCGTGCCTAGATTATGCAGGGCCGCTGCATTTTCTGCATCCATACTGATCAAATTTTGCAGGATTGTCTTTGCTTCGCCATAACGCTGCGCTTGCTTTAGTATATTGGCCAAATGGAGATGCAATGTTTTTTCATTGGCATCTAACAATAACCCGGCGCGCATGGCTTGCTCTGCACTAGCCCAATCTTCTAATTCAGCATGAATCAAACCTAAATTGTGCCAGATCTCGGCGCTCGCTTTACCTTCTCGAATTAATTCTTCGTAAAAGGTTTTTGCGGCGGGAAGATCGCCTAAGCGGTACAAGGCAGCTGCTTCTTTAACTTTTAAATCTTCATTATTCATGTTTTTTCTCAACGCCAAGGATTGCTGCATTTAACAATTATTATCAATGGATAACCCATTTACCCTTCGTCTTTTGAAGTGTAATGGGTATAATGAAATGGAATCCAGCCAAAAGAAAGGATACCCCATGGCGGAAGTACCTCGAACCGCAAATGGACCCGTTCATGCGAAACTATCGTTACCGGGCTCCCAATTAGTCACTGAACAAGCGCTAATGATCGCCGCATTAACTGATGGCGTATCAGAAATCACTGGCATGCGTTTTAGCAAAACCACACACGCACTTATTGAAAGCCTGCATCAATTAGGGATTGTTGTGCAAGCTGACCCCTACGAACGTTCCTGTATTGTGGCAGGTAGCGGCGGCAAAGCCCCGCGCAAACAAGCCAGCATTAATTGCGGCAAATCTAAAACCGTCGCACGACTTTTACTGACATTCTGCGCTAGCACACCAGGCGTTTACCATTTTGATGGTGAAGACAAAGTACAAAACCATTTATGGGCTAACATTTTATCCTTACTCATCCAACAAGGCGCCCAAGTCATTCCAGACGGAATTTATAAAATGCCGTTTACTTTAGCAGGCGCCGATGCTTTAGAGGGTGGCGACTTTAATTTTGATCAATCTATGCCAGCTGAGCTTATTTCTGCACTATTAATTGTTGCGCCTTACACAAAAATGCCGGTAAAAATTGCAGTGAGCCATGAAAAAACTTACTCTGCTATTAATTTAACCTCCGCCATCATGGGGGAATTTGGTGCTTTAGTGCATCGCCTTTATCAAGGGCAATATTTAGTACCAGTACCGCAACGTTATGCCTCTCGCGATTATCAAGTAGAACCAGACTTAACCATCGCCGCTTACTTTTTTGCTGCAGCCGCCTTAACGCGGGGCGAAATTGCGATACAACCTTTAAAACGGGCGATTGCCAAACAACCGCAAATTCACTTTTTAAACCTGCTTGAAAAAATGGGTTGCGCAATGGATGAAACACCATTTGAATTTCGTATCCAAGGACCAAAAGAATTAGCAGGCGTGGAAGTAACTTTTGACGAAATACCCGAAACCTTTCCTGCTTTATTAACGCTGGCTGCTTTTGCGCAATCACCCACCATCGTGACTGGATTAACCAGCCTCTCCAAAGTAAAAAAACAGCGCTTAGCTTTGTTAATCGTTGAATTAAAAAAAGCCGGCGTGGAAATAACCGAAGAAGATGACCGTTTAACGGTTCACCCGAGTCACTTGCATGATGCGACATTAGATACGCATGGGGATTACCATATTGGTATGGCACTGACTTTGTTAGGGTTAGGCCAGCCAAGCATACGCATTGAAAATGCAAAATGCGTGAGCAAGCATTGTAAGAGTTTTTTCCCGCTTTGGAGAGAGATGTTGGGAGAGAAGAGCCCTGCCAAGAGTTAATCTGGCTCTCTTCTCCAAGCTGCCCTTATCCCCGCGCCCGGGGAGAGGGAGCCAAGAGGTTTAATTAACAACTCGCTTTAATAAATTCCATTGAACCATTTTTAATTTTACCTGCCACTATCGAATCACCCGTAATTTGGACAACGCCCGCCTTACCCGCAAAGATGACAGTGCCGCGAACAATGGTGCCGCATTGCATAACAACATAAGGCGCGCTACTAGTTGAGTTGACAGTGACCGTGCCTTTGATTGAAGTACGCGAGAAGAAAATGTTAGTTCCTGTGACATTAACGTCTTTTTGAAAATTCACTTGGGTTGCAGTTAAATTGCCATTAACGCTAGCGGGGCCGGCAATGTCGGAATCGCTAATCTTTGCAGCACCTTCAACATTCATCGCTTGCGCCGTAATGCGCTGCGCATCGAGCGTACCTGCCACTTTTAAATCACCGGCAATGCTCGTTTGCTTTAAAACCGCAGGCCCATAACAAACGACCGAATCGACTTTCTGGTCACCGAAATTACACACCCCAAATCCCACATAGGCTTGGGCAGTTGCAGTAGCAAATAACGCGGTTAAAAGTATTCCAATAAAACGAATGTAAAACATCTTTTACTCTCCTATGCGGCACAACTTTCCTTTTGATTATAGAGTATACATTGGCTTTGTCAGCGGTGGCAGAGCCCGAGCTAATTCTAATAAGGCACGCCGCAAATCTTTAATGTGATGCAACATAATCACTAACGCCAATTGTTCTGGCACCATTTCAAGCAAATTCATATCAACCGTAATATAGCTTTTTAGTAAGGCCTCTAACGCTGCCAAATCGGTTACCCAGTCGGTTTGCGCCTCGGGAACTTTATGCATTGCGAAATAATCGATTAATATTTGCACCAACTCTAAATTCGTAGTGTTTACACGTTGCAAAGCGGCATTGAGCTCATGGTATTGGTGCTCTTGCGCAATTTTTTTTGTCCAGTAACTTCCTGTTACGCAAGCATCAAAAGCGCGACTTAATTGAATAAGGAATTGGCGTGTACCAGCACGTAGACCGGGGTTAAAACCAACGTAGTAGATCCAATGGGGGTAGTTTCGTAATAAAGTTGGGGTTACGTTGCGCCAGGGTTGGAAGAAGAGCGGTGTGGATTCACCCTCACCCTTGGCCCCGCTTGCGCTTGCGGGCGCAGGCAATTGATAGGGCTGGCTCATTAAATGATGTAATTGTTTTAGCGCGGGCAAAACGGCGGCGGCGAATAATTCAGCAAATTGGGCTTGGTGCGCAAGGACATTGCAAGCGATGCCGATGCCAGCGCCCACTAAAACATTGATTATGGTTTGGTAGATATCAATCACTTGAAAGCTTGGTAACAAGCATATAATGAAAGTGGCTAGTAAGTATGGCCAATAAAAGGTAAATAAACCGGAGGCGTGAGGACGGGTGTTATAAAAAATGATGCTAAACACCAACCAGAGTAGAATAACAACTAAACTGGCAGCCCCGTTAAGATACGCGCTAACAAATACTAAGCCGACTAAAATAGCGGTGCCAATCAACGTTTGGCGCAAAATCGGGCCTGGAAAAGGCAGTGCTGCCAAACCGGTTACTAATAAAAACCATGGGTTTTGCAAACTTGAAAACCAGCTTTGGCAAAGTATCGCGATGCTTAATGCGAAAATGAGTGCTAGCGCATCGCGCGTTACGACTTGTTTCATGCGGCATGCTCCCAACTAAGTACTAAGCGCTTTAGTGTTTCCGCAAACAATATAAAAACAATTGGTTCACGTGCGCTCACATTGATCACTTGTTGGTAAATAGCATCCCACTCAGCTAATGCGCGTTGAATGGGTGCAAGTTGTGCAGACGTTAAATCGGCTTGATGTTCTAATTGCGTTAATCCGGTTACTAAAACTTGGCTTAATTGTTTTATCTCATCCGCACACAAACCGAATACAGTGAAATCGCTAATACGAAAACGCAACTGGCTTGCATCCACTAATAAGGTAAACGATTCTTGCAAACACGTATAAGCCATCGTCGTTCCTGAACGCTCAACAATGGGTTGCCAAGTTTCAATGACGCTGAGGCAACGCAAGCGTTTAAAGTGTAAAGCACGCTCGACGCTATAGACATGTTGCGGGTAATAACTCGCTTCGAAGCTGTTAAAAAGAATCTGCGTGAACTCTGCAAGCGCTTTAAAACCGTTACGTTGATAAATTTGCGCATCGCTTTGTAAATAAACCTTGGGCCAGAAAGGTTTAAAACTCACACTGCCACAGAATACACCTAAGGTAATAACGCCGAGCAACGCGGGCAAGGAGGTTGGCTTAATGATTGCGCCGGTAAAGAGTAATGCAATACTGCTGACTTTAAGAAGTTGCGAAAAATACGTTTTATCAGAAAACAATAATACATTAACCATGGCAAAAACGATGATTAGCCATTTTCCAAAGGGAAGATTGAAACAGATAATGCTTAATAAGGTTGCAATTAGCAGGTTGAACGGTAAGGCAAAGCTAGAGAAAACGGGCAAGGCTGGTAGTGTTTGCCGTGCCAATGCAACGGTTGTAGTTAGTAACAATAACCATGGGGTTAATTCTGAGGGAATGGGAAGAAAATATAACGCCGCAAAGGTAATGAGGGTAGTTGAAAGTAAATTAAGAACGCTAACCATCATCCAATGAGCCATGCCAGACGTCCGTTGTAACGATATTAGAACATAGAATGCTCCCTTCTCGCGCAGGGAGAAGGGAGCATTTTTTTATTGGTCGCGGCGCTTTTTTACGTCTTTCCAATATTCTTTCTTCAGCAAGTACATCAGTATTCCTAAGAACGTAATAAAGCCTAATACCCACCATCCGATACGATGCTGATCTTGTTGGTAAGGCTCCGATGCATATGCTAAGAAGTTTACCAAGTCAGCGATCTTGGCATCATATTCTGCCGGCGTTAAACTGCCTTGACGGGTTTGTTTTAAAAGATCGTACCATTGATACGTTCCCATATAATCGCCTTGCGGGTGCTCAACTAACACTTGATCACCATACATTGGGCCTAAAATATTGGGCATACCCGTGTTATGGACTAATAAATTGTTTACACCCGTTGGACGGCCCGGATCTAAATAAAAAGTATGTAAATACGTATAAATCCAATCAACGCCACGAATGCTCGCTTCTAAAGATAAATCGGGTGGAACAGGATCCATCTTTAAGTTAAACGGCATTTTTTCGTAAGTGATGCCTGCCTCTTGAGCGACTTTGTCATAACGCAAATACGTTAAGGTATGACAACTCAAACAATTGGTTGCAAAAAACTTAGCGCCATTCTTAATCGATTCCATGTCGGATCGATGGATAGGTGCCTCTGCAAGTTGCATGTTTTCAATGAGGGCCGCCTCTTCTGCCCATCCTTGCAATGCGAATGAGGCCAATAAAATGACTAATAGTTTACGCATTGGTTTATTCCGTTACTCGTTCAGGTACAGGTTTAGTTTTTTCCATTGCTGAGTAAAATGGCATCAACAAGAAGAAGCCATAATAACCCACGGTTAAAATACGCGCGAGAATGGTGCGCAATGGAGAAACCCCTTCATGTCCAAGGTAGCCCAAGCCCATAAAACAGATCACAAAAACAACCAGTGCAATCTTGGAATATACGCCCTTATACCGAATGGAACGAACCTTGCTACGATCTAACCAAGGCAAGACAAACATTAATGCAATTGCACCCGCCATCGCACAGAGACCGAGCAATTTGTTAGGAACAGCACGCAACATCGCATAAAACGGTGTCATGTACCAAACCGGCGAAATTTCAAGCGGTGTTTTAAAGGGGTTCGCAGGAATAAAGTTATCCGGCTCTAAAAATAAACCACCCATTGTCGGCGTAAAGAAAACCACGGTGCAAAATACGAACAAGAAAATCATCACACCGACTAAATCTTTCACCGTGTAGTAGGGATGGAAAGGAATACCATCTAAAGGAATGCCTTCAGCATCTTTTTTATTTTTGATTTCTACGCCATCGGGGTTGTTCGAACCAACATGGTGTAGCGCCACTAAATGCACAAAAACAAAAACCGCTAACAACAATGGAATGGCAATGACATGCAGCGAGAAGAAACGATGTAGGGAAACACCGGTGACACTAAAACCACCGCGCAACCAAGTGAGGATAAGGTCACCCAAATAAGGTACGGCACTCGCAAACGAGGTAATAACCGCAGCACCCCAGTATGACATTTGCCCCCATGGCAACACGTATCCCGTAAAGGCTTCAATCAGCAAGAAGAAATAAATCATCATGCCAATTAGCCAGACTAATTCGCGTGGCTTTTGGTAAGAACCATAAATTAAACCGCGATACATATGTAAATAGACGACCACAAAGAAAGCTGACGCGCCCGTTGTGTGCATAAAACGCAACAACCAACCGTAGCGCACTTCCCGCATGATATGTTGCACGGAAGCAAACGAACCGTCAGCTGTTGGTATATATTCCATCACCAACCAGATACCGGTTAAAATTTGCATTACAAAGACGAGTAATGAAAATGAGCCAAAGAAATACCAAAAGTTAAAATTCCGTGGCGCATAATATTCGCTTAAATGTTTTTTCCAAAACAAGGTCCATGGGTAGCGTTTATCAACCCATTCCATGAAACTGTTTTTAGTCGTTACTGTTTGCTCGCTCATTATTATTCTTTAACTCCTTCCGTGCTTAACTGATTGCAATGGCACCTTGCACACCGTCTTTATCTTCGCCAATCATGATTTCCGTATCGCTGAGATACATATGACGTGGGATTTTTAAATTCAGTGGGGCAGGTACATTTTGATAAACACGTCCGGCCAAATCATATTTGGAGCCGTGGCACGGACAGAAATAACCACCTAACCAATCGGGCGATACCGACGCAACATCTGGCCGGTACGTTGGCACGCAACCTAAATGGGTGCAAATACCAATCGCGATGAAAATTTCGGGTTTGATGGAACGCTGGGTGTTTTTGCAATAATCGGGTTGTTGATCTTGTTCAGACAAAGGATCACGCAATGAATTGGTGAGTTTATCTAACGTGCCCAACATTTCTTGATCACGCTTGATAATCCAAACCGGCATCCCGCGCCAAGGCACAGTTAACTGATCACGTGGTTTTAATGAGCTGATATCAACTTTCATGGGTGCGGCAGCGGCTTCAGTATCAGCGCTTGGCATCCAGTAAGAAAAGAATGGAACCGCCGCCGCAGCGAGGCCAATCCCGCCAACCGCTGTTGTGGCACGACGCAAGAAGCAACGTCGCTTTTGATCTATTTCGTCCATCACGCTTTGGATCCTTACTCGACTTTTTTAGTTAGGATATGACGTTCGCAAAGGCAAAAAGCGAACGGCCTGGCTTCAGCCAGGCGATAAGGCTTGTAAGTTTAATCATTCAAAAATGAGATAGCCAGTTTTTTTAATGAAAAGCAGTAAGTTTGCAAAAAGCAGCGCTTACTTAAAAAAAATTCGTTAAATTATTTTACTAAAGATGTATCACCGGAAGAAAAAACGCGCAACTCGCCGTGAGGCAAACGCAAAACAAGATGACCTTGTTCACTAATCCCTTGAACAACTCCACTAATTTTTTCTGCATTACCGGCCAAAGTCACCGTACGATTTAATAAATAATCGTATTGATTCCAATCCGCTTGAAATGCTTTGAAACCCTGCTGACTAAAAACGGCAAGATCCGCTAGCAGTTGCTTTAATAACTTTACGGCAATTTGATTACGATCTTGATAGTGCTGCGCAATGACACTTAAGGATGCCCACGGTTGCGTAATGGCGCGTGACTTTGCTTTTTGCATGTTCACATTCATGCCAATGCCAATGATGGCATGACAAGCACCATGTGATTCCGCTTGCACTTCAATTAAACTGCCCGCTAATTTCTTATCAAACCAAAACACATCATTAGGCCATTTGACTTTCAAATTGGAAACAATGCCCGTTAATGCTTTAATAATACTAACACCCACCACTAAACTTAAACCCGCCAAATGCGTTAAATCTTTTTGAAAGGGATATGCACAAGACAGATAAATATTTTCGCCAAATGGCGAATACCAATCTCGCCCTAAACGCCCGCGCCCAGCAGTTTGCTGCTCTGCTAAACAAATCACGGGGTGAGTTGACGGTTTTAGATTGCGTAAATAGGTATTAGTAGACTCAATCGACTCAAACACGGATAAAGTACACGGCACATCGAGAGCTGCTTTAATTTCCGCTGCATCTAATAAGATGAATGGTTCTTGCATTGCATACCCTTTGCCTTTTAATGAATGAATATTCACGCCAAGGCCGGTCAATTTTCTTATCGCCTTCCATACGGCGCTTCGTGTCATGCCTAATTCATTACCCAGCAGCGTGCCATCATGATATTGGCCATCTTGCAAACACTGTACTAAGCGCACCAAGCTCGCATTATGCTGCTTAGTCATGACGCTTTACGCATCGACACAATAGCAAACCCGCTTCATATAACATCCAAATCGGTATGGCGAGTAAGGTTTGTGATAATACTTCAGGTGGCGCTAGCAACATTCCCAAAATGAAGGCGCCAACAATCGCATACGAACGCCATTTGACTAATCGCGCCAAACTGACCGCATTGATCGCCACTAATAACAACATGAGCATGGGAATTTCAAAGAGGAGGCCAAAAACGATGAGCATTTTTAAGGTGAAATCTAGATAAACGCTGATATCCGGGCTAAGCAACACACCGCGCGGTGCCACATGCGCTAAAAACTTAAATAAAGCGGGAAAGATCGCGAAGTAGGCAAAGGCAACGCCCGCATAAAACAATACCAAGCTTAATAATAAAAATGGCCAGATTGTTTTGCGCTCATGCCCGTATAATGCAGGCGCCACAAAATTCCAGACTTGGTAAAGCAAGTAGGGCACGCTAAATAAAAGAGCGGCAAAAAATGCCAACTTAAAGGGGACAAAAAAAGGCGACACAATTTGTGTTGCGATTAAATGGCCGCCTGGCAAATAATGCAGTAATGGTGCAGCCAAGAGGGTGTAAAGATCGTTCGCGAAATACGTCAACACGGCAAATAGCACCATGAGCACCGTCACAAAAGCCAATAACCGCGAACGCAGCTCAATAATTAATTGTAGCGCTTGTGCTTTATTAAGACTGTCCGCTGTTTGCGTCATGGGGTTTTTCAACTGCGTCAATGACACCATTCATTTCCGCTTTTACTTTAGTCAATAAACGCCGCATGGATTGCGCGAATTTACCTAACGAAAAAGCCACCTCTGGCAATTGCTCTGGCTTAATAACGAGCAGCGCAACCAATAAGATAACCGCAATTTCACTAATACTGAAATTCACGATTGACTACCTTCTTTTTTTTCATCTAATTTTTTATCGTCTAAATCTTCTTGCAAGCCTTTGCGAAAGCTGCGAATGGCCACGGCCAAATCGTTGCCAACATCGCGTAAACGCTGCGTACCAAACACCATCATGACGATGAAAAAGATAATTAGCAAAGAACCAAAATTACGAAATCCCATCTGGACCCCCTAAGGAATTAAAGCTGATGCGGTGTTAACCACCCCATCGCAAACGCAAACAGCAAGATTAAAAATAATAAGATGGACAAGCCAATGCGCCAAGTTAATGCTTTAACAATGCGCTCGGAATTATCACGATCACGCATTAAGAAAAAAAGCGCGCTGCCAAGAGAGAAGAAGATAAATGCAAATAAAACCCAAACAATTACTTTGATTATGAGTGTCATTGTCATTAGAATTCGACCTCTTAAGTTGACGTTGCGTAAGGCCCCGGCCTTAGCGCCGCAAGTATAGTCTCATCGCAGCGGAAATGCATTATCTAATGTACTTCAAAATTAAAAACATCAAGCTCGCGCTACTCGCCTTACTAACCTTTGCGTTGCTTTGCAGCTTGGGCTGTTGGCAATTACGTCGCGCCCATGAAAAACAAAGCTTGTTAGCGGCTTTTACTGAACGCACAAAACATCAACCACTCAACGAAAGCACACTGCTACAAGCTGGCGATTGGCAGTTTTATCGCGCCACCTTGGTTGGTGAGTTTTTAAACGACCAAACCATCTTGCTTGATAATAAGTTGTTTCACGGACGAATTGGTTATGAAGTTTTCACGCCGTTTCGGAGTGCCTCGTCAACAATCTTAGTCGATCGCGGCTTCCTACCCCAATTAAATGGACGGGCTAACTTACCCTCCGTAAAAAAAATTAGCGGCGAGCAAACCATTACCGGCTTCTTAAAACAGCCATCGCGTTATGTCAGCTTGGGCAACATGGTAGACAACTCGAATCATGGGAAGCTGTTTCGGATTGAATTCATTGACTTAGCGCAATTAAAAACGCTATTAAACTTACCCCAACTATCCTCTTACTTGCTAATTCTTCAGCCAAATAGTCCAAATGCTTACCCCATTGAATGGCAAATTGTCACCATGGGGCCAGAACGCCATATTGGTTATGCTGTACAATGGTTTGCTTTAGCCCTGACCTTATTGATAATATTTGTCGCACTAAATCGAGGACGTTCCACTTAACCCTATCCAAGAAAAAAGAACTTGCCATGACACACTTTCGTTTAACCGCCCAAAATAGTACCAAGCTTGCCTTCATTACCGCCCTACTTGCCTTTGTGGTTATTATGTTAGGCGCCTTTACCCGCTTAACGGATGCCGGTTTATCTTGTCCGGATTGGCCGCATTGCTATGGCTTTATTACCGCGCCCCACACCGTTTCTCAATTAGCAGACGCCGCTCAAAAATACCCTTTGCTGCCCGTTGATATCAGCAAAGCGTGGACGGAAATGACGCATCGTTACTTTGCGGGCACGGAAGGCTTACTGATCCTCATGTTGATTGTGGGCATGTTAAAAACGCGTCGCCCAACGGATCGCAAAACGTATTTCATCACGGCCGCATTAGGCGGTCTTTTATTCATGCAAATTGCATTGGGCATGTTAACTGTCACGGAAAAATTACGCCCTGTGATCGTGTTATCTCATCTACTAACCGGGCTTTCTATTTTAAGCGTACTTTGGTGGGCACAATTAGATTTGCGTTTTCGCGATCGGAGCTTTCCGCGTCGTCACTTGCCCAAGCAACGCTTAGTGTGGTTCTGGTTGGCACTGGCCGTGATTGCCGCGCAAATTACGCTAGGTGGCTGGGTTAGCACTCATTATGCAGGTCTTGCTTGCGTTGACTTCCCTTATTGTAATGGCCAAGTAATGCCTACATTACATTGGCAACAATTCAACACGGACTTAATTACGATTCATATGTTACATCGTATTGGCGCTGCGATTACGGCAGTTTACTTAAGCGTTTTTGCGATAGCGACATTGCGCGTCCCTGCCCTTCGTTTCCTAGCGAGCTGCATTTTAGCGTTACTCGCACTACAAGTGACCTTGGGCATTTTAAACATTTTATGGCTACGTCCCGTGTGGTTAGCTTTGATTCATCACGGTGTCGCGGTTGCCCTGCTCTTAACCATCATCACGACACTGGTTAAAGCTAACTACCTTGCAAAGGACAAGTTTCATGTCATCTAACAATGCACTTAAAGATTACTACATTCTTTGCAAGCCACGTGTGGTGATGTTAATGCTATTAACCACTTGGGCGGGCATGTATTTAGGCGCGGTCAATCCTATTCCCTGGTGGCTATGGATTAATGCCACGGTTGGCGTTGCGCTAATGTCTGGGGCATCTGCCACCTTAAACCATGTCATTGATCATCGTGTGGATGCGTTAATGGAACGCACGAAGAGAAGACCTTTAGCCTCAGGAAAATTAACTTTAAATGCCGCCTTGACGTTTGCGAGCATTCAATGCTGTATTGGTTTTGCTATTTTATACTTCGGTGTCAACGCCTTGACTGCCATGCTGACATTGATGGCTGCGATCGGTTATTCCGCCGTTTATTCCATCTATTTAAAACGCGCAACATCACAAAACATTGTGATTGGTGGGTTATCGGGCGCCATGCCACCTTTATTAGGCTGGACTGCGGTCACCGGACAATTGGACCCTCAAGCCTGGTTATTGGTTCTCATTATTTTCACCTGGACACCCGCTCATTTCTGGGCACTCTGCTTACATCGCATTGAAGAATACAAAAAAAATCCTTATCCCATGCTACCTGTTACTCATGGCATTCAGTTTACCAAGCTGCACATTGTGCTTTACAGTTTGTTAACCATTGTCAGTAGTTTGTTGCCGTATGCAATTGGCATGAGCGGTGAATTTTATTTAGTGTGCGTTTCGCTTTTAAATATTGGTTTAATCGCTTACGCTTTAAAATTGCAATTTGCACCCAATGAAACCCCATTGGCCTTAAAAACCTTTCATTATTCTTTAGTGTATTTGACTGGTTTGTTTTTAGTGATCTTGCTGGATCACCATTTATTAATTACCTAGTGAGGACTTCTATGACGAAAAAATGTTGTTCCGTACAAGCCATTGTCGTAGCTTTAGTTTTCCTTTGCGCAGCGATTATGAGCTCCGTGTTTATTTTTCATGCTAAGCAAGCACCGGTGCAAACCAACCTTGCGAACAATGCCGGCATGATTTTCCCTGCCGCACGGGATATCAAACCGTTTCACTTAGTAACAGCCGACCAACAAAAATTTACCTACGATCGCTTAAAAGGACATTGGACCTTACTATTTTTTGGTTTTACGCATTGCGCTAGCGTCTGCCCTGTCACGATGGACATGTTAAGCCGCGCTTACCCAGACCTGCATAAGCAATATCCTAATTTGCAAATCGCGCTGGTATCACTCGATCCTGAACGCGATAACAATAGTGCTCTTGCTGCTTATACCAAAAAATACCATCCCGATTTCCTAGGCGTTACGGGTAAAATAGAGGAATTGCGGAAATTACAAAGTCAGCTCGGCGTCTTTTCTGCAAAAGAGGCAGAAAACAATGCAAGCAACTATCAAATCCAACACACGCCCTCCATTATGCTGATCAATCCAAATGGAAAGTGGGCAGGTATTTTAAAATTTGGGCAAACTCCCGCAGAATTTAGCACCGCGGTTACTGAGAGCATCACCGCCTTATCGCGTCAAAGTTAACAAGGATTACAATGAAAGGACTATCAACTTATCTTCAATATTTATTACCTCAACGCGGCTTGTCCGCGTTGGCGGGTAAAATCGCTAACTCAGAAAAACCTTGGCTCAAAGATTTATTAATTAGGCGTTTCATGCGGCATTACGATATCGATTTATCGGAAGCGGTGATTGATAATCCCAGACATTACGCATCGTTTAATGATTTTTTTACCCGCCGTTTAAAACCAGGTGCAAGACCCATTACGACCAATGCCAAACACATTAGTAGCCCCGTCGATGGTTACGTTGCAGAAGTGGGAAAAATTGCTGCGCATACATTAATTCAAGCCAAAGGCCATTCCTACAACTTAGAAAAATTGCTCGGTAATGACACCTGTTTAACAGAAACCTTTAGCCATGGTGAATTTGGCACATTTTATTTAGCTCCCCATAATTATCATCGCATCCACATGCCATTAACTGGCGAGTTAAAACAAACGATTTATATTCCGGGAAAACTCTTTTCGGTGAACCAAGCCGCCATGCAACGCATTCCGGAACTTTACTCGCGCAATGAACGCTTAGTTTGTGTTTTTGACACAGAAGTAGGGCCTATGGCAGTAATTTTGGTCGGTGCTTTATTTGTGGGTGGCATGCAAACCGTTTGGATGAATGAACCCATTCGTGCCAATGAGCGCAAACAACAATTTTTTGGTGATGAAAAACCGTTGGAGAAAGGTGTTGAATTAGGCCAGTTTAAATTTGGCTCGACTGTCATTGTGCTGTTTGCAGCAAATAAGATTAACTGGTCTCAGCACTTAACCTCTGAAACGGTGTTACGGGTTGGACAATCCCTCGGAACCATCATATAAAAGCACTAAGCAACACCCCTGGCGCACGGTTAATGTCACCCGCTCTTTTACGCTACGATTAAAGCAGGAAGTGGCGCCAGGAAATTGCATTTCATAATTAGCTAATTCCCATTTTAATCCGTCTGAATCAACCACCGCATGAGGAATGCCTAGCAGCGATAGCTTTGTATTGTGCGGTAAAACAAACTCGCGCGTTTCGCCTTCGCGCAACACTAAGCCCATCAAAGGCGGTGCGTATAAAATACTGCCCGTTGTTAAAAAGATATTGATGTTATTTAGAATATGATCGAGGTAGCCGCCATTCACGCCCATGATAATAGCGGGTAATAAATTTTCCTTAGCCAAATACGCGAGTGACTTTTGAAAGTCACAGCTATTTTGATCGGGAATGGCAAGGGTTGGCAAACTATCGCGTAATACTCCGCTTAAACTATCTAAATCGCCGATCGTTAATTGCGGCGCAATGTCCATTGCCATTAATTTGTTTGCTGCGCCATCCGCTGCAAAAATGGGTAATGCTAGGGATTTTAAAAATTGCGGCGTAGGCAGCGCGCCATCTAAACATAAAATAGAACGGTATTCGGCAAAAGAAATCATACTGCACTCGCCTTTGCATCGTAATGCCGCTTTAAGCCAATTAAAAACAGACTGCTTAAAAGCCCTAACACATTACTGGATAAAACAAACCACGAATTGGAATAGCCACCATAGACAATCCAAGCAAGAGAGCAGACAGAATAGTTAATTAACATCAACATAGAAACATCCGCTGCAGAACGCGATTGCCAGGTTTTAACCACTTGTGGCAACAAACCAATAACGGATGTGATAAACGCAAGAGAACCAAATAAAGTTGTCATTAGCATACATTTTCCTCCGCTCGTGCTAACGAGATCAGGTTATAAGGGTTGGAACGAATCCTCTCAGCCCGAAGGCGCCCCTAATGTTCGCGGGAATTGTGACAGTAGCGATTTGAAATAGCAAGCATGGCGAAGAGTGCGTATTGACGGTCAACTTAATAGCTTTTTTTAAAAACGGCAAGCAACGTCTTAAATACCCCCCCTTTAACGCTGAATGATTTTTACAACATCGCGCATCATCCATCCGCTTCAACTAAACAGTTATATCTCTTTGTCGATAATTAATTTCAAGAAGCAGCCATTCAACGTACCGTCTTTAATAACGTCGATTTATTAAATCGCTTTTTAACAGATGATTTTACAAGAAATAATTATTTTGTTACGAGCACTCATTTACAACGTAATAGCAGAAGCCTTTTCTAATCGAGATAAATTTACTGCGTTATTTGTTAATGCTGAACATATTGCGCTTTTTGCAGCTTGAAGTACTCCTTGCGCGATGGGGTTTCCAAAGGGGAGAATCGCGATTCTCCCCTTTGGTGAGTGGT
>CAZQXH010000008.1:0-107397 GCA_964597435.1 uncultured Coxiellaceae bacterium | reverse complement strand
GCGATAATACAGGCTAATAAAGCTGGAAACTGCTTCCTGCTTATAGAAATACAAAAGGGTTTTGAACGGATAAAGAAGACTGTTCCTTTGAATGAAGACAATGCGCAGATTTACTATCATATCTTTATGGCTGAGGAGCAAAATGCCTGGAAAAACATGCCACTAAATGATTTGTTGGCTTGTATGGAGGACGATGACTTATTGTCTGAAAATGAGCGCTTTCAATTGCTTGAGGTGCTTCTACAGGAAAACCAAGATTATAAAAATAAAGTTCACTCTATAAAAGCATTAAGCTTGTTGAATAAATATTTCTATCACAAAGGTGTGCAATATGCAGCAGAGAAACAATATGATCAAGCCATAGAATATTACCAAAAACTGGATGAGAAAGGTGAGACGCTATATAAGGACGCAAACTTAAATGCGGGACATATTTTCATGACTTTGTATACCTACGGACAAGATGAAAAAGATAAACAACACTATTTGGAAGCAGCATTTCGCTTTGTGTTGAGAGCGAAAAAGGCGGGCGATCACACCAATTTAGTAAACCATATCTATACTGGCTTATGTGGCATGAAAGGGAGTATACCTCCTGTTGAAAATGTTGCGGATAATGAAGATACGCTCATCCAGCTAGCTTATGTCTTGCGTAGAAAAGAGGAAGAAATAAGAGAATTAAACCAACGTAATGCGGAGCTCACTCAGCGTTTATCTCAGCAAAACTCAGCATTAAAACTATTCGCCAACAAGCGATCAGCAATCGAACCGCTTGCTGATACCAAGGCGCCAGGCAATAAATTTTTACGGACCTCTCAGTAATCCATAGGTTTATGCCTAAAATTAAAACTTGTAATCTATTGCCTAGTGTATTGAGTACGTTTGCAACAGCATAATGTGCTGGTTTGCCCCAGAACCAGCCAAGGCTGCCCATTATAGTGGCCGGTGGTGAAATAGTAATAAAAAAACCTCGCCCTATAAGTCTCTCTTAACTTTTCTAGATTTATAATACCAACATTAGCTGAATATGATTCAGCCTTTAAAAGGGATTTATTTATGATTAGCACACGTTTTCAGCAACCCCTGGTCGCACAAGGGCGCGCCTTGCAAAAAAGTTTACAAGACACTCTCGCCAAACGCGATAGCAAACACCCAAACCCCGACCCGGATATCTACGAAGAAAAGTTTCGGCAGCTTGTCGAAAATCCACTGCATACTTTGCTTGATGTGCGTCTTTTTTTAATGATGTGGCAAGAGTACGAAGGTAAGCAAGTAAACCAACGTAAACGTAGCCGCTCTTTGGGCGATGTGATAAACAGCCACCAAGGAAATCGTCAAGACTTACTCGGTTCGTTGCAACATCTGATTGAGAGTTCAAAAAGCGTTTTAAGTTCAATGGAGATAATCGTCTGGCATGAAATGGCTACTTGCCTAGAAGCACAAGCTATCCATAAGCGAAATCCGCATAGCGATCTTAGTTTCATTTATCTTTATCATGTGCATCACGCTCAACCGGCGCGCGCTAGTATTTTGAAACTTTTTAAAGAATATCAGTCGGTTATTTTCGAGGCTAACCCTAAAATTAGTGAAATGTCGGCACGATTTGCTAAAGAGAAAGCAGCGCTACAAGAAAAAATTACTGACTTAGAATCGCAGCGCGCTGCTTTGCCAAGTGAGCAGCCAGCGACCATGTTGACCACAGCGTCGCTTGATTTAAATGGGTTAGATCAGATTGAAGCGGAATCCGTTGCAGCAAAAAAGCTAAAAGATTTTTTAAAAACCGCTACGACAATCGACTGGGTACAAATAAAAATATTACTGCAATCCGATTTTTCTAGGCAAATTTTAACTGACCCGCTTATCTGCAATGGCCATGTCATTAGCCGAGCAGAATTGCCTCACTTTAGGCAGCTGAGGGAATGTCATGCGCCAGCAACGCCTGACAGCTATCTTGCCGCGTTATTGGAAAAAGATTGGGTGAAAGCGTTGCTCGAGCAATCGCCGGATTATATCAGCGTTAAACTACAAGAACAGATTGGCCAGTTGAAAGTGGAAGCCAAAGCAAACGCAGATTCTTATCGCTATGCCCTAGAGAAAGAAGAAACTACTTTCCTTTTAGATGAGCTAGGCGTTAATGCATTTTCAACTCAGCTACGCGATCTTGCTTTACAATCCAAAAAAACCAACCAACGCGCCTTACATCAGGCGCATTGTGATGAGTTTTTACAGCCTTTCCGCGAGGAATGGCTTTATTTAGATTACTTAAGCTTTTTAAATGATCCTGCGTTTAAAAGTGCTACGGTAAAACAAAAACAATTGGCTTTAATGCTGAAGGCTGTGTCACGCAGGGCCTGCGCGCAGTTAAAAGTCATTGCTTCTGAGCTAACACGCAAAGAACACTTTCGCGCAATGCATGAAGGCCATTCGGGGCTGGAAGAAAGTACCCAAAATTGGTTAGAAGAAATGTGTCGTTTCCCCGAGCAATTTGGCGCATTGCAAATCGATGCTATTCAAAGAAACCTTGAGGCCAATACGCAACAATTTTTTGATGGCGAAAGTGTGGTACGTGGTTTTAAAGAAGACATGCGAAGGTATTGGGACATTTTTAAAAAAACGCATATTCAAATGCACAAAGGAAATATGGTGCGGTTATGGGGCGAGGCGTTGAAGGCATGGCAAGATGAAACCATTGCCAATGTGGAAATGGTGAATGCTTTTTGTGAGAAGAACCAAGAATTACCTCATGGCCATTTCTTGGAAAAAATGTCCCAAAAAGCGCAAGCGATTGTACCGGCAGATCAAGACGAAACGCTGTCATTGAAATTACCCAAGCGCCGCAAGCCACGTTGGGTGGATTGGTTGAAAGCAGCGGCTTTTGTGACCGCTGGCATTCTCATTGTGGGTGGGGCTGCTGCTGCGATTGTCTTTTCTTTAGGAGCGGCAACCCCTGTTGTGGTAGGGGCAATATTGGGCGGCGCGGCATTGGGTGGCGGAGCGGGATTCGGCGTAAAGCGCCTGTTCGATTTTTGCAGGCAGGGGCAAAGAGCGCAGGCCATAGGCGAGGATAAACGCGCGGCGGACCATCACGTGCCTGCTTTTAAAAGTTCAAACGCGAAAGCGCATGACATGATGGGGACAACCGCCTTATTACATCGTCCAGGCGATGTTCTGAAAGCGAAAAAACCGCTTCGTCTTGAGGCTGGATTAAGTCAGAGCGTAGTGCCCAATCCTTCTCATACCTTGAATCAGAATCTACGTTACAGTGCGGGGTAGTTGAATTAAACTGCGTCTACAAGTAGCGTCAGGGTGAGTGCCCCAAGGTCTCACCTTGACATTTACGCATCACTCGTTAATGACAATAAAGGACAACAGCAATGGAATATCGACGTTTAGGTCGTTCTGGGTTACAGGTGCCGGTGCTGAGCTTGGGTACGGGTACATTTGGTGGTACAACGGATTTTTTTAAAACCTGGGGCGATACAGACACAAAAGGCGCAACCCGTTTAATTGATATTTGCTTAGAGCATGGCGTGAATTTTTTTGATACGGCGAATATTTATTCGGCCGGTGATTCAGAAACCATCCTAGGCGCAGCGTTAAAAAATCGGCGTGAACAAGCGCTCATTGCCACGAAAGCGACATTCACCACTGGCAAAGGTCCTAATGACAAAGGCTCATCGCGCTTCCATTTGATTCGGGAATGCGAATCCAGTTTAAAACGCCTAGGCACCGATTACATTGATCTATATTTCATGCATGGTTTTGATGCGTTAACGCCCATGGAAGAAGTGTTGGGCGCGTTAGACAATCTTGTGGAAAGCGGCAAGGTGCGTTACATTGGGTGTTCAAATTTTTCAGGTTGGCAGGTGATGAAAGCGCTCGCCACCTCTGAACGCTATGGGTTGGCGCGTTATGTCGTTTATCAAGGGTATTACTCCTTATTGCACCGTGAATATGAATGGGAATTGATGCCGCTCGGTTTAGATCAAGGCGTTGATTTGATGGTATGGAGCCCATTAGGTTGGGGGCGCTTAACCGGTAAAATTCGTCGCGGCCAACCGATTCAACCAGGCCGTATTCAATCCGGCGGGGCTGCCGGTGGTCCGGAAGTAACGGATGAAGCAGTGTATCAAGTTGTTGATGTCTTGGATGAAATTGCCCAAGAAACCGGTAAAAGCATTACCCAGATTGCATTAAATTGGTTGTTGCAGCGCCCAACGGTTGCCAACATTGTGATTGGCGCGCGCGATGAAAAGCAATTGCTGCAAAACTTAGGAGCAGTGGGCTGGAAGTTAACCCCTGGGCAAATGGAGCGGCTGCATCAAGTCAGCCATCGCACCCCGATTTATCCTTACTGGCACCAAGCGGATTTTGAAGAGCGTAATCCACAACCCGTGCGCTGGTAATGGATGCGTCATGCCGAGAGCGCTCGGCATGACGCGTTTTTATTAAGGGTGAGGGCAGCGCTGTGCGCCTTTAAGAGCAGAAGAGGATGCCTGATGACGTTGCGACGAGCGGCTATCCCAAAGATTCTGGTGCGATAAACTATTTTTATTCATAACTTGTGCCGCACGCTGAATGTGGCATATGTGCTTACGGGTTTCAAAAAACAACTGTGTGTACTCGAGGATGTAGATTTGTAATTCCTTTTTAGCGTGCGCTAAATTTTTCATTTGCCGGTCACAAAGGGCTGAAATTTCTTTTAATTTGGGTAAATCATTTTCTTCCCGCAACTCATCAGCACGCATTCTTAGTTTTTGCACCAAGGCTTTGTGTGCTGCGCATTGAGAATGGATTTCAAGCGTTGTGGTTAAGCTCTCTGGCGTGCTATCGGGTAAGCCTTTTATGACGTGTAGGGAATGACTGGTTTTAAGGGCGCAAGTGAATTCCTCCCAAAATTGCTCGTCCTGCTTTTCTAAGTCAGTGTCACTAAGGTCAAGTGTTTCTAAAGGTTCTAACTGACTGATCAAATTCAATAGGGTTTGACGAGCGGCCGGGTGGGCTAGGTTTATGCCGTTTAAATTTAAGGATTGCGTGTTTTGTTGCAAAGCCGCAATAAAAGAAAAACAACGTATGGGATCAAGGTGCGCCAGTCGGCATTCTGGTAAGTCAATTTGCGTAAGCTGACGGATGATTTTTAAAAAATAATCCCATTGCATGGTATTTAATTCGGCTAAATGACACGAGTGCAGCGCTAGTCGTCTTTCACTGATTGAGGCGAGGGCTATCAGGGCGGCGAACCAATGAGAATCATTCGTAAAATGCGGTTGTCTGACCAGAAGTGGCGTATTGGGATGTTGCTGAATATGCTGTTCAATTTGATCCGCCAGCCGGTGCGCAACTTGATCTTGGCCATGACGTAAGATGAATACTCCAAACGCAACCACGTTGGCGCGTTCAATTAAGCTAACCGGTACAATTTCGGGTAGTGTCATTTGTAATTCGCTAAGAGCGCCGGGATTGGCAACGGCCGTCTCTAGTAGGGCCATTTTTTCTAAGTAATGCGTGTAAAATTCATTATTTTTCGGCATAATCATCTCAATTCAAGCGTAAATTCTCATTGATTGTAAGTTTGTCGCATGTAAAAGTATAGGTAAGCATTTCAAGGATGAAGCAATGAGTTTGGTTTACAATGAGAAACCTGCTTACCAACATTTAACGTTGGTGTGTCATGACAAGCGCTTAATTCAAGCGCGTCGCTTCCATTATGTGGGGCATTCCAAGGGCGTCATTGTCATTAATTCTGCTTTAGGTGTAAAGCAAGACTTTTATCAGTCTTTTGCGGAATTTTTGAGCAATAATGGCTATGAAGTAATCACGTGGGACCCCCGTGGCATCGGTGCATCGCGCATTAAACATGCCAAATTTGATGATGCCCGCTTACATCAATGGGGTGAGATGGATCTTGAAACCGTTATTGAATACATTTTACAAACTAGATTAGTTGAGCTTGGCCCTTTAACCTTAATAGGCCACAGCTCTGGCGGTCATTTGGCAGGCTTGGCACCTTCTCTAAAACAAGTACAACGATTAATTTTTATCGCGAGTGGTACGGGTACCTGGCGTCGCTATCCTCTTGCGCAATGGCCACGTTTACTAACGGCGTGGTATCTACTCTTTCCATTTTTCAACCGAGTTTTAGGCTATGTTCCTGGGCGACTGGGGATTGGCCATGATTTGCCGAAAGGGGTGGCAGAAGAATGGTGCCGCTGGTGCCGGTCGCCTGATTATCTCTTTTCTGACTCAAGCTTAGATACGAAGAATTACCGCGAATATGCAGGCCCCATTAATGCGTTAGCTTTTACCGATGATAGGGGATATGCCCCGCCTGTCATGGTGGAAGATTTATTAAAGCACTTTCCAAAAGCGCAAATTGAGTTTGAACTGATTAATCCAAAAACACAGGGCGTGCAGAAGGTCGGGCATTTCGGGTTTTTTAATAAGAAGAATGACAAACTTTGGCCGCTGGTTTTAGAAATGTTGCGCCATGTTTCCTGTCAGAGTGACAGCAAAAAATAAATCTGGTGCAGTGGATGTGATATTGAAAAGCATATAAAAAAACCCATCAAGCGATGGGTTTTTTTATATCCGTATTTTTATGAAGGGGAGAATCGCGAGTATTATATTACGCTAATGGTCAGCGTCCGCGGGATAATGAAGCGGTTACTGTTGCATGCTCGCCGGAACTCCTGTCGTCAAGGCATGCTCTTTTGGCAATAAACGCGTCTCTTCATCAAAACTTAAACCTTCAAAGTCTGCTCGTTCAATTTGACCAAAACGCTGTGAAATTTTACGCGAAGAAATATGCACTTGCTCCACATCATTATGGGCTTGCGCAATCCGTTTCGATAAATTATCCATGCGCAATTGGAAACGATCGAAGTCATCTGCCAATAAACGTAAGTGTTTTTGAATTTCGTGTACTTGCTGGCGGGTGGCCGCGTCTTTTAACACCGCACGAGCGGTTGTTAATACTGCCATCAACGTGGTTGGTGAGACTAGCCAGACTTTATTGCGTTGGGCAAGCTCCACTAAATCAGGGTGGTGGGCGTGAATTTCAGCAAATACGGCTTCTGCTGGAATAAACATTAAAGCGCCATCGGACGTTTCACCTTCAATAATGTATTTGGTCGCGATATCTTGAATGTGTTTACGAATATCCAATTTAAATTGTTTTAACGCTTGCTGACGATCACTCTCAGCCAATGCGGTGTCTTTAAAGGAGCGGAAACTTTCGAGAGGGAATTTCGCATCAATGGCAATATTGCCGGTTGGTTCTGGTAAAAATAACATGCAATCCGGACGGCGGCCGTTGCTTAGCGTATGTTGATAACTGACATGTTGTTCAGGAATTAAATTCGAAATTAAGGCCGTTAATTGAATTTCCCCGAATGCGCCACGCGAGCGTTTATCATTGAGGATTTCTTGTAAGCTGACCACATTGGTCGAAAGCTCAGTGATTTTTTGTTGCGCGGCATCGATCAATGCTAAGCGCTTAATGACATCACCAAACGTGGCATTGGTTTTTTCAAAGCCATCTGCTAAACGCTTTTCGACTTGTTGATTAATGGTATTTAATTTGCTTTCAGTCGTTTGCGTGAGTTGAGTAACGCGTTCGCCTAATTCTTTGGCATAATCTTGCAGTGCTTCTTTGACTTGTTGACGATTTTCTTGCACGCCTTTTGCTAAAGTGTCATGCAGCATTTTAAATACTTCCATTTGCCGCTCTTCAAAACGATTGCGCTGCAAAGTCAGTGCATCTAAAACACGTTCTTTTAATGCGTTATCTTGCGCCGTTTGGCTGAGCGCGTTCTGATGTAATTTCTCTTGCAGCGCTTCGCTATTACGCGTCAATTCCGTCTGGATTTGTTCACGTGCTTGATTTTGCACTAATAACGATTGTTTAAGGTTACTGTGGAGTAAAAACTGTTTTATGACGACGACAAGCAAGATGAGTAACAACAGTGCGTTACCACCAATTAAAATTTGCGCGAAAATAGGTAGCGTTTCAAACAACATAATCACTCCTTACATGGGGGGTAGCGTAAACGAGATAGCATAGCGCGACATGGGCTGAACCGTTTTAATCAAGTGGTTTTCTTGCATAAAGGTTGCGAACTTTAGCCATTCATGCGGATGAATTTGCGTGGGTTCTTCTGCAAAGTAGGGCAATGTCGTAAACCAAATCTGCTTATTTTTAGCCGTATTGGCCTTAGGGTAGCGTTTGCTAAATAAACGCCAACCCTCTTCGGGGTGTTCATCTAAATAATAAACGGCTTGGCGAATGGCAGTTAAAAAGTGCAGTAAGCGCGGATCTTTCGTGTTATCCGTGTGCGTCACAAACACTAATTCACTGTAATTCGGTATTCCATTTTCTTCTGGAAAAAAAGCAAAAACTTTTTGCCCATTGTTATTTAATTCAGAAAAATTGCTAGTGCGCGATAAGCCACTCATGGCATCAACACTATGGTTCTTTAGCGCGGCAATGGGTTCTTTATAATTTAAATTAATGAAGTCCACATCGTTTGCGTTTAAGCCTTTTTTTGCCAAAATGATTTTAAGCATCGCCATCGACAATTCATCGCTTGCCGTAACGCGCTTGCCTTTCAGATCAACAATGGCATCGATGCCATTGCGTTTGATAACGGTCAGACAGGTTAATGGTTTATCAATTAAAATCCCAATCGTCTTTAACGGCAGGCCTTGATCAATTTGTTCAATGAGGGCGGGTTCATGGGTTAAACCAATGTCTGCTTTTTTTTCGACAATGGCTGCGGCTGCCAATTCGGGCGTTTTACTGTGAGTTAAGGTGACTTGCAGGCCTTGCGCTTTAAAAAACCCCTTTTCCACGGCAATGACAAGTGGGGCGTGATCAGGGTTTGGGGTGGTGTCTAACATCACTGTTAAGGGTTTCATTGCATAAAGATTGGCGCTGGCCAATAACAATGCAAGTATAACTTTTTTCATGCGCGGCCTCCTGCAAAGCCGGTATGATAACAACTGCGCGCCATCCTTGCATCAAAAAGGCTTAGCGCAAGCGCAGAAAATCATTCACTAGCGTTTGGATTAAGACGACAAAAATTAATGCAAACCCCACGCGATAGAGAATATTGAGTACCGGATCTGGCAAGGGGCGCTGTAAAATGCGCTCCATGGCTTGGATGGCAAGATGTCCACCATCTAACCCCGGAATTGGTAATAAATTAACCACACCAACGGATATACTTAAAAAAGCTAGAAAGCTTACAAAAGCCAGCCAGCCTGAATTTAAGGCATTACTTGCGCCTTGAAAGATAGAGATTGGCCCACCTAGACTTTGTAACGATAATTTACCCGTCAGCATTTTACCTAAAAATAATAAATTAAAGTAAGCAAAATCACTGGTTTGTTGCACGGCGCGTTGTAGCGCAG
Source organism: uncultured Coxiellaceae bacterium (assembly GCA_964597435.1). Classification (GTDB taxonomy): domain Bacteria; phylum Pseudomonadota; class Gammaproteobacteria; order DSM-16500; family DSM-16500; genus Aquicella. Next base: position 97,986 of record CAZQXH010000008.1, on the reverse strand, counting down.
GCATTGGCGAGAGTTGCACGTTTTTCAATAAATTCGTAGGCCAGGTATAATTCGGGCCGATGCCTAAATAACCGCTTGATTTGCCAAACCAATGATTGTTTTTTTCAATCAAAACGGGCACATCGAGTGTTTCTGAGCCACGGCGTAAGGTGAAAAGGAGGGTGGCGCCGGGATGATCATTAATTACCGTAACCAGTGCTTCCCAATCTTTTACGGGGGTTTTATTGACCGCTAAAATGGTATCGCCTAACTTTAAATTCGCGTTAGCCGCTGGCGCATCTTCGTCAATCATGCCAATGACAAGCGGAATGGGAGGTAAATAAGGTTTAAAGCCAAGACTGGATAAGGGATCCGGCGTTAATTCATTTAAATGCCAATCGCTGACATTAAAGCTCAAGGCGCGCCTTTGGTGGTTTTGTCCTTCTACCTCCATCGTTAATGGAGAGGTATCGCCCACATGGGCCATTAAACGAAAAATGATACCCATCCAGCTCGATACGGGTTTGTTATCGACGGCAACAATCATTTCTTGTGATGCTAATCCGGCTTGTGCAGCAATCGAATGGGGTGTGATTTCGCCAACGAGGGGTTTAATAGAAGTAAAGCCAACCATGTAAATTAACCAATACAATAAAACTGCGCACACTAAATTGCAGGCGGGCCCTGCTAAAACGATCAGAAATTTTTTGTAAAAAGGCTGGCGATTATAGGCAAAGCGCGCTTCTTTCTCATCTAAGGCGCCATCTTCATTTTCATCTAGCATTTTGACATAGCCACCGAGTGGAACAATGGCAAAAACGTATTCAGTGCCTTTTTTATCGCGCCAACTTAATAAATGTTTCCCAAAGCCAATGGAAAACCGTAACACTTTCACGCCGACCGCGCGCGCCATGGCAAAATGTGCAAACTCATGCGTGCCCACCACAAATAATAACGTGAGGAGAATGCTGCCAATGCCCATTAAGGCTGTGATCATGCTAAGCTCCTTTTGCGCCCAGTACGGCGTTCTTTATGCGCGTATTGCAAAGTGTGCGCAGGGGTTGAGCGTTTTGCATGCCAAGTCGGATGCCAAGGCATGCTGGGTTTTGGGTCAACGTTGATCGCACGAATGTGCACGGGTGTGGTGCCATGCCCAATCATGCCGAGTTTTTTAGCCGCTACATACGAAAGATCAATTAAGCGATTGCCTGAAAAAGGACCGCGATCATTTACTTTGACAATCACATGACGTTTATTGCGTAAATTGGTGACTTCTACATACGTGGGCAGGGGTAATGTTTTATGCGCCGCCGTCATGGCTAACATGTTATAACGTTCGCCACTGGATGTGCGCTGGGCATGAAATTTCGTCCCATACCAAGAAGCAGTACCCGATGCTTGGTAATTGCGGCTGGATTTCATGACGTAATACCGTTTACCGTAAACATGATAAAAAGCCATATTGCCATATTTTGCTAATGGCTCAGGCCTTGGCACGGCATTCGGAATTTTGGTTTCATCCACATAAAAATCCGGTGGCCCATCGGGCGTATTACGGGTACAAGCGCTAAGAAGCATTAAAAGAAAGAGTAAACCGCACCCAGCAATCAGTCGTTCCAGAGAAGGATAGTTAAATAGAGCGGTACGCACATCCTTTTCGCTTAACGCCAACATGATTACCCCTTTGGAGATGACTGACGAGATTGCGTGATGTAATTACTTAATTGATACACTGCCATCGCGTACAAGTCACTTGGATTGTAGCGTTTAATGACATCAAAATTCCGAAAGCCCAGCCAATATTCTTTGCTGATCCGGCTATCTAAGGCAATGAGCTTAACCCATTCGTCTTTATCGTTTAGGCGGCGTTTCGGGGTGATGCCATAATTTTTTAGTTCATCTAAATGATAAGCTTGATTAGGCCGATTGACTTCAAGCAATGCTTCAAAACTATCCCCCGCGCTGACAGCAGGTTCTGCAACATAAGCATTTTTAATCCAGCCATGTTTTTGGTAGTAGTTAGCAACACTACCGATGACATCGACTTCATCATTCATTAAGTCCGTTTTACCGGAACCTGAAAAATTAACGGCGTAGTAACGATAACTGCTCGGCATAAATTGCGGTTGACCGATCGCACCGGCATAAGATCCCATGATGCTGGTGGGGTTTAAATTTTGTTCACGGCAGAGTAGTAAGAATTGTTCCAATTCCTTGCAAAAGAAATAGGCGCGGGGTGAATCACTAAAGGCGATATTGGATAGAGAATCGATGACGCGGTATTCACCGGTGCGTTCACCGTACTTGGTTTCAATGCCGATAGTGGCAACGATGATGCTTGCAGGTACGCCATACACTTTTTCAGCCTTTGTCAGGACATCTTGATATTTGTCCCAGAATTCGACGCCATGTTTAATGCGCCACTCGTTTACAAATAACAATTGGTATAACTTCCAAGGTTCCTTTTCGAGCGGTTTTTTAATGTGGCGAATCACTTGCGGGCGAGCTTTTACTTGCTCAAACAAAGCCTCTAACGAATCACGCTTAAATTGATGTTTTTGCACCATGTGTTCAATGAAGCTTTGCACATCGTTTCGGTGCAGAAAGTCACTCTCAGCAAATGCGGCGGGGATGAAGCCAACTAACAGGCTAAGAATGATGGTGATAATGAGTCGCATTAATGACTACCCCTAACTGGTGACTAATTTGCGATGCGTTTGAATAGACATCAGCATACCGAAACTTGCCATGATCGTCACCATGGATGAGCCGCCGTAACTAACGAGTGGCAGCGGAATGCCCATGACAGGTAAGATGCCTGTGACCATGCCCATATTAATAAAAAACGAGGCAAAAAACGTGAGCGTAATACTGCCGGCGAGTAAACGCGAAAAAGTATCTTGCGCATTAATCGTAATATAAATACCCCGTGCAACTATCATGACATAGAGCATGATGAGAATCACGCTACCTGTGAAACCAAATTCTTCGCCGCAGACGGCAAAAATGAAGTCTGTGGTATCTTCGGGTAAAAAATGGAGATGAGACTGGGTGCCATTCAGCCAGCCTTTGCCAAAGACGCCACCAGAGCCAATGGCGATTTTCGATTGAATAATGTGATAACCCGCGCCCAGTGGATCGCGCTCCGGGTTTAAAAAGGTCAAAATGCGTTGGCGCTGATAATCATGCAAAAAATACCAAGCAAAGGGAACAAATATACTGACCAGCGCTATTGCCGAGCCAATCAATTGCCAGCTTAAGCCCGCTAAAAATAATACGCTCGCCCCCGCAATCATTAAAACAATCGCCGTGCTAAGGTCGGGCTGTTTTGCGGTTAACGCAGCTGGAATTAAAATAATAAATAAGGCAACTATCACGGATTTTAAGGTGATGGGTAGCTGGATTTTTTGATAATACCAAGCGAGTGTCAGTGGAATGGCAATTTTCATAATTTCAGCGGGTTGAAAACGCATGAAACCTAAATTAAGCCAGCGTTGCGCCCCTTTGCCTATGTGACCGACGATGAGCACAATGACCAGTAAGGCTAATCCTAAGATAAAGAGAGGGGGCGCTGAACGCCTCAAGGTGGCCGGTGAAATTTGCGCAATGCCAAACATAATCATGAAGGCAAAAAGATAACGTGCAATTTGTAATTCAACTAAGCTTAATGATTGGCCGCCCGCACTGTATAAAATGACTAAGCCTGCGCTGCAAAGCAATAATAAAAAGACCAATAACATCACATCAATGTGGATGTATTGCCAAAATGACCGATACCGCGAATCATGTGGCGGCTTTTTTATCTTTTGTTTCAGGCTTTCGATTAACATGGGGTTCGTTTCCAAAAAAATAATCGAGAATGCTACGGGCGGTTTCAATCGTTGAATAACTATTTTCAGTGATGATGCCAAGCGCAATCTGCGGATTTTCTACAGGGGCAAAAATAATGAGTAAGTGGTGATCGCGCAAGCGCTCCGGGACGTTTTCTTGTTTATCCACTTCATTAGCATTGGCGCGTTTGGCTGCAATTAATTGCGCGGTACCCGTTTTAGCCGCAGCCGTGTAAGGACGATTTTTACCAAAGCGATAAGCGGTACCCATCGGAGAATCAACGACATTTTGCATGGCGGTAATCACCGTGTCCCACATCGCCGGATCAATGCCTGTAATAGGATCAAGCGGAATTGGTTGTTGTGCTGCATAACGTTTGCCAGGCTGCTGCTCACCCAACAAAAGATACGGCATAAACCGTTTACCGCGATTAGCGAGGGTCGCAACACCAACCGCCATTTGCAGCGGGGTTACTTGCATATAACCTTGTCCAATCCCGCCCATAATGGTGTCTGCTTCATACCAACGTTGCCCACGCGCTTTTTGTTTCCATTCGGGTGTGCCCAATAATCCCGGTAATTCATTGTCTAGATCAATGCCCGTCTGTGCACCAAAACCAAATTGCGACAAAATATCGACCATGCGCCGCAAGCCCATTTTATTGGCGAGATTGAAGAAATACGTGTCGCAAGACTGGGTAACGGCCCTTGAAATATCCACCGTGCCATGGCCGTGGGGTCGCCAATCGCGGTAGCGGTGGGCATTATTTTTAGTTTGGAACCAGCCAGGATCGAAAATGGTGTAATCCGTGGTAATAGTCTCCGTGGCTAACCCTTGTAAGGCGTAATACGGTTTAATGGTGGAGGCAAATGGATAAACACCGCGAATAGAGCGATCAAACAAGGGCCGATCTTCCGAATTGGCCAAGGCTTGATAATCGGCTTGGTTGATCCCTGTTACAAAAATATTCGGGTCAAAACCGGGTTTGCTAACCATGGCGAGCACTTGCCCGGTGCTGGGTTGGATAGCAACCACCGCACCGCGTTTATCACCCAGGGCATTTTCTGCGGCGAATTGTAAGCCACTATCGAGCGTTAAATATAAGTTTTTACCGGGGGTGCCACTGATTTCTTTCAGTGTGCGAATGGGTTTGCCACCCGCATCATTTTCAACTTGTTCGTAACCTACCGTACCATGCAGTTCTTCTTCATAAAATTTTTCAATGCCGAGTTTGCCAATGTAATGGCTGGCACTGTAATTGACGGGGTCGATTTGGTTCAATTCTTGTGCATTAATGCGGCCAACATAGCCCAAAACATGGCTAAACGTATTGCCAAATGGGTAACGGCGCATTAAACGGGCGCGAATTAATACGCCAGGAAAGCGGTATTGGTTTTCGGTAAAACGGGCAACTTCTTCTTCGGTTAATTTTAATTTTAGAGGGATTTCATCAAAACGCCGGTGTTGTTTTAATTGCCGGCGAAATTGCGCCAGGTCGTTGTCGCTCAAACTAATGAGTTTGGCGAGTTCGGTCAGGGTGCTTCTTAAATTTTGCACATCATTAGGAATGACATCGAGACTGAAAACAGGAACATTTTCAGCAAGCATGACCCCATGCCGATCAAAAATTAAACCGCGCGTGGGTTCGATGGGCACTAAGTCCAGGGAATTATTGGCAGATAACGTGGCATACATGTCTTCTTTAGCAATTTGCAAATAGGCGAGGCGTAAAATTAAGCCAAAGATCAAGCAGAGAATAATGATAAAAGCAAAGATAGACCGGCGCGTGACCAGTTGAATTTCCAGTTGGTGGTTTTTAATCGGAATCCGTTTTTGCATAACTGCTAGCTTTGCTCACAAAAAGACTTTCCTATCTTACTCAAAATAACTAGCAGCTGCGAGGGTTGTGTGAGAATTATCGATTTTCAAATGCGGGTGCCGGCACGCAAGGGGAATCGGACGTGGTGCTAGGAGCAAAGAGGCCCTGCCGCCATTGAGCAGCGCTGCTACTACGCAGTTTAACCACTGCTAATGCTTTTTCAAAATCCCCCAGCCCCAAAATGGCTTCATGACCAGGAAAGAGTTCGCTCATGCGGTTCATTGTTGCGGAAACATCACAAGGGCGCTGGCTGGTCATGAGCTGCGTAAACCATTTCACGTCACTTAAAATAGGCGTAATTAGCTTGTCCTTAAGGTCATTAGGAAAGACTTGGGCAAACAAACTCAAATTTTTGGCATTAATAACGCTCGAGTAATGATGCGGTTTTAGCATGATGTCAAAGAAGGTCTTTGCGTGATCGGGGTGGGGTGCTAAAACGTTTTTCAAAAAAGGTTCCGAGTTTGAAAGCTTCATTAGGCTATTTTTGTTCTGATTGAGGTAATTAAATAGCATTTCGATCTCGTCTGAACTTAACAATTGAGACCAAGCGATATCCATGTTCATATTCAAAAAAGCGTCCGGATTGCGGACCCAATTTTTAATGAGTTGTTGGGTAAGCGCGGGCGCATGTTTTTCTAAGCTTACAAGGTCCGATAGGTCACGGGGCGGTAGGATAGACAAGTGCGCCTTGCTTTCTAAAAAGTAGTTTTCCATTTTCGATTTAATTTCGGGGTGAAGTTTCTCAAACACGAATACTAAATGATTTACTTTGTTCAGCTTTGTTTCTGCCAACCACTCCGGGTGCTGTTTAAAGGCCTGTATGAAATCCGCTAGAAATTGTGGGGCATGATTGAGCGCCAAAAGAAGATTATGAAAAGATCCACCGTTAATGAATAAATGCTTTGAAGCAAAGAATAATTTCACGGTTTCTGGATGGGAGGCATAACCACGGTAGAACGACATAAAATTTAGCGTATAAGCGTACAAAACATCTAGCTTTGAATAAGTTAACGGTTTTCCATTGCATTCAATTTGAATAAACCGTTTTGGGGTTTTTACAAATACGCATGAGGCTTTATCGATTGCTTCTAATTTAAAATAGTCACTTTTTACGAGAGCGACTTGTTCTGCTGCTGGTAAATTCCGTAATGCTGCCACCTGTGCTTTAGCGGCTTGATACAAGGGATAGTAAGGATTTCGAGTATGAATGGCTTCAGGATCTAAGCGACGCTCTGCCCAAGTTGCGCGATTTAAAGCAAAATCAATCATTAAAATCCACGTGGTATCAAGGTGGGCATCAGCGGTAAATAAACCGATATGCCGTAGTTGAGTGGAAATTTTTGCATTGAGAGCAAGACAAAACGCATCCATCTTTTTAGAGGGGGTAGATAAATCCAAGAGTTCATCACGTGGTTGGATGAAATCATCAATTTCCATGTCAAAAGCATCCCAAATTTCTTTAGACCAGGTGATGCCTGTTTTTTCACGCACGAGATCGATGGCGCTTATTAGCCCATCAAAAATAAAGTTCGGTATGCTAGAAATTAAGGCACGATGCAATTCATCATGTAGCGTGGCTAAAAAAGCAGATTCAATAATGCCATGAAATTCAATGGTGTCTTTAATGCCAGGGAAAGATTGCGAGCAGTAGCGCCCTTTGCGGCGCATGGATTTTTCAATGTCATTAATACTAAAATGACCCAGCCTAGGAAAAGATTTTTTAGCATTCTCACCATATAAAGCGGTGACAATGGCTTCACGAACGCTAGCGCTGCCCCAGGCGAAGGTTAATGGTTTCGTTTTATCTTCAAATAACACTTTGGCGCGTACTGATAATTGTAAAAAAAATTCCACTGCGGGTGTGAATGGCTTTGGCGAAGTAAAAAGAAAAAGGCAGCGCTCATGTTTGGGAAGGGTTCTTAGCAAAGATTGTAATTTATCCTTTTCCGCAGGGGTAAATGCTGTTCTCAATAAAACATGCACTTTGTCGGTGAGTTGGTTGTGATCGTCTAAGAGATCGACTATCTCAACGTTTTGAAAGGCATTTTGAATGGCCCGATAATCGAGCAGGGTTGCCATTTCATGCCGGGAGAGTTGGCTGCGCGAAAAAGCATCGAGGGAGGCTTGGCACAACTCATCATGATCGTTATCAAATAGCGCTAATAAGTGTTCATACGTATACGTTTTGCTAGCCAGCAAGACCTCAAGTTGTTCCATTTTGCCTAAATCAGGATGAGACAAACGTAATTTATGATTCGCAATAAAATCTTGAAACTCGGGTGAGCTTGAGGGGCGTTGCATATTCTTTTCTCTCGTTTTGTTTTTGGTTTTTCTTTATTTCTCTCGCACGCGCAAGAGGGGGTGAGACGCTTTGCTCACTCCATTGCCTCAGCCCCTCTCCCATTTAAGGGGGGAGGGGCTGTCATTTATTTTGAGCGGGTCAGTATAACGAACTAATCTTTAGATTTGCTTAAATAAAAGCCTGGCTTGACTAAATTAGCCAATAAATAATTGTTTTACTTCGATTATCGTTTATGGGGTTTCCTAAGGGGGGGGATTGCTACGGAAGCCGATAAGCCAAAGTCAGCATGATCGGGAAGGTAATGCCCGCATTGTAATTCGATAAATGGCAATTGGAGAAATGCAATGCCTGGATGCCCATGGACCATTCTTGTTTACGGCCAAAAACAATACCCGCGCCTGCGCGATCTTCAAACGCAAAATGGATACCCATATTGCGTCCTCCCAAGCGGGTCTGATTGCGATATGTGATGCCGATACTAACATCAATATACGGATTGACGGGCCAGGGATAGGTGAATGTGTAGCGTGCCACGGGTGCGACGGAATAAAAATTGATGCTGCGGTTTTCCGTGGCATTTCGATCGGTTACATGGCTGAAGCCGCCATCAAAGAAAACATTAAATTTGCGCCAGTGAAATAGGCCGGAGTCGTAAACGAAATTGACTTGATACGCGCTGGCCGGATTGGGTTCAGAGTAGACTAATGGATAAGCCGCGCTAACGCCAAAGCGCCCGGTGGCGGAGCTTAACAGTGGAACACAACAAGCGAAGAGGGTGATGAAATAACGAAGTTGCATGCAGCGATATCGTCCCTGATAAGTGCCTTTTCATCGAGTCTAGCATGGGCTTTAGGGGGAGACAATTGTTGATGAAGTGGAAATGATTTAACTATTCATCACGACGCTTAAAGCCTAAGGCAGCCAAGCGCGTTGCTAGACTCGGGTGGGTGGAAAATAAGTCAGTGGGGGAAATGCTTGCTTTAATGCCTGCTTGAAAGGGATCGAAAATATAAGCTTCACGGCGCACATTTTCATGCGGTGTTTGTTGATACGCTTTTGTGTAAGCATCGCGATTTTGCGTGTGATCATCACTGATTTTAATTAAAGCGCGCGCGAGTGGTTCGTTGGTGCGAGTCAGTTCAACGCAGCCAGCATCTGCCATCAACTCGCGCCGCCGGCTTAAATATAAAAGTAACAACATGCTAATAATCGGTAAGGTATAACGTACAATTAAAATGATGATGGCCAAGTTATTGCGCCCTTTACCTTCATCACGACTGCGACCACTAAAGAGTGCGTTATAAAATAAGATATCAATAACCATTAAGGAAAGGTTGGCCAGTAACGAAGCTGTTAACGTGAGCTTGATATCGAGATGGCGAATATGGCTAATCTCATGCGCCATGACTGCCTGTAATTCATCGCGCGTTAATTTATCCATTAATCCTGTGGTAATCGCGACCATGGCGGATTTTTCACTATAACCACTGGCAAAAGCATTCATATAATCGGCATTAATGATAAAAACGCGTGGCATGTAAGCAAGGCCAGCTGAAATTTTCATTTCTTCAACCACATTATACAATTGTTTTTCGCGATCAGACTGTGCGGTATCGGGAGTGATTTCGCGATATTCCGTGCCGAGTAGCATTAATCGGTCGTAGAAAAGATAACTAACCCACAAAGACACCCCAGCAATAACGAGCATAATGCAAGTCGCGATGGGGAAAAGTTGTAAGGTAATGAGGGCTTTAAAAAGCGTGCTTAATTCAACTTGCGGGTAGTGCGCTGAGCAAAGATAAAGATCGACTAAAAGGCCGATGCCGCCATAAATTAAAAAAAATAATAAAATAACGATGCGCGTGCGAAACTGGTTTTGGCGCAAGCTGCTGCGCCAATCCCCGGTTGTTTTTGTATAATCGTTTAATGTATCGGACATGATTAAAGCTTAACGGTATAAGCTTCTTGCTCAGCCACTTTTTGTTCGCCCAATTGCCAGTAGGGGAAATCTTGATCTAAGCTGGCTTTGAACGCGGTAACAATGAGGTTGGCAGGAAAGGATTTTTTCGTCGCGTTATACATTTCAATGCTGTCATTGTAAGACTGTTTAGAAAACGCGAGCTTGTTTTCCGTGCTAACAATTTCTTCTTGTAATTGCATGACGTTTTGATTGGCTTTTAAATCAGGATAATTTTCAAATACCACGTTAATTTTACTGGCGATATCCGAAATTTGATTTTCAGCGGCAATTCTTGCCTTTTCATCGCCGGCGGCGTGAGCGGCTTGCGCTTGATTACGCAATGCAACCACGTCTTTTAAAGTGGTTTGTTCATAATCCATGTATTTTTTAACAACATTGATTAAGGATTCAAACACTTTAAAGCGACGATCGAGTTGAATATCAATTTGTTTTTGATTGTTTTTTACTGCTTCAATTAAAGCAATTAAGCGGTTATAGGTGATTATCGCAAATCCGACAATCACAACGAGAGCAATTAGTAAGAAAATCATCATGGTGGCATTTGCTCCTTAAATAAATGGCACGGATAGCTATCTTAGTTTAACACGAGTGCGTCGGCATAGAAAATACTAGCAAAATCAATAGGCCGGGACGACGATCGGTAGGGGGGTGTGTAAGTGGCTAACAGATGGGGCTAATAGCTCTTTTTGTGAACTGAAAAACGCACACGAATAATTTACATCAATAGTAGTCGGTGCGCCAATGGGTGCATTAGCCGGTAAAACAACGGGTACGGGGTGAAAAGGATTTGTTTCAGGGGCCTTCATCAGATGCTGCCCGGGTTGACCACTATTTTGTGAAATGCTGCGTTCACGCAACCGTTTATGGAGATTGACGGTTGTTTGGCGTGGGGAAGGCGGCGCCACCGTTTCGACGATGTTATCCGCTATTTTGCTTCGTTTGGGTGGAGAAGAATTACCAATGGGTGTTGCTGGTGTGGAGTGAGTAATTGGCACTAAGCGTTCAGTGCGGTGCGGGGCGAGGGGTGAAGTCTCTTTGCTCACTGCAACGGGTTTCAGTACCTTTAACTTATTACAGTAATATTCCAGCAAATGATCAGCATCCAATTTTTCAATTTTGTCATGCAATTCAAAGCGCTTACGCACGCGCTCTGGATCGTAAGTTAATTTACGGCGTTTATATTCTTTATGTTCCTCGACACTCAATTTAGGACGATAGGAAACATTAATAAAGGGTTTGCCCGCGGACTTCTTGCGAATTGGATCGACGTTGCGACGGCCTAGTTTATTGATAAAGCTGGCCAGATGGCGCAATGGGTTTAATTGCAAGGTATCGAGAATTTTATAGACTGATAAAGTGGCTAAAATGATTAAACCAACGGGGGCGGCAGGAGTCAGTAGCATGATGGAGCCAACGGTGCCGAGGAGGTTGGTCACCATGGAGTGAATACGCTCAAAAATTTTCTTGTTCCGCTTAGTGCGATTGCGCATGGCGCGAGCTAGTTCTAGGGCAAGAGCGTCAACCACGTTGCGGTCGGGATTCGGTTTTAATAATTCTTCTTTCAGTTTTTGACGGGTATTGCGGACGCGTTGGCCCGCTTTATAGCGTCTGTAAATTGCCTCACCTAAGAACCATGACTTTTCAAACAAACCGCGCACGGAGCCAATGATGACCAAAACGGGAGCGGCAATACTGATTACGCTAAATGAAATTAACAAACTTAACGTCGCAAGGACAATGTTAGAGGCAGTAATGCCTAAGATGATACCGCGTGTCAGCTTGGAACCGTCATTAATAAATAAGGTGTGAAAAATGCGGTAAAAGCTAATGGGGAACATGAGTAGCGATAAAATTAATGAAAACCAGCTCAGCTCTTGTTGCAGGGTGCTAAAATGCTTTAATACGGTAATTAACTTAGTATCGCTGGAGAGTTCTTTTTTATAGTCGCTGACTAGGCCGTCAAAATTGTTAAAAATGCGAAAGAGGGTTTCATTATAATAATAAAAACGGCTGGGTGCTCCTTCCGGTGGAGTCTTTTCAGAGCTTGGCGCAGCGGGAGCCGCTCGCAACATTGTTAACGCCCTCGTTTAATTAAAACTGCCTCTACTTTTGCCGCGTATTCTAAATGAGGAATCTTAAGATTGCATTAGCAGCACAACATAATTTTAAAAACTGCTATACTTAGTTTGTTCAAATAATAAACATAATGGGCGGGTGTGCCATGGTCAAGGACAAAAATCTCAGTGCATGTGGCTTGGAGATGGCGTCTTTTTTAAATCAACTCAAAGAGATAGCTGGGAACGCAACCATCAATTCCAATAGTGATATTGCACCGCTAATTCGTGTCAAATTGAAACAAATTAATAAAATTCGTGATTTAGCTGCTCTGATGCCTCTATTGCCGAAGATCGCTGCGGGGTATCCCGCTAGTGCCTCATTCTGGCGTTTTTTAGGATTTAAATCGGAAACATACTTGTCTCATTTAAATCTATTGGTTAAGAAGCATGCCCTACACTTGGCTATTATGAAAGGAAATTTATCTTCCGAAGAAGATAAAGCCATGAGTAGCATTTTGCACACCAAAGATGGGGCTGCCACAAATAGTGAAGCGCGACTGTGGGAAAAGTACATTCAGTTACAATGGCGCGGAGTTATTCACGTCTCAAACCCGCGGAAGTTGGTTTGAAGCGAGAATGTGATTCAACCATCGTAAACTGATTTCTTCTTGTAAGTGATTTTGTGCCTTACGGGCTAGCAAGTGATCAATATCAATAATTTCTAAAGGCTCATCCTGCCAAGAGCACGCAAAGACTGCTTTGGTGCGACGGCCTGTTTCCGGATCAATTTGCCATTGTAAGCATTGGGCACAAACGCCTTTTAACATGCACTGCATATTGCCATAAACGGAACCTACCACACTGGGATCTTTGGTGAGTAATGGTTTTAAAAGGGGTTTGCGCGCGGCTTGAAAACGTTTTAATAATGTCGGGCTGCCCACCACAAAAGCGCGATCAATGTCAGCAAGCGCTATGGCGGTAGGGTGTTGGTGGTATTCAAGTAACGCTTCAATGCAATCGCCGCTCTTGGCTTTAAAATCGTTCGCGCGTAATGAAAGCGGATTGGGTTCTTTCAATGCCCAGATAATCACATCTGTCGCAGCTTCCAATTCAGTTTGGCAATAAATGTCCGCTGCCGTATTCGCTTCTAAAACATAAAGCACGCGATTACCCGCTTCCTTTAACGCATTACCGTAAGCGCGTAAAAAAGCAAAACTGCTGGGTTCGCCAACAATTAAAATGGTTTCATGCTCACCTGCAATTTTAGCGCGTACACCGGTTGGGCCCATCAAGGAAACGGGTTCACCGACTTGCAATAAAGCGCACAGTTTGGCGGCCGTGGTTTTTTCATCAATGAGAAAAGTTAATTCATCCTTTGCAACGGCTGCTGCGACAACGGCTAACGGTTCCATTTGTAAACGGGTTCCCGCCACAAGAGCAGAACGCGTTTCAAAATTTTGTAAGCGGAAAAATTGCCCAGGACGAAAATGCGTTGCTGCTAAGGGTGCGCGAATACGCAACTCAATGAGATGCGGCGTTTTACGCGTAACGGCGGTTACTGTATTGCTAAATAAATCCTGCATGCGGTGTTGGAATTGCGCATATTCCATGTCATCACCCACGGTATTTAAACGATCGTGTAGGAGAGATAAAATTTTGGGATAGGTGCGCATGCCAGAGGCAATGGCTTTAACAACATTGCCATGGAAAACAGGATGGGTGTCGCCAATTAAACTAACCCGGCGATCTTCTTTTTGATAAGAAGTAAAAGGACCAAACGCGGGATCTTTGCAATGCTCGACACCGTGTGCGACCACTAACGCACCGGCTTCCTCTTCATAATGTTGATACTGTAAATTCACGCGATGAAATGTGCCGCGGTGTTCAAATTCATAAGCCGTATTCGGTTGTGTTCCGGTTGCGACTAAAATCGCACGTGCTGGTAAGGTGACGGTCTCTTCTGAGGTAATCCATTCACCGGTTTCATCTTTAATGCGCTGGTAACAAGTGAGGCTTTCTGTGTGCCCCCATTGATCTAAATTCACGGCACCTGGTTCTAGACATTCAGCATAATAGATGCCTTCTTCCAAGGCCTTTTGTAATTCTTCATGATTATAAATGTAAGCAGGCGATTCTTGCAGCGTGCGGCGATAAGCGATAGTGACACCACCAAAACGACGTAATAAAGGAATAAAATTGACGGATCGTTGTTCGCGTGCGGCAAGTTCGCGTTCTTCACGAATTAATGCGGCGTGCGTTAAGTATTCCTGCAAAATTTCTTGGCTGGCAGGGTCCAGCGTTTCAATAAAACTGCCGCTTTCAGCGTAAAGCGCATGGTAACGTGCCGCTATTTTTTCGACTTGCGCAATGTAATACGCTTGCATTTCAGTTGCGGTATCAACCCCTGTTAAACCGCCACCAATCACAACGGCAGGTAAGCGCACTTGTAAATTGGTTAAGCTACTCGGTTTGGCTGCATTGCCTAATTGCAGTGCCATTAAAAAGTCGTTCGCTTGACGCATGCCGGGCGCCAAACTATCGGGAATGGATAATGCTTTTGGCAACCCTGCGCCAACGGCTAAGGCGAAATGATCAAACCCGAAGCGCCAGGCATCTTCAACGGTGATCGTGCCACCTAAACGCACACTACCGAATACTTGGAAATGTTTGCGGCGTACTAAACTTAAATAAATTAACTTTAAGAAATTTTTATCCCAACGCACTGTGATGCCGTATTCAGCAACGCCACCAAAACCGGCCATGACGCGTTCATCTAATGCTTCTTTTAATGTGGCGAAGTGTTTGATGGGTTGGTGAATATCAAACATCAGTGGTTCGATTTTTAAACCATCAAACCCGACCACGGCAAATCCTTCGAGTAATAAATGGTGGGCCAGCGTAAAACCGGCCGGGCCCATGCCAGCAATTAATACTTTTAAACCGTTATAGGGTTTTAATAAATATTGTTTTTGTCTGAGCGGATTCCAGCGCGTGAGTAAATCATAAATTTCAACACCCCACGGTAAATCCAGCACGTCGGTCAAAACACGGGATTCAATTTGCGGAATATTGACGGGCTCTTGTTTTTGATAAATGCACGCTTTCATGCAGTCATTGCAAATACGATGACCGGTAGCGGGGCAGAGTGGGTTATCCACCATGACCATGGCGAGTGCTGCCAACGTGCGGCCATCGCGTTTTAAAAACTGCATTTCAGAAATTTTTTCTTCGAGTGGGCATCCCGTTAAAATTAAATCGAGAGGATTTTTTTTAAAGCCTTGTGCCGGATCACCTTTTTTAGCGGGAAACCCTTTCGAGCAAAAATCGCCTTCGTGGTCGTGACAATAAATGCAGTAATTCACTTGATCTTGCACGGCACGTCTATCCATGCGCGGATCAGTGAGTTTGAACCCTTCGCGAGCACGTAAACCGTGTTCGGGTTGCTCTAATTTTTTAATGTCGCCCGGCGCTGGCACGGTGACAACGAGTTGTTGGAAATCCAGGCGTTCTGGAATATCAAAACTACTCCAGCTGGCGATTAAGCTTTGGCCTTCCGGTGTCGTTAACGCGCGCACACACCATTGCACGAGTTTTTCAATCGCATCGGCTTCCTGCTCCGCTTGGTTTAATAAACTAACGCCGAATAAGCCAATGGCTAATTCTAGATCGTCGGTTTGCAGTGCTTGTTTGCTTAAGTTTTCTTTTAACCAAGCGGTGAGTTCGATAAAACTGGGCGCAAGGTTTGCTTTGGTTAAATCTTTTTTAGCACGCTTTAATACAAAATACTTTTTGAAAGCAGACAGTGGGTTGTTGGCAACGGTTAATGCGCTGCTTTGTTCGAGTGCGGCTTGAATATTGAATAAGTTTGCTAAAAAGGTTTCTAAATAGGTGGCCACACGAATCAGCAGTTCGCTGATTGCAATGAGGCTTAAGGTGCTGGTTTCGTTACGGTAAGCAAGGAGCGCATCAGCTGAGTGGCTATCTTCTGCACGTAAATAAGTTAAGAATTCTGCATCCAATTTTTTTAAGCCGCTTGGCTCAAATAATTCGGCGTAGGTAAAACCTTGCAGCGTTAACGTCATCATGCAGTGTTCCTGTGTGTGCGTTTGCGCGGTTATCATAGCATAAAAAAGTGGTTCCCCTCTCCCGCGCGCGGGAGAGGGTCAGGGGTGAGGGATGTTGTTCTATTTACGCTCTCTCCGCTTCTCCCACTTCCCCCGGCAACCTTCCCCCCTTATCTAGGGGCGAGGAGCTAACCCGATAGTTTACGCTTTAACGTCTCATTTAACTGCGCGGGATTTAATTTGCCACCCGATAATTTCATCGCTTGACCCACAAAATAGCCAAACAATTTATCTTTGCCCGAGCGATAGTCCGCTACTTGTTCCGGATTATTGGCAATGATTTCATCAATTAATTTTTCAATCGCGCCAGTGTCCGTCACTTGTTTCAAACCGCGCGACTCAATGATGCTATCGACTTCACCACCTTCGCTCCACAAGGTTTCAAAAATGGTTTTAGCAATTTTACCGGAAATAGTATTATCGCCAATCCGCACCACGAGTTGTCCTAATTGGTCGGCAGAAATGGGCGAATCTTCAATTTCCAAATTCGCTTTATTTAAATTACCGAGCAATTCACTGATAATCCAGTTTGCTGCTAATTTAGCTTGCGAAGATTTTTTAACGACCGCTTCAAAGTACGTCGCCATTTCTTGGCTGCTCACTAAAATTTCCGCATCATAAGCACTTAAACCATATTGTGCCATTAAGCGTTCCCGTTTTTGTTGCGGCAATTCCGGTAATGTTTTACGGACGGTTTCAATGAATTCATCCGTAATGACTAAGGGCAATAAATCGGGGTCCGGGAAGTAGCGATAATCATTGGCTTCTTCTTTGCTACGCATCGAGCGCGTTTCATTTTTATTGGGATCATACAAACGCGTTTCTTGCACGACTTTGCCGCCATTTTCAATCACGCCAATTTGACGTTCCACTTCATAATTAATGGCGCGTTCAACGAAACGGAATGAGTTAATGTTTTTTAATTCGGCGCGTGTGCCATATTTCTCTGCGCCTTTCGGGCGTACAGACACGTTTGCATCACAGCGGAATGAACCTTCTTGCATGTTGCCATCGCAAATACCGAGATAACGTACCAAGGTATGTAAGGTTTTTAAATAGGCAACCGCTTCTTTGGCCGAGCGCATATCGGGTTCTGAAACAATTTCTAATAAGGGCGTGCCCGCGCGATTTAAATCGATTCCACTTAAACCATGAAAATCTTCATGTAACGATTTACCGGCATCTTCTTCCAAGTGCGCCCGCGTGATGTTGATGCGTTTTACCGTGCCATCTTCCATGCGCACATCTAAATGGCCACGGCCGACCACCGGATGTTCAAATTGGCTAATTTGATACCCTTTTGGCAAGTCAGGATAAAAATAATTTTTGCGCGCAAAGACGGATTTACGCGTGATTTCTGCATCCGCCCCTAAACCAAAGCGCACGGCCATCGTCACCGCTTCTTGATTTAAAACCGGCAAAACGCCCGGCATTCCTAAGTCAATGGCGCAAGCTTGCGTATTGGGTTCCGCACCAAATTGTGTGGATGCGCCAGAAAAAATTTTGCTCTTTGTTAATAATTGAGCGTGAACTTCAAGGCCAATAACAACTTCCCATTCCATCTTTAATACCCCTTCGGTGTGCGTTTATGCCAATCCGTGACGGTTTGATATTGATGTGCCACGTTTAATAATTTTTCTTCTGCAAATAAATTGCCAATGAGTTGTAACCCAATAGGTAAGTCATTCACAAAACCGGCAGGAATAGACATGCCTGGTAAACCGGCTAAGTTCACGGCAATGGTGTAAATATCCGATAAATACATGCTAATCGGGTCGCTCGTTTTTTCCCCGAGTTTAAAAGCAGGTGTTGGGGTGGTGGGGGATAAAATGACATCCACGGATTCAAAGGCTTTTGCAAAATCATCGCGAATTAACCGGCGGACTTTTTGCGCTTTTAAATAATAAGCATCGTAATAACCAGCGGATAACACGTAGGTGCCGACCATGATACGACGTTGCACTTCGCTGCCAAAGCCTTCACTGCGCGAGCGTTTATATAAATCTTCTAAATCTTTTGGATGCGCGCAACGATAACCATAACGCACGCCATCATAACGCGCTAAATTGGAAGAGCACTCAGCGGGTGCAATGACATAATAAGCGGGGCTGGAAAGATGGGTATTGGGCAAGCTAATTTCATGCACCGTCGCGCCCAATTTTTCAAATTCTTTAATCGCCGCGTCAATGGTTTTGGCAACGTCTGGATTTAAGCCATCGCTAAAATATTCTTTGGGGAGGCCAATGCGTAATCCTTTGATGGGTTGATTGAGTGTGGCGGTGTAATCAGGAACGGATTGATTGACACTGGTTGAGTCTTTTTCATCAAAGCCAGCCATCACATTCATCAATAAGGCGACGTCTTCCGCGCTTTTCGCAAAAGGTCCACCTTGATCTAAGCTGGATGCAAAGGCGATCATGCCATAGCGGGAAACGCGGCCGTAAGTGGGTTTTAATCCCGTTAAATTACAGAGGGCGGCAGGCTGGCGAATGGAGCCACCGGTATCGGTGCCAGTCGCAGCGGGAGCAAAACCAGCGGCAACCGCAGCAGACGATCCACCGGAAGAACCGCCTGGTACGCGCTCTAAATCCCAAGGATTTTTGACGGGGCCATAAAAGCTCGTTTCATTGGATGAGCCCATGGCAAATTCGTCCATGTTGGTTTTGCCAAGCATGATTGTACCGGCGTCTTTAAAACGGGTAATGACGGTTGCATCGTAGGGAGCAACAAAGGTATCTAACATTTTTGAGCCGCAACTGGTTTTAATGCCAGCGGTACAGAAAATATCTTTTTGCGCAATCGGCATGCCCGTTAAACGCGTTGCTTTGCCAGCAGCGCGCAAAGCATCTGCCGCTTTGGCGCTATTTAAGGCGCTTTCTTCGCAGACAGTAATGAAAGCGTTAATTTGCCCATCGAGTTCTTTGATGCGTTTTAAATAATGCGTGGTCAATTCAACGCTTGAAATGCGTTTTTCTGCTAAATCGGTGGCTAATTCGGCAAGGGTTTTATGATGAATAGTCATTTATGCCTCTTCGATTACTTTAGGAACGAGATATAACCCGGCTTCTGCTTGCGGTGCGATGCGCAAGAAAAGATCACGGCTGTTAGGTTCGGTGGTGGCATCTTCGCGTAAGCGCTGCGATATATCGAGTGGGTGAGCTAAAGGCTCAATTCCATCGGTATTGGTCTTGCTCATTTGATCAACAAAAGCCAAAATGCTAGAAAGTTGAGTGAGGCGGGTGTCAATAGTATTCTCATCCAGATTCAAGCGGGCGAGGTGGGCAATTTTTTTCACATCATCTGCGGTCAGGGACATAAAAATCCTGTCTGTTAGCTAGTTTTTAAAAAAGTGGTGTGCATTATAATCGATTCAATTGGCGTCTGGTAATGAATTTGATTAGAATGCGTTGAGACTTAATGCTTATAAGGAATATGTGGGCCATGTTCAAGCTATTACGCGGCATGTTTTCAAATGACCTATCCATCGATTTAGGTACCGCCAATACTCTTATTTACGTGCGCGGCAAAGGCATTATTTTAAATGAACCTTCTGTTGTTGCCATTCGCCAAGGTACAGAAACCGGGGGTCATAAGCACGTGGTTGCTGTTGGCAGTGAAGCAAAACTGATGTTAGGCCGGACACCGGGCAATATTAGCGCAATTCGCCCCATGAAAGATGGTGTCATTGCGGACTTTGGCGTCACCGAAAAAATGTTACAGCACTTTATCCATAAAGTGCATGAAAATCGCTTTTTACGCCCGAGCCCCCGGGTACTGGTCTCGGTTCCTTGTGGCTCTACACAGGTAGAGCGTCGTGCAATTAAAGAATCAGCCATTAGCGCCGGTGCGCGTGAAGTATTTTTATTAGAAGAACCCATGGCCGCTGCAATGGGTGCGGGCATGCCGGTTGAAGAACCCCGTGGTTCGATGGTCGTTGATATTGGCGGTGGTACCACTGAAGTTGCCATTATCTCCTTAAACGGTATCGTTTATTCTGCCTCAGTGCGCATTGGTGGTGATCGCTTCGATGAAGCCATTGTTAGCTATGTTCGTCGTAATTACGGTATTTTAATTGGTGAAGCAACGGCTGAGCGAATTAAGCAAGAAATTGGTTCTGCTTACCCAGTCAATCAAATGTTACAAATGGAAGTGCGTGGACGTAACCTTGCTGAAGGTATTCCTCGTTCTTTCACTGTGACCAGTAATGAAGTTTTAGAAGCCTTACAAGAACCATTATCCGGTATTTTAAGTGCCATTCGTGCCGCTTTAGAGCAAGCGCCACCGGAATTGGCCGCTGATATTGCCGAGCGTGGTATGGTTGTCACCGGTGGTGGCGCTTGTTTGCGCAACATTGATCGTTTATTCAGGGAAGAAACCGGATTGCCAGTGCTCATTGCTGATGAACCCCTCACTTGCGTTGCTCGCGGTGGTGGTAGGGCATTAGAAATGATCCAAAACTCCGGAGTAGATTTTTTACTTAAGGAATAGTTCGAGGTGAGCTATTAGATCACTCTTTACGCGAGATTCGCAGTCCGGCTTCAAAGCCGTGCTGCTGATCTTTTTAGCCATTGCGTTAATGGTTATGGATAAGCGGGTAAGCAACTTTGCCGCCGTGCGTGAGGCAATGAGTTTGCCCGTGGCGCCATTACAGTATCTTGTCAACTTTCCTGCGCAACTCTTTGAAAATATTAAAATTACCTTTAGCACTCACGATGATTTAGTCAAAGAAAATTTAGGCTTAAAATCCGAGCGCTTATTATTGCAATCGCAATTACAACGCTTTGTGGCACTGGAGCGGGAAAACGCTTATTTAAAATCGTTGTTACAATCATCCCGACAAGTAAAAGGTAAAACCCTCATTGCAGAAATTATGGCAGTGGATTCCGAACCGTTTGTTAATCAGGTGACGATTAATAAAGGGTCGGGTGATGGCGTTTATACCGGCCAGCCGGTGTTGGATGCGAATGGCGTGATGGGACAGATTATTCAAGTTGGCGCCCTTACTTCGCGGGTATTGCTGGTGAATGATCCACACAGTGGGGTGGCGGTACAAAATACCCGTAGTGGATTACGTGCCGTTGCTTTAGGTGACAGCTATACCGGGAAACTCAATTTAAATTTTGTTCCAAAAACCGCGGATGTGAAAATCGGTGATCTTTTTATCACCTCTGGTTTAGGGGGGCGTTTCCCTGAGGGTTATCCCGTTGGAAAAGTCGTGAGTGTTACTCAAGATCCAGCCAAACAATTTTCTACTATCATCTTAGACCCCAGCGCTCACTTAGAAAGTAGTCGCCAAGTCTTATTAATTTGGTATGCCAGCAATGTCTAGTTGGACTGCGATTTTTTTAACGCTACTCATAGCGATCCTTTTAGCTTTATTACCCATGCCGGAGTGGACGGCTTGGTTGCGTCCTGCTTGGGTACTAATGGTTTTAATGTATTGGGCTATCATGACACCTAACCGTGTTGGTGTGGGTGTGGCTTGGGTAGTCGGTTTATTGCTGGATTTGCTGTATGGCACATTATTAGGGGAACACGCTTTAGCGTTTACCATTGTAATTTATTTTGTGAACCGTATGCACATTCGGCTGCGTATGTTTCCCTTGTTGCAGCAAGGTTTTTGTGTTTTCCTGTTTGTGTTGTTGTATCAACTCATTTTGTATTGTGTTCAAGGTTTCATTGGTCAATTGCCAGCAAGTCAATTGTACTGGCTCTCTTCGGTAACCACCTTAGTGCTCTGGCCTTGGTTCTTTGTCGTCATGCGCGATTGTTCTCGCTGGTTTAATGTGGCGTAACCGTTAAAAGGAAGTTGGCGTGGAAGTAGGAAGCTTAACTCGACGCTTATTTTATTTATTCGCAACCCTCATTATTGTGTGTGCGGTGGTGGCCAGTATTTTAAATTGGATTTCGCCCATTTTAAATCAGCGCCGCGCGACTTTTGAAGGCATAGTGAGTAACTTAATTGGTGCGCCGGTTACCATTAAAGAAGTGGCAGCGGGTTGGTCGGGTTATCATCCACAAATTCAATTCTACGATGTTCGCATTCAAGCAAAACCCACCGCACCTCTATTACAAATTAAACAAGTAGGCGTAAGTGTTGCGATTTGGAAAAGCTTATGGCAACGCCATTTTGTGCCGAGCGGTTATTTTTTTTCCGGTACAACTTTAAATTTAACCGAACAAGCGGATGGTCGCTATTTACCAGCGGAATTAGCGGATTTAGCCTTGTTTCAACCCAGTGCAACGCCACTCAGTTGGCAAGATGGTGTGGCATTATTAGGTTTGCAACCGCGGATTCAGGTACAAAAAATTCGCCTTAATTTCTTAAATCGCGCGGGTTTGTCGCACGCAGCATGGTTAAAAACGTTAGACATTCGTAACAGTGAAAACGAGCACACCGTGTATGGCAGTGCTGTGCTTTACACACAAAAACCAGTCGGCCTGGGATTAGCATTGCGTTGGCAAGGTGATGTGAAGAATTTACCAACGCTCTTTGTGCATGGTGAAGTGGGTTTGTCTGCTTTAGATATCACTGAAATGCAAGATTGGTTACTGCTGATTAAAGACCACATTGATTCTGAACATTATCAGCAATTGCAAGCTTTGCAGGCGAAGGGGCACTTAACGAATTTACGTTTGTTAATGAATGGACGCTGGGGTGATGCAAAATTCTTAGGGTTTCGCACACAGTTTAGTGAATTAACTTGGCAAGAATGGGGGAATTTACCAGGCGTCAGTGGGTTGACCGGCGACATGAGTTGGTTGCTTGATCAAGGCCAAATTAATTTTGCGAGTGATCATGCGCGGTTAAAAGTGAGTAAGTTGTTTGTTAATGAGTTACCACTGGATCAGGTTGTTGGCAGCGTGCGATGGCAAAAAGATCTTAAAGAGCAATGGAACGTGCAGTTTGATCATTTAAAATGGGTCAACAAGGAGATTGCCGCAACATTAGACGGCGCGCTTAGTCTACCGAAAGAAGGTGGTGCGCTATTTAATTTAACCAGCGATTTTAATTTGGCAGATGTGAAGCACATTCAACCGTATTTACCCACCAAAGTCTTTAGCCCTGATTTGACAGAATGGTTAAGTGGGGCATTTTTAAATGGCAGTATTCGAGACGGTCATGCAGTGATTAAAGGCAGCAGTGCAGATTTTCCCTTTGAAAATGGGAGGGGAGAGTTTGCCGTGACGGGGCGTATTAACAACATTGATTTGCATTTTGCACCGGATTGGCTGCCCTTAAAACACTTACAAGGCCAGTTAAGTTTTATTGGTCGCAAAATGATAATTAAAATTCAGCAAGCGAATTTAAGCGATATCGTAATTGGTGCCATTGATGCGCAAATTCCTTATTTAGGCGATGCTGAACCACAAATTCTCACCGTGCAAGCGCCGCAAATTAAAACGGATCTGGCAACCGCATTGACATTTGTGCACGCAAGCCCCTTACAAAAAACCTTAGGAAAATTGTTCGCGAATTTAAGTTTGTCTGGCGCATCCGAATTAAACCTGCATTTAGTCATCCCGCTCGCGAAACCGGATGATTTGACCGTGCAAGGTAATTTGGCGATTCAAGAAGGTGAGCTTTCTGTTGTGCCAGTGAAGCTTAGTTTAAGTAGCATTAATGGTAATGTTGCTTTTACCGAAGATACAACGAGTGCGAAGGGGATTCAGGCGACTTTGTTTAATGAACCATTCACCTTAAATTTAGATACGCTGCCAGGTAGTGGCCCGCATCGCACCTTGCGCGCCCAATTCAACACGGCGGTTGCTTTTGAAGCGATTAAGAAATGGCAAGCGTTAGAAGTGAGTGGTGTGAGTGGTAAAACCAATGTGGCTGGCACTTTGTTGTTGGCGGTTAATGCGCCGAAGCAATTGCAATTGGGCTCAGATTTAGTGGGGATTCAAATCCTTAAACCAAAAATTTTAGCAAAATCGGCCGCTAGTGCGCAGGCCACAACACTTAGCATCACGGTTCCGGAAGTGGGGCCGTTGCTGGCAAAAGTAAATTATGGAAAGAATTTAAGTGTCGGCATGAAAGTCGAGCGCGAACGGGAAAAGAATAACGTCACTGCGGCAGAAGTGGCAATCGGTGGTGGTACGGCTGATGTGCCCAATAATCCTGGTTTATACATTAAGGGTAACTTTGATGATTTATCTTGGAATGATATTAAACCGTATTGGCATGATGATAAAAATTCGCTTAATAATAAATTAAGTTTAAAACAAGTATGGGTGAATGCAAAACGCTTTACCGTAGGCAGTGTAACACTTGCTAATTTAGCATTGCGCATGGGTGTAACAAATAGTGCATGGGATATTGTGTTAAATAGCACGGAGATTGAAGGGCAGTTGTCAGTGCCGCAACCTTATTCTAAACAAGGTGCTGTGACGTGTCGTTTTAAACGCATCACATTAACGAGTAATGCTTCAAACAAGGAAGTTAATGTCAGGCCTAGCGAATTGCCACCCTTAATTTTTAGTGCTGATCAACTGCAATTTAATAACATGCGGTTAGGCCAATTCAGTTTCCGTACCCAGCCAACCAGCAATGGTTTAACCCTTAATAACTTAAGAATGAGTTCTAACAATGCTTTACTGACGGGGCGCGGTGATTGGAGTAATAGTAATGTAAGTCGTATTAGTGGCGACGCAACTTCAAACAATGTGAGTGCATTCTTAACGGATATGGGTGTTGATGCCCGCAATTTTGTTGCGAGCCGCGGGGATTTACAATTTAATTTGCGTTGGCAAGGTTCACCCTTTAGTCCTGCTTTAGCCAGTTTAGATGGCACTGCGCGCATTCAACTAGGCAAGGGCCGCATTGTTGAGGTGGGCCCTGGCAGCGCGAAAATGGGTTTGGGGCAATTACTGAGTATTTTTAGCTTGCAATCACTGCCGCGTCGTTTATCACTCGATTTCAGTGATATTTTTCAGAAAGGTTACAGCTTTGATAAAATGCAGGGTGACTTTAACATTAATGATGGCAGCATGCGCACCACAAATTTATATTTTGATGGACCGGTGGCGAAGCTAAATATTTCGGGCCGCATTGGTTTAAAAAATAAAGATTTAAATTTAGTGTTAGCCATTACGCCGTATGTCACCTCAAGCTTACCCATTGCGGCAACCATAATTACCGGTAATCCATTAGTTGGCGTGGGTGCATTAGCAGTGAGTTCGTTGTTGAATAATGGTGTTGCAAAAATGGCAAATTATCAATATGCCGTGACAGGCTCTTGGAATGACCCTACCTGGACCTCAGTCGGCGCGCAAAAGAGCCCATCGTCTCGTTAAGTGCAACGTTAAGCGGACAAAGCCATGCTTAAGCGTTGATGTGGTTCTTCATTCATCGCTTTACGCTTTGAAAAGAAGCCCGCTTTTGTCACGGGGGCGGGAAGGCATTTTTCTTGTAGTTCAATTGCGGCCGCCGGTTTTAATTGTTCCTGCAATTTAAGCGCAATCGCAACGCGTGGCTTGACGCGTTCTAACTTTTCAACTGAGAAGTGATGTTTGCGTTCTGCAAACGGGTTATTTTCACCCAGCACTTTTTTAGCCACCCACTTGAATGGATTTAAATTAAAGCGATCCAAAACCCCATAAATGCCGGTTGCTAATAATAAAGCCGCACCCACGGGAGGGAAGAAAAAGAATAGGATGGCCGCAACACGCGATATCGTGCCCACAATATAAGTTTGCACGGCATTGGCATATTCACCATTGGTCTTGCGAACCTCATTTCCTGCTTTGGTTAAGTTCTTGTCCAACGTGATAATGTCGCGAATCGAATCATATTCTGCTGCATTTGCTGCGTTCGCGCGCCGATCAGTGCGATATTTTTTAAATAGCGCAAATTTAATCGGATCGTCTAATGCATTAATTAATTCTTTTTCTAAAGCGTGAACCTTATCACGTTGTTGTTTGTGTTCTTTACGGTAATCTATCGTGGTGTGCAGAAACTCCCAAGAAGACATAAAAAAATCAATGATGTTGGTGGCGATGATGAATGCCGCTGTAAAAACGGGTACCACTAAAAAGGCAATGCCTAACCCAATTGCAGCAACACTGGCCGATACCGTGAGGACGCGGGACTCAGTATTTTTCTTGCCGAGAAAAGTTGAGCCTAAGCGAAATAAGCTTGATAAAATGGTAGCGAACCCTGCTAGCCAGGGAATCGCTTGGATGAATGGATCAATGCCTTTGACAAAGACGCCAAGGGCTTTGCCAATATACCAAAGATCATCAAATGTTGTACCCGCCTTGTTGATGACGTTGTGAATCGTTTCGTGTTGCTTAGCAATGAAAGCTTCATCTTGATGAGATTTAATTTTCTTAGCGCAATCGACAGCAGAGCGCGCACATAACAATTTGTCAGCGTCGTAACTGTTACGCAATGTCATAGTGCACCTCCCCGTCTCATCATTTGTTGGTTTAGGGTGCTTACTATAGAACCTTTGCATTAACAAAAAATTAAATTATTCAAACGCTAAGCTTGCGTTAAGTATTTTAAGAAGGCTAGATTTTCAGGTTTTTTGTGCTGAAATGAATTTGATTAATTAATCAGGAAGATAGCGAACATTAAAGAGCGTCATGGTTATTTTGATCTTTCGAATATCGCCTTTTTATTCCGAGAGATGAGCAGCAACGTTGTCGCAAACCGAATTTAAGCGCTAGCTTTGCTCAACTTTTCTGAGTAAAGTGAATGAGTATTTACTCAAGGAGATAGTGATGAGAAGGATTTTTTTAGATGGAAATGTGTTTGCAGATCATTCGCAAGTGAGTTGTGATTTTATAGCGGGTGAAAAGGTTGAAACGCCTAAATCCGTTCTCTGTTGCGTATTATATGGAACGCCTACGCAAATAGAAGATCAAAATGGACGAGATATAGCGAGCTGTCATGACGATGCAGGGACGGCGTTGACTCATGCGATGCAAAACAACTTATTGCCTATTTTTAAACGGGGCTTCGAAGGATCAACCTATAATCCCGTGATGTTTACCAGTATTGGGCCTGGTAATGATTTTCCTTTTTTGAGCATTGTGAGAAAGGATAGCCAAGGTTTTTCAGAAGAAGATATGGTGTTGGTTCAAGCCTTATTGCAAAAAATCATTCTCGAAAATAATCAGAAAGTTGAATTAGCTGCAATGCAAGAGAAAGAGAAAAAAGCGGAACCCACTTTATTTAAATCCGTGTCAGGTCAAGCGAAAGCGCATCATTATGAAACCCGTTCCAAACGGTCAGCTACGTTTGGCTCGAGCACGTAACAAGGCGGCTTCCAAATAGGCTTTGCGTTTTGCGGCAGCATCTTCTTTTGGAGCGGGTGCTGCTGCAACAAGCGCAGGATGCAAGCGTTCATTACGACGTTGATAGCGCTGTCTCGATAAGCTGGCTTTTAAGTTTATCGCATCCAACGTCGGTTGAACTTCTTCTGCTACAATATCAATGCAGTCAACTGGGCAGGCGGGAATGCAAAGTTCACAGCCCGTACAACTATCCTTTAAAACAACATGCATTTGCTTTGCGCTGCCGATAATGGCATCCACGGGACAAGCTTTAATGCATTTAACGCAACCAATGCATTCTGCTTCGCGAATGTTAACCGTGGCCGCGGGTTTGGCTTTTTCCGCCATCTCCGCTTCAAACGGTTGAGCGTTTTCATTTAACAATTCACCTAATTTTTGCAAAGTAGGCACGCCACCCGGCGGGCAAAGATTAATTGGCGCCATTTCCGTTGCTAAGGCTTTAGCATAAGGCATGCAGCCACCGTACCCGCATAAACCACATTGCGTTTGCGGCAAGAGCGCATCGATGTCTTCCGGGTGCACGTTTCGCATGGTTTATTTAACGCTCATGCCGGCGCTTGCGCCCGTATCAGGGCTGATGACAAATAATTCCTTACCGTTGCCAGCTGCTAAAACCATGCCTTCTGATGTGCCAAAGCGCATTTGTCTAGGCGCTAAATTGGCAACGACCACAACGTGTTTGCCGACTAATTGTTCTGGTTGATAGGCGGATTTAATGCCAGCAAACACTTGACGTTTTTCATCGCCTAAATCCACTTCTAAACGCAATAATTTATCTGAACCCGCAACGTGTTCTGCGACTAAAATTTTTGCGACCCGCAAATCGATTTTGCTAAAATCATCAATGCTAATCGTTTCTTTTGCGGGTTTTTCAGCCACAGGTGCGGGAGCGGCGGCGGGGAGAGTGTTTTTAGCGATTTCTGCCTGTGTTTCCATGGTAAGTGCCTCAATTTGTTTAGGATCAATGCGTTGTAATAAAGGGGTAAATTCGCCAATTTTATGCGCGAGTAATGGTTTGTTTTTATCTTGCCAAGTCAGTGGAGCAATATTTAAAAACGCTTCTACGCGTAGAGCGGTCGCGGGTAAAATGGGTTTTAAATAAATCGTTAAAATACGGAATAAATTTAAACCCGTTGAGCACACCGCTTGTACTTCTGCTTGTTTGCTTGGATCTTTATTCAATGCCCAAGGTTTTTTCTCATCAATGTATTGATTCGCGCGGTCGGCTAAACTCATGATGTCGCGGATCGCTTGTGCGTATTCGGTTTGGTCCATGAGTTTGCCAATTTCATCGCCGGCATTGGCAAAGCTTGCAATTAATTCAGGTTCGCTTAACGTACTCGTTAGCTCACCATTAAATTGTTTATTGATAAAGCCCGCGCAGCGACTAGCAATATTGACATATTTACCAACCAAATCCGCATTGACGCGATTGGTAAAATCGTCAAACTGCAAATCTAAATCTTCAATGCGATTACTTAATTTACCGGCAAAATAGTAACGTGCATATTCCGCAGGTAAGTGATTTAAATAAGTTCGCGCTTTGACAAAGGTGCCGCGCGATTTTGACATTTTTTGCCCGTTAATGGTTAAAAAGCCATTCACAATAATTTGCGTTGGCGTGCGAAAGGCGGCGCCTTGCAGTAATGCGGGCCAAAATAACGCATGAAAATAAATAATATCTTTTCCAATGAAATGATAAAGCTCGGTTTTATCGGATTCCCAATATTCTTCGAAGGATAATCCCGGCGTTTTTTCACATAAATTTTTAAAGCTCGCCATATAACCAATTGGCGCATCTAACCAAACATAAAAATATTTGGCATCTTCTCCGGGAATTTTAAAGCCAAAATAGGGCGCATCGCGTGAGATATCCCATTCGCGTAAACCATCGTTAAACCATTCATCTAGCTTGCGCGTGACTTGTTCTTGCAAGTGGCCGTGTCTCGTCCATTCTTTTAAAAACGTTTCGAAAGCTTGTAGTTTAAAGAAATAATGTTCCGAGGCTTTAATGATCGGTTTTGCGCCGCTTAAGGTTGAAAACGGATTAATTAAATCCGTTGGTGAATAGGTGGCGCCGCACACTTCACAATTATCACCGTATTGATCTTTGCTGTGACAGCGTGGGCATTCTCCTTTAATGAAGCGATCGGGCAAAAACATATTTTTAACGGGATCATAAAATTGCTCGATAGTGCGTTTGCTTATGTTGCCGGCTTCTTCATGGCGTTTAAAAATGGTTTCAACGAGTGCTTGGTTTTCTTTAGAGTGCGTTGTGTGAAAATTGTCAAATTCAACTAAAAAGTCTTTGAAATCTTGCGCTTGGTCGCGGGAAATATCGGCAATCAAGGCTTCAGGCGTGATGCCTTGTTTTTGTGCTTGAATCATAATCGGTGTGCCATGGCTGTCGCTGCCACAAACAAAGCGGCATTCATGCCCAAACATTTTTTGCAGGCGTACCCAGATATCGCCTTGGATGGCGCCGACCAAATGGCCTAAGTGTGGGGTTCCATTGGCATAGGGTAGAGCATTGGTCGCTAATATTTTGCGCATGGTTGCTGTCATCATTACTTCCTTTAAGCGAGCTCGGGTTGTTTGGAATGCAAAAAGTGCTAAAGTATAGCAAATTCATCTTCGAGTAGAGAACTATGGCATTCGCCAAAGACATAGAAACGAGTCTTGCCGCTATTGATGATCCCTATATGGGGAGGACTTGGGGCGAGCTAAAAATGATAAAAAATATCAATTTAAGCGCTGAATCCTTGGATATTGTGCTGGAGGTAGGTTACCCATTTACCACCATTCAGCATGAGTTTAATCGTTTAGTGGCCGCCGCAATCGCGCAATTTTCGCTCAATGTCCCGACTCACCTACAGTTAAAAATGAACATTGGAACACATACCGGGCGTCCGGATGCGACCCCATTGCCTCAAGTTAAGAACATTATTGCCGTGGCTTCCGGAAAGGGTGGAGTGGGTAAATCCACCGTCGCCCTCTCTCTAGCGCGCAGTTTGCAGTCGTTGGGTGCTAAGGTTGGCTTGCTGGATGCTGATATTTATGGCCCCAGTTTGCCGACTTTATTAAAAACGGGTGATCAGAAGCCCCATATTCAAGATCGTAATATTCATCCACTTGAAGTGTCTGGTTTACAAACAATGTCCATGGGGTATTTGGTTGCTAACAAAGCGGCACTCGCTTGGCGTGGCCCCATGTTGGGTAAGGCGCTCGAGCAATTACTGTTTGATACAAAGTGGCAGGGGCTGGATTATTTGATCGTCGATATGCCGCCAGGCACGGGTGATGTGCAATTAACACTTTGCCAAAAAATGCCCGTGAGTGGTGCATTGGTCGTAACGACACCCCATCCCTTAGCGCTTGCTGATGTGAAGCGCGCAGCAGAATTATTTACGCAATTGCAAATTCCATTATTGGGTGTTATTGAAAATATGAGTACGCACACTTGCACGCACTGTCATCATGCGGATGCTTTATTTGGCGAGGGCGCAGGTGCTGCATTAGAGCGGGAGCTCAATATTCCATTACTGGGTGCATTACCCCTGGCAGCTGATTTGCAAACCGATCCATTAACGGCACCTATACATCCTATTTTACAAGAAGCGGCGTTACGGATCACCGCGCAGCTTGCGGCGCAAGTTAAAAATTATCGCGGAAAATTTCCGCAAGTCGTTGTTGAATAGTAAGGAGTTAAAATGAGCATTAAGTCAGACAATTGGATTCGTCGCATGGCACTAGCGCAGGGCATGATTAGTCCTTTTCAAGCCGAACAAATGCGCTATGTTAACGGCCAAAAAATTATTTCGTATGGTACTTCCAGTTACGGTTACGATATTCGTTGTTCTAATGAATTTAAAATTTTTACTAATATTAATTCAGCGATTGTGGATCCAAAAGAATTTGCTCCCAATAGTTTTGTCGATGTGAACGCTGATGTTTGCATTATTCCACCCAATTCATTTGCATTAGCGCGTAGCGTTGAATATTTCAAAATTCCACGCAATGTTCTCGTGATTTGTTTGGGCAAATCAACTTACGCGCGCTGCGGCATTATTGTGAATGTCACGCCCTTGGAACCGGAATGGGAAGGGCATATTACGCTTGAGTTTTCTAATACCACGCCATTGCCCGCGAAAATTTACGCGAATGAAGGGGTGGCGCAATTATTATTTTTAGAATCAGATGAAGCGTGTCAAACGTCTTATAAAGATCGTGGCGGTAAATATCAAGGTCAGCGTGGTGTCACGCTACCCATTGCATAATAATAGGAAAATTCATGAAAAGTCGTGAGGCTCATCCTGCAAATTGTATTCATTTTGTCGATGTGCGCGGTTTATTGATGCACTTTGATTCAGAATCATTAAGTGGTGTGACTTTTCAGCGTGACTATACCTGGGTTTTCCAGGAGTTTGGTTATGCTGCTTCTTTTGCTTTTGAATTAGTGCAATCAGTAGAAAATTCTTATAGTGCCTTCGCCATGGTTTATAGCGCATATGACTTGCGCCGCGAGCCTCAATGGTCGCCTGATAATAATAAGCTCAAAAACTGTTGGAACTTTGAATTAAGACCACAAGATTTCGCTATCTTTGAAGCTCAGCCCATCTCCCCCAATGATCAAGCCGAGAAAATGGGGGATTTTTACATTGTTGATGAATTCCGACAGCCTGAGATCGACTTTGTGCCGCGTCCTCACTTTGCTCCGCCTGCTGATGTAGAAGAATTGCGTCGCAATCTCGAGCTTTATCTGCGTTACCGGGCGGGTGAGGAGCGTGGCAATATTCCTCATTTGCGGCGGTTTTTATTTTTTAAGGGGTTTGATAAAGGAACCAAGGAAGCGGCAGCTAAAAATCTGCTCGAGAAAATTGATAATCCCAGTAAGGAGCTTAGCCCGCGCGATAAAGCGGCATTAAATAATGGCTTATTGAGGGAAGCTGTGCGGGGCTATCAGACAATTATGCTTCGGCGTCTTGTTCGCAATTAGATAGAAGAGCGCTCCAGATGTTTTCACACCTGGAGCGCCTTCCGTCGGTCAAAGCAAAACCAATCAATCGGATTCGTCTTCAAACTCAGATTGCGAGACGATTTCGATAGGAATATGTTTGCTGTTATTCACCTTTTCCCGCATCTCTTTACCGGGCTTGAAATGCACGGCATACTTAGGAGCGGTGACTAGTTTTTCACCCGTTTTCGGGTTGTGAGCCCGGCGTGGTGGGCGAAAATGAAGATTAAAGCTTCCAAAGCCGCGAATTTCAATTCGACCGCCTTGGCTTAATGTGGAACTCAGATGCTCAAGTATATGGTTAACACTGAGCGCAATATCTTTCTCGGGGAGATGAGGAAAATGCTTGCTGAGTTCGCCGATGAGCTGTGATTTTATCAGCATGTCCTTTCAGCAGTGCTGCCTCCATTACGTACCTTTCTTCCAATATATCTCAATGGGTTAGGGAGCACAAGAAGCGCTATCCTTTTTGGCAGGGTAATGGTCAATTATCTTATCAAACTTTTTGATTGCAAATCAATACGTTATTCATGGTTTTCGCGACCAAATAGAATTTTTCTTTAGGGTGGTTTTTTTGAATATTTTCATACTCACGGCGGTCTAATACAACAAAGGTGCGGTCGCGATAGTAATGCTTCCAAAAGCCTGCATCATTGATCATCCACGCTTGGGCATTGGTGTGTTTCATGCCAAAAGATAGCTCGTTGCGCCAGTTTAATACGCTCACGGGGCGCTCGAGGTAAAAGGGTAAATCTTGGTAATACTGGTTATAAGTAATAACAACATCATTTTTATTTAAAATGGGTTTTATTTTATCTGCCAAGGCGGCCACATTGCTTTTATCGATGGCAGGAACGGCAGCGAGCGCGCTGATTAAAAAGACCCCACTGCATGTGCTTAAAATGTAAACGGCTTGTTTGGGCCAGCCGGGTGCAATGAGGCTGCCAGCGCCGAGCACTAAAGTCGCAAAACCTAAATATTGTGCCATTTGTTGGGGGTCAACCACGGCGGCTGTGGCGCTAAGACGCTGAGAATAAATACCGAGGCTAATGCTCACTAACGTGATGACTAGGCAAGCCGGTCGTAAAACGTCGAGAGAAATATGACGCAAATAGCGCGCCAATAAAATGGCAAGCATGGGGACTATGGGCAAAATATAAGAAATCAATTTTGAGTGCGAAAAAGAATAAAAACTGAAAATAATGGCGATGCTAATTAAGCAGAAACTATCCAGCTTGGCAGAAGGGGCTTGGTGGTAGAGGCGCATGATGCTGGTATAAAGTGCCTGCGGTAAAAAGAAGACCCAAGGAAAAATGCCAATTAACGCATAAGGGATGAAGAACCAATTCGGTTGATAATGACCAATGCCCATTTGGGTATAGCGCAAAAAATGTTGTTCAATAAAATAAAAATGGAAAAATTCTGGATGGCGTAGGGCGGCGAGGATGTGCCAGGGTAAAGTGAGGGCAAAGAATAAGAGTATGGCAGGCAATATCGCGTAGTCTTTAAGGCGCTTAAGCTCGCCATGGACAGTCAGCCACGTTAATACGATCAAACTCGGAAATAAAATTCCAACCAAGCCTTTTGTCATGACGGCAAAGGCGGCGCTACTCGCAGCGAGTAAAAAATAACGCTGGCGGTTGGCGGGCGTTTTTGCGGTGTCAGCGAGTAAGATGCTATAAAAGCATGCCATTAATCCCACCGTTAACGGCAAATCTAAGCTAATCATGTGTGCCATGGCAAAATAAAGCGGGCACGTGGCCAAAATCACGGCAGCGTAAAGGGCCGTTTTGCGATCCGTTAAGTGCACTAGCGTCAGATAGGTTAATAAACAACCTAAGACAGCTAAGGCTGCGTTAACCGCGCGCAGTACAATTACTTTCAACCCAAACAGGTGGACGAAAAGGCTACCTAGCCAATAAAACAATGTCGGTTTTTCAAAATACTCAATGCCATTTAAATAAGGTGTCACATAATCGCCACGCACCACCATTTCGCGAATGATTTCTGCATAACGACCTTCATCGGGCGTGAGTAAGGGGCGATCACCCAGCAACGTAAAAAATAGCAGGTTGGTGAAAAGGCTTAAGCAAATAAAAGAGAAAAGCGTTGCGCTTTGCAGGGTGTAACGAATTCGCTCCATGAAGGTTCCTTAAAAAGTCCATAGTCTTTAATACACCGGTCTATTTGAGGCGTCAATATGCAAAAGTGGCGGCACGCTGTTATTGTGACGAGGCATCTCTAACCCCCTCGTGAAATCGGGAGGCCCGATGACTTTCATGACAACCTTCGCAATGCTGGTAGTGAGTGGTATAATTAGCGTTTGTCAAAATAACTGGAGAGCGGCATGGCGAAATGGCGGTATACCCTGGGATTTTGGGTAATGGTTTATCTTCTCGCAACGCAAGTCCGAGCGCAAACTGCCGCTGAGCAATATCAAGTCATGGTTCCTGTTGCAACTCAAAGTGCTTTTGATCAAGAAGAAGCGGTGCGCCAAGGTTTGCTGCAAGTGTTAGTGCGTTTAACGGGCAATGAAAACATTGCTAAAAACCGGACTGTTAAAAAGGGGCTAGCGCGAGCGGAATATTACGTCCAAGAAATTTATTATGGCACGCCCAGTACGAATGCTTATCAATACCCGCTTTATATTCGCTTTGATGGTCCTGATGTGAATCGGCTTTTGCAACAAGCCACTCGTCACAATGAACGTGATGATGATCTCGACTCAGAAAAAAAACTGCGCATCATTAAAGTCGCTCGTTAAGGTTTCGTTTATGCAAACGCAACAATTAGCTTTAGGATTAAGTCTCAAAGAAGAACTCACGTTTGCCAATTTCTTGACGGGTAGTAATCAAGAAATTCTCGCTGCGTTAAAAAAGGTAGCGGTAGAGACAACGCCTGCTTTCATTTACCTCTGTCATGCGGGCGCATTAGGCACAAGTCATTTATTGCAAGCAACGTGTCATGCCGCGCATCACGCAGGCCAATCCGCCGCTTATTTACCTCTCGCGGATTGGGTGCAATTGAATCCTGAAATTTTGCAGGGATTTGAAATGATGTCTGTAGTTTGCCTCGATGATTTGCAAGTGATTGCCGGTAAGCCGCAGTGGGAAGAAGCCGTTTTTCATTTATATAATCGCATTCAAGAGCGCGGCGCTCGATTGGTCGTCGCGGCAAATGATATTCCAAAAAATTTACGTTTAGGTTTGCCGGATTTAGTCTCGCGTTTGACATTTGGGGTGCTGTATCAAGTGCATCCTTTGACGGACGATGAAAAAATTCAAGCATTAAAATTACGGGCCGAGGGACGCGGAATTACCTTGGCGGATGAGGTCGCCCGTTATATCCTTACGCATTGTCCGCGCCACATGGGAACTTTGTTTGCCGCTTTAGATGCATTAGATAAAGCCTCCCTTGCTGAGCAGCGTCGCTTGACCATTCCATTTGTGAAAGCAGTTTTGCAGATTTAAGGGAGTATGCACATGGCACAAATTAGCAGCATTATCGCCCGTGAAATTTTAGATTCCCGTGGTAATCCCACCGTGGAAGCGGATGTCATTTTAGATTCGGGTGTGATGGGGCGCGCTGCCGTTCCATCGGGTGCTTCAACCGGTTCGCGTGAAGCAATAGAGCGACGTGACCAAGACCCCAAGCGTTATTTAGGCAAAGGGGTGCGCCAGGTGGTTGCCACCATTGAGACTGATTTAGCAAAAGCCTTGCACGGCTTTGATGTCACACGTCAGGCGGAAATTGATGCAACATTACTGGCCTTAGATGGCACAACGAACAAAGGTAAATTAGGTGCCAACGCCACCTTAGCGGTTTCACTCGCGGCAGCCAAAGCGGCCGCTGAATCTGCCAAACAACCTTTATATGAATACCTAGGCGGTAGTAAAGCGCATGTTTTGCCGGTACCCATGATGAATATTATTAATGGTGGTGCACATGCGGACAATAACATCGATTTTCAAGAATTCATGATTATTCCCGTTGGTGCGCCCACATTTACCGATGCGCTCCGTGCGGGTTGCGAAGTGTTCCATCATCTCAAACAATTGCTAAAAGCCAAAGGCTATAACACCAACGTGGGTGATGAAGGCGGCTTTGCACCGGATTTGCCAAACCAAGCCACGGCATTAGAATTTATTTTAGAGGCGATTACCAAAGCGGGTTATCGACCAAAAGACGATATTGCATTAGGGCTAGATATTGCGAGTAATGAATTTTATCGCGATGGTCAATATCATTTAAGCAGTGAAAATCAACGATTGAGTGCCGAGCAATTTGTTGCTTACTTAACAAAACTAGTAAATGATTTTCCGATCATTAGTATTGAAGATGCGATGGCTGAAGATGATTGGGCAGGTTATCGTGTTTTAACGGATGCGTTAGGAAAACGCGTGCAACTCGTGGGCGATGATTTGTTTGTGACAAACACTCAATTATTACAGCGCGGTATTGATGAGAAAATTGCGAATGCCATTTTAATTAAGCCTAACCAAATTGGTACATTAACCGAAACGCTAGCAGCGATTGCGCTTGCGAAATCGGCACACTACAACACTATTATTTCGCATCGTTCGGGTGAAACCGAAGATACGACGATTGCGGATATTGCGGTGGCAACCAATGCCGGTCAAATCAAAACCGGTTCACTTTGTCGCACGGATCGTGTTGCCAAATACAACCAGTTGCTGCGCATTGAAGCGAAGCTCGGACGGCAGGCACACTATCCAGGAAAACAGGTTTTTGCACACTTATTGTCTGAAACCACGAAGGTATCTGGCTAATGGCAAGCGTACGCTTTCAAATCACCGTTTTATTATTGCTGGGCGCAATTGGCTTTTTGCAATATCGTTTGTGGTTTGAGCCGGGCGGTGTGAGTGATTTGTGGCGGCTTAAAGCTTCATTGGGGCAGCAATTGGAAGTCAATGCGTCATTAAAAGAAAGTAATGAGGCATTGCAAAATCAAATTCAACGTTTGCAGCATAATGAAGAAGAAACCGAAGCTCGTGCGCGTAATGAGCTCGGCATGATAAAAAAAGATGAAACGTTTTACCAGATTATCCGCTAGGGAAACAGCATGAAAATTTTGATCAGCAATGATGACGGTGTGCATGCGCCCGGTTTAGGTTTTCTCGCCGGCGCATTAGAAAAAGTGGCGGATGTGACCGTGGTCGCACCTGATCGTAATCGCAGTGGCGTGAGTAACTCGCTGACATTGGAAAATCCGCTGCGAGTTATTACCTTGCCAAATGGCTATTACAGTGTGAATGGTACACCGACAGATTGTGTGCACTTAGCATTGACCGGGATAATGAAAGAAATGCCTGACATGGTGGTTTCTGGAATTAACGAAGGGTCTAATTTAAGTGATGATGTGTTGTATTCGGGTACCGTTGCCGCTGCAACCGAAGGACGTTTTTTAGGATTACCTTCTATCGCGATTTCGTTGGCGGGTCATCGCTGCGAACATTATGAAACGGCAGCGCAAGTGGCGAAAACACTTGTGGAACAATTGAAAAAAACACCGTTAACCGCTGATACCATTTTAAATGTGAATGTGCCTGATGTGCCATTTTCAGAATTGCGCGGTATTCAGGTCACGCGGCTTGGTACTCGTCATATTGCTGAACCAACGGTCAAGGCAGTCGATCCGCGGGCTCGAAAAATTTATTGGGTGGGATTACCTGGCCCTGAGCAAGATGCGGGACCTGGCACGGATTTTTATGCGGTTAATACCGGTTATGTGTCAGTCACGCCGTTACATTTCGATTTAACGCACTACAAAGTGTTAGATGAATTATCTAACTGGGTGCAACATTTACAAATAGGTTAATCATGAGATGGATTGCGTTAGTGGCGATTAGTACTTTGCTAACCGCTTGCGGTACGACGGAAAATTTTGCCCCTGTGTATGACATTCATAATGCACGGCCAGTCAAAACCATAACCAGACCTCGACCGACGGGGTCGCCGCGTGTGGTCAAGTCGCAATTATTAAAGTTAGGCGGAAATGAGGCGGCAGTGGCGGGGTGGGTTTGGCCAGCGCATGGACGCATTATTGCCACTTACTCACCATCGACAAAAGGGATCAATATTGCCGGTGAGGCGGGCGATCCCGTTGTAGCCGCGTCAGATGGGGTGGTGGCTTATTCAGGCAATGGTTTAAGGGGTTATGGCAACCTCATCATTATTAAACATAATAACAATTACTTGTCAGCTTATGCGCATCTAATGACGATTTTAGTAAAAAATGGCCAGGCCGTGCGGGCTGGTCAGAAAATTGCAGAAATGGGTCGGTCTGGCTCAGATAAGGTCATGCTGCATTTTGAAATTCGGCAAAAAGGCAAACCAATCGATCCATTTAGCTTATACGCCTAAAGTTTTTGGTATAATGAACTGAATAGCCGAGGTTCATTATGCCGAGAACCAAAAAGGGATGTGGCTCTACTAAAAAAACGCCAAAAAAGACGCAAGACAAAAACGAAGCTGTTTTTGTTGAGGAAGAAGTTTTGCCTAATTCGGAAGATTTGGTGGAGGTTGAAATGGAAACCGAAGCTGCGGTTACCCCGGAAGTGGCTGCCGAAATTGAAGCGGTGGTGAATAAAGTGTTGCGGGTCAGTGAGCCGACGCGCCACGAGTTTGATGCCACGCAAATGTATTTAAAAGAAATTGGTTACTCTCCCTTACTTTCCGCCGAAGAAGAAGTGCATTACGGACGTCTTGCGTTAAAAGGCGATGAAGCGGCGCGTAAAAAAATGATTGTCAGTAATTTACGCTTGGTGGTGAAAATCGCCCGGCATTACTACAATCGCGGTTTAGAATTTTCCGATTTAATTGAAGAGGGTAATCTAGGGTTGTTACGCGCCGTTGAAAAATTTGATCCGGAACGCGGTTTTCGTTTTTCAACTTATGCAACGTGGTGGATCCGTCAAACCATTGAACGCGCCATCATGAATCAAACGCGTACGATTCGTTTACCCATTCATGTATTGCGCGAATTAAATTCCTATTTATCTGCTGCTCGTGAATTAACGAAGAAAAATAACCGTGAACCTTCTTATCAAGAAATTGCGGTGGTGCTCAATAAAACCATCGATGATGTGAAAAACATGATGGAATTAAATGAACATATGGTGTCATTGGATTATCAGGTGGTGGGTGAAGATAATACCAGTAAGCCATTAGTAGAAGCGATAGCGGATAAAAACGCCCTTGATCCTGCTGATGCACTGGCGAATGAAACTTTACATGAAAATTTAGAGCAGTGTCTGCAAGAACTAAATGAAAAACAACGCGAAGTGTTATGCCGTCGCTTTGGTTTGGGGGGTTATGAAAGGCAAACCTTAGAAGAAGTCGGTCAAGCGGTTGGTTTGACGCGTGAACGCGTGCGACAAATTCAAATGACTGCTTTAAAATCATTACGTGAAATTTTAGCAAGCCATGGTTTAGAAGGCGATATCCTCTAGTTCCCCATCAAGCTCACCTTGCCTCAAGGTGTTGAATCAGTTACCCTCTCATGCGTTTTACCATTCCAACCAACCATGAAGGGATATTATGTTGCGTCGAATTATAACCACGCTGGCTTTTGGTTTATTAGCGGTAAATAGTACATTCGCCGAAAATGCCTGTATTGCTAAGCTTGAAAAGCATATTCATTATCCAGACGCATTAGATTTAGATCATTGCAAGTTAACCGACGACGATATGCGAGCCATGGTGCAATTTTTGAATGCGCATGCATTTATTAAAGCATTGTGGGCGAGCGATAATCAATTGACGAGCGATAGTTTAGACGTATTAAATCAAGCGAAAAATTTGACTTTCATCAGATTAAGCCATAATAAAATTGATGATGCGGGTGCTTACCGTTTAGCTGAGATGAAAACATTAACCGTAATAGATTTATCGCACAATCAATTAGGTGATCAAGCAGGAGCGGCATTTGCTAATAATCCGCGTCTGATTGGTATTGATTTTTCTTATAATCGTATCAGTGATATTAGTGCACATGCATTAGGCAGTATTCATTCGTTGAAGTATCTAAAATTACAGCATAATAAAATTGGTGATGCGGGTGCGATGGGGATTGCAGAAAATCAAACGATTGAACAGCTCGATTTATCTAATAATCAATTAACCGACCATTCGGCGCAAGCATTAGCGAGTATGCCTGCCATGGAATACCTTGATTTAAACAATAATCGGTTGACTGATCAAGGCGGAATAATCTTAGCGCAAAGTAAAACTCACTACCATGGATTGATGCTGTTGGGAAATGCGGTGGGTGATGAAACGGCCCGGGCGATCGTGGCGACACATAGGCGTCTCATGGAGCTTGGATTAAGCCCCAACGTGACCGATGCAGGCGCAGCGCTATTAGCGCATGCCGATATCATGATTTTGGATTTGCAAAATAATCACATCAGTGATGAGGGTGTAAAATCATTGGCTCTGAAACCGAATAGTTATCGGTTTGATTTAGCGGGTAATCCCATCACGGATGTGGGTGCTTATGCATTGTCTAATACGAAAGTGCGTTTAGATGGCGTGAATTTAAGTGCGACGCAAATTAGCGATGCAGGTGCAATGGCGTTAATTAACCGTCCAGAGTTTGTAGAATTATCCTTGTCACACGATAATTTAACGAACCAAACAGCCATGGTTGCTGCTAATCGTAAAGAAGAATTATTGTTGGATGTGGGATATAATCATTTTTCTCCCAGTGCGGTGAAAGCGTTGCAGGCGAATCCGAATTTAGGCAATTTGGTAACGAAAGGAAATGATGGAGTAGACTTAAAATAAATAAATGCTCTCTTCTTCTCGGTAATGGGGAGAAGGGCTGGAATGAGCGAAGCCGTTGAACCTCCTTGATTGCTCTCACCCCTAAACTCCTCTCCCGCGCGCGCGGGAGAGGGGGAACCTACTTTGTCACGGTGAACTTGGTCGCTGATTCACATCCTGCAATGCCTCAGGAACATTCACGCCTTTCAAGCCACCAGCAAAAAGTGCAGCATGATTTAACGCCAACCCACTAATCATCTGCTTTGTATCCGCTGTGGCGCTTTTAAGCGCATCAGCCTGAGCGGAAAGACCAGCATCTAATAATTCAAATCTACTAATAAACGCAGAAACCTCAGCGTATTTATTATGAAATTTACTCTGTGCATTCCAAGTCAACCTTGAATACGCGGATTCATCTTGTGGATAAAGCGTAGCAATTTTTTCTAATTTATGTTTCAGTTCTTCCTTTAAATGCATCGCGCGAAGTCTTGCTGTGTCAAAATGTTTTAATTCCAGCGCAATTCTTGCAGAAAGGTAATCCATTTTGAAACGTAAAGACTTTCGCATTGATCCATTCGTGACATCTAATAATTTATCAATGTCGGCAAGGGCATTTTTAAATAACCCCATTTGATAATAGGCTTCAGCTCTCAGCAAATAAAGTTCACCCCATTGTGGATTTCGGGTGAGGGATTCATCGCAAAGCGCAATCGCTTGTAAAGGCCGGTGTGTTTTTAAATACAGCTGAATGTAGCGTTCATTCGTAAAATCACGATGGTCATTGTAATGTCTTAGATCGCCACAGGTTTTTTCAGCGCGTTCATAAGTTGTTAGCTGCATGGACAAATCGTAGCGTCTCCATAATATAGCATGGATATCATTTAAATTGACGCGGTTAGGTTGATTCGGTGTCGTGGCCACTGCGAAGGCTTTATTAATCACGTCAAAAGCGCGACAAAATTCTTGATGCGCAATGTGTATATCGGCCAGAAAAAGATACCGATGTATTAGATAGTTGGGATGGGCGTTTTTTATTTTTAACGACTTCTGAAGTTTTTTGCAGGCTTGCTTGTAAAACCCTAACTCACTTAACAATGAAACTTGCGCATCAAACCAATTATCTCCATCATGACTTCGATCGTATTTGCTGGAGGGCATTTGTAAGGCGCGCGTGTAATCGGCTAATGCTTTAGAAAAATAACCCGACCTTTTCATTAAATCAGCGCGAAGACCATAGTCCCTTGCGGTCGGTGAGCTTACAGTCATCAATTTAT
Source organism: uncultured Coxiellaceae bacterium (assembly GCA_964597435.1). Lineage (GTDB taxonomy): Bacteria > Pseudomonadota > Gammaproteobacteria > DSM-16500 > DSM-16500 > Aquicella. Next base: position 55,454 of record CAZQXH010000008.1, on the reverse strand, counting down.
CAATGCTAACTGCGGCTTCTTTAAGTTGATTTGCTTGCAATTGCTGTGACGCAAGTTCTCTTAAAACATTGAAGCTTTTAGGTTGATAGCAAAGCGCACTTTCTAAATCAGAAAGAGCCAGTTTCGGATCATATACGCTGGCACTATTTAATTTTTCAAAGGCGCGTTTGGTATGAATTTTGGCGATTAAACGTTTCGCTTTTTTATTGTGCCTGACGTCATGAGGGCTAGGTAATGGGCAATCACTTATTGCTACTAGTTCTAATATTGCATCTAATTTCTTTTGAATGGTAATTAGCTTGGCATCGCTTATATAACCCGCGTGATTGGTAAAATAGTGCGGAAAATGCCTAGCTAGCAGTGAGTGGGAATAACATAGGAAATGGATGGTTTCTGTTACATCATTAAGCCTTACCACCCAGTTATCCACTTTTTTTTCAAGATCATCGAGAAGATTGTTTTTTAAAACGCCAAGCACTTGATTGGTTTGATGCAATTGCGCTAACAGTGCTTGGTGTTTTTCATGGTGAAGTTCATCACTATTTTTCCTAGCGTCCATGCGGGGCTTCCTTATAATTAATTTTTCAAGTTAAGTAGTGCTTGCTGATTTAAATTTTGTAATAAGGCAACCAGTAATTTAACCGTTGCATCATAATCGCTACGATCCATGACGCCTGCTTCTTGGTGGGCATAGCGGATGGGAATACCAATATTAATAACGGCCATACCGCTACCACTCATTTGCAATGCGCTACCATCTTGGCCGTAATTTAAGCCGGCGGCGAATTGATAGGGAATATGATTCGCTTGCGCTACTTTAATAATCCATTCCATCAAATCGTTATCTGGAATCATGGTGCGATCGATTGTATACAAGCATGGGCCATGCCCTAAAGCGGGGTAAGTCGTGCTGACGGGTGCAGCGTAACGGGGAAAATCGCCTGTTACACACGCTTCAATGTTTAAAACCACATCCGGTTTGAATTGGTTATACACAACGTGCGCACCGCGCAGTCCCACTTCTTCTTGCGTGGTTGCCGCGAGTAAAATTTGATTGGGGTGCGAGCTGTGTACCGCTTCTGCTGCTTGCGTGATGGCAGCTAAGCCTAAACGGTCATCAAACGCTTTGCCAATGTAGCGCGTGCCGCCATTTAAGCTACTAAAACTGCCTGCGGGTGTAATCGGTAAACCCGGCCGTAATCCTAATCGCGTCATCGCATCGCTACGGCTTGTTGCACCCACATCCAAGGTCATCTCTCGTGCGGCAAACATCACATCATCAGCGGGTTTAGTAACTTGCCCTGCGTGTGCCACCATGTGACCTGATTCAATGCCGGTGTAACCCAGCACCGGGCCTTTTGTGGTTTGAATAATCCAACGCTGACTATAAACCGATTGATCGCGCCAACCGCCAACAGGTTCCACTTCAACAAAACCATCTTTGCGAATATCACGAATTAAAAAACCGACTTCATCGAGATGCGCCATGAGTAACACTTTGGGCGTAGCGCTGGTACCTGGCAAGTCCGCGAGTAAATTGCCCATGCCATCGATTTTCAGATTATTAAACGCCGTTTGCCAACGGGCTTGCAACACGCGACGCACCGGTTTTTCAAAACCGGGTGCGCCGTTAGCATTGACTAAGTTTTGCAGAAAATTAAATGTATCATCCGCGAAGGCATAAGAAGGGATCGCTAAGGAGAGCGCCAGTAATAACGTTTTTAATTTATGCATTAGGCAATCTCAAATGTCGTGGTTAGTTTTTTAGGAACGGCCGTGTTTTTCAATCTGACGTACTGCGGTAAGCCATTTTTAAAGGGCGGATAATCTTCGCCTTGAATTAATGGCAATAAATAGTCGCGGCATTCTTGGGTAATGTGAAACCCATCTTCCGTCATGTAGTGACGCGGCATTTTTTGCTCGACGTTTGCGACTTTTTCTAAGGGTGCTTCACCAATCGTCCAGCTATACGGGCTGCCGGGATTGCGCACAATAATGGGCATGATGGCATTTTTGCCGCTCAGGGCTAGTTCAACCGCTGCTCTGCCGACCGCGTACGCTTGTTCCACGTCCGTTTTCGAGGCAATGTGACGCGCAGCCCGTTGCAAATAATCGGCTAATGCCCAGTGGTATTTGTAACCCAATTTATCTTTAATTAATTTTGCAATAATGGGGGCGACACCGCCTAATTGCTTATGACCGAATGCATCCACTAAACCTTGTTCGGAAACAAATTGCCCGTCTGCATTTTTAATGCCCTCGGAGGCAACGATTGAGCAGAAGCCATATTTTCTGACGCACTCTTCCACGCGTTGTAAGAAGGTATCCACATTTAATGGAATTTCAGGGAATAAAATAATATGCGGTGATTCACCTTCTTGTTCCGCGGATAGGCCACCCGCAGCCGCAATCCAGCCGGCATGACGACCCATGACTTCCATCACAAATACTTTGGTGGACGTAAGTGCCATAGAGGCGACATCTAATCCCGCTTCCCGAATGGAGACAGCAACGTATTTGGCAACGGAACCAAAGCCTGGGGAGCTATCGGTGAAAGGTAAATCGTTATCAACGGTTTTAGGAATACCGATACAAGTGATGGGGTAGCCTAATTCTTGGCTAATTAAGGAAACTTTATGCGCGGTATCTTGTGAATCGCCGCCGCCATTATAGAAAAAGTAACGAATATTGTGTGCAGAAAATACTTCGACTAAGCGTTCGTATTGACGACGGTGTTTCTCAATCGCGCCGAGTTTATGACGGCATGAACCAAATGCACCAGCTGGGGTGTAGCGGAGCGCTGCAATGTCAGCAGCACTTTCTAATGAGGTATCGATTAAATCTTCGGTCAAAGCACCAATGATGCCGTTACGAGCGGCATAAACTTTGCCAATTTGATTGGGGTTTTCGCGGGCAGCTTCAATGACGCCGCAAGCGGAGGCGTTAATAACAGAGGTGACACCGCCTGATTGTGCGTATAACGCATTGAATTTTTCCATGCACTTTTACTCCAACTAGGTAATTAAGATGGGCTAAAAGTATACCGGTTTGCGGGGGAGATCAAGGGGCGCGAGGAACGAAGCAACTTGTAGGGGAGGGGCTTTAAAAATGGCCCGTATTGACTGGGAGGAATCAATACGGGTGTCGGATTACATTTTCTCGAGGAGACACTTTCTAGTTATTATTTTATTAGGTTAATCTGTTTAATTAGCGAGTAGTCATGAATATTCTTGAAGAACAACGACCGTTGTAATTCTTGAATTTGTTGAGCGCTTGCTAAAATGAAGCTTGAGCCCAACTTGTTCGCTAATCGCAATACCTCAGTTCGTATTTTACCAGAAATTAGCCATTGATCGCGCTTTCCAACGCTTAGGATATTCCCTACTTGGCTAAGGGATTGTTTCGCTTCATCGTAATATTTTTCGACCAATACACCCATGGATGGGATATTAAAGTAACAAGTGGGTAAGCGCGGAATCACATGGACCAAGCTGACGGTAATGGGCGTTGCTGGGTTGTATTCTCTGCTAAAGGCTTGTTTAATTTCGTTTACTTCGTCAGCCGTAATTGAGTTAGTTACAATCAACACATTCTTGCCGCTTTCCATGACACCTTCTCCTAATTGCAAATTCTACTTAATTTCGCGTGGGGGAAGGTCATCATCTCACTAATAAAAGTTTAGCAAAATTGGGGATTAGCCATAGTAGTTTAATTGGATATCCCAGGGGTGCTCAGGGTTACCCCCATCAGGAAAACACTAATTTGTATTAGGTTTGGTCATGATGGGTTTGGTTTGTTTTATTCTTCCTCAACAGCTTCTTCTTGAATACTGTTAGTTAAAACGAGTCGAACGAGTTCGGGAACCGATTTCACGCCCATTTTTTTCATGACTGAGGCGCGATGCGCTTCAACGGTCTTTAACGAAATATTTAATTCCGCTGAAATCACTTTATTGGGCTTGCCAGCGACGATGCCTTGTAAGACTTGTACTTCGCGAGGTGACAATAAAGCAAACTTGGCACGTGCCTGCGCGCTTTCCTGGCGGCGTTCACGATTGGCTTTATCTTGGCGCAAGGCTTTGTTGATGCTTTCCAATAAAACTTGATCGTTAAAGGGCTTTGTTAAGAAGTCGACAGCACCCGCTTTCATCACCCGTACCGCGAGTGGGACATCGCCATGGCCGCTGATAAAGATAATGGGTAGGGTAGGCAGGCCCTCATCGTTTAAGCGGGATTGCAGCTCAGGGCCGCTCATGCCGGGCATGCGCACATCCAGCAGTAAGCAACCATGCTGCTGGGGGTCGTATTGTTCCAAATAATCTTGAGCGCGCACGAAAGTCTTCACCCGCAAGCCAATCGATTCAATGATCCAAGACAGTGACTCGACCATGGCTTGATCATCATCAATGATGTAAACAATAGGGTCTAATGTGGACATTCAAACGCTCCTTATATCGTCGTCGGTAAAGAAAAGCGAATCCAGCTTTGATTAGCATGATTGGGGTTAATGGAGAATTGTCCCCCATGCGCTTCAATAATGGAACGGCAAATAGCAAGTCCCATGCCGCGACCATGTGCTTTCGTGGTAAAGAAGGGCATAAAGACCTTATTGACCAATTCTTTGGTAAAGCCAGGACCCGTATCTGAGAGAGTCACCTCAATTAAATCTTTATTAGTGGTTTGCGTGTGAATGTGGATGCGACGTTCCCGCGATGCTGTTTCCTGCATCGCTTCAATCGCATTTTGCATGAGATTTAGCATAACTTGTTGGATTTGGATGCGATCAATCACAATCTGCGGAATGTTTTTATCAAAATTGAAATCGATTTTAGTTTTTGAAGTGGTGAGCTCATTTTTAATTAAGCTCACCGTTTCGCGGATTAAATTGTTGACCTTACAAGGGCTCTTAATGAGCTGGCCTTTACAAAAGAAGTTTTTCAAGCGCTGAATAATTTCACCCGCGCGCTCCGCTTGGGCCACGGCTTTTTGCATGACTTGCTGTAATTGCTCGCGGTCAGAGTCGGGGTTTTCTAAATGCCTAACGCAACCGCGCGTGTAATTAACAATCGCGGCAAGTGGCTGCGAAATTTCATGGGCCATGCCGGAGGCCATTTCTTCCATGGTGCTTAAGCGAAAAACGTGGGCGAGTTGTTGGCCGCGTAGTCGTGCTTTTTTATCAAAAATCCGGTCTGAAATATCCCGTGAGGCCAATTGAATTTCTTGGACCGATTTCCCGGCACTGTCCATCACGACCCGAATGTTACTTTCAAACCAGCGAAAATCCCCTTCTTTGCGTTTAATGCGGTAGGTAAGCGGGGGTTGGTGTTGTTCGCGGCGTTTGCTAAAGGCTTTTTTCAATTTGGGTAAATCTTCGTGGTGAGCAAACTTAAAGATATTTTTACCCACTAATTCATCTGAATTTAAACCGAAAGCGGTTTTGCAGGCAGGAGAAACATAGGCATAAGTGCCATCGGGCGTGTGTGTTGAGATAACATCAGTGGTGTTTTCCGCTAATAAATGGAAGCGGATTTCATTTTCCCGTAAGCGTCGCTCTGTTTGCTCAACTAACTGCATGGCTTCAATTAATAAGCTGCCGCTACCAACGGTGGTTGTTAAAGCTTGTCGGACTTGTTGTTCTAAGCCGGTAATTTCTCCCCGTAAATTACTTTCCAGTTGTTTCTGGGCGGTAATGTTTTGATGAATCAAGAGGCCGGTTAATTTGTGTTGTTCATTCGCGGGCATGATACACAGTGCGGATTTACAAAATCCCCGTAAGCCATTTTTGCGAATATAGGGGGTTTCTTCATGCCATTTTTTCCCATTGGCAGTGATTTCTTGAATAATTTTGGGAAAAGGATAGTTGCGATCATATAAGAAATTGACAGAGCGACCCAATACCTCACGTTTGGAATAACCAAAGAACGCGGTAGCACCAACGTTCCAATTGATAATGCGCCCGGCTTTATCCAGCAGTACGGCACTATCGGTTATGGCATCAAATAATTCTTGGTATTCCATCCTGCATATCCTTTGCGGGAGCGGTTAAATGGGATAATAATACCACATTCTGATTTAATCAGTCGTATAAGGCAAGTCAGCAAAGAGGATAAACATGCGCATACACATTTTGGGAATTTGCGGCACGTTCATGAGTGGGTTGGCTATTTTGGCAAAGCAGGCAGGACATAGCGTAGAAGGTTCGGATTTAAACGTTTACCCCCCCATGAGCACGCAATTAAAAGAGCAGGGCATTACCCTGTTTGAGGGATATGATCCCAAACACATTGCAGCGGATGTTGATCAAGTCATTGTTGGGAATGTGATTAAGCGCGGTAACCCCGCCATGGAATATGTTTTATCCAATAATATACCCTATCAATCAGGGCCTGCTTGGTTGGCTGAGAATGTCCTCCATGATCGCTGGGTGCTTGGCGTCTCTGGCACACACGGTAAAACCACCACGACTAGCCTTTTGACTTGGATGATTGCAGAAGCTGGCATTGACACCGGCTTTTTAATTGGCGGGGTGCCGGAAAATTTTGGGGTTTCAGCGCGTTTGGGCAGTGCGCCTTACTTTGTGATTGAGGCGGATGAATATGATAGTGCTTTTTTCGACAAGCGTTCTAAGTTTATCCATTATCGCTCGAAGACGCTCATCTTAAATAATTTAGAGTTTGATCATGCTGATATTTTTCCCGACTTAGCAGCGGTCCAGCAACAGTTTCATTATTTAGTGCGAACGGTGCCAGGGAATGGACTGTTAGTGCGGTTTCAGCCGGATGCCAATTTAGATGCCGTTTTGGCCGTGGGTGCCTGGACACCGATCACCAGCTTTGGTGAAAAAGGCAGTGATTGGCAGGCAGAGCTAGTCGTAGCCGATGGCAGTCAATTTAAAGTATTACATCAAGGGAAGGTGGTTGGGGTGGTAAACTGGGAGTTAGTAGGACAGCATAATGTGCACAATGCTTTAGCAGCACTCGCAGCTGCTTTGCACATTGGTGTTAATCCAGCAGTCGGCATTGCCGCTTTAAGCCGTTTTAAAAATGTTAAACGTCGTCTGGAGTTGCGCGGGGTGGAGCAAGGGGTTGCGGTTTATGATGATTTTGCGCATCATCCAACGGCAATTGAAACAACGTTAGCTGGTTTGCGTGCTAAAGTGGGCCAGGATGCACGGATCATTGCCGTATTGGAATTTGGTTCTTACACCATGCGCACGGGCGTGCACAAAGACCGTTTGCAAACGGTTTTAAAAGAAGCGAATTCTGTACATTGTAAGGCACCGGCAACGGATTGGGGTTTAAAAGAAGCACTCTCGATATTTTCGCAACCAACGGCGCTCTATCCCGATGTGGCGCAATTGGTGACTGCTTTAAAGAAAGAAGCCAAAGCGGGTGATCATGTTCTTATTATGAGTAATGGTGCTTTTGATGGCATTCATAATAAGTTATTAACAGCGTTAAAAGGGTAGTGGGGTGTGGTAATGAAAGAAAAAAAGTTCGTCGTGCGTACTAAGCCGCAATTTGTGGCTGCGCAATCGAACCCTGAGCAACGGCATTTTGTGTGGATGTATGAAATTTCCATTCAAAATTTAAGTAATGATATTGTGCAACTGTTAAATCGGCGTTGGTTAATTACCGATTTAACCGGTCGCATAGAAGAAGTGCAAGGGCCGGGGGTGGTTGGCTTGCAGCCGATTATTAAACCGGGCAAGACATTTACTTATACGAGCTTTTGCCAGTTAAATACACCACAAGGGACCATGGAAGGTGAGTATGAGTTACAAGATTTGGATGAAAATAGCTTTGTTATTCCCATTCCCAAATTTATTTTAACCGCACCGACTACACTGACCCAGGCGTATCGCTCTATTTTACATTAATGCACTAATAATTTACTAAGCTCCCTTTCTTTCGGAAAGGGGGGCTGAGAGGGAGCTTTACGATATGCAGCGTGCAGAATTAGCTAACCCAGTTTTTTTGCCAAAGTTTTTTTCCCTCTCTCACCAAGTAACCCTCGATCTTCCACCATTCCCACTCCCAAATGGCGATTTAAAAGCCTTTTACGAAAGTCCAGCTGCTGAACAATTTGTCACGGGCTTTGATTCCTTATTGTCCCAATTAAAATCCTGGCTAGTATCACACGCTCCCAACGCTCCTTTTAATGCAGTGGGATACGCGCGGCTACAACGTCATTTGCATTTTCAAGAGTATGCGGCAGCTAAAACCTTATTGAATTTTTATCACGTGGCGATTCCCGCTTTGTGGCGAATTAAGGAATTATTAGCAAACGATTTAATCCCAGAGGCCGCAAAAATTACTAAATTGGTTGATCTTTTCAATGTGGCCACCGAATGCGAAGGGGGTGCGGGAAATGAATTTAGTGATATTGAAATTGCATTACGTTCCTTTTTGTCATTACAAGATGCATTAACGAAATTGCGTCTTGATATTGCGCAGCAATTGGCACGCGAAATCTATGCGAATTATGAAGCCCAAGTTGAACCCTTGGGAGAGTCGATGCAAACGCATTATGTGCGCGCTATGTTAAATGCTAATGCAGATTGGTTAGGATTGCCGTATCAAGCCGATCCGCAAGCGTGTGATGAGAGTGTGACGTTATTGTTAGCGGAGCGCCTGCAACAAACATTAGCATCGCGCTTAACGCCGCAATTAATTTATGACAGTTTATGGTTTGGAACGGATACGCGCATTGGTCTTAAAAATTTACTCACGGAATTTTATCAAGCGGTTTTAGCAGTGCAAACATCAGCCGGATTGCGGCACTCTTACGCGTATTTTTTAACGCGCTTAACGCTAGAGTTTGGCCCGGCTCAACAAGAGACTTTCGTATTAGCGGATTTAATTAATATAACCGATGAACAATTACCTGATTATCGTGGCGAAACGGAGGCGGAACGGTTAGCGAATGTCGCCAGCTGGAAGGCAGAGCAGTATTTGCGAATTGATTTACTGGCGCGATTAAATTTTGCAGAAGTCATGCGCCCGCAACAAGAAAGCATGAGTTTTTTAGTGGCTTCTGGAAACTGCGTCATTGAGCGTAATGATTTGTACAGCTCACGCGTCACGTTTGAAAAGGGTGCTAGCGTTCAGCCGTTATTTACGTTTTGCATCGAAAGCATTTTTGCTAATCCCGCGTTATTATCTATTTGGGTCAGCTTATTAAACCGAATAAACGTGCCTTATAAAGAAGAATTGCTTGCATTACTACTGGCTTATACACGCTCGCCCGCCTATCGTGATTACAGTCTGCAAAATGGAGCGCGTCAAGCTTGGCAAAGAGTCGTTGAGATTCATGAGGCTTTTTCACAAACCTTCAAAGAGGGGCATTATTTACAAATTAATTGGCCGATTCAAGCTGCTCAAACTGTGGTTGCGAAGCAGTTACGTGACAATGATTATCCAACGATTGAGTTAGTGAATGGTGAATTATTTTTAAGAGCAATGCGCACACTGACGCTGCCAGAAATCACAGCGTGTTTGAGAAAAAGTTTGCGTGCAAGGGTTGTGCTTGCAACTAGGTTATCTTTTCCGGCTGTCAATTTACTCGCCACCCATTTGCGACAACACGAACCGGCAGAAGGTAAAGCACTATCGCTCTTAGTGCATTTTGTTTTACATGTCGAACTCGATTTTGAATGCGCGCTGGCTTTGTTGGATGGACGGGAAAAAATAAGCGCTAGAAATATGCGACGGAATCTTGCGGCGTTATTAGATAATGCGTCAGACTTTTCGGCTAGTGCTTGGAACCGTCTCATTCATCTCATCAGAAAGGGCTCTTCTTCCGTTAAACACAGTTTGGGCCATTTATCGGTAGCGCATCTTAATATACTCATGCAGCGCTTGGATGAATCGCAGCAGTTTCATTTGCAAGAGATAGTCATTAGGACACAAGGTTTTTTTCCAGTGGCTTTATTAAGCGTGTCAGTGGAAGATCGCGCGCAATGGGCTTGTCAACACATTAGAAGCTTTATTCATTTCTGCTTAGTGTTACAGGCTAATGCAGTTACTAAATTTCACCAACTACATGCGGAGTGGGGCAGCGAGTGGATGCTCAAATTTTTTGTTGCATTCACTGAAGAAGATTTGGCGCAATTAGCGCGAAAACGCATTCCGAAATCAATGTTGCTCGCGTTAGTCCCGGCGCAGGCAAGATTGGCATTGTTAAAAGATTGGTTGCAGCGTTGTCCCGAATATTTTTCGCCTGACGAAGATTGGGTGGCTTTATTAAGCGAATTAAATAGCGAGCATCGTGCTCAGTTCGTTCGCTTAATTGATGTGACATGGTTAAAACCCGAGCGCTTTATGGATTTTATAGAACTCATGCCGCCTGGGGAGAGATGGCCTTTGGTGCAACATGTTGGTACCGGTTTGCCCCGTATGCCACCGGTACAGTTTATCGCATTCCTCATGTCTTTACCCGCAGTGCATCTCTGGCCCATGTTAAAATCTAATTTTCAATTAACCGACACTTGCGTGGAAGCAGGTGAGCTTTTAAAGCGCTTACCCGCGGAAGATATTGCCGACTGTCTCATTGCTTTATTTGAACATAAAGCACAAAACCTTTTAATAGCGTCATTACGTTATGCATTATTGGCGAAATTATCAGCCGAGCACATGCCGCTTTTTTTAAATAAAATGCTACGCGAATTTCCCAATGCGTTTCATTCACTCTTCAACACGGCGCGAGATAAAGTCCTTTTCTTAGAAAAATTACCCATGGCAACTTACAAAACCTATATCACCAAACGCATTTTGCATCCTTGGGTGGGTATATATGCTAAGGGTAGAGTTTTTGTTGCAGCAGATAAGATTATTAATTTATTGGAGCTACTGTCCGGTTTGCGTCCAGAGCAGTATCAAAGGGTATTAAGCATTCTTAATTTGCAGCAAGACACTTATTGTTATGAAGCTTTAGTGGCGCTGCCAGCCAATCATTTTCCACCGGTTCTTGAGCAAGGTGTGAATCCGTTTCGGTCAGATTGTTTGGCCTATTTATTAAATCAACAAACGCCGCCCAGGCCCAACGCAGAAGATTTTTTTGCACTATTAAAATCCATTCCAGCGCTCGAGCAAGCAACGTTTATCGCTGCGTTAAAACCTGCGTGTTTAACTTGGATTGTCCTGCAGGGAAAAACTCTGCGTGAAGTATTGGTGCAAAAAGAGGAAGCGTGTTCATTGTCAAAACTGTTGGTGTATTGCCAATTATATATAAACGATTGTAAACAAGATCAGCGGGTATATCGAAATCGATTGGGTGTGGTGGGTTTGTTTGGGGAGCCAACGCGGGAAACTAAATTAGCGGCCGCAGTAGCCTTATTTAATAGTATTGTGGCGAATCGCCCTGGGGAGATTGGTAATGATCCCGTATTGCAACAGGCGTTGTCGCGCGATACCTTGGGCTTAATCCTGTCTCAATTGCGAACGCTGATGGATGTTCAAAAGGCTCCTTTCTCCCATTTCGGGGGAAAGGGAGCCTAAACGTAAAGCTCACCAACCAGCGCGATCAGACAATAAAATCTCAATCAGCTGCGATTTATTACACGCATCAAATTTTAATTTCATGCGCTCAATCCGATGCTCGATCGTGCGATGCGATAAACCTAAAATGCGGGCAATCTCTTTGGCAGTTTTGCCGCGAATGAGTAAATTAGCCGTCAGCATTTCATTTTTATTATCTAATTGTTTCGTCGTACAAGTCATGACACACCCATGAATGTAATTTGCACAGAACCTTAAGGTTGTCTTAAACCTTAAGATTAGCTTAAATCATATTCATTAAGTTATCAAATGTCAAATATAAGCGCAAATTGGATAATATAGAGCTCAATCAACAGGTTATAAGACGCTTTGGCTGCGGGCATCCAGATACAAGTCATAAATAATGCCATCGACAAGACCAATTTTAGGAACAAACATGGTTTCAACATCGACCCATTGCATGATGGATTGATAAATAGATAATGCCGGTACAATGACATCGGCGCGGTCAATTTTTAAACCGTATTGGCGCACGCGCTCCCCGGGGGAAAGGCGCTTTAATTTGCGGTGATACGATTGCAAGGTTACTAACGAAAGAGGCTCGCCATCTTTTAATTTACTCAAGGAAAAGACTTTATTAATGTTGCCGCCGCTACCAATAATGGCCGTTGGGGGGAATTTTTTGGCAATGGATTTTAATTCGCGTTTTAGTTCATCCCAACGGGCTTGCGGTACACTGTTTTTTAAAACGCGTATGGTGCCAATTTCAAAGGATAATTCTTTTTTCGGTTTGCCATGCACAAATAAATTAAGTTCGGTACTGCCACCACCGACATTCACATAAAGATACGTTTCATTCTTGTTAATTTTTTCCGCCGCGTGACTTTGATAAAGTAATTCTGCTTCACGACTACCACTAATAATTTCAATGCCAATGCCGGTGTTCTTCTTAATGTCGCGAATAATATCATTACTATTGCTCGCATTACGCATGGCGCTGGAAGCATAAGCATGCACTGCATCAACTTTATATAATTTTAACAGAGCGCTAAAAGCACGCATCATATGCATCATCATCTCGCGCCGTTCACGGCTAATGCTGCCATGTTCAAATACATCAAAACCAAGTCGCAAGGGGATGCGAATTAAATTAAGCTCAGTAAATTCAGGACGCTTGCCGTGTTTTTTTACTTCGACAATTAAAAGGCGCGCTGCATTACTGCCGATATCGATGGCCGCTAATCGCATTAAGAGGTTTCCTTTTTCTTAACTTGCGCTAAATCGTGTAAATAGTAATAAATAGCGACTTGCGAGCGCACTTGCACCTTGCCTTTGTCAACGTACTGATTGCTCAGTTCATTGTCTAATATTCGTGCTTTAACATTGTCAGCTAATTTAATATTGAGCACAGTTAAAAATTGGCGTTTGATGTGAGGATTTAATAACGGCACCGCGACTTCAACTCGGTAATCTAAATTACGGACCATCCAGTCAGCGGAAGCAAGATACGTTTCTTCTTTGCCATTATTATCAAAAACAAAAGCGCGACCATGTTCTAATAATTCATCAACGATACTCGTTGCTTGTAAGGGTGTTTTAAACTTTTTCTGCTTTGGGATGGCGCACATGATGCTACGGATAATTAATTTGACCTCAACACCGTTCTCAGCCGCTTCATACAGTTTTTTAATCATTCCCTCATCACTTAAGGAATTTAATTCTAATTTAATACCCGCACGTTTCCCGGCTTGTTTGTGGGCAATTTCTCGGTCAATGCGTTGCACTAATTGCTGCCGTAAGTTAACCGGTGAGGCCAGCAAGGTTTTACATTGATTAAGCTTATCCCAATGTTTTTCGGGATCTTGAAGCGCTTTAAAGATGCTTTGTGCATCTTTCATAATGGCTGGATGGCTTGTTAATAAAAAATAATCGATATAGACCTGCGCGGTTGATTCATTTAAATTTCCCGTGCCGATAAAACCATAATTAACAAAATTTCGCCCCACGCGTTTTTTGATAATGCACATTTTGGCGTGAATCTTCAAATTGGGTACGCCCACGTAGACGCGTACGCCTTCTTCTTCTAATTTCTGTTTCCAATTTAAATTCGCTTCTTCATCAAAGCGGGCTTTAAGTTCCAAAATAACATGCACTTTTTTGCCATTTCGCGCTGCATTAATGAGCGCGTTACAGATTTTAGAATGTTGTGCTAAACGATAGGCCGTAATTTTGATGCTTTTAACGTGCGCATCCATCGCCGCTTCGCGCAGCATGTCAATGATGGCATTGAAAGAGTGATACGGGGTAAAGAGTAAAATATCTTTCTTAAGAACCACGTCACTTACGCTAAGTGCATTAGCAAGATCAGGATGCGGGAAGGGGCGATGATGCCCGCGCGATTCGGACAGGCGTGCCGGAAAGTTTAAAAAGTCACGAAAGTTTCGGATGCGTCCGCGGGGAATAATGCTATCTTGTTTGGAAAGATTTAACCAACGAATCAGGTAAGTTAATAAGCCGGGATCCATGTCTTGATCGTATAAGAAATACATCGGTTTGCCACGGCGACGTTTTTTAAGGCCCGTGGCAATTTTTTCAATATAACTTTCATCTAGATCACTGTCGATATCAATGTCTTCATCTTGCGCGACTTTAAATAGATGCGCTTCAAATGTATCGTAGGCAAAATATGAAAAAATATAAGGTAAGTGATACCGCACCACGTCTTCTAGCAAAATGATGTGTTGTTCATCAGGTGGACTGGGTAACACAATAAAGCGTCCAACGGCTTTCGTGGGAATTTCAATAATTGCATATTTATCTTTTAGTTTTTTTTCTTTGCTGCGCATGACCACGCCCAAAAAGGTATTCTTCGACCAAAGTGTCGGTAAGGGTGGCATGTTTTTAATGAATAGCGGAATGATATTGGGGCTGACTTCATTTTCATAAAAGGTATGAATAAATTGTTTTTGTTCTTTATTCAATTCTTTTTCATTGAGTAATAAAATTTTTTGCTTTTTTAATTCCATGCGAATTTTTTGCCAAATGTTTGCAAAACTCGCTTGTTGTTGAATAACGATATCGTGAATATCATCCAGGACTGCTTTCGTCTCTTTCGCTTTATGGCAGTGGCCTTTTTTTATTTCTAATTTTAACTGGGCATTTAAGGCGGGTACGCGAATACTAAAGAATTCATCTAAATTGTTTGAGTGGATCGCTAAAAAGTGCAGGCGATTTTTAAGCGGAACGCTAGGATCACCGGCTTCCTGGAGGACGCGCGCGTTAAAGCTTAGCCAGCTAATATCCCTTGGGATTAAATCGCGCTTTTTCATGCAAAATCCTGCTAAGGTGTCGTTGCGTGAATGACGTAACGCTATGATTTATTTTAACCCTTGGCACCATGGTTGTGCAATTTATGGATTTTATTTGATTGGTTTGTCTGTTTCAGCTGATAAAATGTACCGTGCGGCTTGCGTTAATAAGCAGTTGGCAAAGCTTTTTAGGCTCGCATTCGTGGCTAGTCTACGTTCACACCGCGCTAAGGCAGACTGTGTAGACTGTTCGGTAGGGAATTGGCGCGCCAGAGCGGCAGTGGGAATGGTTTTTTGCCCCCAATCTTTCGCAAAGGTATTTTTAAGCGGATCAACGATAGCGCGATCCGTTGTGATCACACTCAACTCGCGATTATTGTTTAGTGAGGCGCGCGTTAAATTCGTTGAGCCAACAACAGCCTTTTGCCCGTCAATAATGAGCGCTTTGGCATGAATCATTAACTTCGTCACATACTGGATGGTAACGCCAGCCTGTTCTAAGTAGGCGGATTGTTTATCGCGTAATTTACCGGTTGTCAGTAAGCGAATTTTAACGCCGCGTTTGGCAGCTTTTGCTAACGTGCCAATGACTTGATAATCATTGAGTGTTTGCGCATAGATATCGATGGATGAGCGTGCTTGATTAATTAATTGTGTTAACGCAGTGCGACTATTGTCAGGGCTGAGTAGCAAGGTGTTTTGAAATTCCATTGGCAATGCATAAGCTTTTTGGTTCCAATCCGCGCTAAATATGCGTCCTATTTCATGCACTGTGCGTGCATCATCGAGCACAATGGCAAAATTTCGTTGTTGTTTAAATGAAGATTGCGTGAAATTAAATGTCATGACCCAGGCTTCACTGCCATCAATGAGCAAGGTTTTTTGATGGATGAGTCGAAAAGGTTGCACGCCACCATGCCAGGCAATGTTATCGTGCTGAAAGGCGGCAATCGTATTATTGTTTTCGGTTTCAGCGCGATACGGTTTTGCTTCTAAAATTACTTGTACAGTGCGATTGTGCAATGACAGTAACGCATCGCGCAGCGTGGGATCGGTAAAGCCATACATAACCAGTTGTACGGAGTGTTTGCTTTCTTGCAGTGCTTTAATAAGCGGTGCGCGCCCCATCTCTGGCTCAATGATCAAGCGATTGGCGAAGGCAGCGGGAATTGCAATGAAAAATAATAAGACCCAACGTAACATGCTTAAACCAATTCGCGTCCAGTTAAGGCGTGCGCTAACGTGTTTGGATCAATGTATTCCAATTCACTGCCAATAGCGACGCCGCGTGCAATGCGCGATACTTTTAAACCATGGGTTTTGGCTAATTCAGAAATGTAATGAGCGGTGGCTTCGCCTTCCACGGTGGGGTTTGTTGCCAAAATCACTTCTTGGATCTCACCGTTTAAAAAACGTTGTTTCAATTGCGGCAAACCAATTTCATCTGGCCCAATGCCATCGAGCGGCGAGAGATGGCCAAGTAACACAAAATATTTACCACGAAAACTGCTGGTTTGCTCAATCTGACTCACGTCAATTGGATTTTCAACGATGCATAATAAGGTTACATCGCGCGTCAGCGAGGTGCAAATTTCGCAACGCTCGCTTTCGCTAAAAATACGACAGTCGCTGCAGTGCTGAATGGCGTCCATGGCGGTCAGCAAAATTTCCGCTAAACGTTTACCTTTTTCACGGCCACGCGTTAAAAGTTGTAACGCCATGCGTTGTGCCGATTTCGGCCCAACGCCAGGTAAACAACGTAATCCTTCAATTAATTGTTCGAGCAGCGGGCTAAAGCGCATACTAGCTTAGGCCATCCGGTAATTTCATGCCGGAAATGCCGCCCATTTTATCGCGTAATTGGCGTTCAATTTTATCGACCACGTCATTGATAGCTGCTACCACTAAATCTTCAATCACGCTTTTTTCTTCTTTCAAAAGATTAGGATCAAAAATAACGCCGCCATCGGGAACATGGTGGTTGCCGGCCATTTTAATGGTGACTAAGCCGCCACCCGATTTACCAACGACTTCCATTTCTGAGACTTGTTTTTGAATATCTTGCAATTTTTTTTGCATTTCTTGTGCGCGCTTCATGATTTCATTAATGCCGATTTTATCGTTGGGTTTATTCATAATAACTCCGTACATTTAGTAAAATTGCTAATGATTGGTTAAATTAACATCGACAGTTGCATCGTACATCGCAACCAATTGTTGTACGAGTGGATCGGATGCAATGGTTTGTTTGGCGGCGGATAACTTTGCATCGAATTCACTTTGCATTTGTTTCGCAGGCGTTGCAATTTCAGCATCCGTTGGGGTGATGACTAATTGCATGTCACGATTAAAATGTTTAGAAACACTTTCAGTTAAGCGTTCTTTTAATTTGGCATTGGCCATGGGCAGGTGTTTTGCCGATAAAGCCAATTCAATTTTATTATCGTGTAATGCAATTAACGTGCAATTTTGGGCAAGGGCTTGCGCCATGCCGGTTAAATTTAATTGGGTGAGTAAAGTGGCCCAGTCCTTAGTTGGCGCCGGCGATTGCTTCGTTGCTTCGCTCTTTACCATAGCAGGCTCTGGCTTTGTTGCTTCACTTCTAGCACTGACGGATTCGGGTTGGGTTGCAGCGCTTTTTATGGCGACAGCACTTTGCGGAATTTGCAGCGGCGCATTCGGGGTAAAAGCCAGCATGCGCAGTAATGTCATTTCAAACCCTAAACGCGGTGCCGGGCTTATCGCTAAATCGCGGCGGCCGAGTAGGGCGATTTGATACAATAATTGCAATTGCTGCGGTTGGGTCGCTTTGGCTAATTCACTAATGCGTGTGTCCATTTCGCTCGGCACACTTTCGGGAAGAATTTGCAATAAGGCTAAGCGATGCAACAAGCTAATCATTTCTTCTAGTACTTGTTGAAAATCCGGCGCACGTTCAGCAAGCGCATTCATGAGTTGATAGACGGTGGGCTTATCTTCTTTTACAACGGCAGTTAAAAGCGGTAGTAAATCATCTTGCGCTAAACTGCCGAGCATGGCGTAAACCTCGGCGGTCGTGACTTTACCTAACCCAAAAGCAATGGCTTGATCCAACAAGCTTAATGCATCGCGTAGGCTGCCATCGGCGGCATGGGCTAGTTGCTGCAGAGCAGGTAATTCATGGGCCACACTTTCTTGCTCGCAAATGAATTGTAAGCGTTTAGCAATCAGTTCAACGGGAATGCGTTTTAAATGAAATTGCAAACAGCGCGATAAAATCGTAATCGGTAAGCGCTTAGGGTCAGTGGTTGCTAAAATAAAAATGACGTGTGCTGGCGGCTCTTCTAACGTTTTTAAGAGGGCATTGAAGCTGTGATTAGACAGCATGTGCACTTCGTCGATTAAATAAATTTTATAGCGACCTTGGGTGGGGGGATAGGGCACGTTATCTAAAATTTCCCGGGTATCTTCTACCTTCGTGCGGGAAGCAGCATCGATTTCAAATAGATCTAAGAAATTGCCAGCATCAATGGCTTGGCAAGCACTGCATTGATCACAGGGGGTAGGGGTGACGCCCGTGTTACAGTTCAAGCATTTCGCGATAATGCGGGCTAAAGTGGTTTTGCCAACACCGCGAGTGCCGGTGAAAAGATAGGCATGGTGTAAGCGCAGCTGCGTCAGCGCATTGGTTAACATGCGCAAAATATGCTCTTGGCCTACCATGTCGGTTAGTTTGTGGGGCCGCCATTTACGGGCGAGCACTTGGTGTGTCATAACATCTGGATTTGTCATGGCAGGTTACCTAGCTTAGGAGTTCCGTTTGCAAACAACATACTTTATATGCTGCGCGAAAGCAAAGTTTTCGCTTGTACTAAGCGGGAAGAATCGCAATTGATTGCCCCATCTTCTGTGGTATGGGGTTTTGCCATAACAAAATGCAAAAAACCCATGGTAGCGAGCACCAGCCACACTTCGGCGCACGCATCAGTTGTTACCGTTGCTTCCTTCCGGACCTGGCGGGGTTCACAACCTAGCATCGCGAAGGGACCAATACTCGCTACGATGGGTTCCATGTAAAGCGAGTGCAACCTTACTGTATTTGTGCCAGGTGCGCAATAGGTAAATGACTTTTTTCGGATTATTGTTTATATGATCGCATCTTGAGGTACGAATATATATTTAGGGTGAAAATTATTTGCTTTTTTTCGGTCCGTGCCCGAAGCCCATAAACTCTTTTAAATCGTCTAAAGCGGCTTGGGTTGCGGCGTTGGGGTTATTGGCTGCTAGGGGTTGTTGAGGTAGGGCTGCGTTTAGAGAGGCTATTGCTTCATGATAAGAGGTGGGTGCTTTTAATGCGAGTAAACGGTTTTTAAATTCTATAAAGGGTAAATTGAGTTTAGAAGCTAGGAAATGGTCGTAAAATTCTTCGTCGGTAACGGGTGCATAATTTAACCCAAGCTTGCGTTGATCGCTTTGGCGTATAGCGTCTTTATCACCGAGGATACAAAGTTTTTCTAATGTGTCGTTTACTTTGATTTTTGCGGTTGAAACTTCTTCTTCATTTATTTTGGATGCCAAGGCCAAATAAGCAAACTCTTCATCCGCTTTATTAAACTGAATTTTTAATTGGTCGATGAATTTTTGCCCTTCAGGCGCTTGCCTAAATAATAGTGCCAAATGATTGGCCAGTGCATGATAAAAGGCATTCGAAGTGTTTTGGTCAATGCTAAAATCAAGTATGGGCCATTTTGACCCTTGCTCGGCTTTTGTTCGCGCTTCAAGAATAAAATTTATCCATCCTTGAGGCTTGCGAGCCTTCGCTGCGGCTAGAAATTGTTTTAAGCTTTTTTCAATGCCATCGGCAGGCAAGACTTTTAATTCCATCGTCGCATAGTAGTAAAAATAAAGTAAGTATTTGAATTCAGAGGGTTCTGCTGGCTGACGAAACATATTTTTATTCCTCGTTATTTTTATAAGTTTATACGAATTACAAATTAATGTTAGAATGCCAAAAATTAATCAAATAAATCAGGTCAAACACCAGGCTAGTTAGCATTGGGTTTGGTCTTTGCGACGAGGATTTTATGCTTAAGAAGCGTACTTTGCCGTGGTATCAATCACCTTATCTTTATGCTTTTATAGTGATGCTCGGTATTTTAAATGGTTACAGTGGTATTCCGCTTTTCATTCAGATTGGCACGGTGTTATCTGACGTTTTTATTCGTATTTTTCAATGTATTAGCTTACCCATCATCCTCTTATCGCTCATTGTCACCTTGGCAACCTATCAAGCCAATGTGGGCATGGGGCAAGTTTGGCAGCGTACTTTGCGGTATACCTTGGGCACCACGTTGGTAGCAGCTTGTACGGCGGCAGTATTGTTTTGGCTAATTCATCCGCAAAATGTCGGCAGTGTAGCGGCAGTCAGCGCGGTGCCTGTCGACAATCATGCAGACAGTTATTGGCAGCACGTCAGCCATTTAATTCCGGATAATATTTTTTCGCCTTTTTTAGATCATCAGGTGTTAAGTGTTTTATTAATCGGCATTTTAGTGGGCTTAGGGGTGCGCTCGATTGAAGATGAAGCAGCACGTACCACGCTGACCAACTTTTTTAAAGGCGCTCACGCCTTATTTTTAACGATCACGCGCTGGGTTATTGCCATTATTCCGCTGGGTTTGTTTGGTTTTATTACCACAACCATTGTGCAATTGCGGGGTGGCATGGAGTTAAAAGGCTTAGGCCAATACCTCGCCATTATTGTGTTGGCTAATGTGGTGCAGGGTGCAATGGTATTGCCTTCCTGGCTGCTCATTAATGGAATTAATCCTTGGCGCGCTTTTAAAGGTATGTTACCTGCTTTGTCAGTGGCGTTTTTCTCTAAGTCCTCAGCGGGCACCTTGCCTGTGACCATGGAAACCATGGAAACGAATTTAGGCGTTGACCGGAAAGTGAGTCGATTTGTTTTGCCACTTTGCACCAGTATCAATATGAACGGTTGCGCCGCGTTTATTTTTACGACGGTAATTTATTTGCTGCAGAACCATGGCGTTGATATCTCATTTGGGACCATGGCGTTATGGGTATTGGTGGCAACCATTGCTGCGATTGGCAATGCCGGCGTACCAATGGGCTGCTTTTTCTTAAGCGCAAGTTTATTGGCCAGCATGAATGTGCCAATTACGTTGCTCGGCATTATTTTACCGTTTTACAGTGTGATCGATATGATTGAAACCGCGTTGAATGTTTGGTCGGATTCGTGCGTGGCGATAGTGGTGGACGAGAAAGTGGCGATGCCAGCTCTTGTTTCGGAGAGAGAGGGATTCGAACCCTCGATACGCTATTAACGTATACACGCTTTCCAGGCGTGCTCCTTCGACCGCTCGGACATCTCTCCTGAAGAAGGCGCTAAGGTTAAACTAGAATGCGCCGAAGTGCAATTGACTTTATTAAGAAAATACGTTGGTTAAGATCTGTTCGTAGATCTTGACCAAGGTATTTAGCTCGTCAACGCTAATACACTCGTCAATTTGATGCGCTGTCGCATGCAATGTGCCCAACTCGATCACTTCTGTGCCAGTCGGTGCGATAAAACGCCCATCGGACGTGCCGCCGCCGGTTGAGCAAGTAACGGTTTGGCCGGTAATGCTTTTGACGGCATCTGCCGTTGCACTACGTAACTTTCCTGCTTGCGTTAAAAAAGGTTCAGCGCCAATCGTCCAACTGCAATCTACTTTTAATTGATGCTTATCAAAAAGCGCCATTACGCGTTCTTTTAACTCGGTGGGTGTCACTGCCGTTGAAAAGCGAAAATTAAATTTCACTTCCATGTGGCCGGGAATCATATTGGCGGCTCCCGTGCCGCTATGGATATTCGTGATTTGCAAACTGGTGGGGGGAAAATCAGCATTGCCATTGTCCCAAACGGTTTGCGTTAATTCATGTAAAGCAGGTGCGGAGCGGTGAATGGGATTGTCAGCCAAATGCGGGTGGGCAACATGGCCTTGTTTGCCATGAATGGTGGCGGTGCCATGCAAGGAACCGCGGCGGCCCACGCGAATTTGATCGCCAATGGTTTTGGCGGTGCTGGGTTCGCCAATCAAACAATAATCCAATTTTTCTTGGCGGGCCGTTAACGTTTCCATTACGCGTTTCGTGCCATCCAGTGACGGGCCTTCTTCGTCACTCGTGATTAAAAAACCAATTGAGCCGGGAAAAGTAGGGTGATTTTTTAAAAATTGGCCGGTGGCAATGACCATGGCGGCAAGAGCACCTTTCATGTCCGTTGCGCCGCGCCCATATAAAAAACCAGCACGGATACTGGGTGTAAAAGGTGGGGTGGTCCATTCAGAAGCGGGGCCCGTTGGGACAACATCCGTGTGGCCTGCAAAAACAAATAAAGGTTTTTGCGTGCCAAAGCGTGCCCATAAATTTTCGACTTCACCAAAGCGCATGGACTCGCATTCAAAACCCAGTGCCTCTAACTGCTCACGCAGTAATGTTTGGCAGCCGGCATCATTCGGTGTGATGGAAGGGCAAGCCATTAAATCGCTCGCGAGTGCGACAACGTCGGTAGTCATTAACGAATGTCCCGTAATAATTCATTTAAAGAAACTTTGCCGCGGGTTTTTGCATCCACTTGCTTCACAATCACGGCGCAATACAAACTATATTTACCATTGTCACTGGGTAGGTTACCTGACACCACGACAGAGCCGGCAGGAATACGGCCATAAGTAATTTCATCTTTTTCGCGATGATAAATTCGCGTGCTTTGGCCGATGAATACACCCATGGAAATGACAGCACCTTCCTCAACGATGACGCCTTCAACAATTTCAGAGCGTGCGCCAATGAAGCAATTATCTTCAATAATAGTTGGGGTCGCTTGCAATGGTTCTAAAACGCCGCCAATGCCAACGCCGCCCGATAAATGCACGTTCTTACCAATTTGCGCGCAAGAGCCAACGGTCGCCCAGGTATCTACCATGGTGCCGGAATCAATGTAAGCGCCAATGTTCACATAGGAAGGCATTAAAATGGTGCCGGGTGCAATGTAGGCACCGCGTCTTGCGATGGCGGGAGGGACAACCCGAACGCCTTCTTGTTGGAAGCGGTCTGTATCATGATTACTGTATTTTAAACCCACCTTGTCGTAGAAGCGGGATATGCCGCCTTCAGAAGTCTGATTGCTATGCGTGCGAAAATGCAGGAGCACGGCTTTCTTTAACCATTCGTTTACAACCCATTGGTCATTTATTTTTTCTGCCACGCGTAATTGTCCGGAATCCAGTAAATCCACGGCGGCAGTAATAGCGTGTTTGACATCAGAAGGGGCAGATTCTGGGGTTAAATTGGCGCGGTCTTCAAAGGCGTTTTCAATGATGGGCTGTAGGTTTTGCATACGTATTCTCCCTAAGAGATTACGAGTATACCCATTACACTTCGCAAAACGAAGTGTAATGGGTATCCCCCTATTGATGAATGAGCGTCTCATTCATCTTATTCATAATAAAGGACTTTCAGATGCTAAAATTGCACCTTGAAGGACGAATAACGGAGTGTTTAAGGTTTTGAGAGCGTAATGGGGGGTAGTAGGCAAGGTTTTGTCAACGCGGGAGCTGTGGTATTATCGCCCGGTCTCAATCAGGTGATAAAGGTAGGTCATGACTAAACCAGCTACAGCAAAGCGCCACGTTGCTAATTCGATGCAGATTTATCGACGCCTCTTTACTTATGTAAGGCGCTATTGGGTAACTTTAACAGCGGCGACAGTGGCTAGCATGCTATATTCTGGGGTCGATGCGTGGCTTATTGGTTTCTTAAAACCTTTATTAAACCAAGGTTTCGGCGGTAAAGATCATCACTTTCTTCATTTTGTGCCGTTTTTGATCATGGGTGTTTTTATTCTGCGCGGTGTCGCGAGCTTTTTTTCAGCTTACTGTATTGCGTCAACGTCTCGCAACGTCATTATGTTGTTACGCCGTGATTTATTTGGTCATCTGCAACGCTTACCGGCTAAATTTTATGATCATAATACTACCGGTCAAATATTATCCGTCTTGCTCTATGGCGTTGATCAAGTTGCCAATGCCAGTGCTGACGTTGCCACAGCTGCCATTCAAGCCTTATTTTTAATTGCGGGCTTATTAATCGTCATGTTTTCAATTAGTTGGAAGCTGACCCTCATGTATTTCATCATTGTGCCGTTGGTAGCCGTTTTGATGCGGATGACAAGTCTGCGTGTTCGTCGCATCAGCTTAGGCATCCAAGATTCCATTTCCGATTTAAGCCATTGTGCGGAAGAAAACATTGAAGGTTATAAAGTCGTGCGCGCGTTTGAAGGGCAGACCTATGAATTGGACAAGTTTAAGAAAGCCACGTATGTGAATCGCCAGCGTGAAATGAAAGTGGTGGTGACGCGCAGTCTCAGTGCTACAGCTGTGCAGTTATTAACCGCTTTCATGCTGGCGCTAATGATTTACGTTGCCACCTTGGACATCGCCAATTCCTTATTAACCCCCGGCGCTTTTGCTGCCATGGGGGTGGCCATGTTAACTATTTTAAAACCCATGAAAGATTTAGCCTCCGTGCAAAACAAGCTAGATCGTGGCTTGGCGGGTGCGCAAATCGTGTTTGAATTATTGGATGAAAAACCCGAACAAGATACGGGTGAAAAAACGCTGCAACGTGCGCGTGGTCGCATTGCCTTTAAGAAAGTCAATTTTGCTTACGATGAACATAAGCCTGTGTTAAGTGATATATCGCTCACGATTGAGCCGGGACAAGTGATTGCGTTGGTGGGGCGTTCGGGTAGCGGTAAATCCACTCTAGTCAGTTTACTACCGCGGTTTTACGATAACTTCCAAGGTGAAATCAGTATTGACGGTTGTTCCGTGCGCGATTATCACTTGGCCGATTTACGCCGCCAGTTTGCTTTAGTATCACAACAAGTCACCTTGTTCCATGACACCGTTTACAACAATATTGCCTATGGTCGTTTTAATCAAGTGACTGAAGCGGAAGTCATTGCTGCGGCGAAAGCAGCGCATGCCATGGAATTCATCGAGCGCTTGCCGAACGGGTTGAACACTTTAATTGGTGAAAATGGCGTGCTCTTATCCGGTGGCCAAAGACAACGTTTAGCGATCGCGCGCGCTATTTTGAAAGATGCGCCCATTTTAATTTTAGATGAAGCAACGTCGGCATTGGATACGGAATCAGAGCGTAGCATTCAAGCGGCATTAGAAGCGTTAATGCGTAATCGCACGACACTGGTTATCGCACATCGTCTCTCTACCATTGAACATGCAGATAAAATCGTGGTAATGGAAGATGGACGCATTACTGAAATGGGTACGCATGCGGAATTACTTTCATCCAGTGGTCAGTATGCGAAATTACACAACATGCAATTTAGAGATATCCCATTGGAAGTGGTGAATGCCAATTAATGTGAAATGGTATCAAGCAAACTTAGCGCCTCTCTTGTGGCCCTTGATACCTTTTTCTTTTTTGTTCTACGTCATTGTAAACATCCGCCGTTATTTTTATCGCTTGGGTTGGCTGCGTGCAACGCGCTTACCCGTGCCGGTGATTGTCGTTGGTAATATTTCCATTGGTGGTACGGGAAAAACGCCGTTCGTATTGTGGTTGGCTGCGTGGTTAAAAGCGCAGGGATTTAAGCCAGGTATTGTGAGTCGTGGTGTTGGTGCTGGAAACGATCGGGCAACGACACAATGCGTGACAAAAGACGCTGATCCGCAAGCGGTGGGTGATGAAGCATTGCTGTTGCAAGCAAGTGGCTGTCCCGTGGTGGTTGGCATCAAACGCGTGCTAGCGGCGCAACAATTATTACGGGATTTTTCTTGCGACATTATTTTAACAGATGATGGTTTGCAACATTATGCACTGGCGCGTGAAATTGAAATTGGATTAATCGATGGTGAAAGGCAGTTGGGAAATGGTTGGTTGTTACCAGCAGGCCCACTCCGTGAACCCAAGCAACGTTTGCAAGAATTAGCATTCGTGATTAGCAAAGAAAAGCAATTAACCGCAAAGGCGCAAGCAACAATGTGTTTAGAGGCAGTCGAATGGGTAAGTGTGCAGGATGAAGCACTAACCAAGCCGATCAATGCTTTTGCAGGTCAAGGGGCGCAAGTTGTCGCCGGAATTGGTAATCCCCAACAATTTTTCCAGCAAGTCAGTTCACTTGGTGTGAATGTCATTGCGCAAACCGTTTTTCCCGATCATCATCTTTATAGAGCCAATGATTTTGCAGCGTGCAGCAGCGCGCCTATTATCATGACAGCAAAAGATGCGGTTAAATGCCACGCTTTTGCTGATGAACGGTTTTGGTATTTGCGTGTTAAAGCACGTTTAAGTGCTGATGTGGAACAACAGTTAATGCATTTATTGGAACAAAAGGGGATTAAACCAGATGCAAAACTTACCGCGATTGACCCTATTAGCGTTGATGATGAGTTTAAGCCCACTCGTGCTTGCGACCGTGCCCGTTTATAATTCCACCCAAAAAACCATTACGGTTGTAAAATCGCAACCAACGTTTAGCATCCAATTAAATTCGAATCCCACTACCGGTTATCGCTGGGACTTACTCACTTTTGATGCAAAATTAATTCAACCCATGGAAAATCATTACGTGGCACCCAAAACACAATTAGTTGGCGCCGGTGGTTATGAGGTGTGGACTTTTAAAGTGCTACCAGCTGGTTTTACCAGACCGCAAGTAACCTTCATTCGTATGCAATACGCGCGCCCATGGCAAGGCGGCGAGACAGGAAGTCGAGTTGTGTTTAAGATTGCAACGCAGCCATAGTAACGAAAATAGGAAGGGTTATTTAGCCCAATTTTCTAATTTAAGATTAGGAACCCGGCTAAACTCACTATCGTTTGTGACTAATGTTAAATTTAGTGCTCTAGCGTGCGAGGCAATCAACAAATCATTATTGCCAATAGGTTTCCCATCTTTTTCTAGGTGGATACGAATTTGAGCGTAATGCTTGGCGACTTCTTCGGTAAGGTGTAAGGGTTCGATCAGCTCAGCTAAATCAAATAATTGATTTCGAATTTTTTCTTTCATCAAGCTTTTTTCAGCGCCATATAATAATTCTGCAAACGTTATTATAGACATGCTTGCTTCGCCAACAGCCAATGTCGAGAATTTTTCTTTAACACTTTTAGGTTTGTATTTAACTATGTAAATGCAGATATTAGTATCAAGCATGTATTTTAATTTCATTCGAAAAACTCTCTATCCTGAGGTGGTGAATCGATTCTTTCTTCATCGTAGAAGTCGCTTCCTAATCCTGCTAATAAATCAAACGCTAATTCTAAATTTTTAGGTTTTTCCCGTAAAATAATTTCGTTACCTCTTCTGAAAATTTCCACCTCTTTACCGTGAAATTGAAATTCTTTTGGTAAGCGCAGAGCTTGAGAGTTTCCGGATTTGAAAACCTTTGCGAATCTCATGATATTCTCCACTCGTATATACATTTAGTATATACATCCTGTGCTATTATCGCAAATCCCGCTGTGGAACTGGCAAATATTTGCACATAGGCTATGCTTTTTTTATTTATCATGTCTCGCTGAGTTGGATTGGTGGCTGCCCAAGCAATCTTTTTGGATTGAGTTAGTGGGAGATATCTATGATTATTTTGCATAATTTATAAACAATTGCCTTTGTGTCGGCGCATACGTATAATGATCAAAAATTAATCATGTTCGCGTGAGCACAAACGCGGGGGAATTTATGCAAAGGCTTATTTCAGCTGATGATAAGATTTTAGAAAATTTAACAAAGCTATTTGTAAAAGAATATTTGTTGCAAATACAAAAGCGTTATATTAGGGGTGTTATCTCTAAGCATGCAGAGTATGAAAACTATGCTACCTATGAGTATGAAAAGTCGATCCAAAATTCAAAGCCATTATGGAAAATTTTTTTAAATCAGCACATCAATCTTCAAGCATTTGCTAAACTACCTTATTTCCATCAAAAATTATTTGTATTTTCTTGCGTCAGATTTTGTTTGACAAGTAAGCTATGCGGCACAAATGTGTTCGCTATTTTAAGTGGGAGTCAAGCCACTACCACCTACCAAACCCTCTCTTGCCAATTTAAGAAGTTGAATGAAGTGTTATTGTTGTTTCGCGATAGAAAAAAGGTCGACCTCACGAAACATGCCCATGCTATCTACATGGAGATGATTAAAATTAACGAAGCCCGCGAAGAGGAAAGGTATAAAAATACATCGTACTCAAAAATAAATTACTTGTATGTCATAGGTCAGCCATACGTTGAGAGCTTAGCATTTGCATTGCAATTTTTTACTGATTTGCAACCAGCGCATATATTGACTTCAGAAAGAATTCATCAGTTGGCGATTTTATTATGCGATAAGTTGTTTGGCCAGAGAATTCATATGCATCCTGAAGTGGTCTATACGGTGAATCGTGATTATAAAAAAGAGGTTAAAAAGATTGAGCTAGAATTCAATTTTTACTGTAGAGGGAGATCAAATAAGGCAGAAAAAACGGCGTGGATGTATGCTGAATTGATGTGGAAAGAATTTAAATGCTTAGATAAGCGCATTAATGCGGGCATTGCTTGCAAAGCAATGTATGAAGAAAAGGCAAATAATCCGAAAAGTTATTTTAGTTTGTTTCCTCCCGATGTCACTGATCTTGCTCGCAAGATATGGCAGGATGAGGCAAATTTTCGGGATGACGCTACCGTTCAGGCAAAGCCTTAGAAAAAATAAATCTTATTTTACTGCCGCTCCATCAACAACCCATTTCTAAAAATCAGTGTCATTGGCGGGTTCGTATCATAAGTGACATGCGTTTCTTTTGTGGGTGGGTTGTTGTTTTCCGCTTTGTTTTTAAAGCCAGGGTCGCCACAGGCTTTGCCAATCGTGTCTCGCGTATCGCCGAGTTGGATTTGTTGGCCGCCGCAAATGGTGGAGGAGCCGACGCCTAAACCGTTGACGGAAATATTCACGGCTTTGCCATCCGCATCAAAGGCGATACTGGTTTTTAAGGTGCCTTGTGTTTGTTGGAAGGCACTGACGCCAACGCTTTGCGGGACGAAGTAAACCCATTCTTGGGGAACGTTGTCGTTTTCTTTGGTGACTTCTTTGATGCTGGTTGGTTTGCCGCAGGTGCTGCTGACTTGATCCAGAGTCATGCCCATTTCAATTTGATTGAAGTTGGTGGGACAGAAGAAGGCGAAGCTCGGTAAGCTTAGGCCGAGAGCGGTGATAAAAAATAAAGAGGATTTAATGGTCATCATTCACTTCCTTCTGTGTTGAACTCTATTGCTTGACCTCGACATCCCGAGTTTGACCGCGGAACCAGGTACAAGCGCAGGACATGCTTAGCTTGGCATGTTCTCCATTAATTATACACTCATCAAACCGCATTCATCATCAAACATTCGGTTTCAATGGCTTACCCTGTGCCGACTGATGTCTTGCCACCCGATCGGTATCAATGTACTTATCCATTGTCGCTGGATTTTCATGCCCCACATCATCGCGAATGTGCTCGCGAGGGCGATATTCTACTTCATTTGAAATGGCCGTGTGCCTTAGCCAGTGCACCGTTGCAGCGGCTAAATCACTTGCTTCATCGATTTTGCCATTGGCACGCAATGCAGCAATGGCTTCATCAAATACGCGTTGGATGATATTTCGAATTTGTCTTGAGCCTAGGCCTTGCTGTCCTTTTAATTTCGGCAGGATGGGGGTTATTTCACCACGATGGGGTAAGGGGGGTAGCTCTAACGTGCTGCGATAGCGTTTTAGCGCCGTCAATAATTCATCCGGCACGGCTACATCACGCACTTTATTGCCTTTGCCAATCGTCGTATACCACCAAAGCCCGCGCTTGTCCGGTGCGAAATTACCCATGGTAGCCGGTCTTTCTTTCGTGTCCGCTAATTCTGAAATACGTAAACCCAATAAATAGAAAGCCGACAATAAAAATAACGTACGTTCGGCTTGCGGATCTTCTTGTGCGGCTTTTTCAGCGGTATCAATCACATACAGCCACTGCGTGGTACTTAATTTTCGGGTGACTTTGCGTGTTTGCTGGCGCTGGATATAGCCTTTTTTCTGCCGAATCAGAGCAATGGGATTGGCGTCCACAAATTCTTCTTGTTGCAAATAAGAGAAAAGTGAACTTAATACAGCAAAGACTGCTTCAATGGATTTATTACTCAATTGATAATGCGTTTTGGTCGGTAATTTTCCCAGTGAGCGAGCTGCTTTACTGATTTTTACGACCAGTGGGCGCCATTCGGGATTGATAACGCGCTCAGCCAGTTTAGGATCATTAATAAAACGCTCTACAATTTTTGTGCCCAACCAATGTTGTGGGGGTTTTGCGAGAAATGCGAGGTAATCCCGCACATCATTTCGATTAATACTTTGTAATGGTTTTTTAGCGACTAACCAAACCCAATGTAAAAAGCGTTCCACTTCACGGCGATAAGCGGTAAATGTATCGCGCGATTGAGCATAACTTTTTAAAAATTCCGTGCATAAATGATGCTCGCGCTCAATATTCGGAATATTGAGCGTTTGCAGATAAGGGGTGACGCGCGTGGTGATCGTGGTTAAATTTTCTAATGTGTCAAATAGCGGTTTCGGTTGTGGTATTTTTACCTCACTCATGATTTCTCGCTTTGCACGGGGGTTTCTGGGTTAATTGGATTTTTTACATTGCGCCGAAACAATTTTATTTTGCGAACTTTTTTCGGTTGCGGTTCTCTTAAAATGCCTTTGTCTTGATAAAGCAAGCCACGTTGCGACCAAGGGAGGCGGCGATAGTAGGGCAGTGGTTCTTCCGGATCAATAATGGGATGTTTAATGACAGCAAAATAAGGTGAATCATCGAAATCTTTTGGCGTGAATAAATGCGGATTACGATGAAACACTTCTAAGCTATTGTCCGCATGTGTCTTAATCGCGGGCAAAATAGGAAATTGCACGGCAGAAAATGCTTCTGCAATAAGCGATGAGCAAATGCTACTGTCATCTTGCCCTGACACGGTGCGAAATAAAGAAGAGCCCCAACGTCTTGGTAAAATGCTCCAGGGTAACAAATAGCGCATTAAATCGAGCAAGTGGCGTACATTGTAGGGCTGTCCTAATGCTTTCACAGCATAATTAATCACTTGCTGCGTATCATCTGGTGTTAAACCAATCGGGCGGCAGATGCGGATATGGTGTTTAGAATACACATCCAAATCTTCGATGACCGTGCCGCGATCTAATAAATCTTCAATGAGTAATTGTTTATTTTCATTAAGTTGACAATATTGGCGAACACGTTGCTGTGTGGCCTCATCATCTATGCTGTTCGCGCGGCCAATGTAAAGCGCGGCATGCGTCCAAGAGCTATTGGTGATGGAGCGAATGATGCCACTGACGCGGCTTCTGCCTTCTACTAAAATCACATCCCCAGGGCGCATCTCATGTTTAAGTCGATTAAAATCGAGATGGTGCCCATCTTGCAGCGGTGGTTCAAATGTTAAATATTCATAAACCTTGTCACGAAATTTTCCATAAAGTGACTCTGTCATGTTAATTCCTTGTCGATTCTACTCAATGTCCGTTGCTAATTGTGCTGCGTAACCGATGTAATTACTTGGCGTCAGTTTTCGTAATTCTTCCTTGACCGCTTCAGGTAAATCTAAGCCATCAATAAATTCACGTAAAGAAGTTTTATTGATGTTTTTGCCACGTGTAAAGTGTTTTAATTGTTCATACGGTTCTTTTAAGCCATAGCGTCGCATGACTGTTTGAATCGCTTCCCCTAATACTTCCCAATGATTATTTAAATCCGCATTAATCACTTCAAGGTTAGGTGCTAATTTTTTTAATCCTTTCATGATGGCTTGATACGCTAAAATGGAATGGCCCATTGCCACACCAACATTACGCAGCACCGTGGAATCGGATAAATCGCGTTGCCAGCGAGAGATGGGTAATTTCGCTATCATGTGTTCGAATAAAGCGTTGGCTATGCCTAAATTGCCTTCGGCGTTTTCAAAATCAATGGGGTTGATTTTGTGCGGCATGGTGGATGAGCCGACTTCATTCGGATTAGGGACTTGTTGGTAATAATTAATCGCAATATAAGACCAGGTGTCACGCGAAAAATCTAATAAAATGGTATTGATGCGTGCGAAAATCGCAAATAATTCTGCTAAACAATCATGCGGTTCAATTTGCGTGGTGTAAGCATTAAATGCTAATTGCAATTGCTTGATGAAGTTTGCACTCAATGTTGGCCAATCATGATCAGGATATGCTGTTTTTAAAGCGTTATAATTTCCTGTCGCGCCATTTAATTTGCCGAGTAATTGATGTTCCGATAATGGTTGTAATTGTCTTTCTAAGCGCGCGATGACATTTGCTAATTCTTTACCGAGTGTGGTCGGCGTTGCAGATTGCCCGTGCGTGCGCGCGAGCATGGCGACATGCGCTTGCGCCTTGGCAAAGTGTTTCAGTTGTTCGATTAACTGGTTCAGGGTGGGTAATAATGCTTCTTTCTTGGCCGCAGTAAAAAGCAGCGCGTAGGCTAAATTATTAACATCTTCGGACGTTAACCCAAAATGAATGAATTCGGTGAGTTTGGTTAATTCGGGGAATTCGCCCATGCGTTCTTTGACATAATATTCCACTGCTTTCACATCGTGGTTAATGGTGGCTTCAATGGCTTTAACGCGTTTAGCTTCATCCGCGCTAAAGTTTTGAGTAATGGCATCTAAATGAGCAAAAGCGCCTGGGCTTAAAGCGGGAATTTCTGGCAGCTTAGCTTCTTCTGCTAGTAATTTTAGCCAAGCAATTTCCACTAAAACGCGGTATTTAATCAGGCCATATTCACTAAAAAAGCGACGAAAGGGCGCTAAATTCGCCTGATAACGGCCATCTAACGGGGAAATGGCCATAAGGGTGGTGCTATCCATTAAAGCTCCTGGCAGTGGTGTTTCAATAAGCTTATGATACCACTGCCATTTAAAAGAACCAGTAAAAACCCGCTAAGCCATTTTTGGTGCAATTTTAATCTCTTCTTGCCCGGTGGGTTCTGTTACCACATCCAGCATTGGCACCGTTAAAGGTAATCGGTTCAATAAGTGATAGAGGGGTCCTTTAGGAACTTTAATTTCGCGTAACCAAGGGAATTCTTCATTTAAACGATGGCGTCTTCGATAAAATTGCAATAACAATAAACCAAGACAACGTTCGGCATGATAGTGGTCTGGATACTCGTTTAAGAGTTGCAGCAATGATTTAGGTTGCGTGAACAAGGTGCTATAACTGGGTTTGGCAAGACGGGTGACAATGTTTCTAAAACTTAACTGCACACATTTTTCAAAGCGGGTAATTTGCGCATACGGCGATAAGGCGGTGTTGCGCTCAATGGCTTCAATTTCCGCTCGTAATGTTTGCAACGGAAACTCGCTGGTTGAAAGGTATTTAATGGCGGGATTGATATTAGCCATTTGTTGCATTAAGAAATAAAATTGATCCCGTTGTAATAAACGAAGATCTCCCGTGATTAAAGTGCTTTTACTCGTACACTCTTTAACCGCTAATTCCAGTGTGACAGCGTCAAAATTTTCCTCTGATTGAAAGGGGTCAATGGCAACAATTTTTAATAATTCAGGTTGTTTTTGTTTGTTCGCAAATGCCACATCACTAGACAATGCACCTAATAAATTTTTCTCTTCGCTATCAATATACAAAATGGCGCTGAAAGCATAATGCAGTTCTTTCAAGAGTTTTAAATAAATTAATCCCATTTCAGTCGTAAAACTTTGTTGGGCGCCAATACCAAGATTGCAATTTGAAGCGATAAAGCTGCCGAGTATGGCATCGTAATCGGGCGGAGTGGGGCTGCGTTTTTCTCGAGCCTCTTCCAAAATGGGTAGGTACATTACGGCATAACCTTCACCGGGTGCCGCTTTAGGATCGAGGTCAATCGAGCTTAACACGCCGCGCACTATAAAATGTTCTTCCTGGCAGCGTTTAACAATTTGATCAACTGCCATGCCGCGATTAGATTCAATGGATTTTAAATCATGTTCTAAGCATTCCACAAAATCACAAAATAAATAAATTTGACGGATGCCATGTGCTTTCAAAACAGTCAGTAAATGTTGGTTGAATTGATGCGTGGTTGGATTATACAAAATCCCATTGATCGGAATTAAAGCAACAATAGATTTACCCATGGTGCGAGTTTCCATCGCCCACTCCTCAAGATTTTTATTGTAAATTCATTCTCCCCATCGCGTAGGGAGTACTTCAAGATGCAAAAATCGCATCTTGAAGTACGAACGGTATATTTTGATCAAAATAGTATACGCTGCCTAGTATCTGTTAGGCAATAATTCCGCCGCCTAAACAGACATCAGTGTCATAGAAAACGATGGATTGGCCGGGTGTGATGGCGCGTTGGGGGACATCAAAGTGCACGCTGTAAGTGCCATTGGTGAGTTTCGTCAGTGTGCAAGCTTGGTCCACTTGACGGTATCGGGTTTTAGCCATGAGGGTTGAGTTGGATGGTTCGCCATTAATCCAATGTATTTGCTCAGCAAGCAATGAATTTTTGAATAAAGCAGGGTGATCCGTGCCTTGAGCAACGATTAAGGCATTGCGCTGTAAATCTTTTTCCACGACAAACCAGGGTGAACCCGCTTGGCCTTTGCGGCCGCCAATTTGTAAACCCTGACGCTGGCCAATAGTGTAAAACATTAAACCATCGTGTTGACCGAGCTTTTCACCGTCGATGGATTCAATGATCCCGGGTTGTGCGGGCAAATATTCATTTAAAAACGTTTTGAATTTTCTCTCGCCGATAAAGCAAATGCCGGTGCTGTCTTTCTTTTTTGCGGTAACTAATTGCAACGATTCAGCAATGGCGCGTACTTTAGATTTGGGCAAATCGCCAACGGGAAAAAGACTTTGGGCTAATTCAGCTGATCCAACGGCGTGCAAAAAATAGCTTTGGTCTTTGTTGGGATCGAGCCCTTTTAATAGGCGCGTTTGTCCTTGCCATTCATCACGTCGCACATAATGCCCGGTGGCAATAAAATCGGCGCCCCGTTGTTTGGCATAATCTAAAAACGCTTTAAATTTGATTTCTTTATTACACAAAATATCGGGATTGGGTGTGCGCCCAGCGCGATATTCTGCTAAAAAATGGGCGAAAACGCGTTCCCAATATTCTTCAGCAAAATTAACGACGGATAATTCAATGCCTAAACGGTCGGAGACTGCCTCCGCATCAGCTAAATCTTGTGCAGCTGGGCAAAATTCTGCCGTGTCATCACCTTCCCAATTTTTCATGAAGATGCCCGCAACCTTATGCCCAGCTTGTTTTAATAAATAAGCTGTAACGGAAGAGTCAACGCCGCCGGACATGCCGACGATGATATGGGCTGGGGAGTGTGTTTTCATGGGCAAGAGTGTAGCGCAGGTTGTTCAAAGTCGCCACCCCTGATACCATTTCAGCCTTAATTCCTATCCGATTTTGAAAGGATTGCCATGACTTACCAACACATCAAAGTTCCGAGTGCCGGAAAAAAAATCACTGTTAATGCTGACTTTAGCTTGAATGTGCCGAATGAGCCAATTATTCCCTACATTGAAGGGGATGGCACTGGCGTGGATATTACACCAGTGATGAAAAAAGTGGTCGATGCCGCAGTTGAAAAAGCCTACAAAGGTGAGCGTAAAATTCACTGGATGGAAATGTATGCCGGTGAAAAAGCGACCAAAGTGTATGGTGCCGATGTGTGGTTGCCACCAGAAAGCTTAGAAGCCTTACGGGAATACGTGGTAGCGATTAAAGGCCCGTTGACGACACCGGTTGGTGGTGGGATTCGTTCGTTAAATGTTGCGTTAAGACAAGATTTAGATTTGTATGTGTGTTTACGCCCGGTGCGTTATTTTAAGGGTGTACCCAGTCCTGTAAAAGAGCCTTGGTTAACCGACATGGTTATCTTCCGTGAAAATTCCGAAGACATTTACGCCGGCATTGAATGGGCTGCTGATTCGGCGGAAGCAAAAAAAGTCATTCAATTTTTACAAGCTGAAATGAAAGTAAAAAAAATTCGTTTTCCAGAAAACTGCGGCATTGGTATAAAACCGGTTTCAAAAGCGGGTACCTCGCGCTTAGTAAAGCGGGCCATTGAGTATGCGATTGAGCATGATCGTGATTCCGTGACCTTGGTGCACAAGGGTAACATTATGAAATTTACCGAAGGTGCATTCCGCGATTGGGGTTATGAAGTGGCAAAAAATGAATTTGGTGCGACACCGGTTGATGGTGGTCCATGGCATAAATTTAAAAATCCGAAAACGGGCAAAGACATTATTGTTAAAGATGTCATCGCCGATGCATTTTTACAGCAAATTTTATTACGTCCCGCAGAATACAGTGTCATTGCCACATTGAACTTAAATGGCGATTACATTTCTGATGCGCTCGCAGCGCAAGTCGGTGGCATTGGTATTGCACCCGGTGCGAATATTGGCGATGGTGTTGCGTGTTTTGAAGCAACGCACGGCACGGCACCAAAATATGCTGGCCAAGATAAAGTAAATCCTGGCTCGCTCATTTTATCTGCTGAAATGATGCTGCGTTATCTCGGTTGGAATGAAGCCGCTGATTTAATCATAAAGAGCATGGATGCCGCGATTGGCCAAAAAACCGTGACGTATGATTTCGCGCGTTTGATGCAAGATGCGAAGGAAGTCAGCTGTTCCGGTTTCGGTGATGCCATGATAAAAGCCATGTAAATTTAAATTGGTTTACCTCTCCCTATTGCGGGAGAGGGGCCAAAAGTTGAAGTAGCGCTTTAAATTTGAACTTGCATTTTAAAGTAAGCTATTCAATTCACTCAGTATTTTTCTCTTAATTCCCCAAGCTTTGGACTAATCAGGATTTTTTCCATTTGTCTCAGTTTTTATTTCGCATGGGCTGCTTAAGCATTGATCATGGAGGGGGATGCGTGTATAATTTTCGCACATTCTAAGTAGGCACTCTTAATATTATAGGATGAATTTTAGCCAGCAATATTTTTTTTCATCAAGCTGAATTTTAGTGAAATTTGACGAGTATAATAAAGGTAAGTGAAACATGAAGCGTGAGGATAGAAAAAAAACCGACGAAAACTTGGCGATTGAGGAACCCTCACTATTCCAAGTTTTTTTACATAACGATGATTTTACACCATCATCATTTGTCGTTGAGATGCTAGAGAGTTTTTTTTATTTAGATCGCAGTCGTGCAATAGCCATCGCACGACGAGCCCGCACAGCGGGTAGAGCAATTTGCGGAGTGTTTAGCCGCGATTTTGCGGAATCGAAAGTAGCGCAAGTGATCGAGTACGCGCGCGAACACGAACATCCGCTGCTCTGTAGCATGGAGGCAGCTCACTGATTTTTTTTGAGGAGAGTAGGCTATGTTGGATAAAGACTTAGAGTACACTCTTAACACCGCATTTAAAGAAGCGCGTAATAAACGCCATGAGTTTGTTACGGTCGAGCATTTGTTACTCGCGCTTTTAGATAATGCTTCGGCCTTAGATGTGCTAAAGGCATGTGGTGCTAACGTCGGACGCCTGCGTAGCAATCTTAACGAATTCATTGATCGTACCACCCCTGTTATTCCTCTCAACGTTCATGACCGCGATACACAACCCACCTTAGGTTTTCAACGCGTGATTCAACGCGCTGTGTTTCAAGTGCAATCTTCTGGAAAAACGGAAGTGAGCGGTGCCAATATTCTTGCTGCGATTTTCAGTGAGCAAGAAAGTCAAAGTGTCTATTTCATTCGTCAAGAAAACATCAGCCGTTTAGACGTGATTAACTACATTGCGCACGGCAGCACGAAACCGGTGAATAAAGCCCAAGAACATCCTTTCACTAATTACAATTCCCAAAATGAAGACAGTGATAGTGAGGAATCCGGCACAAGCCCACTCGACCTTTACACGACCAATTTGAATGCCCGCGCAAAAATGGGTTTAATTGATCCGTTAATTGGTCGCGAAGAAGAAATTGAACGTACCATTCAAGTGCTTTGCCGCCGTCGTAAAAATAATCCTTTATTAGTGGGTGAGGCGGGCGTTGGTAAAACCGCCATTGCAGAAGGGTTAGCACGATTGATTATGGATCAAAAGGTGCCGGATATATTAAACGGTGCAGTCATTTATTCTTTGGATTTAGGCAGTTTATTAGCAGGCACCAAATACCGCGGTGATTTTGAAAAACGTTTAAAAAGCGTATTGCATCAATTAAAAGAACAAAAAGGGGCCGTGCTATTTATTGATGAAATCCACACCATTATCGGTGCTGGCGCTGCATCCGGCGGTTTAATGGACGTATCCAATTTAATTAAACCCTTGCTCGCTTCGGGTGATTTAACGTGTATTGGTTCCACTACCTATAAAGAATATCGTAGCATTTTCGAAAAAGACCATGCGCTCGATCGACGTTTCCAAAAGATCGATGTGAAAGAACCAACCATCGAACAAACCGTGGAAATTTTACGCGGTTTACGCCAACGTTTTGAGTCTCATCACAATGTGCAGTATACCGATGGGGCATTAGATGCTGCGGCACGTTTATCTTCCCGTTACATAACTGATCGTCATTTACCCGATAAGGCCATCGATTTAGTGGATGAAGTTGGCGCTTATCAATATTTGTTACCAGGTGAAAGCCGTAAAAAAGTGATTGAAGTGGCAGACATTGAAAAAATGGTGGCGAAAATTGCTCGTATCCCTGAGCGTAATGTGTCAGCTTCTGATCGCGAAGTGTTAAAGCATTTAGCCCGTGATTTGAAAATGCTAATCTTCGGTCAAGACGAACCCATCGATACTTTGGCAGCCGCAGTAAAATTAGCGCGCTCTGGTCTTCGTGATCCTAACAAACCCATTGGTTCTTTCTTATTTGTGGGTCCAACGGGTGTTGGTAAAACAGAAGTGTGTAAGCAGTTGGCGCAAATAATGGGCGTTGAATTATTACGCTTTGATATGTCTGAATACATGGAGCGTCATGCGATTTCCCGTTTAATTGGCGCACCGCCAGGTTATGTGGGTTATGACGAAGGTGGTTTATTAACTGAAGCCGTGAACAAAGCACCGCATTCCATCGTACTATTAGATGAAATTGAAAAAGCCCATCCGGATGTTTATAACTTACTCTTGCAAATCATGGATCACGGTACGTTAACGGACATGAATGGCCGCAAAACAGATTTTCGTCACACGGTGTTAGTGATGACTTCTAATGCGGGTGCAGATGTCATTGAAAAAACCAATATTGGTTTTACCACGATGGATAGCTCAAGCGATGTGTTGAGCGCCGTGAATCGGGTCTTCTCACCGGAGTTTCGTAATCGCTTAGATGGTATTATTCAATTCCATCCTTTATCTACGAAGACGATTTTGGCAGTGGTTAATAAATTTGTTGGCGAATTGGAAGGCCAATTGCAAAATCGTAATGTGTTACTGGAAGTGGATGAGGAAGCGCGTGATTGGTTAGCACGCAATGGTTATGATCGCAAAATGGGCGCAAGGCCCATGGCGCGAGTGATTCAAGAACAATTGAAAAAACCATTGGCTGAAGAATTATTGTTTGGTCGTCTGAACAAAGGTGGCCATGTGAAGGTGACGATTGATCGTGGGAATATTAAGTTTTTAATTAAAGATACGCATGAAGAGCCGGCGGTGAAGAGTAACTCTTAACATACACTCGTTGGCCCCATGGTTTGCTAAGATAAAATGTTATTTAGTTTGTAACGTCAAATTCGCTTGCACGACACCGGGTTTAACTCGGGTCATTGCTGCATCCACCACGTAAATCCCTTGTTCCGCCAAAATGGTTTTCAACCAATTCATCAACTCCGTAAATGCAATTTCATTGAAATTCATTTGAATGCGGTTTTGATCGATCTGGTGAACATCGGTGACAATGGTGTTCCAACCTTGCTCCGTGATGGAGCGATTTAAATACGTGAAAGGAGTTTCATTCATTTTTTTGGTGGTTGTTTGTGGTGTTGTACTTCTTAACCGTAAAATTTCTTGGCTCGCTTTGCTCATCCAGCTGACATTCGCTTTTTTGGTTTGAATATCATCTTGCAAACTGTCAGCCCAAAGGTTTAAGGGTAACAAAATAAGTAAATAATAAATCAAAGCGCAAGCGCCAAACGTTGCTAAATAAAACCAACGAGGTTTATGTTGGCGTAGACGTTGCCATTCCGTTAATAAATTTTCATAAGTCCATTGCATTAGCTTAATTCTTCCACGGTTAATCGTACTTGAATTTTATTGCTGCCACTTCTTTCAGCATTGCTCAGTGTCGCTTTTAAACCCTTCTGTTCTAGTCTTTGCTGCAAGGTTTCAATGGGTTTTAAATCCGGTGTGGTGAGTAATAAAACAATTTGATTGCTGCGAAAATTTAAATTTTGTAACTCGACACCGGCCTGGATTAACGTCGGAACATTGTCTGCTAAATGGCTAATGAGGCGAATAAAGTTACTGTCTTTATGATTGGCGCGTAAGCTGGCTAACTCTTTTTGTAAACTGAGTTTCGGTTCTTCGGGTATTGTCATTTTAGGATGCACTAGACCATACAATGCTTCCGTTTGATCATTCAAAGCGAATTGTTCACGTTTCAATAAAATAATGTCTGCGATGTTCCAAAAGGTGAGTATGGCTAACCACGTGCTGAATAAAAGCACGGCAAATTTTACAATTTGTTCTAAGCGAATTTGTTTATGTTTGGGGGAGAATTCATTTTGTAATAAATTTAAGCTGGATTCAACCTGCGTGTGTTCTGCTAAAAAAGGTAAGACGGCGGCAATCGGTTGCTGCTGAACGGGAACGGATAAATGACTTAAGTCTAAGGCATCTTGCGTATAATAAACGGAGAGTTTGTTCGGTTGATGGCTCAGCACCCATTGTGTTAGCAAGTGTGCGACGCTGCTTGTTTCAACCGCAAAACCCAATTGTGTGCCGGTGCGCACTAATGTTAAATCGCCATCCACTAAGACGCTGGCTTCTTGTTCCACATAAGGCAAACAAAGACAATCCGGAATGAAGCTTTGTATTTTTTGATAGGCATGGGGGAGTGCTGTTTTGAGTAGCTCGAGCCAAAGATACATTTGCTCACGACTCACCACCCCAATATTGACCGGCGACAGTTTATCTTCCCTTATAAAAGCGAAATGCAGATTTTCTGTTTCGCTGCTTAATTGGTCTTCTAGGGCGTAAGGAATCGCTTTTAAGAGCCGATTGGGGGCTAAAGGTGGTAATGCGGTGGCTGTTAAAAATAAATGTTCACTGGGCGTTAAAACGCAAATGGATAGGGCTTTGTCGGCGGCCTCGGCTAAGTCATTGTAAGTAGGTTGGTTTTTATCAAGCCAAACCCAGCTCAACGATGAATCCACTGGATGAATGCGAATTAGCAAGCACTCTGACATTGTCACTTCCCTGTCTAAGAGGTGGAACAATCAATTATAATTACACAATACACCCTAGCGTCACAATCTTAAAGCAACGAAAGGGTAAATGCTGCATGAGAGAAATGTTGAATAAATTAAGCGAGTTAGGTGGTAGTTTGCCTCATCAACCCTGGCCCTACTGGGCGGCCATGGGCAGCGTTGCGCTTGGCCTTATTTTGTTGGTTTCAAGTTTTATATCAATGAGTTATGACTTAACCGCCACTTTTAAAGACAGTAATGAGGTGGTCGCCGCCGCTGCATCGCGTCAGGCGCCGCTCGTGATATCAGACGCGAATACGAATTTAAGCCGCGCTGAGCTCTTTGGCGAAAACCCCGCAGGGCAGGCGAGCCGTTTAACATTGATGGGAATTGGTGCCTCAGAAGATAAAAATGCGGCTTCCGCTATTATTAGCATTGATGGTGGCCCTGCTGATACCTATTCAATAGGCGATAATCCCATTCCTGGCACGGCCATTGTGAGTATTAGTGCGGATACAGTTATTTTGTTACATGACGGCGTGCGTCAAAAGCTAACATTGGATTGGGGGCGGCTTGTGAATAATCCTAATACGGATTTTGCAGGGGATGCGCCCGCTCCAACGGGTAATGCAGCGCCTGGCATGAGCATGGACTATTTTAAAAATCAATTCGCAAAGCCCGGTGGTAATCAATGACGGAAACTGTAAAAACTAACACGTTGCGTTATGCCTTTGCTAAATCACGCGGGGTATTAATTATTGAAGATACCGATGACGTGGTTAAAGCCGTGTATCGACCCGATGCGAGTGCTGAATCACTGGCGGAATTGCGTCGCTTTGTTAAAAAACGCATTGAATGGGGTGCGGTCAAACCAGAAGAGTTTGCGGTACTGTTAGCAAAAACCTATGAAACAAAATCAGGTTCTGCTGTGCTGCTTGCAGAAAACATTAGTGAGAAAATGGATTTAAAGCAGTTAATGCATGATTTACCTAAGACGGCCGATTTATTGGAAAGTGAAAATGATGCGCCCGTAATTACACTGCTTAATGCTTTATTTAGTGAGGCGATCAAACAAAACGCCTCCGATATTCATTTAGAAACCTATGAAAATCGCATGATTGCCCGCTTTCGCATTGATGGTGTTTTACAACCCGTGTTGGAGTTGCCACCGGTCTTAGGCCCGCTGGTTGTGTCGCGGATTAAAGTCATGGCGCGCTTAAACATCGCTGAAAAACGCTTGCCACAAGATGGTCGCATTACGGTGCGCATGGCGGGTTCTACCGTTGATGTGCGCGTATCAACCATCCCTGCCAGTCACGGTGAGCGTGTGGTTTTGCGTATGTTGAATAAAAACGCGGTGCATTTACGCTTAGATCAACTAGGCATGAACGAGCGTTTATTAGGTTACACACGGGAAATGATCGCAAAGCCGCACGGTATTATTTTAATGACAGGGCCAACGGGTGCGGGTAAAACCACGTCACTCTATGCCATGTTAACAGAGCTTAATCAGCCCGGTCGCAATATTTTGACGGTGGAAGAGCCGATTGAATACGATTTGCCGGGTATTGGGCAAATTCAAGTGAACCCCAAAGTCGACATGACTTTTGCACGCGGTTTGCGGGCGATTTTACGGCAAGACCCCAATGTCATTATGGTTGGGGAAATTCGCGATTTAGAAACAGCGACGATTGCCGTGCAAGCCAGTTTAACCGGACACTTGGTTTTATCGACGCTTCATACCAATACCGCTATTGGTGCAGTGACTCGTCTGCGCGATATGGGGATTGAGCCTTTTTTATTATCCTCATCATTAATTGGGGTCATGGCACTGCGTTTAATTCGCTTACTGTGTTCAGATTGTAAAAAAGCGCATCGTGCCACACCCGATGAGTGTGCGTTTTTAAAAGTGGATGCAAACAATCCCCCTGAAATTTATGAAGCAGTCGGTTGTGCTGCTTGCGGTAATACAGGTTATGTGGGGCGTTCGGGGATATATGAGGTGATGATGCTAGATGCTGGCATCAAACCCATGATTCATGATAATGCCAGCGAAGTCGAGATGACGGAATACGTGCGCAAAAAATTCCCCAGCATGCGTGATGATGGCTTAGTGCGTATTTTGTCGGGAGCGACTACAATAGATGAAGTCCTCCGAGTAACGAGCGAATAAAGACATGGCCGTCTTTAATTACATAGCAGTAACCGATCAAGGAAAAACCCGCCGCGGGATTTTAGAAGGCGATTCTTCTAGCCAGATTCGCGATCGGTTAAAAGCGCGCGGTTTAACCCCACTTGAAATTACCCCTTCGCATGAAAAAATCTCAGCGGCCACTGCGCAAAACAGTGCTAAGCCTGGCAAAAAGTGGTTTGCGCGTGACCGTCGTGTGCCCGTATCGCATTTAGCCATTATCACTTATCAATTCGCCACCTTGCTCGCAGCCAGCATGCCAGTTGAAGCCGCTTTGGCGAGCATTGGCACGGAAGTTGAAAATCCCACGTTAAAACGCGTGTTATTTGGCGTGCGCAGCAAAGTGTTGGAAGGCCACACGTTAGCAACGGGCATGCGCGATTATCCGCAAGCCTTCCCGAAACTATACATCGCATCGGTAGCGGTGGGTGAAAAAACCGGCCAATTAGATCGCGTTTTAAATCGCTTGGCTGATTACTATGAAAAGCAGCGCCAAGTTCAAGAAAAAGTATTTACCGCCATGATTTATCCTGCTTTGCTAACAGTAGTGGCGGGCGCAATTGTGATCTTTTTGCTAACTTACGTTATTCCCCAGGTCGCAAATGTGTTTATCCAAACCGGTCAGGAATTGCCGGGTGTGACCTTATTTATGTTGGCGGTCAGTTCTTTCTTGCAAAACTATGGTTTGTATCTTTTAGTAGTCATCATTATTGGCGCGATAGCATTTCGTTATTCCATGCGCTCCACACCAATGCGCTTTAAGTTTCATCGCTTTTTGTTGCGCCTACCGGTTATTGGCTCAACTTTAGTGGCAGTGAATGCCGCACGATTTTCCCGCACCTTTGGTATTTTATTTGCAGCTGGCGTACCTGCCTTAGATGCCATGACATCAGCTAATAGCATTATCACGCTATTGCCGATGCAGGACGCCATCGCAGCCGGCATTGTAAAAGTCAGTGAAGGCCGCAGTATTCATCAATCCTTGCAAGAAACAGGCTATTTTTCTTCACTCAGCAATCAATTGATTGCAAGCGGTGAGTCGAGTGGTGAGCTAGAATTAATGTTGGAGAAGGCGGCTGCTTTCCAAGAGCAAAACACTGCCCATAAATTAAATACGGCACTCGCGTTATTTGAACCCATTTTAATTTTAACCATGGGTTGTGTGGTGTTATTTATCGTGCTGGCGGTGCTGTTGCCCATTTTCCAAATGAATCAGTTGATACACTAATGCGACGCTTACGCGGCTTTACCTTAATTGAATTGCTCATTGTAATGGTCCTCATCTCCATTGCCAGCACCATTATTGTGGTTAAATCCGGTCATTATTATTTAATGAATAAATCAGCGGATACGGTGGCGCGTGAATTAACGGCGCTCATGCAATTAGCACGGCAGCAAGCTGTTTTTTCTTCATCCACCT
Organism: uncultured Coxiellaceae bacterium; assembly: GCA_964597435.1. Classification (GTDB taxonomy): domain Bacteria; phylum Pseudomonadota; class Gammaproteobacteria; order DSM-16500; family DSM-16500; genus Aquicella. The sequence goes on along the minus strand of CAZQXH010000008.1, from coordinate 10,528 downwards.
TGGGTTTGGTGCTTGAAAACAAGCGCTATCATTTTGTGCGCTTCACCAATGCCGGTTGGCAAGATTTAAGTAAAACGGATTTGTTTTGGCGTGAACAAACTATTCCTGATAATGTACAAATGAATTTGCGCGTGTTAGCACCGGTAAACCCGATGTATCGATCGGGTTTGGCGCCACAAATTATTTTTTATCCAAGCGGCGAAGTGACGCCCTTTAATTTAGTGGTGGAGCGTAAAGAGGGCGGTAGTCAGTATGTTGTTGCCGGCAGTTTTGCAGGAGCGATTCATCTGAAATAATGGAATACGTATGCGCAAAAATGGTTTTACTTTATTGGAAGTATTAATTGCCCTGGTTATTTTGTCCGTGGCATTTTCAGCTATTTTTCTTGCATTGAGTGCTTCGACTAAACAGTTAATTTATTTACGTAATAAAACCGCGGCGCAGTGGGTGGGTTTAAATACCGTTGCCCGGGTGCAGCTCGGTCTTTTAGCAGAAAATGGCAGGGCAGAGGGTAGCGAAAATCTAATGGAAATGAATTGGCACTGGCAAGCACAGGTCACACCCACATCGGATAAAAATACTTTTTTAATTACCGTTATTGTAAATGCAGTGGGACAAGAGGCAGGCAGTACGACGTTGCAAGGCTATTTATTTCGGGGAATTAAAAATGATAAAACCTAATTCCCGCGGTTTTACTTTAATAGAAATTTTAATTGCTTTGGTGATTTTAGCAGTCGTTGGTGCATTGATGGTGACAGGATTACGCGGTGCTATCAATACACAACGCAGTATCACGCAAAAAGCAACGCGCCTTGGCGATGTGCAAATGGCAATTGCCATTTTAGAGCGCGATTTAATTCAATATATCGATCGCCCCATTTTAATTGCGAGTGGCATGCGCATGCCATCCTTTCAAGTCAGTTATCCTAACAATCGGTTGGCGCTGGAATTTACACATGGCGGTTGGAGCAATCCGCAAAATGCGCCACGTTCAGCGTTGCAACGGGTGCGCTATGCATTTGATGGTGAAAAAATTACTCGTAGCATCTGGCCGGTGTTGGATCGTACTGCCAACACACCCGTTTATACGGAACCCTTTTTAAATGGCGTGACCCATTTTTCCATCCGCGTATTGGATCAAAATAAACAATGGAGCAAACCAGCTGAAACGGGCCCGCAAACGATTCTTTCCAATGTGCCATTAGCGGTGGAAGTTAATTTAGTGGTCACTGGCTTTGGTCATATAACGCGGGTCATTCCCTTATCCGGAACGTAATATGCAAATGAAAACGCGTGGGACGGCTATTTTTATGGCATTGTTGATGGTGGTGATCGCCGCCAGCATTAGCGTTATTTTATTACGCAGTCAGCAAATTGATATTCGTCGCACGCAGCAATTGTTAGATGCCGAGCGTTCTGCATTGTATGCGCAAGGCGTATTAGCTTGGGCAAAAAGCCAAGTGTTATGGTTAGCAGCAAACCCCAATGCGAATGAAAAGTGGCCGCTTATTTTGCGTGAAACAAGCATTGCGGGTGGCGCGGGAAAAATTTCGGGAGCCATGTATGATGCTTCCGGGTTATTTAATGTTAATAGTTTTATGACAACGAGTGATTCATTATTTGGCGGTGGCTTTGGCGCAGCGAATGCGGTCGCGACTGATAATACGCAAAACAGTGATAGCGCAGGCGGTGTCACCGATCCGAATTTAGTCTTGCCGCAACTGGCTGCAGCCTTAAATATGCCATTAGATCGCGATAATCGCGTTAAATTAATTCATGCGCTGAGTGCTTGGACATCACCGCCTTTGAATACTAATAGCATGACAGATAATTTTGATCACCAATACATGACTCTAAATCCTCCGTATCGCTCACCGCATGGTCCAATGGCGAGCCCTTCCGAAATGCGTTTAGTGGCGGGAATGTCGCCGCAGTTATTTAATCAGCTTGAGCCCTATTTAATTGCGTTGCCGACCAAAGGAAATATTAATCTTGCGCATGCGCCCCCTTTTATTCAGAAGGCTTTAAATTACACGCCAACACAAAATGAAGTGCCAACGGCCATACCATCACAATATTATTTGGTGCGCGCGGATGTGGTTATGGGACAATTGCATACGGTGATGTATGCTTTATTATTTTTTCAAGTGCGAGTGCAGAATGTGAGTTTGACCAGTGGAGCGCAGAATGTTAAGCCAGAAGTGAGTGTGAAAACATTGTGGAAAAGTTTTGGAACGATTTAGCTGTATTGCAAGGACAAGCCGTTATTTTTATTTAGGCAGTTAAGCCGGAGTGTGGCAAAGGCTAATGAAATGGTATTGCTGCCCCCGCCATTCAGACAGAGTTAGTGGAGGCAGCAATGCGCTTCTCGCAGAACGACTAACCCTGCCCCCGTAATTGCGAAGGGTCTACCGCGATCTGATCTACAAATGGTGGCGGTAATTTCGCTTCAGGTTGAGCAGGCAATACCGGTGTGACATAGTGATGTCTAAATGGATTACCATTATCAACTTGTAACTGTAACTGGCGTAAATATTCGTATTTTCCGCCGGAGACTAACTCGGTATCGTGTTCGTTATATAAAATAGTGGGGCGCAAGAAAATCATCAAATTCGTTTTATTCATAGTACGCGCATGATCACGGAATAACACACCTAAACCAGGTAACGTTCCTAAGAAAGGTATACGATTGGTTGAATCATTCCACTGGTTTTGCAGCAAGCCGCCCAACACTAGAATTTTGCCATTATCAGCCATAACCGTCGTACGGATGAAACGTTCGCTCGTTGTTGGGTTGCCGCCGGCACCGGCCGCCGTGCCGGGGATGATGGCGGACAATTCTTGTTGAATTAATAATTTAATTGATCCATTTGGCGTGATTTGCGGATCGATGGTTAATACTAAACCCACGTCTTCGCGATCATAAAAATTAAATGGGTTGCCGCCAGTCGGATTATTTTGAATTTGGGCAGTGGCAAAAGGAACTTTACTACCCACTTTGATTTGGGCGGGTTCATTGTCGAGCGTGACTAAATTGGGTGTTGCTAATACATTAGAATCTGCATCGGTTTCTAGCGCGGAAATTAAAGCACGCACTTGTCCGCCGGTAACATAATTAAAACTTAACCCTTGACCAACGGTGCCATTGCCGCCTGCTACGGTAGCTAATTGGTTATTCGTGCCAATAATGGAGAGCGGTAATTCGGGAAGGTATAACGTTTGAAAACGGACACTGCCACCCGGATTAAATTGAATGCCTAATTCTTTTTGGCGTAATTCAGAGACTTCGGCAATGACGGCTTCAATTAACACTTGCGGCCGACGAATATCAAGACGCCAAATAATTTGCTTCACACGATGCATGATATCGCGAGGGGCGGTGACAACGAGTGAGTTAGTGCTTTCTTCCCATTGTACATAAGGGCTGATGCTGCCACTTTTAGGCACTTTTTCAACGATACTAGCAATATCATTATTTTGATTGCTGCCCGTTGAGTAGTTGTTCATGTTGTTATTGCTATTACTCTGATTCAATGCGGCATTGAATAAGCTGGATACGGCTGAGGTTTCATTGCTCGGCGAGCTGCTGCTATTAGAGCTGCTGCTAGAAGAGGAGGTAGTATTTGTCTGTGCTAATGCTGCTTGATCGCCTTTTGTTTTCACTAAATAATTTTGAATTAAACCGTTAACGATGGTTGCGGCGCGTTCGGCATGTAAATGTTTTAAATAAATGACTTCAGTGACATTCGCTGGCGCGCTATTGGGAATATCTAACTTGTAAATAACACTTTTAATTTGTGCGCGTTGTTCAGGACTGCCGCCGCCTAATAAAACACTATTGGTGCGCTCATCGGCCACAATGCTAGCATCCAATGCAGTTGATGCAGGCGCATCTTTGCTGGTGCTACGTGTTAACATAGTTTTTAGCGTATCAACTAATATTTTTGCTTGGGCATTTTGTAAATGAATGACATCAATGCGGCCAGAACGTTGTAAATCAATTTGTCCCACGAGCTCCATTAAGCGATTAATGTTGCCGGCACGATCAGCCACAATCAATGCATTAGATGGATTGTAAGGAGCAAGGTGACCTGCGGGTGTTAAAAATTGATTTAAAGCGACCGCTAAATCATTGACTGGAACATATTTGACGCCCACCACCGCGACTGCCATGGCATCGCCGTCTTTGTGTGTCGTGTGACTAAAGAGCGGGCTGCTTAATCCCTTTGCGACATAATCTGGAACAATTTTTACTACTTTCCCAGCAGGATCGGGTAGGGCGACAAAGCCATTGATTTGAAGTAGTGATAAAAAGGCTTGATACAATTCATCCGAGGTTAACGGTCTTGAAGAAATAAACGTGATTTTAGCGTTCACCCGTGGATCGACAATAAAGTTTTTACCGCTTTCCATCGCAATGGTGTGGATGAAGGTGCGAATGTCGACGTCTTTCAAGTTCCATAATTTAGCTGCGGAAGGAGTCGTTTGCGTAAAGGAAGTGCTGGTAATGGGGTCGGCTTGCGCTAAACCGGATAAACTAAGACTGCTTAAAAGGATGGCAGCATGCCATGCCGTAAGACGCACACAGAATCTATTTCTCATTGCACACCCTTTAACTTGCGGGGATTGGGAACAGCCCAAAACCCTTCTTCTTGAGTTTTGGCATCGTATTGTTCAAGTGGTAAATATTGTTCGCGCCGTTCTTGGTCAATGCGTTTTAAGGCAAGGATGGCTGGCGGATAATGTTGTTCTGCTGCGCGGCGAATTAAGCTTCGGCCTATGTCTTGATCTTTATTGGTGCCAATTCCGTTATAGTACATATAGCCCATAGCATACATGGCACGTGGTTGGCCGTATTGTGCGGGTAGCCATAATTCTTGAAAAGCGCGGGAATAATCTTTAACAGCGTAGTTTTGTTCAGCTTTGATGTAATGCAGATTGGGGCTCGTTGGTTGCGCACAACCGCTAAAGAGTAAAGGTAAACAAAACACCGTTACACTAAGCTTTAAAAATCTGCGCACGCTTACCGTCCTTGATATAAAGTCATGATAGAAACTGGATTATAGTAACGGATAGCTGGTCTATCCGCAACCAAGTCAATTCTTGCTCCGCAGATAGTGAAAAAAGTTACTTGAGGAGTGAGCGGAGATAGGGCATCGAGTGACCACAATCACCCCTCTCCCGCACGCGGGAGAGGGGGAACCATCATTCTTTATTCGTTTGTGTTGGGCGAGGAGAGCCTTCTTTGTGACGGAAGGTGATGCGGCCTTTGCTCAAATCATAAGGAGTCATTTCAACAGTGACTTTATCGCCTTTTAAAATACGAATGTAATTTTTACGCATTTTGCCAGAAATGTGGGCGAGGACAACGTGGCCATTTTCTAATTGCACACGAAACATCGTATTGGGCAGGGTATCTATGACCATGCCTTCCATTTCAATTTGTTCTTCTTTTGCCATGGGACTCCAAACTCGAATTTAGGTTAAGCGTTGTATTATAGCCATTACGCTTTGAACTATCTACTTCTCGCTCCTTTCTCTAAGGTGCGGGAAGAAAAGGGTGCTGGGGAATGGGAAATCGTTGAATTTTGGGCCATCACCCCTCCCGCTGGCGGGAGAGGGGGGGACCTTTATTTATTTTAAACCGTCTAAATATTTATCAGCATCTAAAGCCGCCTGACACCCCATGCCGGCCGCAGTAATAGCTTGTCGGTAAGTAAAGTCGCTCACATCGCCGGCCGCAAAAACACCGGGAATGGCAGTGGCAGTCGCGAATGCATTCATGCCACTTTGTACCTTTAAGTAACCGTTTTCCATCGGCAATTGACCTGCAAAAATTGCTGTATTGGGTTGATGTCCGATGGCGATAAAGCAACCGCTCGCATCAACTGTAGTGAGATCGCCGGTTTGAGTATTTTTAATGCGGACTTGAGTAACGCCACTGTCATCACCTAACACCTCATCAATGGTGTTATTCCAAGCAATAGACACTTTGCCCGCTTCCACTTTTTGCATTAAGCGATCAATGAGAATTTTTTCAGCACGAAATTTATCACGACGGTGGATAACCGTTACGTGCGAGGCTAAATTAGCTAGGTATAATGCTTCTTCTACTGCGGTATTACCACCACCCACCACCACGACTTTTTGATTGCGATAAAAGAAACCGTCGCAGGTTGCGCAAGCGGAAACGCCGCGACCTTTGAACGCCTCTTCTGAGGGTAAACCTAAATATTTAGCGCTAGCGCCGGTTGCGATAATGAGCGCATCGCAAGTGTAGGTGTGCTCGCCTTTTAAGACGAAAGGGCGTTGGCTTAAATCAGCGGAAGTGATTTCATCGTGAATGACTTGCGTATTAAACCGTTCAGCTTGTTCACGCATACTGGTCATTAAATCAGGGCCTTGTAAACCGTGCGCACCGCCAGGCCAGTTATCAACATCAGTTGTGAGTGTTAATTGACCACCGGGAATGGAACCGGTGATGACAACCGGCGCAAGATTGGCGCGGGCAGCATAAACGGCGGCAGTCCAGCCCGCAGGGCCAGAACCAAGAATAATTAGGCGGTGATGCTTGTCAGTCATGGGGTTCACTATTTCTCATTATTATCAAGGTAGTATATAGTACGAAAAGCTAATTAGTAGGTAAACACATTACTATGAAGAATCGTAACAAAGCTAGCCGTCAGGCCAGTAAGCCACGTAATTTATCCAGCGAAATGCATCAGCGCTTGCGCGAAGCGTGGTTTTTATTAACAGTCGCCGCGGCGGTTTTTTTGCTGATTGCTTTATTAAGCTACAAGCACACTGATCCCAGCTGGTCAACGACCGGTACCAGTGGCCATATTAGTAATTATGGGGGGCGGGTTGGGGCGTGGCTTGCGGATATTTCATTGTCCCTCTTTGGTTTGGTCGCTTATCTTTTCCCGGGTTTGATGATTGTTTCCGGATGGATTTCGGTTGCCAATGAGCGTCATACCCACGGTAGACATTTATCCGATGGCTTGGTGAAAAGCGTTGGTTGGATTTTGCTCATGATGAGTAGTACAGCCTTAGCCAGTTATTATTGTCATTTTTCCATGGCCATGCCAGCGCAAGCAGGCGGTATGTTAGGTGATTTAATTGGACGAGGCTTGGCGGTATTTTTTAATCAAACCGGTAGTACTTTATTATTTTTTACAGCTTTAATGTGCGGTATTACTTTTATCACAGGGCTATCTTGGTTGCGTTTTATTGATTGGATGGGGGCCGGTGTTGATCACGGTTGGCAAAGTGTTTGTGCCTTCAGATTACCCACTTTTAAAGTGTCTTTACCGCAATTTAAACGCAAAGCACAGCCAGCGTCTCCCGTTCAAGTAGTGAAAGCCGAAGTCGTGCGCACCGAGCCGACATTGGTTTCGCGCCAAGTGTTACCTCCGGCGCCGCCCGTCGTAGTTGCAAAGCCCGTGGTAGTCCCAAAGCCTGAGCCGGTTAAGGAAAAGAAGAAACCAGCCGAAGTGGTATCGGGTTATAAATTGTCAGAGGGTGAATTGCCGCCCTACACGTTGCTTGATCCCACCCCACCGGGTGCCGATAAACCATTTAATCAATTATCATTTGAAACCTTATCCGATTTAGTCGAGCAACGCTTAGCGGATTTTGGCGTGAGTGTTAAAGTGGTTGCTGTGCATCCTGGCCCCATTATTACGCGGTTTGAGTTGGATTTAGCGCCAGGCATCAAAGTCAGTAAAATTACTGGTTTGGCAAAAGATATTGCTCGCTCATTGTCTGCGGTGAGTGTGCGTATTGTCGAAGTGATTCCGGGGAAATCGGTTATTGGTTTGGAAATTCCCAATGAAAATCGCGAAACAGTAACGTTGCGCGATATTTTGGAATCAGCGCGTTATGCTCAATCACGTTCACCGTTAAGTTTAGTATTAGGAAAAGATATCTCGGGTAATTCCGTTGTGGTGGATCTTGCGAAAATGCCGCATTTATTAGTGGCAGGTACCACCGGTTCCGGTAAATCCGTCAGCTTAAACGCAATGCTCCTTAGCATTTTATTTAAAGCGCATCCGGATCAAGTGCGTTTAATTTTAATTGATCCGAAAATGTTAGAATTGTCGGTGTATGATGGCATTCCGCATTTATTAACACCGGTCATCACCGATATGAAAAATGCAGCCAATGCACTTCGTTGGTGTGTGGCTGAGATGGATCGGCGTTATCGTTTAATGGCAGCGCTCGGCGTCCGTAATTTAGCAAGCTACAATCAAAAAGTCAGTGATGCTATCAAGCAGGGCCAACCATTAACCACGCCATCGGCGTTGGTGACGGATGAAGCCTCGGCAAAAGCAGAGCTGGAACCGTTGCCACTCATTGTCGTTATTGCAGATGAGTTGGCCGACATGATGATGGTGGTCGGTAAAAAAGTGGAAGAATTAATCGCACGCATTGCGCAAAAAGCCCGTGCAGCTGGTATCCATTTAATTTTAGCAACGCAAAGGCCTTCTGTAGATGTTATTACCGGTCTCATTAAGGCAAATATTCCAACCCGGGTGGCGTTCCAAGTTTCATCCCGCATTGATTCACGCACGATTTTAGATCAGCAAGGTGCGGAACAATTACTCGGTCACGGCGATATGTTGTATTTACCTCCGGGTGCTGGTGTGCCCATTCGTGTGCACGGTGCGTATGTCGCTGATGAAGAAGTGCACCGTGTGGTTGCTGCTTGGCGTACATATGGCGAGCCGACTTATTTAGATGATGTGACAGAAGATGCGAGCGAAGCACTGGGTGGTGGAGAAGGCGGTGGCACGGGTGAGCAAGATGCACTTTACGATGAAGCCGTGCGCATTATAACGGAAGCTCGGCGTGCTTCTATTTCATTAGTGCAACGCCGTTTACGCATTGGTTATAACCGTGCAGCGCGCATCATGGAAGAGATGGAAATGGCAGGCATTGTTAGCACCATGGATACAAACGGCACGCGTGAAGTGTTAGCAAACGCGGCACCTTTGGATTAATTAGTTGAGGTCAGTATGAAGCAAGTTGCAATGGTTATAATAAGTTTACTCGGATTAAGTAGTGTATTTGCAACACCCGCCAGTGATGTAACTGCTTTACTAAATCAAACGCACACCATGCAAGCGAATTTTAAACAAGTGACTTATGATAATCATCAAAAAGCCATTCAAAATGCCACGGGTCGCATGGCTTTATCGCGGCCAGGCAAATTTCGGTGGGAAGTCTTAAAGCCAGTACCGCAACTCATTATTGCGAACCAAAATAAGCTCTGGATTTATGATCCGGATTTGCAGCAAGTGACGATTCGTGCTTTGCAACAAGCAGCAGGGGAGTCACCCGCTTTATTGTTAAGTCACGTCGATAATACGCTAGAAAATGACTATAATGTGACTGAATTATCCCAAGATGCCGGCGTGCGGTGGTTTTCTTTAAAAGCTAAGCAAAAAGAGAATATGTTCGGTAATGTGGAACTCGGCTTTAATCAGGCGAATTTACAGCAAATGCGCTTAAAAGATAATCTAGGTCATACCACAACCGTTGATTTTAAAAACATTACTGCCAACGCCAACTTGCCCACGAACTTATTTACGTTTAAAACACCGGCAGGTGTGGATGTGATTGATGAAACCAAGAAAAGATGAGCGTCACTATCAACCGCTAGCAACGCGGCTAAGGCCCACTAAGCTGGATGATTTAATTGGCCAAACGCATTTATTAGGTGAAGGTAAACCCCTGCGTCGCGCTATTTTGCAGGGGATTTTGCACTCTATGATTTTCTGGGGCCCCCCAGGTACGGGTAAAACCACGCTCGCACAATTATTGGCACAAAGCACTGCAGCACGTTTTATACGCTTATCAGCCATTAACTCCGGCGTGAAAGAAATTCGCGAAGTGGTGCTCGCCGCCAAAGAAGCACGTAAAGAAGCCAATCAAGCCACCATTTTGTTTATTGATGAAATTCATCGTTTCAACAAAGTACAACAAGATGCGTTTTTGCCTTATGTTGAAGATGGCACGTTTATTTTAATTGGCGCCACCACCGAAAATCCCTCTTTTGAGTTGAATAACGCTTTATTATCACGCGCACGGGTATATGTTTTAAAACGGTTAAGTGAAGCCGAAGTGCTACAAGTGCTTGAGCGGGCATTAACGGATACCGAGCACGGCTTAGGTGATTATCAAATCGATTTTAATGACGAGTTACGTTTAACACTTGCAAAAGCGGCCGATGGTGATGCACGGCAAGCCTTGAATTTGCTGGAAATCATTGCGGATTTTGCAAGCACCCAAGGTAAAAAGCTCATTGTAACAAAAGAATTATTGACCGAGGTATTGCAAGTCAATTTAAGACGCTTTGATAAACAAGGCGAAGCATTTTACGATCAAATTTCAGCTTTACATAAATCCGTGCGCGGATCGTCTCCGGATGCCGCGCTTTATTGGTATGCGCGCATGATTGATGGTGGTTGTGATCCGCGTTACATTGCAAGACGCGTTATTCGCATGGCAAATGAAGACATTGGAT
>CAZQXH010000007.1:0-110908 GCA_964597435.1 uncultured Coxiellaceae bacterium | reverse complement strand
GTATGCATCAATTAAATGTATCGAATCGTTTGCTCTGCTTGATTTTTTTGTGGGTTAATCAAGATAAAAACCTACCTTCATTAAATTCACTACAAGCAATAAGTGCTTGGGTTGAAGGTTATTTAGCCCATATCGCTAAACCATCAAGCGTTTCGTTATTCGCCGAGCAGAAATTTGCAATGGCATTTAAACTGCTGGAGTTACATACGCAATCGCTGCAACCATTGGCGCCTGCGCATTGTTAGAGAAACCATAAGAAATGGTAAAGGCTCTGCCCTCACCCGCTTGCGGGGAGGGTGGCCTATTTCGCCTATATTTTACCGTTAAAGCGGTAATTATTTTATATTTTATCAGGGGATTTCTTCTTTAACTCATAATTTAACAATTTTTACTGTTATAACAGTAATAAAATTCATTTTTAATCTTAAAGCCTCACCTTCACTCTTTAAAATCCCTAAAATTACTGCTATAACAGTATTGTGTCCCTAAAACAAAAGCCCAACTCATGAACCCTAATGAAATCGCCACCATCGTTCGCTACTGCCGCAAACAAAGCGGTTTGACCCAACAAGCGCTGGGAAAAATCGCAGGCGTTGGCAAAACCGTCATTTTTGATATCGAAAAAGGCAAAGAGACGGTGCAATTAAATAGTTTGTTAAAAGTGTTTGCAGTGCTAAACATTGAGATGCAATTAAAAACGCCTTTTGCGGATTTAACGGGGAGTGAAGGATGAGAACGGTTAAGGTGTATGTCAATCAAACACCCGCGGGAACGCTTGCAGAAATTGCGCCCGGAAAATATCAATTCACGTATGCAGATGATTATACCGGCGCTCCCGTTTCACTCACCATGCCATGCCGCCAAAAAATTTATACTTATGACCGTTTCCCACCTTTTTTTGAAGGCTTGCTCCCCGAAGGAAATTTATTAGAAGCCTTGCTGCGTAAATATAAACTCGATAAAAACGATTATCTCGGACAATTAATTAAAGTAGGCGAAGACGTGGTGGGAAATGTCACGGTTGAGGAAATGCGATGAAACGTTGTCCGATTACTTATGAAATCATTGCGGAAAATGAACATTATTCGCGGCAAGGTTTGCGTTTGTTGTCACCGCAATTAAACGATTTGCAGCCGCTTGAATTCAGTGCGGCAGAATTAAGACAAGATGCGATAGCGCGCGTTGGAAAAATGTCGATTCAAGGCGTGCAGTCAAAGTTAAGTGCACAATTAAAAATAAAAGCGCAGCAGTTTGAAATTGTCGATCAATTTGGCCATTTTATTTTAAAACCCCAAAGCGAGCTTTATCCTGAATTACCGGAAAATGAAGCGGTCACCATGTCAATGGCGAAGCTGATTGGTTTGGAGGTGCCCGTGCATGGTTTGGTGTATGGCAAAGATAACAGCATGACCTATTTCATTAAACGGTTTGATCGGTATGGTCATACTAAAAAATTAGCGCAAGAAGATTTTGCGCAGTTATCTTTGGCAGGCCGCGACACGAAATATAACAGTTCCATGGAAAGGGTGGCAGAAGTTATCACCACCTTTTGCACGTTTCCTAAAATTGAATTAATCAAATTATTTAAGCTGACGTTATTTAATTTTTTAGTGGGTAATGAAGATATGCACTTAAAGAACTTTTCATTACTGACGCGTGACCAGAAAACAACGTTGACGCCAGCCTATGATTTATTAAATTCAACCATCGCGCTTGGCAATGCAAAAGAAGAATTAGCCTTGCCTTTAAATGGGAAAAAAAATAATTTAACTCAAAAAGATTTTCTGAACTATTTTGCGATAGAGCGGTTAGGTTTGAATAGGGTGGTGATTGCGGAAGTGATGCAAGAAATAACACAGGCGCTCCCGAAGTGGCAGGCATTGATTGAGATTAGTTTTCTATCAAAAAAAATGCAGGCAAGTTATTTGCGCTTGTTAGCGGAACGAGCGAAACGGTTGGGGTTGTGAAAAAGGTATTTCCATTTTAAGCATCATCCACGCGAATACCCAGCTCGCTCCGCGGCTAAATTTAATTAATCTAATCATTAGGTTGTTAATTTTTACTTTAAAAAAGCGGACATTTAACCGGACATTCTTATCTTATATATTATATTTATGTGCTATAATCATATAGTTATTAGGTTTTCAAGGCGGACATTTTAGAGGACATTTCTGTGGCAGATCGAAACGAAAACACAACATTAATGCAACCTCTTCTCATTGCTGAGAACGCGCCTAATAGGGCAGAATTAATGGATCTTGTCCTTGAGTTAACTCAAAAGTCAGCTCAATTCAAAAGCTCACTACCCTCAGCGATTCAAAGCTCACTAGCAGCAACGGTAAGGGCTATGAATTGTTATTATAGTAACTTGATTGAAGGCCATAACACTCACCCGATTGCTATTGAGCAAGCGCTAAATGGTCATTATGACTCTGATCCCAAAAAAAGAAACCTGCAACTGGAAGCTAAAGCACACATTGACGTACAAGAGTGGATAGATAATGGCGGTCTTAAAGCCAATGTATTTTCGTCTACAGCAATTTGCGAGATACATAGGCGATTCTGTGAAAAGCTTCCCGTTGAGTTGTTGTGGGCAGAGGACCCCAATACAAAGAAAAAAATCACGGTTATACCCGGCGTAATGCGAAAAGATGATGTTCAAGTTGGACAACACATACCCATTAGCCCCGGCGCCATTCCACGCTTTCTGGATTGTTACGAGCGCGCTTATTCATCGTTAGGTAAATCAGAATCGATATTAGCCTTGGCTGCAGCGCATCACCGATTTTTATGGATACATCCTTTTTTAGATGGGAATGGTAGAGTCGCGAGATTTATCTCTTATGTCACTATCCTAGAAAAACTAAACACCGGTGGCATTTGGTCTATTGCGAGGGGTTTGGCAAGAAACCATGAGCGATATAAACAGCATTTAACAAATTGTGATCTAACGCGTAGAAATGACCTAGACGGTCGAGGAAACCTGAGCGAAGAATCACTTCGCGCTTTCACCAAATTTTTTCTTGAAACCTGCATAGACCAGATTACTTTTATGGAGCAATTAATGAGGCCTGATCATTTGCGGGCAAGAATATTGTTATGGGCGAAAGAAGAAATTGAAATGAAAAAAATACCACCGCAAACGATACCAATTCTCGAAAAAATATTATATCGAGGCGAAATTTCAAGAGTCGAGTTACCTGAGTTATTAAATGTAACAGACAGACACGCTAGAAGGCTAATGGCAAACTTAATGGAAATGGGCATTTTAACTTCGGAATCAGCGAAATCCCCAATAAAACTTGCCTTTCCCGCCAAATTTGCAAATCGCTGGATGCCAGGTTTGTTTCCGGAAGAATAAAGAGGGTATTTCTCCCACCACAAAACTGGGTACGGCGGCGAAACAAAACAGGTTCGCATCCTGCGTGCTGAATGTACTTGGCTCAGATCAGCGAATAAGCGCCCTTGTGCTTTTTCCCTAGCGCATTTTAAGGTAGGATGATAGGGAAATTGCAAAATGGAATGAATTCATGTCACTTTCCCGACGCTTTACGCCAATGAGTTTACTGATGCTGAGTATCAATGGCATGGTAGGTTCGGCTTGGTTATTTGCCCCTCTTTACGCAGCTAAAATTGCCGGTCCTTCTGCCATCTACGCCTGGTTAATTGGCGGGATTGCCACCATGTTTGTCGCTTTGACCTTTGCTGAATTATCCGTGCTCTTTCCCGTTGCAGGCGGTACAGCGCAAATTCCTCACGCGAGCCACGGGGCATTGACCAGCTTTACTTTATCATGGGTGGCATGGCTATCGGCTTTGACCATGGCACCGATCGAGGTACAAGCGATTTTGCAATATGCCTCAACCTATTTCCATTCTCTCATGGTGTTCCAACACGGCGTGCCCGTTTTATCTGCCTTTGGCATGTTGTGGGCAACTTTTCTCATGTTGCTTTTTTGCATCATCAACAGCGTGAGTTATCAAGGATTGGTCGGTTTTAATTTCATTTTATTTTGGTTCAAAGTGTTGGTTATCATCCTTGCAGTTGGCGCGCTCATGCACGCACAATTTATACCGAGCAATTTCGCGGGTTTAACGGTTGATCCTTTAACCCCGACGGGTTGGCACGCCATTTTAACGGCGGTTGCAACGGGTGGTGTTGCATTTGCTTTTACTGGCTTTAAACACGGTGTGGAGCTGGCTGGTGAAACGAAACGCATTGCTTTTGCAATTCCGCTCGCGATTGTTGGATCAGTCATCGGTTGTTTATTACTTTATGTAGGTTTACAAATAGCGTTTATTGGCGCATTAGATCCAAACTTAATTGCTAATGGCTGGGCTAACTTGCATTTTGTCGGTGATGCGGGGCCTTTCGCAGGATTGGCAGCCGGTTTGGGCATCATATGGTTAATGAATTTATTGTATGTTGATGCGGCGGTTTCGCCCGGAGGCGCTGGTTTAATTTACGTGACTTCCACTGCGCGCATTTTATATGCCATGAGTGAGATTGGTTACTTACCGGCTTTCCTTAAAAAAGTGAACAAGCATCATTTCCCTGTAGCGGCAATTTGGGTCAACTTTATCATTGGCATGTTTTTATTTTTACCCCTCCCTGGCTGGCAGGCCATGGTGAGTTTCTTGGTATCCGGCATGGTGATCTCTTACTCAATAGGCCCCATCGCTTTACTGTGCATGCGCCTTGACCGCCCGCGTGAAGCGCGTGGTTTCCGATTGCCTGGTGCCTACATTATTTGCCCGCTCGCATTTTATTTTTGTAATTTATTAAGCTACTGGTGTGGTTGGGATACCATCTTTAAATTGGCTATCGCCATGATCATTGGTGCTATTTTCTTCTTATTTGCTTTAGGTCGCGGTCGTTTAAATGCAAACCAGCTTGGCTTAAAATCCGGATTATGGATCATTCCTTATTTGTGTGGTCTAGTGTTAATTTCTTATCTCGGTGCATTTGGGGGTAAAAACATTATTCCATTTGGCTGGGATTTTCTGGTGATTGCAGTGTTTAGCGCGGTTATTTTATATTTAGCTGTAATGAACCGAGCCACACAGCAACTATCTTAGCTCCTTTTTCCCCAGCCATGGGGAGAAAGGCCAGGGATGAGGGGCGTTAAGCGAATCAACCGCTTTGAACTAAGCACCTCACCTCTCTCGCAAGCGGGAGAGGAAGCAACTGACAGGAGTCAATATGAAAAAGCAGCAGGGAGCGACAACGCTAATTATCGCTGTCATTTTAGTTTCAGTTATTTCGCTAATGTTGCTTTATCAAGCAAGTTTTAGCACGATGCAGCAACGTACGGCGAATAATGTTTATACCGAGCATCAAGCCGAGCAGGCAGCGGAAGCGGGGCTTGAATATGCTTTTGCTTATTTGAAAACGAATAGTGCTACGGTAACCGCTAGTCCATCGGGAGGTTTGATCAACTACACCATTGGACCGACCACGTTAGCTAATGGAGCGCGCTATTCCGTTATCATTACCAATCCCACCGCATTGGATTATTCACTATTAAATGTGGTATCAACGGGCACCCCTGCGGATGGATTAACGAGCCGCACCGTGCGACAACAAGCGTATATGACCACCAGCTCCATTTCGACTTCCGCGTTAGTGCGTGGTGCAATTTCGTTAGTGGGTGGATCTGAGCTAACGAATACAATAACGAATATGAATATCCAATCCGGCGGCCCCTTGGCAATTAATAATGGTGCAAAGACCGTTACATCAAATGGTATATCGACAACGCAAGGCAATATTAAATCGGACGTGCAACAAAACCAAAGTTCGATTGCTAACCTAAGCGATGCCGCGTTTTTCCAACAAGTTTTAGGTACGACCCAGAGCACTGCGCAAGCACAAGCGGTAAGCAGTGGCACGTATTACAACAACAGTGTCTCGGGTGGTGATTATTCACAAACGTTAAAAAATAAAACGGGATCGGTTATCTTTATTAACCAATCCAATGTTAGCTTAGGACAAGGCGTAAAGATTGGTACGGAACAGAATCCTGTTACGATCATAACAACAGGCTCAATCACCATCGCAAACGGCGTTAAAATTTATGGCATGGTGTATTCCGCCGGTTCAATGACTTTAGCAGGTGGTGCTGACATCACTGGCGGTATTGCAGCCGGCGGTGCAATGAGCATTTCAAATGGTTTCCGATTGACCTTCAAACAAGTGCCGAAATTACCCGGCGGTGGCTCAGGTTCTTATGCGAAAGTGGCTGGCACCTGGCGAGATTTTTAATGCGAAGCTTCCTTACACAGCGAAACCCCTAACCTCTTCCACGCTAGCGGGAGAGAAAGCAACTGACAGGAGTCATTATGAGAAAGCAGCAGGGAGCGACAACGCTAATTATCGCTATCGTTTTAATTTCAGTTATTACCCTCATGTTGCTTTATCAAGCGAGTTTTAGCACGATGCAGCAACGTACGGCGAATAATCTTTATAGCGAGCATCAAGCGGAGCAAGCAGCGGAAGCGGGGCTTGAATATGCTTTCGCCTATTTGAAAACGAATAGTGTTGTTGTGACGGCTAATCCCGCGGCGGGTTTAGTGAATTACTCCATCGGGCCGACCACGTTAGCTAATGGAGCACGTTATTCCGTTACAATTATCAATCCCACGGCATTAGATTATTCATTATTAAATGTGATATCAACGGGTACCTCTGCTGATGGCTTAGCGAGCCGCACGGTGCGGCAACAAGCTTATATGACCACAAACTCCATTTCGACCTCAGTATTAGTGCGCGGCGCAATTTCGTTAGTGGGCGGGTCGGTGCTAACGAATACAATAACCAATATGAATATCCAGGCCGGCGGTGCTTTGGTGATTAATAATGGCGCGCAAACAGTTACATCAAGTGGTGTTTCAACAACGCAAGGCAATATTAAATCGGACGTGCTGCAAAACCAAAGTTCGATTGCTTCGCTGAGTGATGCCGCGTTTTTCCAACAAGTTTTAGGCACTACCCAGAGCGCTGCGCAAACGCAAGCAACTAGCAGTGGCACGTATTACAACAACAGTGTTTCAGGTGGTGATTATTCGCAAACATTAAAAAATAAAACGGGATCGGTTATCTATATTAACCAATCCAATGTTACGTTAGGGCAAGGTGTAACGATTGGTTCGGCTGCGAATCCCGTTACAATCATCACGACAGGCGCAATCACCATTGCAAACGGCGTCACAATTTATGGCATGGTGTATTCCGCAGGTTCAATGAACTTAGCGGGCGGCGCAACCATCACTGGCGGTATTGCAGCCGGCGGCTCAATGAGTATTTCAAATAATTTCCGGTTGACCTTCAAACAAGTGCCTAAATTACCCGGCGGCGGTTCAGGTTCATATGCGAAAGTGGCTGGTACCTGGCGAGATTTCTAGTTTAATGTTGGGCGATTCTAGCAAATCGCCCAACTGTCACGGAATTATTTTTTATCGTGCTGCAATGTTTCAACAAAGAAATCATGCATAGTGAAATCTTTCTTCTGCAAAGCGGTACCATCATTTCCTTCTATATGAAGACTAGGCACGCCTCTGTCGCGAAGGGCGGCAAGCCCACTTGCACCAATGTGATTAAAGGAGAGATCTAAATCATAGTAAGGCGCGGGTGAATTAGCTAAAGAAATAGCACCACTACTATTAATATCATTGTTGTACAAATTTAATGAAGAAAGGTGGGTGTTTAGCGCTAAATTTGCGGCATCCCAGTCATCGAGTTTATCCGAAGTTAAATAAGCAATCCTAAGCTTTGGCATTGCCGCAATAGCCGCGCCACTCCCCTTAAGGTTTTCATTTCGGATAAGTAGGTATTCTAAATTAGCAGCGCTGGTCAGGGCTAATATTTTTTCGCGGGTTAAATTACTGTTTCCTATTCCAAAGCCTATCAGCGCAGGCATTTGCAGAATGGCTTTAAAATCAGTTAAGGATATTTCTGGGTCGGAAAAAGTTAAAAAATTTATGTTTGTGTTTTTACGCAATGCATTGGCGGCTTGTGTATTAATATGGACTTTATTTAAAAACAAAAACGTTAAATATTTATTTTGAGCTAAAGCTTCGATCACTTCGCTAGTAATATTTTTACTATCTGTTTCCAACAAGATTAAATGAGATCTTTTGGCAAGTGCCATAAAGCCTTTTTCAGTAATGTTGTTATCATCGATGTATAACTGATGGATATTACTATTCTTTGCTAAGCTAGCCGCGCTCCTATCATCAAGATGATTGTGCTCTATGTAAAGTATGCGTGCCTCAATTTGTTTCAAAATAAAAGCACTGCGGCCACTAAGATTATTAAAACTGAGTGATATAAAATCAATGTTAGGATGTTCACTTAAAAGCTGGATGAAATCAAACTTCATGTCATCATCGGTTAAATTACAGTTTTGCAAGTTAAGACGGTTGTCTGTTATTCTTTCATCAAAATTTTTTAAGCATTCGTTTTTAGCAAGACTATGGTCATGCAGCGCAAAAAGTTGCGTGGAAAATAATAAAGTAGAAAGAAAAAGAGGTTTGATTAGCTTTCTCATAAACATCCTTGTTAATGATAAGAAAAGCTTTCATTATACACAATGCCTGAGTTTATACAATTTTCGATCTTCGTCACTAAGACTGGCTTCCAGAGTTGTAAATTTCTCTCTAGGGGAAAGTAGGTTTCTGCGCTAAATCAATCTTCAACTGTAATCCTAGCGATTTCATATAAAGCGGCATCACTATTCCAATAATGAGCTATCCCAACATAACTCATGTTTGCTTTTTCTAACACATGACGTGAACGGTCATTTTGGGGATTGATGACAGCAACCAGTCTCTTTACTGGTAAATGCTTAAAACCCCATTGAATAATGGCTTTGGCAAGTTCAGTTGCATAACCCTTACCCCAGGCTGTTTTTGTAAGCGCATAAGCCACTTCAATATCTGGCTGAGTATCATCATAAGCCAGGTAGATTAAGCCGGCTCGACCAACAAATAGACCGCTTTCCTTTTCATAGACACAACCCAGGCTAAAACCATGTTTTTGTTGATGACTCATCGCTTTTTCTGAGCCTGATAACACTTCTTCTCGTGAACGAATGCCTTGGCCAATGTATTGCATCACGTCAGCATCGGATTGTAGGGCATAGAGATTTTCAATATCTGATGGCTGCGGAATTTTAATAATTAATCTCTTCGTCTCAATAAATATACTCATTAAAATGCCTTCTCATTGAATAACAGTGCCATGTTAATTTGCATCCTTGTTTTCTACAAACTCGGCGCACGAAATTTAAAACCCACTTCCTCTAAATACTTCGCAAACTGTAGCGTCGTATTATCATCAAAAAAATCCCCGATTACTTGCATCCCAATCGGTAAGCCCAGAGGACTTAATCCGATCGGCACCACCGTGGATGGCAAACCAAACAATGAGGCAATACTAACCCAGGGACTTTGATTGCCATAATCCATTTCGGTTTCATCCACTCTTAGTTTACGCAGGTCAAAATCTTGGTAGTCATGCTTAAACGCAGTCGTTGGCATCACCGGACAAAGAATAACGTCAAACTGTTGATAAAGCTGTCGCCATTGCATGAAGTATTCACTGCGCAGGCGATTTTGCGTAATCCAATCGCGATGGCTTAATGCACAACCCAGCAGATAATGGGCTTTCGGTGATGTCTCTGTCAAAGCAACTTGTTGTGCTGCTTTAATGACTTTCTCATAAAGATCAATTGGCATATCGCTAACAGTGAAAGCACCTAATAAGCGCGAAAATAATTGCGAAATTTTCGCAAGATCGGGTAACTCGGGTGTGGTAAAGGCCACCTGCACACCGGCATTTTTTAATGTGTCGGCAACGGTATCTAATGCAGCCGTAATGGCTTTTTCTGTTGGGCAAAGCGGATGATCTTTGAGGATTAACACTCGGCATGCGTTTAATTGATTCTGTCTCGGCTTGGGTAACGCTAATTGATACGCCCGTCCTTGAAAAATTTCGTCAGGGCCGGCCAGCACGTTTAACGCTAAGGCTAAATCGTCTGCTGATCGCGCCATGGGGCCTGCAACGGCTAAATCGACTCGGGTATGGTAAGTGGGCATGCGTGGTGCGCCGGCACCGCGTAACGGAATTAAATCTAAGGTGGGTTTGTGCGCATAAATACCGCAAAAATGGGCGGGTGTGCGCAGAGAGCCGGCCAAATCGGAACCCAGCTCTAACGCAGTAAAACCGGCAGCCAAAGCGGCAGCCGAGCCACCTGATGAACCCCCAGGTGTGTGGTCTTTGTGCCAAGGGTTATGGGTTGTGCCATACAACGGATTATGGCTTTGCCAATCCATCAGCATCAGCGACACATTCGTTTTACCGATAATGATTGCGCCGGCGGCTTTTAAACGTTCGATTACAAGCGCATCGTGTCCGGCTTCCCAACCGTTTAAAGCGGGGTTGCCCCAGGTGGTGGTTAGACCTTTTACATTAAAGGATTCTTTAACCGTCATCGGTAAGCCCAGCAGCGGCTTTGTTTCGCCGCGAGCACGCAGCGCATCAGCCGCTTTAGCAGCTGTGCGCGCTGCATCAAAATCACGAACCACTACAGCATTAATTTGGTTGTCCCATTTTTCAATACGCTCAATGTGCGCTTCTAATAATTCACTGGCAGAAAGCGTTTTATTGTTTAGCGCAGTTAGTAACTGAGTCGCGTTTTGATAAGAAAGATCGCAGGTCATGCTGGTTTACTCGACTAAATGATTGGGTTAAAGCAGGGGTTTAAAACCCTACTGCGTTTGTGGCACAGGGTCAATGATTACTTATGCGATTGATACACTTCAAACGCATCCATTCGGCTTAATGGACTTGGCATTTTAATGCCATTTACCGTGCCGTCAGCAAGATGGTAACGGCATTTGATGTGCTGACCAAACAAGCGTGATTTTGAATAGCCATCCAGGAAAATTTGGTTAGCGGCGGGATAAAATGTCCAATCTTCGGCAATGAAGTTATCGTTAAAGAGTTCCGTGCATAATTTAACGGCAGTTTCCACGTGTTGCTTTAATTGCGGCGTGTCGTAGTGACCAATATCGTCCGAAAAAACGCCTTGCTGATACGCTTTGGCGTAACAGGTTAAAGAGAAACAAAGTAGCAGTAGGGTGCGGATTAACAAAGGCAGTCCTTTTTTTGCTAATGAAATCAGTTTAACGAATTAAGTGCGCCTTGTCTTGAGTTAGTATTCACTCTCAGGTAGTTTTGCATCCCCCGATACCATGGAAATGAATGATGAGCACAGCAAGAACATTTAGAGTTATCGGCATCGCCGCTATGCATGGCGTGCTTTATTCTTCAATCGGCGCGCTTGATGGAGCGATTGGCGGTAAAATCATGCGTGATGCAGGGCATGATAGTTACAAAGTATTGGAAAGTGTTCGAGCTGGGGCGGCCGGTGCGGCTATCGTTGGCACGGCCATGGGGTTATTTAAAGAAATGCTGCATTTATTCGATCAGCAATATGAATTTTTACCGCGTGAGGCAGCGGAGCGCGAGCGGCCGCACATGGATCATAGTATTGAGAAAGCGATGGCGGAAATAGTGTTCAGTATTCTTTCGATGAGTGCGGCCGGCGCACTCGGTCATCTTATGTTGCATAAGATTGCTGAAATGTCATTAGGCCAAGCGGTTGCGGCACTGGCAGTGGGTGCAACGGTGATTGCAGCGGCGTTTTTAGCGGTATTTTGTTGTTGCTTTGCGTGCGGACTGTGTTTAGAAACGTTTTGTGAAGGATGTTGGCTGGGAATATGGGGCAAAGATAAAAAAGACGATGTGCCAGCGGTGCGCAAAGAAAGTTTAAGTTCGATTTTTGCTTCCATCCAGTCGGGGTTTCAGCCTGATGAAGAGGTAGTGGGAACGAGTAGTCCGCAACTCTAACCACTAAGACTCGTTTCTCCTAAGACAGGGGGAATGGTCCGAGCAAGCAACATCACACGAAGGTGCCACCCGCTCGCGCGGGAACCAAACATGCCCAAATAATCCAAAAATTAAATTAGAATTAATAAGTTACAAACAGTTCTCCTTTTAACCACCCCGCCTTAATTTTATTCATAAAAACTTTCATTTCTTAAGAAAACGTTAAGCATTAAAGAGCAATCTATAAGGATGTTAATTGCCACATAAACCAAGTTGGGAATAATTGCGCAATTAAAATAAGCGGAACGCAAGCTGGTTAAAAACTGCGCACAAGGAGTTCAAAATGGGATTTGATACCGCAAGCATCGATGCACAAACATTAGTAAGACATTTGCGAGACGTTGAAGTTGAATACACTCATCAAGACGCTGAGCGTTTAAAACTTCTTAAAATAATGAAAGCGGTGCATCAAGTTGCCACCTCCCAAGCCAATAGCATTTCCCCGATCCAATCAGCACAAATTTGCATGGATTCGTGGATTCTTGCCACACTTGAAATTGAAAGCGAATACACTACCCTCGACCCGAATTATCAACCCGGTTATTTTTACAGCACGGGTTCTTCTCTATATTCGTTATTGCGCACCAAAATTGGCCTTAAAGAAAAAGAGCAATTAAGCGAACAGCGTAAACTCATCAGTTTAGAACAATTATATAATTATTTTTTTAACGCAAATCAGGATGACGAATCACGCCTTCAAGAATTAGCCAAAGCATTACAACAAGCGGGTTCTTCATTAAATGTGGAAGGCTTGCGTTGCTTTTTATTGGATGCCTTAAAAAAACAATTGCACCGCGATGGCATGAGCGAAGTGGTAAAGCTATTCACCAATGCTTTATCGACTGAAACGTCTGTTGCTGTTAGCACCAGTAAATTAGTCGAAGGCTATGAACATGAAAAAAACCATCACCATTTAAATCCTCAGCGTGAAAAATTAGCTCAAATTACGCAAGCTGTTTGCGCCATAGTGGAAGAGGAAGTGGATGCTAGCCAAGAAAAAGATTTACCGGTAGGCACATTAACGACAGCGGAACGTATTCGCTTAGGCGCCGTGTTGCATGGTCTTATGTCGATAGACCGTGAATATTATATTCGCAGTTCAACCAACAGCGCATATTATCGTTTATTAAAAAGCGCACTGAATGGAAAATCACCCAATGATTTTTCGCAAGAAATGTTAGACGATTGCTTATGTGCTTATAAAAACTTTTTGTACGATCGTAAGGTGTTACAAAAAGTAGAAGCCTATGCGCGTGATAACTATTTAAATAGAAATTTAATTAAACATGCGCATTCTTACACGGATAACATTCAGAAAGAAATTGATGTGTTCCGTTTTTCCAATCCTTATGGTACGGCTGCCTCCATTATCGGGACCGTTTTTGCAATTTCCTTCATGCCAATTGGTTATGGAGCAGGTAATGTGGTGGGGCAGATTTGCAGTGCTACCAACACGACACTCTATTTAAAAATGTATACAAGCGATGCCATTAGCAACGTTAGCAAAATGGTATTTAGCACAGCGGGTAGCTGGTTAGGTTTTTTAGCGGCCGACTTTTTTGTTGCTTCGTCGATGGAACGTGCTTTTGCAGTTGTTTTCCAAACAACAGCGCGTTACGTTGGTCTTGCGACAGGCACGGGCATTGGCATTGTTGTTGATAAAAGTTATCAGGGTTTAAAAAACCTAATTGAGTATACATTAGGTTTAGAAAGCAAAGTTGACCCTAAACTAATTAATAAAGAAGATTTTGAATTCTTACATTCTTTATTAAACTTACCCCCCGAAGTGTTAGGTGTGGCAGAACGCGCTAAATTAGAACATGTCATCACCGGTAAGCACTGCTTGTTCCAAGCACAAGCTCGGCCTGAATTTAATAAACTTAACATGGCGACTGATGAATGCGACTCAGTACCCTTGTTAGCAGCTACCTCACACTGATATCCTATGCCATTAATTTGACCGAATGCGGGTTTGTTCCCGCGTTCGTATTTTATGAGTAGGGCGAATCACGATTCTCCCCTCTGGGAACCCCATCGTGTAAAGACAAACATCGAAAGGCGATTTCGCCTTTCGCAATGTGAATGGTATATAGAGTAAGGAGCAGAGCATGAAGTTCGGTGTGAAATGGATGGCGCTTAGCATGGCAGTTGCCACAATGAGTGCGCATGCGCTAACAATTGATAAAATAGTCGTGTTTGGTGATAGCTTATCTGACAATGGTAATATTTATTCGCTAACGACAACGGCCCATAAAACGTTTCCTCTCATCCCTGTTATTCCCAATGACCGCGTTTATTACAAAGGCCGTTTTAGCAATGGCCCCAATTGGATTGACGATTTAGGGCAAATGTTAAATGTACCGGTCTCAGATTATGCTTATGGCGGCAGCTGGGCCGAATCCATCTTTGACTCGAAAATTTCCGTGCCGTTTAATATTGGCATGCAATTGGATTATTACTTAGTCGGCGCGGCACTTGATTTCCACAAAGACAAGCATTTGTTTGTGATTTGGACGGGTGGAAATGATTACATCAAAGGGCGTGAAGACAGTGAATATGCCACCACCAACACCATTGAAACAATCAAAAAGCAAATGGATTCGTTGATCTATTATGGTGCAAAACAAATCTTGCTCATTAATGTGCCGGATTTAGGCGTGGTACCAGAAGTGCAAGAAAAAGGCGCAACTTTTGCGAGCGTAGTGAGCCGCATGGCGGAATTACATAATGCGAAAATGGATGTCTTGATTGCAAAAGAAACAGCCGATCATCCCGATGTAAAAATCATGTTGGCAGATTCTCGTGCTTCTTTTGCCGATATTATAATCAACCATGATAAATACAATATTAAAAATATCACTGAGGCTTGCTATCAAGGTACATATTGGTTTAAAAAGCCATTAGACGCGCGAGTGGCGGAAGCGACCTCCCGTGTGAATGTGGACTTAGATAATCCCTCATTGCAAACGGCTTATTTAACTGCTCTTGCGGCAGAAAACGGTGACAAACCTTGCGCCAACCCCGATGAATATTTATTCTGGGACCGCATCCACCCTACCCGGGTTACTCATCGAATTATTGCGCGTTTGGCGAATGAAACGCTGCAAGCTAATGGGATATATGGCCAATAAAAGCGCTTTCTTCCTTGTATGGGGGGGGGAGGGGCTATTGGGGAGAAGGGGAGTGAGCGGAGCCACTGAATCTCGACTGCCCTCACCCTTAACTCCTCTCTCGCTCGCGGGGGAGGGGAACCTAACAATTAACCAATCAGCAGGATACAATTATGTGGTTCCGACAATTACAAGTTTTTCAACTCACACAAAACATGACCTATACACCCAGTCAATTAGCAGAACGTTTAGAACCATTGGCATTTAAACCCTGTTTACCATCCATGCCATCGAGCATGGGTTTCGTTTCACCCCTTGATATCGATGAAGAAGATGCCCCGCTCGCTCGCGGTTTAAATCAATGTGTGATGATGTGTCTACAAATCGAAGATAAAATTTTACCATCCAGTGTTGTCAATGAATCGATAAAAAATAAAATTAAACAAATCGAGACAAATGAAGCACGGAAAATTCGTAAAAAAGAAAAAGTGGCCCTGAAAGAAGATATGGTGCAAACCTTGTTACCGCGTGCCTTCACTAAATTTACGCGGCTTTATGCTTATATCGATACGAAACACCAATGGTTAATTTTAAATAATGTTAGTCCTGCAAAAACTGAATTATTTTTATCTATGATTAAAAAAGTTTTAGGCGATGGTATTGAAACGCTGGAAATTATTAAGCCATCGCTCATTTTCACACAATGGTTGAAACAAAAAAATTATCCTGAAGTTTTCAGTGTTGAGCCCGCCGCCATTTTGCAAGATCCAGAACAACAGCATCGAGTGATTCGCTGCCAACAACAAGATTTATTTGCAAGCAGTATTCAAGATTTATTAAAAGATGGCTGTGAAGTCATTCAATTGAGTTTGAATTGGCATGATCGTTTGCAATTTACATTGGCGCAAGATTTTACGTTACGCAGTGTGCGGCTCGCTGAAGATGATACAGTGAATATGTATGATGAAATTGAAACGAAGCAGCAAAAATTTGATGCCGATTTAGTCATGATGGCAGAATTATTGCGCGGATTGTTTGCGGATTTATTTAAAATATTTGTTAAGCAAGATGAAGCAGCCTTGCAAAAGGCAAGTTAGCAAAGCGTCATTGCGAGGAGTTCCTCGCAATGACGGTTTCTCGCAAGGATCATTGGAATTTAAAGATAAGGAAATATATGTCAGAAACACCTTCAGCCACCAAAACCAAACAAACTTATCAAGTTGCGCACTACATAAGCGGCGTAACATTAAATGCCAGCGGCACCAAATTACCCATCTATAATCCCGCTCACGGTGAATTAATTGGTGAAGTAAGCGTTGCAACCCCCGATGTGGTTGATAAAGCCGTTGCTGCTGCAAAAGCGGCGTTACCTAGCTGGTCTGCAACAACACCATTACAACGCGCAAAAATTCTATTTCGCTTTAAGCAATTACTCGATCAATCCATTGATGACCTCGCTGCCATCGTGACGCGTGAACATGGTAAAACACTAGAAGAAGCGCGCGGATCAATACAGCGTGGCATTGATGTCGTGGACTTCTGTTGCAACATTCCAAATCATTTAAAAGGGACCTTTAGCGCCAATGTTGCTCCGGGCATGGATACCTTTACCTTACAGCAACCACTCGGCGTTTGCGCAGGCATCACGCCTTTTAATTTTCCTGCCATGATTCCCCTTTGGATGTTTCCCATGGCGATTGCCTGCGGTAACACCTTTATTTTAAAACCGTCAGAGAAAGATCCCTCTTGTGCGCTTAAGTTAGTGCAATTAGCAGAAGAAGCTGGCGTACCTAAAGGGGTCGTCAATATTGTGAATGGCGATAAAGTCACAGTGGATGCGTTGTTGCATCATCCTGATATTCAAGCCATCAGTTTTGTCGGTTCATCGGCTGTTGCAAAATACGTGCAAAAAACAGCGGTCGAACAACATAAACGCGTACAAGCGTTTGGTGGCGCAAAAAATCATTGTGTCATTATGCCGGATGCTGATTTAGACCAAGCTGCCGAAGCGATTGTCGCTTCCGCTTATAACTGTGCCGGCGAGCGCTGCATGGCTATTTCGATGGTGCTTGCAGTCGGCGATGAAGTAGCAGAGGGTTTAATCAGCGCATTAAAACCGCGTATTGCCGCACTCAAAGTAGGAGCAGGTGATGCAACCGGTAGCACGATGGGCCCGTTAATTACCGCAGAGCATTTGAAAAAAGTTCAAGGTTACATTGAAAGTGGTAAAGCCGAAGGGGCAAAATTAGTTTTTGAAGGCGGTGCAGTGCCGAACAATGGTTATTTCCTTGCACCTTATCTTTTCGATCAAGTAAAACCCTCGATGAAAATTTATCGCGATGAAATTTTTGGACCAGTGCTTTCAATTATGCGCGTGAAAAATTTAGAAGAAGCATTAGACTTAATCAATTCGCATGCATACGGCAATGGTACTTCGATTTATACGCGCGATGGTTTAACCGCGCGCCAATTTTCGACACAGGTACAAGTGGGAATGGTTGGCGTGAATGTACCCGTTCCTGTGCCGGTGGGTTATCACAGTTTTGGAGGTTGGAAGCAATCCGTTTTTGCTGACATTGGTATGTACGGCCAAGAAGGAGTGCGTTTTTATACGCAATTAAAAACCGTCACACAGCGCTTTTAAAAGGAAGAAACAATGAGCACGATAGGATTTATCGGTCTTGGCCACATGGGTAGTTTAATGCAGGCCAATTTGGTAAAAGCGGGACATAAAGTCATGGTCTATGACGTCGTTCCAGCTGCCGTAAGAGCGGCGATTGAAAATGGTGCAACCGCAGCTAGTTCTGTTGCGGCGCTTGCGCAAACGGCTAACCTCATCTTTTTAAGTGTGCAAACCACACAACAAGTTGAAATCTTATGCAAGGAGCCGGACGGTATATTTGCGCATGCTGAACCCAATACGTTAATTGTGGATTGCTCCTCCATCGATATTCAAATGTCGCGCCAATTAGCAGAAATGGCGCAAGCGCAAGGTTTGCAAATGTTAGATGCACCGGTTTCAGGTGGCGTTGCTGGTGCGAAAGCAGGCACCTTAACGTTTATGGTGGGCGGTGAAAAAGCTGCATTCGAGCGCGCTTTGCCCCTATTGCAAAACATGGGCAAGAAAATTGTGCATGCAGGTGGTGCTGGGTGTGGTCAAGCAGCAAAAATTTGCAACAACATGTTGTTGGGTATTTCCATGATTGGCGTTGCTGAGTCATTTAATCTCGCTAAAAAATTAGGACTAGAACCTAAACAATTTTTTGAAATCAGTTCTAACGCATCGGGTCAATGTTGGGCGATGACCAGTTACTGTCCTGTACCCAATATTATTCCTAATGTGCCCTCCAATCAAAATTATGAGCCGGGCTTTGCAGCAAAGATGATGTTAAAAGATTTGCGCCTTGCGCATCACGCCGCTGAAAGCGTGGATGTGACCATCCCATTAGGTGCAATGGCCGCAGAATTATATGAGTTATACGTGAGTCAAGGTAATAGCGATAAAGATTTTTCAGGCATTATTAATTTATTCGGGTCGACTTCAGATTAACAAGAGAGGGTAATCTCATGTTCAATCGTCAGTATGAATTAGAAAGATGGAAAAATCGGTTTAACGACCTTAAACAACAATTGTTACTTTGCGCTGCACAAAATTTACAGGCGCGTTTTGATTTAAGCCTTTTAAAAGCAGAACTTGCTCAGCCGGCTTTAACCATTAATAAATGGCAGTACGTGGATGAGGAAGGGTATAGTTTATTTGATTACGCAGTTTTAAATGGTTTTGATGCATTGGTGCGGTGGATGATTAGTCAGGGTAGGGTGCGGATTAATCCGAAGATTAATGTTGCGGCCTTACCCGAACCAATGCAAACGATTTTAACGAAAGCGGTAGTACCCGTACCAGCCCAACTACCGTTAGATCCTTTAACGCAGCAGCCACTCGATCTCTTGACAATATTGTATGAATGTAAAAAACCAACGACAACGGATTGTTACGAAAAATTATTTACTGTGCTGAAAATTGCGCCTGAACTATTACACCAATATATTTATTATTTGCGGTGCATGCAACCACTTGAATTTATCTTAATGTTTTGTACACCCGAAACATTGCGCATCGCTTATCAAGGTAATTTGCCAGAACATGCGGTTTATTTTGCGTATTCTAACCTTCCGATGTTGCACTATTTAAGTGAATTAGAACCGCAAGTTTTTCAACCCAAAATCGTGGCGCAAACATTAGAACGCATTATTACAAAAAGTTGTTCGAACGAGATTAAATTGCCCATTGTGCGTTTTTTGCTGAAGTTTTCCTTTTCAACAGATTATCAAAACCTGCAAGGCTGGACGTTGTTGCAACTAGCATTATGGCATTGTGAGCCGATTTTTCATTTGCTCGTTGGAATGCTTGGCATTAATCACGCCAATGCAAAGCAAGAAACGTTGTTGCATCGCTTAATCAGTGAGGGCGCATCAAGCGAATATCAAAGTGATATGCCGAAACGTTTAGATAAATTAGCGATAGTTTTGGATTATAATCCTGATCTTTTTTTAAGAAATAGCAAAGGATTAACGGCATTTGAGGCAGCGTTTCGATTGGAGCGGCATTTATTAGCATTTCGCTTAGCGAGACATGCGCAAAGGCGTGGTATTTCTGTGGCTGAACTTCAATGTAATGTTGAACTAGGTAAGGTGATGCGTGTTGGTTTTCGCAAAGAATTAAATGAAGTGATTAAAAAAATTAGTCTCCGTTTTTATGAATATGGGAAAAGTGTGTATGTTGCACTAGAAGCGTTACACACTGTGCACAGTACACTTGCTCAAACTTCACTAAAATTGGCGAATGAAACAGCGGTGCTAAAAAAACAGACGGTCGGGTTTTATAATGAGTTAGTCCAATCGCAAAATCAATTTGAGAAATTACAGCAGTTAGAGGTGGATGCGGAGCTCTTTGTTGCACTTAAAAGTCAATTGCAAGTTAGTATAGAGAAATACGCATCGGTAAATGGGTTGTCTAAAGATTTAATGACCTTCTCAGCCGAACTGCCCATGACGCGGTTTAGTCAGTATAGTGAAGAGTTAAGTAGACTGCAGCAAGCATTGTTAAAAATTGCCATGCCAATTGCGCACCGTTATGGCGACAAAGCATTCGTGATGAAAAACTTAATGTCTTGCAAGGGCGCTGCAAGTTTAATTGATCAAATTACAGAGTTAGAGGAATGTGAATTAATTCCTGGCATGGTAAGAGCGATGGCGGTAGAAAACCTCTTTCAAGCGTTAGATCAAGAGGTTGATTTAGAGCTGCCAGCATCTTCCATGGAACAAACAGCAGTTTCTTATACGCAAAGTGTACAACGCGCTGGCGGGAGTCCTTTATTTTCTTCGACTTCATCAAATGATTTTAACTATGGCATGGAAACAATGACATCACCAAATTTGCATCGGTTGTAACGTTGGGGATATTATGAAAGGTCGTGAACTTAAAAGCTGGTTGATGAACTGCGTTAAACATTGGCGAACGGATAAATTCCTTTCACAAGATAGAAGGGTGTTAATTTTAATTTTTTCAAAGGTCAAATTATTAAATGACACCGCAGAGGTTTCAACGGATTTTCTCGTATCAATTATTAAAGACATTTTAGTCGGTGCAACACCACAATTATTAGCATTAATAAGGGAAACATTACGTCCTTTATCGCTTTTTTATCATGCAGAAGTGCTTTTACAATTAAAACCTTATGTGGAATTGTATGAGTTCATTCCACAAGTATTTTCTCTTTCTAAGCCAGATGCTAACCGCCTTTATGAATTTTTTTATTTAGTAAAGTTGAATAATAAACTCCTAGACCACGTAATAGTTGAACTATTGTTGAAAGTGGCAAAAGAGAATAAATATACCAAAGAAGAGAGCAGTATTTTCTTTAAGTATACTAGGATTGATAGCTTTATTGACCAGTGTTTTAATTATAACCTTAAATATACCGGTTTTTTGTGGCACCATCAGTTATTAAATGATGAAAATTTGCAACGATTAAGGAAATTAAAACAGTATCAGTTGTTGTATTTATTTGAGCAATTGGAAAATCTCGCCCGCGCTAGATTGTTAGATGCAGCAAGCTTTTCAAAAGCATTAGAAAAATTTAAGAAAAAATCTTCCCCTAAGCCGGTTGTTACGGTTGAAAAAATTTCTAGGAAATCATCCGATCTGCCTTTCTCTCAAATTTCCTGCAAAGAATTTTCTTTATTTCTAGATAAACGCTGTGCAAGAGGTGCTTACGGCGTTATAAAACGCGCCCAAAAAGTTACCGAGGCTTTTTCGCCCGCTAGCGAGAAAAGGGAACCGGTTTCGATGTTTGCTGTTAAACGATATATCCCAGACACGAGCGACACAGAAGATCAAGCCGCGCGAGAATGTTTGCAAAACGCGAAGCGAGAAGCAAGACATCATCGTTTATTAGGAGAAGAAGCCTATTTTTTTGAACGGAATGGTAAGTATTATTTAGCAAGGGAATGGTATCATGGTAAAAATTTATCAATGATTCTAGCTGAAAAACTCATCACCATTGCACCGCAAACGCGTGTAGAGTATTTACTATTTGCTTTACGAGAATTAGCTATTTTTCATCAAAACAACCTTATTCATGGCGATATTAAACCGGAAAATTGTATTTTAGATGTTGAAACGAAAAAGCTGCGCTTACTGGATTTTGGTTTAAGCCACCATAATCCTTATAAAGAAATTTATTTAATGACCGAGCAATTTCGTGATCCTTATCGATTAAGTACGGATTTTCCAGGTGATATGTATGCATTTGGACACGTGGTGCAAACAATTTTTCCTGAAGTCGTTTCAGGTCAATTTCAAAATAAGTTAAGTGGTTTGTGGGTGAAAGCGATTCAATCTTTATGCGATAGCATGATGGGTCAGCGTGAACAGCGTTGTGTTGTAGAAGATGCAATTTCTTATTGTGAAAGGTTAATAAAGGGCGTAAAAGATGAGTCCGAATTGCAGCAGCTCTGTCAGCATACCCTAAAACGCAGGGAAGTGACCTCCAACGACATATCCCGGGGCCGGTTGGGGGCAGTACTTTAAGGTTTGATGACGTAACGAGATTGACAAGCTGTAACCCCTTAAAATAATACAAATAATTATAATTTTGACAAGAAATGATCTATAAATGTACAATAGTGATCATTTTCAACACAGACCAGGTGCCCAAACATGCAACGTCCAATCAAAAGAGAGGTGTCCCAGTCCACCTCAGATGAGTCTGGCTCGTCATTCAAAAAAACAAAACCTTTGCATGAAAAAAATTTCCGACATTCCATTACACAAAATATTCATACCAGTATTCTTCATGCCATCAGTGCCGGAAAGTTAGAAGAGAATTGGATAAAAAATTTTAGTGAATTTAAAGCATCATTGAATTCTGCACTCATTACGCCAAACCAAGCTCAGTATGTCACAGCGCTGAGTATAAATAATGCCAGTTTGCTAATTGATATTTTGCGTTTACCTTATGTTAAAAATGGCGAAACGCCTCCTAATTTTTTCTCTCGTTTTTGCGAGACTAAAACTCAGGCGGATAATCGCTGTCAATTGCTGTTAGAGTTTATGCTACAGGCAACGATGAAAAAGCCTATGGTATTTGAACAACTTATTTTTGCTAGCTACAAGGGAAAAAGCACATTGCATTGTGTAATTAAGACCGGCAATGTAAAGGTTGTTGAGACTTACTTGAAATGTCTCACAGAGGCGATTAAACAGAGAGCACTTTCTCCCCAAGCTGTATTAAACGGTTTAATTTTAGCGTGCGATAATAACAAAAATAATATTTTTCATTATGCAAATGAGGGCAATCATATTGAAATTATGACTGCATTAGTGAATTTTATTAACGAAAATTATAATGATAAGGATTGCGCTAGTAATATTTTAGATAATTTATTTTCATCCGTGAAACCGCAGTCGCAGCAAGTAGATTACATAAAAAATGAATGTTTAAGTCAAACAGCAGCGGCAAAAATTACTGCTCAGCAGCTGGAAACAGCCATGTTGAGACAGGCGTTAGAAGAAGAAAGAGCGCGCAGTGTTAGTTTGACGGCGAATTATGCTGCTTTATTTCAGCAAGCTCAAACCTTATCTGGATACTCTCAAGAAACATATAACCGGCTTAACTTTGAAGTTGCTAACCGTCAAAAAGAAAAAGCGTT
The DNA here is from genome assembly GCA_964597435.1 of uncultured Coxiellaceae bacterium. Classification (GTDB taxonomy): domain Bacteria; phylum Pseudomonadota; class Gammaproteobacteria; order DSM-16500; family DSM-16500; genus Aquicella. The sequence goes on along the minus strand of CAZQXH010000007.1, from coordinate 87,632 downwards.
TTCCAATCTGGTGCAAAGCGAAGCAGAGGCGTTACGATCTGACGTGGCTGCATTGCGACAAGAATTAACACAAGAGCGTCAGCTACTCAAAAGTGCTGAAGATCAAATGCTAACCGTACAAGGAACTTGTTGGCAGTTACAACAACAATTAAATGATGAATTAGCCGAAAGAGGTCGTTTGCAGGTTCACTTCAGATCTTCTCAACGGGAATTAGATCAAGCGCGTATTGAGATACGCGATCGAGTAAAACAAGTAGTGTCATTGGAACATGAGGCAAATGAATTACGAACGCGATTAAGTAAGGCAGAATGCGCTTTGAAGGAAGCTCAGCAAAGACGCGATCGTTATGAAGAGCGTCCAAGCCATTATGGAAGGCTTCATACAAAAACCAGCGGACTTTATCCTGTTTATAAAGATTCGCCATCGCCAAGGAGAGGGGACTCATAGAAGCCATTTAGAAATGAAATATAAAAGTCAATATTTATACAATAATGGCAAAGTCGCCCTATGTACATGGATCAACGTCCTTCTGGATTAAGTTTGGCGTTACTGCATTTTGGTCTTAAAATTTCTTTTTGAGCATAAAATATACTAATCGTGCCGCATTTTGTGGCACTCCCTAAGCGAGGGGTATCCATCGGTGCGAATTTTTAAGCGCTATTCATAAAATAGGGGCCTATACCAGCTACACGTCTCATTTTGAAGTACAATGGGTATATAGGGAATGTATACCTTCACCGAGGTAGTTAATGGTAAATACATGGAACAGTTAAGAAAAATTCAGTTTTTTTTTCGCAATATCAAGGATAAGTGGTTTCATCGACTTACTCATGAAGAGATTGAGTTGATTAAAAATACCAACTTATTTGCCAATTTAGACCAACAAGCATTTTTCGAATTAATCGCAAGCATGTATGTAGTTCATTATCCTGCAGGCAATTTAATTATTAAAGAAGATACAATTGGAGACGCAGCATTCCTCATCTTGTCAGGATCGATACGCGTTTTTTCGTTCAAATCAAAAAAAGAAAAAATTGCTTTGGCACGGCTAGAAAAAGGGGATTTTTTTGGTGAGCAAGCACTCCTGCCATCCAGCAATAAGAAACGATATGCGAATGTAGAAGCAATTACAGATACAACCTTAATTAAGGTAGAAGAAAAATTATTTAAAAAATTGCTTGTGAATAATCGCCTAATGGAACAAAAACTTACTGAGCAAGGTAAAAAGCATTTGCTGAGTAATATTGCGAAGTTAGTCAATATTTATAAAAAAATTGAGTCCTATGTCGGAACAAACCAAAACGTTAAAATTTACAAAAAAGGCGAAGTGATATTCAATGAAAATAATCCGGCAGATAGTGTTTATATTATTCTTAGTGGATCGGTGAATATTGCTATTCATCAGGATGATGAGATTCAGAATGTCAAAATATCTAAAGGCCAAATGTTTGGCGAGCTGGGCGTTATTCGTCAAGCTTTGCGCGCTGGAACCGCAACAGCGCGAGAACAAACTAGCCTGATTGTTATACCGAAATCCACTTTTATGAAATACTATGAGGAAAATCCACAGCTACAACTATTTCTAAATGGATTAGAAAAAATATACGCAATTGCGCATCGAGGATCTGCAAGCCAAATTATTGGGCAAATCAATAACCAAGACTTGATAACAACAACTTATAAATTAGCAAATGAACGTGTCGTTATTGCCATAACGGGTGAAAATAATTTCTTCGTGATGGAAGAGGTGGATAAACACGGAGAAGTTTTCGTTTATAAGGAGAAAAAAGGTGCTCAAGTTGAATTGAAAATGAATGATGGTTTTATTGTTGCCGTCAAATGTTCAGGATTATGGGACGATTTACCCAATGTTTGTTATGCTATCTTAGATCGAATCGCTATAGACAAAAAAATTATTCAAGAATTTATTTCATTTGGTAAATTTAAATCACATATTCCAAAAAAAGAATCAATCATTTGTCCGTGTTTATCTATTAAGAAAAAGGAAGTGGAAAAATTAATCCAGGAAGGGTTTGATAATTTTATACAAATATCGAAAAAAACAGGTGCAAGCACGGTTTGTGGTGCTTGCAGGCATAGAATATTTTCACTCCTTGGGCAAAAAATTTGGCTAAGGGGAATGATGAAAAAAATAGCCGAACATAATAAGAATATTTCAAGCTTTTCGATCGAGCTAACCATTGGCGCCTTTAATTCGTTTGTTCCTGGCGCGCACATTATCATCCAAGCACAGATTGAAAATAATTGGATTGAAAGAGCCTTTACCCTTTCAGATGTGGGAGAGGTGAGGAAAAATCGAGTGACTATTAAGAATGAAGGGGGCGCTTTTACAAAATGGCTTTTTGAACAACAAGACAAGCCGATTTCGGTATTTTGTACTCAGCCGCAAGGAAATTTTAAATTAAACGATAGTAACCATTCTATCATTTGTTTTGCAGGCGGTATTGGGATTACGCCATTTTATCCGTTTGCTAAATCACTGATTAAAAATCAACCCATGCGTCCAATACATATTGTTTATATCGATAAAGATGAAAATGATTTTATTTTTTTAGATGATTTTGAGATGTTAAAAAAACATCTTCCAAATTTTAAATTAACATTATGGAATACAAGCGAATCAGGTTATTTTACTACCAGGGAAATGATTAATATCATCCGCGATTATTCTGATGCCGATGCCTACATTTGTGGTTCCGAAGGGTTTGAATCTTCCCTGGTTGCGTCTTTGAAGGAAATTCATTTTAGGGAGGATAAAATTCATATTGAGAGATTTACATACGCAGGCATAAAACCAATCAAAAAGCCAACCTGATTCGTTTGAATTTTATTATTCACTCTCTTTTTATGAATTAAAATGCTAATATTCAACAGCTTAAATGGCATCGCACAAGGGGAAAAATTATTAAGCTATGGACAAAATACCCTGGTTTTATTAGACTAAATTATAAATGGAGTGTATTTATGATTATCACGACAGCTCTTGTTTTGAAATCTGCATTAAGCTTAGTTACTGCTAGTTGGTTGATCTTTCATTCTAATAAAAATAATAAAAATTCTTCCCTCCAAATTTTTTATAATGTTATACCTAAACGTGATTAATAATAATCGCACGTATTGAATGAATACTTGCATAGAAAAGAGGGAGTAGCGATGAAGGAAAATCCTGGGAAAAAAATTCCTTCACTTAGCAAAATCTATCCTGATATTATCACGCCCATTAGGTTTATATTAAATCCCAAAAAACTATTCAATAGCGCCTATAAAATTAAATCAGACATTTTTACTTTTAATATGTTTAAAGAGCCTTGGATTTTTTTTACAGGTGCTGAGGCCATTAGTTATTTTTCGCGCTTAAACTCAGAGGAAGTCAACCCTTTTGAGTTTCGTCTACGCATGCCCCCTTTAAGTTTACCTAACGTATCTCTGCCAAATAAAATTGCGGAAGTATCTAGAGCGACAAATGATGTGATCAAAACTTATTTTGATCAGGTTGGGCCAGAAAAATTTTCTGAAATATTAGTCGATAGAATAACTAAATACCTTCATGATAATTTGCGCACAGAAGGAACTATCCCAAATTTCCATCACTTTATTGTTGATGCTTTTACACAGGTATTAACATTGACTTTTTTAGGTGATTCCGTAAAAAAGGTAATGCCAGAAAATATCGGTGAATTATATGCGAATGTTGAAGACACAGTAGCAATCTTACCATTACTTTTTACATTTTTACCTGAACTGAATAGTAAACAAAAAAAATCAAAAGAAGAGATCAGTAATTATTTATTAAAGTTAATTGCGGCAAGAAGAGAAGAAAAGAACAAAGAATTTCACTCTGTCTTAGATGGTTATATGGAGTTACAAGAATTATATGATTTAGACGATGGTAACGTTGCTGCGTTATTTAACGCATTCACATGGGCTGCTATTCATTACAGCTCTGTGCATGCTGTTTGGCTGGGCATAGAAATATTAACTATGCCAAACTTATTAGAAGAATTATTGATTGAGCAGGCGCCTTTACAAGAACTTGATCATACACAAGTTAAAAAAATGCATTTACTTCATGGCGCCGTTAAAGAAAGTATCCGTATTAATAGCATTTTTGCAATTCCTCGCAGGGCACTTAAAGATTTAAATTATAACGGTTACAAAATTCCTAAAGGATCGGTGCTCTCTATTTCACCTTACCTGGAACACCATAATGAGGAAATATACAAAAATCCGACAACATTTGATCCTTATCGATGGGGTCGGTGGGATGAAGATACGACAACAACAACGTTTTTACCGGGCGGTATGGGTTATTTTGGTTGCTTAGGTATGACTTTCACGCTTCATTTCATCACTATTTTTTGGGCTATTTTCCTACGCGAATACCAACTTGAATTGGTCAATAAAGCTCCTAAATTAAAAAGTAGTTTATTACTTCTTCCTCCTCAGAAGCCAGTTGCGATTAGATACAAAAAAAAGTGAAAATACTGCAAATGCATGAGGCATGGGATTGACCGGGCTGCCTGGCAGTTCATGGCCATTTTTAATGTTTTACTAAGAAACGTAAATTATTTTCCAAACCCATCTAGTGTTTATTTCATCAAATTAATCAATAAGAAAGCTTCGCCTTACCGAGCGTTCATTTTATCTTAATGAAAGTTCAGTAAACTGCTAATCATTCCAATTGCTGTTAGGTCGCTGCCCATGCCAACAATTAAACTCACCCCAGAACAAATAGCTAAGATGCCTCGCTTATCGATAGGCAATCAAAAGTTTTGTGGAGATAATTGGATAATAGGTGAAGAAGGTAGTAAAACACTTTGGAAAGATACGCCACGTGATGCGATTGAAATTAATGGCAAGTTTTTTAAAGACGCAACAGACTTTTCTGCTGATTTCGCAAAAGTATCTGACACAGAAAAAATGGAATTAACAGAAAAATGGATCAAGCGCGAATTATTTAAGAATGATGATGTGCTCCATTCTAAAGTTTATCCGTCATTATTTAAATTCTATTCGCAAAGCGTTGCCGGCCATTTCATGACGCAAATGATGATGAGTGTGATGGCGAACTCTTATCCGAATGGTGAGTTAATTGTTTATAGGTTGAAAGAAAATGAAGAACACCGTACCTGTCTTTTGACTTATGAAAATGGAATATTAAGGGCTAAAGTTAGACACACCGGCTTTATTTTTATTCGAAATGAAAATGGTATTCAAGAAGTCAGGAATGTCCCAGGAAGTTGCGAGTCAAATTTAATTCTCACTGACCAAGGTTTTAAGCTCGAATCGCTTGAATGCTCCAATCCTTTAATTGTTGAGCTAGCGACAAAATCAAACGTTGATTGTAAGCCTTGGCTTGATGCGATTGAAGATGATAAAGATAAAGAACAAGCATTGTTTGATAAAGCTAAAATGTTGTTAGCGCAAACGGCAAAAGCGCAAGAAGCATTAGAAACAAAAATTCGTGCGCATGAAAAAATAGTTGAGGCACGTAAAAAAGCTAGGAAACGAGTAGTGCTTGATGATTATCAATTGTTAGAGCGCTCACTCCGCGCCTACCTGCATTATTTAATTAATAAAGTCGCGCATTATTTACAGCCAAGCGAGCTGGAAGTGGCGATTGTGCTCATGCATGGCGATAGAAAATTTTTAACATTACCGATGAGCAAATTAACCGAAGAGCAGGCAGAACTACGCCAAGACCTTTTAGAAAGAATTATTCCAGAGCGCTTGTCCGTGCACCCGGCAGCTCAAAAATTAAAATTAGTTTTGGCCTTGCGTGATAAATTACATCAACCTGATGCATCGCGTGCCGAGCGTTTGCAGGCGGCGCGAGAATTTCTAACTTTAGAAAATCGTGCTATTTTAAATCGTCATCGCGATCGGTTTAGCCAATTTTTAGAAAAAGTTTTTCGAAGCATTTTCCCGAATAAATTGGTTGACCGGCATTTTCGTCTTTTCCAGAGTAAAGGTCAGAGACGGGTTTTGGCATTGTTAAATTTGACCGATAAGAGTGAGTTAAAAGAAAAACAACGCAGGGCGGCGCCTTCTTAAAAAGCACTCTCCGCTTTGGTAACAAGAAACGCTAATGGCTTACGAAGTTTACCGCTACCTGATAGACCCCTGTTAAAATGTGCTTCCATTACTATTGATCATAAATTTATATACATAATTTTAATAAATGATGACAAATATATGTATATATCTGCTATAATTTGTTTATAAATATATAGACAAATTGGATTTATATATGAAAAATCAATGGCTTATGATAAGGCAGCTTGATAAGCAATTAAATGAATGGCAATTAGTAAGAAGAAAATATGGCACACCAAGAGCTGGATGGATAAAGACATTGCGGGTGGCATTAAGCATGTCAACAGAGCAATTCGCCAGCCGCCTTGGATTAACTCGTGGACGTGTGAATCAACTTGAAAATGCCGAGGTGCATCACTCTGTTACATTGCGAAGTTTAAACGAAGCTGCAAATGCTCTTGGATGTGAATTAATTTACGCTATAGTTCCGAAAGGCAGTTCTACTTTAGAAGGCATTATTAAAACAAGAGCAGAACAAGTTGCGAAAGAGAGGATAGCAAGCGTAGCTCATTCAATGTCCTTAGAAGCACAATCAGTGAATGCTGATATGCTAAAAATTCAGAAAGATGAGCTTGCCAAAAGCTTAGTAGAGCATCTAAATAAAAATTTTTGGACGACACCGGATAAACTTAGCAACTTGGCTGAAGCCATTTATGTGCAAATGCAGAATAATGAAGAAATACCCATCCAGAAAGGTTGGAGAGAGATATTCATTAAGAGATTAAATGATTACTTAATAAAAATACAAAAAGAAAAGAAAGCTAACGAACCTAATTTATTGAATAACCTTCAAGATCCTAAATACGTTAATGCATTAAAGAATGCTTTAATTCGCTATCATCTAAACAATACAAAACAAACTAAAAAAAACTGATTTACTCCAAAAATTAATTGAAAATTTACAAAAGAAAAAATAATTATGAAATTTGAATATGCTCAAGGAGCAACGCCGCTTGATCCTGATGAAGTTGGTGGGTTAATCCCCGCACATATAACAAATCAAAGCCAATTAAATGAATGGGAAGCTGCTAATATATTGGCAGCAGAAACCTGGCTATTTTCAATTTCGAAACGGAGAAATTTCCTCACTACAGACTTTATAAAATTATTACATACAAAAATGTTTGATGATACATGGGCGTGGGCAGGAAAATTTAGAACGACCGAGAGAAATATTGGGGTTAGTCCCTTTAACATTACCACGGGTTTAAACAATCTGTTAGATGATGTTCGTTATCAAATTACATATAAGAGCTTATCATTTGATGAAATTGCCTACCGCTTTCATCATCGATTAGTCGCAATTCATCCGTTCCCCAATGGGAATGGCCGACATGCAAGATTGATGACTGATTTATTGCTTGTACAAACTGGACAGCCTCGATTCACGTGGGGCAGGCAAAAGTTAGAACAGGAAGGTCCAATACGTAAACAATACATCGAAGCGCTTAGAAATGCTGATAAGCACGATTACACAAAATTGGCTGTATTTGTAAGGTCATGAGTAGCACAGTTACTAGTATCGCACCCCATTGCGTAGGGAGTACTTCAAGATGAAAAAGCGCATTTTGAAGTACGAATGGTATAAGTAGTCATTTTCATTATCTTTCCATGCGATGTTAAATAGTGCTTGGCATTACGCCAAGCACTAAGCCTCATGCACCAAAATAAAAATTAATCATTACTTCTCAATTTGCGGCTCAACATTTAATTCACTCGCAACACCCGCCGCGCGTACCATGGGATTATACATGGACTCAGCAAAAGCGCCGGGAACACTGAAGTGACCGACGGTAGTTGCTTTCATTTTATAAATCATTTCTTTCATTTTCGGTTCAATCGTGCCAAAGAAAATTACCCGATCTTCGCGAATATCCGCATAATCCATGCTGCTTCTATTAACAGAATCCCGTGTCACATCAAAGCCTCCGGGTAATAAATCTAACACAGCGACATTTTCATGGTATTGCTCATCCGTTGCCCGTACTCGCACGTGCACGATAATGTCATCCCCCACATGCACGGTTTTTAACGGTTGGTCTGCAGCATCGTGATATTCACGCACCACTTCAATGCCTTGTTTCGTTGCACTGGTCGGACCTTTCTTATCATAACCCGCTTGGGTAATTTGATAGAAATATCGCACTTTGTTAGTGCTGCTAAAGAGCACTTGCTTAATGTCCGGTGTCACAGTGGCAATTTGGAACAAGGGATCAGCCGCGGTTAACGCAACCGTCTTGCCGGCCGCATCTTTTCCTTGGATCAGTAAACCATTGTCAGCAACTGTTTTATTTGCATCTCCCCACGCCGCTAAACCAAGCGTTGTGTAAGCGGATAAAACGGTACTGATAGAATCATCATTTAATTTATCCACTAACGATTGAATTAAGGATTCATCAACCCGCTTTAACCGTTCAGGGAAATGTTTTGCAATTAAATATAAATATTCCGCATTCCCAATGGCGCCATCATAAAATGGACCGGTTACGGCTGTTTGATTTGGCTTGTACAAACCAATTAATTTTTCCGCATCCGCATTGCTATTTAACATGCGATAAGTCGCCGCGAGATAAGCGCTAGTAATATCGTCTTTCCAGGCAATTTTACTTTGCTGATCTAAATCGGCTTGCAAGTGCGTTAAGTAATTGGTGGTGACCAATTCGTTTCGCGTTAAAACATAAATAGCATACGCATGTAACCGCGCACTATTTAAGTCAGTCACCGATTGATTGGCCACATCGCGTAAATAACGGATGCCGGAAGTAAAGACATCATTCGGCACATCATATTGCGCGGCGCGCGCTTCAGTTAAGAAGTGCATGGCATAAACCGAGGAAAATTGATTATTCACCGGAATGCCAATCTCTGGCCAATAATTAAATGCACCCGTCGAAGTTTGACGCATGCCTAATTGTTGAATCGTAAATTTTACGCGATCACTAATGTGTTTCGCATCATCCGTAAACCACGGTTGGTCGGTCATGGCCAATAAAGGAAAAGCTTGGCTGACTAACTGTTCGGTGCAACCGTAAGGATAATGTTCTAAATAGTGATTAAGACCCGTGGCCAAAATAAGAGGGTTAGTTGAAAGGGCGGCTTGGACACTGCGATCTGCACTATAAAGATCACGATTGAGCGTAAGCGATTGCGTGCCGCCAACTTTCATCCCACTCTGTAACGTGGTGTCAAAAGGCGTTTCTGGACGCACACTCAAACTAGCCCGCATGGTGGTCGTTTCTTTATTGATGCTTGCTGTAAAGTGTAAATCACCTGCCCCCAATTGTGCATTCGCCTTCACTTTAAACCGTGCGCTGCCTTCTTGACCTTCAGGAATAGTAATCGTTTGTGTGTTGCCCCCTAAAATGCTCAATACATTAGGCACGGTTAAATGCACTGTCACTTGTGCATTCGCACCACTGCCTTTTACGTTATTCGCAATAGAAGCACTGACTTCAAACGTATCCCCCGGTGCAACAAAGTTAGGCGTATTCGGTTGAATCACGAAGGGCCCGCGCACTGTGCTCGGAATACTAGCTGATCCAACGGCGGCTTGACTGACAGCGACTGCCATGACACGTAAGGTGCCATTGAAATAATCTGGCACAGTGAAGGTTAATTGCCGCTTCGTTGCGTCAATATCCACTTCAGAAGACCAGAAGACAACCGCTTTATCGACGCGCCGCTTGAACGGATTAATCATTTTCATTGCCAATGCCGCACGATTAATATCGCCACCCACCGCCGCCTTTTCACGATCAGCCAAATAGCGCGGTAAGATTTGATCGACAATTTGATACGTATTAACTTCTAGGGCATGTTTAGCAAAGAAGAAATCGAGCGGATTGGGCGTTTTATAACTGGCTACTTGTAAAATACCTTCATCCACCGCAAAGATCACGGCTTTGCCCGGTTTGTCGCTGGAATAAGTAATGGTCATCGCCGCGCCGGGTTTGGTGACTTTTGGCACGGTCAATTGCACTTTAACGGTTTCGGCTGCGTGCGAAGCGCTAAAGGGTTGCACGCTGTAGCTTAATGGGCTTGAGAACATGTCCGGTGAATTTAAATCGCGTACGAAGGACACATTAATATAGCCATCGCCTTTGAAATCCGCCGGTAGGCGAATGGTTTGTAAGGATGAAGTCGACGTTGTTTTAAACCACTGTGCTGCATACACCTTATCGCGTTCAATGGTAATTAAACCAGCGCCGATGTAAGGCGAGTTAATTTGCAGCGTGATTAAATCCCCTGGATTGTAAGTGGATTTATCTAGTTTAACAGTCATCTCCGCATTTTTCGGCAAGGTCTCACTGCCGGAACCCACCACACTAAAATTAAAGTGTGATAATTCTAATCCGCTTGCATCGGTTAATTTCACTTGATAATCACCGGTTGCTGCGGTTGGCAACGTATAATCAGCGCCTTCCAGGCCAATCGCAAAGGCACTGCGGTTGATTTCATTGGTTTGAACGATGGATTGATATTGATAACTACCATCTTCCTTTTTAACCAAGGTCGTCACCGGCTGTACTTTGATAAGATGCAAATTCAAATTGGTTAACGCTTGCGGTAAAAGTGATTGATTAATATTAATGAAATGCACTTTGCGTTCGCTATTTAACCCAATGAATTTTAAATCGCCATCGGGTTTGTAACCCACTAAGTAACTGAGGGGACTAACGAGCACTTTTGTTTGTGCAGTGACACTACGACCGCCTTCTGCTTCAAACCCTTCTGCAAAGAAGCTTAATTCATAGGTGGCTTTTTCAAAGCGTTCTAAATGCAAATCAAATTGGGCTTTGCCTTCGGCATTTGTTTCGGTTGCTTTTAACGTATCCGAAAAGACTTTAGGCGGCGCTTTGGGATTAATTAAGGGGTCCACAAACGTGTAATCAGGATAGGTTTTAAAGTGCACGTTTTCAGGAGATAAAATAATTTTTCCGCCGATGCGATGTTTGCTTGCGGGTGTCCCGTATAAATTATACAAGCTGACATTGGCTTTCACATTGAGCGGATTAATCCACCCGCGATCCGTAGTCGGCGCGAGGGTGGTGTTAATGCGTAGGCGATCGGGAGAAAATTCTGCGAGATTGATTGTCGTGGAACCAATCAAGCTGCTCGGCCGATTATCTTTCACAATGTATAAATTCACATTATACGTTCCGGTCGGTGCATTCGTATCGGTTTTAAAATCGTATGTCATGAAGCCATCGTCAGGCACACTGATGGTTTCATCTTTAACATTCACACCGCGTGAATCAGTAATGGTAAATTGCAAGGGAGAGCCAGCTGTGGCTAAAGCAGCAAAGGGTTTGCGAATGACTAGCCCTAAATGCGCCACATCGCCTGGGCGATAAATACCGCGATCCGAAAACACGTAAGCGACTAATGGTGTTTGGTCTGCATTGGCGTTCGTCACCCCTGCAATGTCAAAACGCGAATAATTCAATTGGCGATCAGCGCGTTGATACGGCATGAAGGAAACGTCACTACCATGGGTTGCAACATATACAACCGGTTGCCTATCACCCGTAAAATCGATGACGGAGGGCAAGGTGGCATGGCCGGATGCATCCGTCACCACGGTAAATAAGGGCAAACCATTTTTACCTAAAATGGCAACGTTAACGCCGCTGACAGGTAGCCCTTGGTTAATAGAAACCACATACACATCGTGAGTGTTATCCAAATTATCTTTAGCAATTAAGCCTAAATCGGTGATTAAAATCAGGCGACTGGCATTCGGGCCAATCGTCCATTTATTGACGGGATCATAACCTTGCGCTTGCAGTAAAAATAAGCCCAATGGTTTTTGGCCACCGCGCGTTGCTGATAAATAATGCCCGATATCCAGCGCCGTGTATTGAGCGGCACTCGGGTCCATATTATTAAAATCTTGAATATCCGTTGAGATGGTACTGATGTTTTCTTGATTGAAATCCGAATTGCGGAAATAAGGATTGCTAAAGTCACCATTCGTTTGCGTGACTAAGTGATTCAGGCTATTGCCAAACACGCGTGCGATGCTAAAGCGCACGGCTTTTAAACCACGCACCGCCACGGATAATTTTTCTTCGGTGCCAAGCGCGAGTAAAGCCCCTTTATGCAAGAAGCTGATTTCTTGGGGGAAAGTGGGTACCGGTAATACTTGCACATAATCGTGCGCGAGACGATAACCGCCAAAACCGCGTGTTCCAGCCGCGATTTTAATATACATAAAGCGCGGTGTGGGCGCCTGGAATTGAAAGCTATGTAAACTCGCATAATCGCGATCAGCCGGTAAAGCGTTTAAATTGATGGGTTGGGAAATGCTTAAAATGGCAGGCGTAATTTCGCCAGGTGCGTTCCATTGGTAATTTTCTTTGGCGGGTTCAACGGAAGTGGGTGGGTAATCTTTCGGTAATAAATAAGCGTGGATTGATTGCGACAATTCATCCGTTGTTAACCCCAAGCTGGTTTCAACAGCCAGCACTTGTCCGGGTCGATCAGAGGCATTGCGCACAATCGTTGCGGCAACCTTTTCTACCTTGAAAAAGCTGGTCGCATCAGGGATTAACGTGGTGCTAATTAAGGTTTCTGGGGTTTTATCAGGGCCATGCGCCGGTTTGATGCCTTTATCTAAGTTGAGTTCAAGATAACGTTCGGAAGAAGGCAGACTTAACGGTTCTGAATGAATATAAGCGGTACGTTTATTGTCATCATAACTGACTGTAAATTTAAAAGGTGTGGGTCGTTGGCCCCAGCTGGTTTTACCTTGTTGCCAAAATAAATTAATACGTTTTTCAAAGCTGTTCACATCAACGGGATAACTAAATTGTACCGTCGCAACGGCTTCTTTCAAATTCGCTTGGTTAGGATCTTGAAAGAACTTGAAATCGGTGATGGTAGCGGTGAATGGATGGGTGGTGAAAGTGACGGGATTAGTTTTTAACGGCAATTTCGAACTAATGGCTTGATCGGCAAATTGGATGGTATAGGTTTGTCCGGCGGCCCAATCTTGCTTAGGCGTGAAAATTAAGTGGGAGTCGCTGTCCCACAACCACTGACCAGTGATGGTCGGGGTAATAGTAATGCCTTCTTTAACGTTCTTGCCGACCAAATTCAACGGTGCGGCAGATTGACTCATGAATTCATCGTCACGAATGACACCAAAATCGAGGGTTAAATCATTGGGAGTTAAGGGAACTTCATTGGGTGTCAGTTCCGGTGTGGTAATTTTTGCGATTAGTTGTTCGGGTTGCGGCAAGGATTGATACCAGCGAATCGTCAGCCAAGAGACGATGACGATGGCGATAACGCCCAAGAGTCCTAGGCCAAAACGTTTCCCTGTTAAGCCAGTCCGATTCACCCAGGCTGGGGCTTGCCAAGTAAATTCACCAAACAGACGTTTTAACCATGCTTTCATGAAATGATTCTCCGCAAATAGGGCTTTGAGGCATTGACGAATTCAGTGCGCTCGCATAAGGTGTCTCTACCATGAAACACCGCATACTGCGCATCAGCATAACCCTACTTTTTGTCTTTGTCAGCCTACTGGCCCTATTATTTTTTTGGCCGCTGCCGCCGCTTTTTGTCGGCCTCGATTTTTCACGCGCGGTATTCGATCAAAACCAGCAGTTATTGCGTTTAACGTTAAGTAAAGATGGACAATATCGTTTATTTACCCCGCTGGAGGCGATTGATCCTAAACTCATTTCTGCCACCCTGCTGGAAGAAGATCAGCATTTTTACCAACACCCCGGTATTAATCCATACGCCCTGTGGCGCGCGTTTTGGATGACATATGGCAGTCATACGCGTCGCGTTGGGGCATCTACCATCAGCATGCAAGTGGCGCGCATTCGTTATCATTTAAACTCAAAAACCTTAAGCGGTAAATTGCTGCAGATGCGTTATGCGTTACAACTGGAAATGCATTATTCCAAAAAAGATATTTTAACGGCTTATTTAAATTTGGCTCCTTATGGCAGCAATATTGAAGGGGTGGGGGCAGCAAGCTGGGTTTATTACAATCAGCCCGTAAAAAGCTTGGAGCTGCCCGCTGCGCTGGCGTTAGCTGTGATTCCCCAGCATCCTAGCAAACGCGGGGCCGATCTTGCGCCTTTGAAGCGGGCGCGCGATAAACTCTTTGCCCGCTGGATTGCGCTGCATCCGGAAGATAATAAGCAACGCGCATTAATGGCGTTGCCACTCGCTTTGCAAACGGTTCATGATCTGCCATTTTTGGCGCCGCATTTTGTGGATCAAGTATTGGCAGATCCTAACATCACAGCACAAACCGTTACGACTAGTCTTGATTTGCCAACGCAACAACTCATTGAACGCATTACACAGCAATATGTTAAACGCAAAGCCAATTTAGCAGTAAACAATGCAGCGGTTTTAGTGGTTGATACGAAAACGCTGCAAGTGAAGGCGTTACTCGGCTCAGCGAATTTTTTTAATGAAAAAATTGCTGGCCAAATTAATGCAACCGCGATTAAACGCTCGCCGGGTTCGACATTAAAGCCATTTATTTATGCGCTAGCGCTTGATCAGGGTCTCATTCATCCTAAAACGTTGTTGAAAGATGTGCCGCATCATTTTGGAAGTTATGATCCGGAAAATTTTGATAATGATTTTGTGGGACCAGTGAATGCAACGGATGCTTTAATTTTAAGTCGTAATATTCCAGCGATTACTTTGACGGAGCAATTGCATACCCCATCGTTATATCAATTACTGCAATCGGTGGGCGTCTCGCAATTAAAACAAGAAGACTATTATGGCTTAGCATTAACATTGGGCGGCGCGGAGTTGACCATGCAAGAGCTCGTGCAACTTTATGCAGCATTTGCTAATGAAGGTGTATGGCAGCCCTTACGCTTCGATCACTCAACGTATGCCACACATCATACCAAAACGATTTTTTCCAAAGAAGCGAGTTTTTTAATTTTAGACATGCTAAAAAATTCCCCACCACCGGAGGAAGTGACGAACTTGGGAAGTTTACCCCCACCCGCCTGGAAAACAGGTACTTCCTCCGGTTACCGCGATGCTTGGACAATCGGTGTGGCAGGGCCTTATGTGATTGCGGTATGGATGGGTAATGCCAATAATGAAAGTAATCCGGCATTTATCGGTAAAGAATTATCGGCGCCATTATTTTTTGAATTAGCAACTGCATTAAAAGAACAGACACCACTTTGGCCAATGATTGCGAAAAAAGCGGGTGATAATTTAGTGCAAGTGAAAGTGTGTAAAGTGTCCGGCATGCTACCGACAAGAAATTGCAATGAAACCGAAAACGTCTGGTTTATTCCCGGTAAATCACCGATTACTACAGATACCATTCATCGTGAAGTCGCTATTAATGCAAAAACCGGTTTGCGCACATGCCATGTGAATGGTGAAACGCAATTTGTGGTTTATGAATTTTGGCCCTCTGATATTGTCGATATTTATCGGCGTGCTGGTATTGTGCCGCGTCAACCACCGTCTTATGAAAGCGGTTGCGTAGGTTACACCCAAACCGGCGATGGGCCAAAAATTGCTTCGCCCCGTGTTGGCGTACGATATGTCATTGATCACCGCGTCAGTAAAACACTGATTTTACCTTTGACCGCCGTTGTCGATGCAGATGTGCAAACGGTGCATTGGTTTGTTAATCAAACGTACCTTGGGGTCAGTCATCGTAATCAACCATTATTATGGCGTGGTGCGCCCGGACATTACGTGATTCGCGCAGTGGATGATGCGGGTCGAACAGATTCGCGAGATTTGGTTATTGAATTTACATAAACCTAGGGAAAACCCTAAGGCAACATTTTCCCCTTAAAAAAAGGTTTAGTGCATAATATAACTATACCATCGCACTTTAGAATTCGAAGTGAGATGTGCTCGCGAGGAGAAGGATATGGGCACCAACTCAACCATGCGAATCATTGTCATTGATGATAATCCTGCTATTCATCAAGACTTCATCAAAATTTTAACGAAAAATTATGATGAGGTTAATCGCGTCGAATTTAAGCAATTAAGTGCCGCGTTATTTGGAACAGCGGAAGCGGATGCGTTATTGCCCGATTTTGAAATTGATACTGCCACGCAAGGACAAGAAGGCGTCAGGAAGATTGCCACTGCGTTAGAAGAGGGTAATCCTTACGCACTTGCCTTTGTTGATATTCGCATGCCTCCTGGCTGGGACGGTGTTGAAACCATTAAACACATTTGGGAAATTGATGACAGTATCCAAATTGTCATTTGCACTGCTTATTCTGACTACAGCTGGGAAGAAACGGTCGCACAATTAGGCGAAACCGATAATTTATTAATTTTAAAAAAGCCCTTTGATAATGTTTCCGTGCGCCAGTTGGCTTGTGCGTTAACAAAGAAATGGCAATTGTTGCAAGAAACTAAACGCCATACCAGTAATTTAGAAGACCAAGTAAAAAATCGCACTGAATCGCTTAATCAATCCTTATCGCTGATGCGTGCGACATTGGAGTCGGCGGCAGATGGGGTGTTGGTTGTCACCAACGATTGTCAAGTCAGTGATTACAATTCAAAGTTTAAAGAAATGTGGTCTGTGATTCATCCTGAGTTATTAAAACAACAACCTGCTAAAAACTTATTTGATAATTTAGTTTCTCAGCTAGAAAATGCAAATGAATTTACAAACCAGTTGGAAAATGTTCAGCATAAACCCAGTGAAATTGTAATGGGAACCATCAAATTAAAAAATAATTCGGTGTTTGAATATTATTCTCAACCCTATAGCGTGAATGCAAAGGCCATGGGTCGGGTATGGAGTTTTAGGGATATTACGTTGCGCGCCAATTTAGAAACCGAATTACAGCATCAAGCAACGCACGATGGGTTAACCGGATTACCCAATCGCGTGCTATTGTTAGATCGCATTCGCCAAGCCATGAAGCGTTGTGATAGGCGCAATACATTAGCGGGCATTTTCTTTTTAGACTTAGATCGCTTTAAATTAATTAATGATAGTTTAAATCATGAAGCAGGTGATGAGATTTTACGGTTGGTGACAGAACGCTTATCGAGTGTGATGCGCCGCGAAGATACGCTCGCGCGTTTAGGCGGTGATGAATTTGTGATTGTCGTCACAGACGTTGCAAATAAAGCGCATTTCCGGCAATTAGCCTTGAAACTATTGGCGTTATTTAATGAGCCATTCTTTGTGCAAAACCAAGAAATTAATATGACGACTAGCATCGGTATTGCAATGTATCCCAACGATGGCAATACCATCGATAGTTTGCTGCGTAATGCCGATACCGCAATGTATTATGCGAAAGAGCTTGGTTCAAACCAATTTCAATTTTACACCCAAGAATTAAATCGCAAGAATTTGCAGCGTTTAGAAAAAGAAGTAGAGTTGCGCCAAGCATTGCTACGCGATGAATTTTTCTTAACGTATCAGCCGCAATATGATTTAAATACACAAAAGCTTGTTTCCGTTGAAGCCCTAATTCGGTGGCAACATCCGACAAAAGGATTGATCTATCCGCTTAATTTTATCCCGACAGCAGAAGAATCGGGTTTAATTGTGCCTATTGGCGAGTGGGTGTTGCGCACTGCCTGTCAGCAAGCAAAAGCGTGGCAAGAAATGGGTTTGCCGTTAATTCGGATTGCAGTTAATGTGACTTCCAAGCAGTTTCGGGCGTGTAATTTAGAACAATTGGTGGCGGATGTTTTAAAAGAAACGGGCTTAAAAGCCGAGTTTCTTGAAATTGAATTAACTGAAAATATTATCATCAATAATTTAGATGTCATTAAAACGGTCCATAATCTAAAGAAGCTAGGCGTACAAATTGTATTAGATGATTTTGGAACGGGATATTCTAGTTTAAATTATCTGCGTGAAATTCCCGTTGACCGTTTGAAGATCGATCAATCCTATGTGCAAAATATTAAATCTAACCGTGGTGATGATGTGATTATTCAAGCCATCATTGCCATGGCGAAAAGTCTAAAGTTAGATGTTCTCGCAGAAGGGGTGGAAACCCAAGATCAATTGGACTTCTTGCGGCGGCAAAATTGTGGCGAAGTACAGGGATTTTTGTTCAGCAAACCCATTACTGCCGCTGAATGCGAGAAGCTGATGCGGGAACTGGCCGCCAAATCGGTACCAGAGGAAGTAAAGTAGGCTAATTAAAGCGCCTGTCTCCCAAGATAAGGGGGGTATGGTTCCCCCTACACTAACCCGTCCCTCGCCTTAATCCATTCTGCCGGGAGGCAGGTAAGTCCTTGGATTAGGTTTAAACGCACAAGAATAGTTATATTTAACTGACCTACACCGTCATCTCCGGCAGTTGATTCCTCGCCCTAGTCAGTATCTACTAGCGAAAATAGCGGTAGGTGTCTTAGTTTGGATGAAAAGCACCAATCGTTCCGCTGTGATTCATCATTAAGCAAGATGACAAGGAGGTTTTTTGTGATTATTTATGAAGTAAACCTAAGCGTCCAACCGGATATTTTTGCCGAATATCATCAGTGGTTAATGAGTCATGTGGAAGATATGTTGCAATTTACCGGTTTTAAAAAAGCCGAAATCGCTCGTGAAAAAGAAACAGAAAATAAAGACAGCGATTTATTACACTTAACAGTGCGCTACTTCATTGAGCATGAACAGCACTTACAAGATTATTTAACGCACCATGCCGCCAGTATGCGTAAAGCGGCAGTGGAGAAATTTGGTGACAAATTCAAGGCAATTCGCCGAGTATTTAGTGAGGCATTGGAAGTCGTTTAAAAAGGTAGGCACTCGAGTTGTTTTTGCTTGAGTGCTATCTAGCATTGTGGTTTTGTTGGATTTCAGACACTGTCTGATGCATGCTTTTTGACAATACCTTATGAAGATGAAGGCATATTTTCGATTCTATAAAAACTGCAGGGAATCCCTTGCACATTTTCATCTTTATAATGCTCCATGCCGCAGTGTTTTAGTACTTGCAATGAGCTTAGATGCTGGATAGGCATGTAAGCAATAATGTAGGGCGTATCAATATGTGTTTTTGCCCAATCTAATAATGCTGTTAAGGCTTCACACGCATAACCTAAACCCCAATAGGGTTTATCTAACATATAGCCCATTTCAATTTCACCACTTGCCAACAAGCTAAAACCAGCATGCCCTATCAGGTTGTTAGAAGCAGTTTCGTAGATACCAAAAGCAGGCAAACCTTGTTCTGCATAATGTAATAAGCAGTAATTTAAACGTGCTGCGGTTAATTCGTTATTTAAACTCATCTCTAAATTCGATAAAATTTGCTCGTTTTTCAGTGACAGTAAATTCTGCGTTTCAATTTTATCAAGTAAACGCAAGCCCAGTCGTTTTGTGGTGATAATAAAATCACTCATATTAAAACCTCCTTCCTTATTTAACACCTAAAAACTTACAATAAAGTTGATCTAACGCAATTTTTGGCTATAGCAGCTGAGTAAACTAAGTGGGTAAGGTTTAAATATTAGAGGAGATACTCAGATGATTAAGTCAATTGAGACCGTAAAGTTAGATGCTGGTTCTGAGCAAGGAAATAAGATAACAGGAAAAAATCCGAAACGCGTTGAAGCAGGTAAAAGAACGGCGAAGGCACGCGGCCATGCGAGTTTGAGTGAGGCGGGTCGTAAAGGCGGCCAACGTTCGCATGGCAGTAAATGATCTGCTCCTACGAAGCCGCTCGTTTTCCTTCCCACAGGCGAGCGGCATTTGTGGTTTTAATTACGGCGCTGATTGGAGGGTATTATAATGTGCGGATTATAAAGTAATAATGGATCAGCGGTAGAAATGTTCTCTGCACCAAAAAGTGCGTGGGTAGAATGACAGGCCAAAGTCATTTGCGTCATTAATTTAAATAGCTGTGCGCTTGAGCATTCTTTAAGCGTAATGCCGTATTCTTTAATTAACGCATAAAATTTTTCAGGTGGTATTTTACCAAGTAAATAAACCAAAGCGTCAAATTCCATTTGAAAGAGAAGCCGAATTTCTGCATTAAAAATGTTGATTGAGGTGCCAAACGTATCGGCTGCCCGTGCGATTGATAAAGGTAATGCGCCTTTAAACTCAGGGCGGAAATACATGAGTAAGCTGCCAACCATTTGCGAATAAAAGCGCATTTTCCAATAAGGCTGCAATTGTCGCTCTTTAAAATAGTTCAGCATCTCTTCTAGATCAATTTGTATCGCTTCTGCAA
The DNA here is from genome assembly GCA_964597435.1 of uncultured Coxiellaceae bacterium. Classification (GTDB taxonomy): domain Bacteria; phylum Pseudomonadota; class Gammaproteobacteria; order DSM-16500; family DSM-16500; genus Aquicella. Next base: position 67,319 of record CAZQXH010000007.1, on the reverse strand, counting down.
ATGCTTCAAGTGTTTTGTGTGATGAAGTAATCATGCATGCTTGTAATTGCACTTGGTTTGAATTTAATTTTAACTCAATAAAATGCAAATCTTTTTCGTGTAAAACTGACTGAATGAGCTTGGCGGGTAAATTGATTAATAAAGAGAATTCCGAAAAACTACGCGATTTTACGATGGAGCGACTAATATCTTCCAAAGAAAAATTTAATTCTCTTTCTTGCGCAAGCTTTAAAAGGCGCATTTGAATAATTTGATGATCAGAAATAATAGACAACGGCAGTTCATGCGGTTTTTCAACTGCTGAAAAGAAAGGTTCAAAGCTGTGTTCGTCTTCTGCGCGTTGCATGTTTTTTTACCTGACTTAAAATCTAATTATTGGTTATCAAAATTAAAATAAGCTTAAATTGTGGCTAAAAAAAGCCTAAAAGTGGATAGGTATAAGATTTAATGTTAGTTTTTTATTTTAGATCGTGCCAACACGTGCTGGCACGATTCGTTGAAGGAATTAGCTTACCGTAACGCGTTCAATGATGATAGGTTCGGCTGGCACATCTTGATGGCCGGCTTTGGACGTGGTGTCCACTTTGCGAATGGTATCAACGACATCCATTCCATCTGTCACTGCACCAAAGACGCAATAACCAAAACCGTTCGGTGTTTCAGCTTTAAAATTTAAGAAATCATTGTCGACAATGTTAATAAAAAATTGTGCGGTGGCAGAGTGCGGATCCGATGTGCGTGCCATAGCAATAGTGCCGCGTTTGTTAGCGCCACCCTTAGCAGCTTCATTTTTAATGGGATTTTCTGTTGGTTTTTGTTTCATGTCGCTTGTAAAACCGCCGCCTTGAATCATGAATCCATCGATGACGCGATGGAAAATAGTGCCATCGTAATGTCCGGCTTCTGCATAGGCTTTAAAGTTTTTTACCGTTTCTGGTGTGTTTTCTTCATCTAAAACGAGAGATATATCGCCTAAATTAGTGTGTAGTGTAATCATTATGTAAGCACCTTCGTTCTGTTTAAGGGACTGCAGTATACCGTATCTTATTGAAAAAGCTACTGTTTTGAAATTTCCTCCGGGTTGTAAAGTTTTGTAATTGATTTAAAAAGCTTTTTTAAATGTTAGATTCAGGACTGCAAAAGAAGAACTTCAAACAAACAGTGAAAAATTAAAATTCGTCATTGCTTATTACTTTAATTTGATAATATTTTTACCAATTTTAAGGTGCTTTTAAGCCTATCTCATTAATATACCATTTGTACTTCAAGATGCGCTTTTTGCAACTTGAAGTACTCCCTGCGCGATGGGGTTTCCAAAGGGGAGAATCGCGATTCGCACTACTCATAAAAACATGGGTATATCCACTGCTCCTACTTTCCCTATGCGATGAGTTTTCGTGCGAATCGCCAAACAATAATCAAAACGAGAAATGTTATGCCGCGTCCAACATACATTAGCCAGCAGGAAAATTTCCATTTAACCATACTGGAAATGGTTAATGGCTTGATGGAGCAAGCAATCATTGAAAAGCAGTATGAAGAGGCCCAGCTTTTTAAGAAAGTTTTTCAACATCTTAAACGCAAATCAAGTTTGAGTAGTACTTTAAACGAAGCAGAATGCGATGATTTTTTCGATCGATTAGATCCATTTATTGTAACTGACTGCGCATCGATGAAGCCGGGCATTATTCTCGCTCAGTCCATGTATTTAACGTATCTTAGAAACTTATCTGCTAAAACGTTAGAAAAAATTAAAAGCTATTTGCAAAGAAACGGAATGGTATTTGTCGGTGATGACGACGATTATCAGCAGTTTATACAAAATGAATTTGCAACTGAGCTTGGCATTTCTGAAGTGGTAGCAGAGCATGATAGTTGTGATCCGGTCATCGCGAGTATTCTAAAATACGTGGTTTATGAAGAATTTCCGCAAATGATTACTCCGCAATCCATCATGGACTTTTTAATTGTAATGAATGGTTTAGAAGAAAAAGTTAATCAATTCATCGGAGAGTGTATTGCTGGTGAGGGTAAAAATATCAAAAATATGTTTTTCGAATTTCAACAATATTTGACGTTGCTCTATGGCGAAGAAACACCACCATTTTATCATTTGCAAATCCGCGATTTAATTCAGTTGGCGGTAGACGGTAGCATTATCATCCAAGGTGAAACAGAATCAGAACATGTTAAAAATGCCCGCGCACCGCAATGGCGCCGTTGTCTTGAAGCAAGCATTGGTAGCCGTTTTATTGGGGCGGGCTTTTTTAAGCTTCCAAAGCAAACTACCACCATGAATTTTTACCATCCATTTGAATCAGCGCATCCTGTTGCAACCGTCGAGTGGTATGCGGTGCAGGATGCACCTTTTTTGCGTTATGTTAAATCCGTAACCGGTGTGAATATTCATGTAAGCGGCATGTTAATTCATGATTGTATGTTAGAAATGGCATTAACGCACAATGTGTTCTTTGATCTTTTTGAACTCGATTCAAACCTGCCTAGGCATAATAGACCGTGCGATAAAGTGATAAAAAATTATGTGGTTAGTGTTGAAGAGTATCGGTTAGAGGCTGACACGCTTGCGTGGCTGAGGCAATGTCTTGACGAATTTCTACAGCAAAACGAATGGCAAAGTTACATTATTATTTATAAAGAGCAGATTAAGCATTTACATTTCTTGTTAGGAAATGAGTTGCCTGATAATTTTGGTAATAGCATTGATTACCAGCAATTGTGTTCGTATGTGTGTTCTTGGTTGCTCGGTCAATTTGAGCCACGATATGGCCATTTGGCGCAATTAGGTGTTGAGGTGGCGTCTTGGGAATCACTTTTAATGGGATCATGCCTGGACATGGCCCGCCAAAAGACAGTGCTCAAAAAAATAATGGACAATGCCAACACGACCGATTTCAAAAAGAATTGTATTGCCGCCTTTGCAAAACTGGATTTAAACAAGCTTGAATTAGTGGTTAATGCCTTAAGATATGATTTGTTATGCCAGGATTTTTTAGATGCAAATCAAAAAATAGATTTTCGAATTTTCTTTAAACAGCTTTCTAAGAAAAATTTTGCCGAGAGAGATCCTCGCTTTACGACTATTGTATTTAAATTTTTATTGAATATTTATAAAGATTACCGTCGGTTCCGATATGATGTTACGAAGAAAGGATACAGTAATAAATGGGGAAGATTGTTTGGTGAATCATTTTATGTGAAGGAAAAAGCGGTTGATGCGTTACTTCTCTCATTAAAAAACGGTCAATCCTTACAGGATTTCCTACGCGATGCAAAATTTAAACCTTATTACAAAGGGTTAATCGATGGTCGATTAGGAGAATTAGTTAAATTTTTCTCTGAGGTCGAGAAACTTCATTACCTGCGCCCGTATAAAGTATCGAAGGTTAGGTAAGCGTGTCATTGCGGCAGTTTTATTACCACAAAACATTACAACATGGCTTCACCAACCGCCTCCATCAGTGCGATTGGCAGAAGCCGATTTTTGCAACAAAACCAAACTATGGATACGTTACCGTATTAGGATCATCGATAGCTTGTGTTACTTGCATATGTACAGCGGGGCCGGGCTGCGAATAGAAAATTCCCGGGGTTGGATTATTACCAGGGCCGCCAGGATTATACAGCTTTAAATAAGGTGTGTTAGTCGCGGGATTGACTCCGCCAGCGGGAATATCGAGATAAGTAATTTGGCGCATAGCGGCCTCATCTCCTTTCAATATAACATCAATATAATTATTGTTATCGGCAACGTAAGCATCATTCTCTGCAGTTCCGGCTTTACCCAAGCTCGCTAAACCTACCACTTGAATGGTGCCATACCCAGGAATCGTATATACCACTCCGGTTTTATAAAGATAGATAGGATTGTTATCTGGCCCCACTTGTACACGAAAAAAATTACTGTAGTCACTTGGCATTAAACTCATGGGCCGATTGCTAGAAGGTGTAAAATTGCCTAGCGCAAAACCACCCGAGGTATACATGCGCAAACGATATTGCGCATTGGATGCGCCATATAATGCGATACCGTCATTCGGTACATTGCCATTCAAGGCTGGCAAAGTATTTTGTCCGGCGTCTGACATGACACTAATTTTTGCTGCCAATAAGCTGGGGCCGCCATTGGCTAAATATGGATTGCCGCTCTTAATACTTGCGCCCACCATATTGGTTAGTACATTGCCCGGGCCAATCAGTGTTAAGTTGATCGCTGTACCGTTCGATGAACCTTGCACGATACTAACAGTCGTTGGATAAACAGCGCCTTCTTCACCGGGTGGAATGCGATTACCAAATGGACCAAAGATAACGACACAACTATTTTCATTAAAGAAAAAATTAGGAGACAATGAAGCAACATTTGGTGTAACCACCGCTCCTGTATTTAACGTCAGTTGAAAATCAGTGGGGTTGACTGTGCTGGGTAAAATAGGTTGGCTAAAACAGATAGGCATCGCATCGTCATAATACACAGTATAGCCATAAGCATTCGCGATGGTTGCGGTATCGCCTGTGGCAGTAAATGCCGCATAAGCAGCACCAGGTGTTGAGATAATATTCCAGGCACCACCTGCGTTGATGACATAATTGCTTCCATTGGGTGCAGCTTGAATACCTTCAAATGCATAATTAGCAGACATGATTTTAGGTGTATTATCCCAAACATCGGCATTTGTTACTGGGTTGTTTTGTAATTGTTGATAAATAACGCTGGGAGAGGCAAAGGCCACGGAAGCTGAGGCTAACGCTTTTTTACTATTAGCACCTTGAATAGTAAAAGTGGATAAAGGTAACAAAGGTGCCTGACTATAACTGACTAGTGATAGAACGCAACTCTCACCAGGTGCCACCGATGTGCATTCATTACCGCCGCCAGGATTAGGCGTGATCGTTTGCACTTTATTGGCTAAAGGCGTGTCCGAAAAATCGGCACGAATATTATTCACGGTTACTGAATGGGAAGTATTGGTGACAGTAATCGTTTCCAAACCGCCCGTCACTAACGAAAGATTATTAGCGCTGAGACTAAGTGTGGGCGCTGTGCTGGGTATGGAATTTTGTTTAATGATATTTAGTACATTGTCGGTACTATCCGGCGTGGAACAATAAGTAGGATGAGGAGAAGAAGCATTTTGGCAAACGGTGGGGCCTGATAGTATAGGGGCGGACATTTGATCGGCATTAATAACCAATTTCAATAAACAGCTGGCAGACGGCGCCAAACTAAAAGTTGCACGACACGTAATTAATCCATTTGAAAGACCTGCACCAACGGGATCTTGTCTTACACCGGCTGGCAAATTGTGAACGCCAATATTTTGCAAATTTAATGGTGAATTATTAGTTAATTTATAAGAGGCAACGGCAGTCTGCCCAGCATAAATAATGTTTGGTGCTTTCACGATAGGCACTAACTTAAAAATATTTTTAGCGCAAAATGCAGGTGAAACAAATACTCCAGCACACAGCAGCAGGTATTTTAATTTCATGACAATCCTTTTTAGGTGTTCCAGGTAATATTGATTAGTAACTGATGCAAGAATAGATGATTGATACTGGGAGTTTGCCTAGTTTGTTGTGCGTCTGATACACCTAGCTTCGCTCTACCAAGATCTGCAAATTGATAACCTAATCCTGCTGCGACCGATGGATTAAGGGTATACATAAGTCCTGCACCAACGCTATAGGCAAAACTATTCACACTATGATTGCGGTAGGGACTCATGGGTTCAGCGCCGAGTATACGAGGTAATTCCTGATAATTTGCAGCATAGTTATTTGAAAGTCCCATACTACCATCGATATAGGGTTGCCACCGTTGACTCGCTAAAAAAAATAGTTTCAAAGTGGCCATTGCAGAAAAACTTTGTATGTCATATTGATAATTCAAATTATCAAAGTCAGGTAATGAAAATTGATTAATTATGCCGTCTCCCCCAGCATCATCAACATAGCCTAGCGTTAATCCTAGGTGAAGTTTTAGCCATTCCCGATTAAATTCTTTTCCAATAAATACTGTCGGAGAAAAAGTGCCATTCCAGTTATTGTTAGCAACATATTGATTACTTAAATCTTGCGGAGAGGTTTGCAGCTGTAATGTTTGTTTATGGCTGTTTTTGGCATACCCAAAGCCGGGAGAGAGTGTTACCACCGCAGCGTGTGTCAGATGAGTTAAAACCAATAAGCTAGTGGTAGCTAGAAGCATTTTATATTTAAGCACGTGAGCCACTTCCTTGTGATTGCTGATTTGTTGCTATTGAAAAACTATGGTCGTCCAAAAGAATTTAAAAATGCGGTGGTCAACCAATTAAGCTAACCGCTCCAAGCGCGTTTAAATCCGTACGCTAATTTGGTCAGAGTATCTTTCGCATCACCAAATAATAGCCAGGTATTGTCATGCGTATATAATTCATTTTCAACGCCAGAAAAACCCGGGTTCATACTGCGTTTTAAAACAATCACCCGTTTTGCTTTGTCCACGTCTAAAATCGGCATGCCATAAATGGGGCTTGATTTCACATGGCGAGCAGACGGATTGGTGACATCGTTAGCGCCAACCACCAAGGCAATATCTGCATTGGGGAATTCGGAATTAACCTCATCCATGTCAAATAAATCCGTGTAAGGCACATTGGCTTCGGCCAATAACACATTCATGTGTCCTGGCATTCGTCCCGCTACAGGGTGAATCGCATATTTTACATTCACGCCATTTGCTTTTAATTTATCAACGAATTCGCGTAAGGCATGATGGGCTTGTGAAGCGGCCATGCCATAACCCGGTGCGATAATAACCGAGCGCGCTTCTTCAAAAAACGGCAATGCTTCTTCAACGGTTAACGATTGTACCGCTTGATCACCGCCGGCTGCTTTTGCGTCCGGGCTATCAGGTTCTGCTTTACCAAAGGCACCGAATAAAACGTTCGTTAATGAACGATTCATCGCTCGGCACATAATCATCGATAAAATAAAACCGGATGCGCCGTCTAAGGCACCGGTAATGATTTGAATGCGATTGGCTAACATAAAACCCATTACGGCGCCGGTCAAACCGCCGTAAGAATTAAAAATGGCAATGACGACCGGCATATCAGCAGCACCAATGGGTGTCACTAAAAAGACCCCAAAGAAAAAGGCTAAACTTAATATCACATAAAATAAAGCGTTCAATGTTGGATGGAAACTCAGCCACACCACCATGCCAACCATGGCGATAAAAAGGGAAATGTTAACGAAATTTTGGCCTTTATAGGTAATCGGTTGCGCGGGCAAAACCCCGTGTAATTTGCCTGCCACCATTAAACTACCCGTAAAAGTCAGCGCACCCAACATGACTTCAATGGCGACCACACCCATGCTGCCTGCCGTTAAAACCCCGTTGTAGCGATGGTATTCCGCAATACCAATTAAACAGGCAGCGAGCGCTCCCCCTGCGTGCGATAAAGCAATCCGCTGTGGAATTTTGGTCATGGGAATGTTAAGTGAAATCGGTAAACTTAATAACGTGCCAAGAATTAAACCGACGATAATCCACGTATAAGTAACAATGTGATGATTAAAGAGCGTTCCCACAATCGCAATTAACATACCGAGCGCCGCTAAATTCATGCCGCGACGCGCTGTTTCTGGCGAATTTAACGATTTAATCCCCAAAATAAAAAAAACCGTCGCAAGAAGATACGCAATATCAATAATGCTCATGATTGTTTACTCGTTGGTTTATCTTTCTTAAACATTTGCAAAATACGATCGGTAATTAAAAAACCGCCGACCACGTTAATGGTTGAGCAAACGACAGCAATACAGGCTAAGACGTTAGTCAGTAAATCGTAATTTTCCCCGGCAACGACAATCGAGCCAACGAGTGCAATCCCAGAAATGGCATTCGTTGCTGCCATGAGGGGTGTGTGCAACAACGCAGGGATGCGCGAGATTAGCTGAAATCCTAAAAAACCGGCGAGAATAAAAATATAAATATCAAGCAAGCCGACTTGTTCTGGCATGACTTACTCCTTTTTCGCGGCAAATTGCGGGTTTACCACCGCACCGCGCCATGTGATTAATGAGTGTTTAATAATTTCATCGCTATTGTCTGGTTCAGCGGCATTAAGTTGTGGCGCGAGATACGTGACAAACGTTTGTAAATTGCGTGCATATAATTGACTAGCATGGACAGGTAAGAGGCTGGGTAAATTCAGTAAACCAATCAGGGTCACCCCGTCCTCTTGCACGATTTTTCCAGGCTGCGTTGCTTCACAGTTGCCAGATTGTTCTGTCGCTAAATCAACAATCACCGCACCCGGGCGCATGGTTTTCAGCATTGCCTTCGTAATTAATATCGGCGCGCGTTTACCTGGAATAAGTGCGGTTGTGATCACAACATCCACGTTTGCTAACTGTTTTTGAATGATATCTTGTTCGTGTTGATAAAATGCAGCCGTTTGTTCTTTAGCATACCCGCCCGCATCTTGCGCTTCATGCGTGGTTTCGAGTGAAAAAAATTCGGCACCTAAACTTTTTACTTGTTCTGCAGCGGCTGGCCTAGTATCACATGCAATAACCACCGCGCCCAAGCGCCTTGCCGTTGCAATCGCTTGCAACCCGGCAACACCGGCACCAATCACCATCACTCGCGCAGGAATAATGGTGCCAGCTGCCGTGGTTAACATGGGAAAGATTTTATCGAGATGGTCAGCCGCTAATAAAACACTTTTGTAGCCGGCTAAATTACTCATGGAACTTAAAATATCCATGGATTGTGCACGTGCAATGCGGGGAATTAAATCAAGCGAAAACGCACTCAGGCGGCGTTTTATGCAGTGCTCGACAATGGCCGGATCACGATTGGCATAAAGCGGTGCAATTAAAATGGTCTCAGGATTTAATAAATCCCATTCATTGCCTTCTGGCCGCACCACTTTCATGATGATATTGGCGGAATACACTGCTTTCGCGTCCGCCGCAATTTTTGCTCCGGCTTGTTCAAACTGGGCATCACTTAAATGCGCTTTCAGGCCCGCACCGGCCTCAACCGTTACAGCCATGCCCGCTTTAATGAGTTTTTGAATGGAATCGGGAACCGCAGCGACTCGTGTTTCGCCTGCTGCGGTTTCTTTGGGGATGCCAATTGTTAACATATCAATCCTTTGATTTGCTATTTAAGGCTAAAGCCATCATCCATGTAGATGAAACGTTAAGCGTCTAGCTGGTTCACTTTCGCGGCGCAAATGAAATCATTTTGGGTCAACCCATCGACCGCATGGGTGGTATATTTCACCAAGCAATAATTATAACCTACCTCTAAATCCGGGTGGTGATTTTCTTGATTGGCAATCCATGCGATTGCATTGACAAAGGCCATGGTCTTATAAAAGCCCTTAAAGGTATAACGGCGGCTCAATTGCTTTTTATCCGCACTCACTTCCCAACCGGGAATTTTAGGAAGTAGCGCGGTAATCTCATCGCTGGTCATCGCGGGAATCCCGCCTTCACAGCCAACGCAACGGATTTGATGTAATTCTTCTGTCATGTTGGGTCCTCATGTTTTTTTCGGATAAAGTGGGGTATGCATGCCCATTTTCCGAGCTTCATTAATTAAACCGATTAAATCCATGTCAATTAATCGGTACAAATCATTAAAATCGCTAATCATAAAATAAACAGGCTGCATGATGTCGATGCGATACGGGGTCCGTAAGACATCCAGCACATCAAACGGTTTGCGAATGACGCGGGGATCTTCCAAGCAATATTGTGTTTCATTTTTGGAAGATAAAATACCACCACCGTACACACGCGGACCTTGCCTTGTTTGAATCAGGCCAAATTCAATGGTAAACCAATAAAGCTTCGCAAGCATCACTTGATCTTCATGTTTTGCCTTGACCCCGAGTTGGCCGTACGTGTGGGTAAAATCCGCACACGCGGGGTTGGTCAACATGGGACAATGGCCAAAAATTTCGTGGAAAATATCAGGTTCTTGCAAATAATCTAACTCTTCGCGGGTACGAATGAAGGTAGCTGCCGGGAATTGGCGATTCGCTAGTAATTCAAAAAAGCGATCAAATGGGATCAAGGCAGGGACGGGAGCTAATGCCCACCCCGTTGTTTCGCGTAACACGTTAGACACATCAGGGCATTGCGGAATCCGATCGTGCGAAAGGTTCAATAATTCAATGCCACGCATGTATTCATCACAAGCACGCCCCGTCACAATGGGAATTTGACGGGTAATTAATTCCTGCCAAACGGCATCTTCTTCTGGTGTATATTGCGTGTAACCATTGTCGTCCACGGGCTTGGCAACGTATTTAGATACTTTTTTTAGTGCCATAATCTCCCCCCTTTTCATAAATTTGGCAAATAATTAATCATTTAGTTCCTAAATACTATACTTATATTCTAGCCGATAGAAAGCATTTCGCTCTTAAAAAGCTTAATCTGAGTGGGCTAGGATTTTGCTGTATATTAGCTTGCTTTTTTGGTTTATTTGCCTGAAATTATTGCCCATTTAATGGAAGTGGCTCAAGGCCAGATAGAGAGGTGTGATGGCGCAGATTATGAATGTTTATTGCGATGAATCTTGTCATTTGCAAAACGATAGCCAGAAGGTAATGGTGCTGGGTGCTATCTGGTGTCCATTAGATAAAACTCGAGAAATTGCGACCCGTGTTCGCGAAATCAAGCAGAAACATGGATTATCACCCAATTTTGAAATTAAATGGGTGAAAGTATCTCCTGCTAAAACTGATCTCTATTTGGATATTATTGATTATTTTTTTGATAACGATGATGTACGTTTCCGCGCCTTAATTGTTCCCGATAAAACCTTATTACGCCATGACGCTTTTCTTGGCCAAGATCATGACAGTTGGTACTACAAAATGTACTTTGATATGTTGAAAGCTATTCTTTGGCCACATAACTGTTATCGAATTTATTTAGATATTAAAGATACACGAGGTGCTCAAAAGGTTCATAAGTTGCATGAAGTGCTATGCAACAACATGTACGATTTTTCACGACAGATAATTGAACGCTTGCAGTTGGTGCATTCTAATGAAATTGAACAATTGCAATTAGCGGATTTATTAATTGGTGCTATTTCATATGTTAATAGAGAATTACATACTAATACTGGAAAAGTGGCAATTATTAATCGAATACGGCAAAGATCAGGTTATAGCTTGACAAAAACAACCTTATTAAGAGAAGAAAAGATTAATCTTTTCCGTTGGCATGCGACGGAGATTTAATAATGAATAGTTCATCATTTGTATTGCCGCCACTTGTTCTGTTCACGGATCATAGCGGAGATTGGGATGCATATCTAAATGCTCTTTATTCATGGTTTAAGAATGATTTCGTTGATACAAAGCCAGTATTTCAAGGAAGACGATTAGGTTTAAAGCGCCATCCTGAGATAAATGGAAAGGAAGCAACTTTTTGGCACATGATTCAGGAGGGGGCGATAGAAAGCGAGCGAATTCCTGATATAAGGCGATGTGAGCGTATACGCTGGCCACGCCCAATTATTGAAAGTAACGACAACTCAAATATTAAAATTTGGCAAAATGAACGCAATGGAGAGCGGAGAATTTGTCTGTGGTTCGCTAAAGAAAGCTATCTGGTTATCTTGGCAGAACGTAATAATTATATACTTCCCTGGACTGCATACCCAGTAGAGCAACCTCATCGTCAGAGAAAATTATTAAAAGAATATGAGGATTATTGTAAAGCCAATGGTACCAAAAAAAGCTAAAGCCGCCCTTGCGAACGGCTTCGTTACTCCTTCTACACATGGTAGATGAGCTAAATGTAGTATAGGTGGTATTCGACCAAAACTCAATGAACTTTCTAGACGAATATACACCTATTGCACTAAACTTAAACAAGTAAAGGGCCGGTAAGTCAGTAGAAATACAATATCGACCGATGCTTTTCCACCAACAAGCACTGATAACGGTTGTTTCGCGCCGCGTGATGGAAGTGCTTCACATACCGAAAACTTAACGGTGTAATTAACGATACGATATCAAAATAATTGTTGCTGATATTGACGTTAGCCTTGCATGGTTTGCTACTTAAAAATTAGGCTTCACTTTACAGGTAGTCCAGGTCGTTTCTTTTACCAAATTAATTGGAGTGAAACCTTAAATGCAGAATAGAACGGAAGGCATGTTTATCGGATTAATCGGCCTCCCCGGCGTAGGTAAATCCACGCTGGCCAAATCCCTGGCGGAGCAGATCGGTGCAAAAGTATTCATTGAACCAGGTGAAGACGAATGGGACATTGATCGTAATAAAGATTGGAGGGAGCAGGTCGGCAGAATAGAAAACTGGGTATGTCGCTCCAATGTCAGTAAATTCCGCGAAGCCCGCGCGCTAGCAAAACAAGGCCATAAAACCGTGGCTGATGCTGGTATATTTTTAGTAAATAAAGAATTGATTAATGCAACCAGTATGCAGTGGTGGTATGGCCTCATAAACACCCAGGAAAAGTCACAATTGCAAACATTATCCGAACGAAACTGGGTTGATGAATCGTGCCGGCCCGATGTATTGGTGCTAGTTGAAACAGATAAGGCGACCTGGCTGAGCTACATGGAAAAGCGCGGTCGCAGCGATGACAATGATTCTGAAAGCGTCAGGCAATATGATACGCAAAAAAAGCTTATGGCTGACAGCGCCGAACGTTACGCGCGGGAGAACTGCATTCCCTTTATCAGATTTATAAATAACCTGGGTGTGGCAGATAAGAATGCGACCGAACTAGCCAGGATACTGGATATTCAACACTCAGCGAAGAATGAAAACAGAGAGGAAAATGTTCTTCGTTGTCGGCCATGAAATTACGAATTAGACCGACAAATTGTGGGTCGCCCCTTCCGTGCCCTGGGCCTTAAAGTGCGAAGATAAGCCTTGCCAGCAGGATTGATAATTATTTTGTCTGAAGGGTGCTTCATAGGCATTTTGTGTCATATACCAGGGCGAGCGGGCTTCAAACATAAAGGCTAAGGTCTTATCTAAATAATGGGGCGCAAGGTTCGATTGGATCGCTTTTTCATAAGCTTCAGCATCCGGCCCATGTGCAACCATCGCATTATGTAAGCTGGCTCCGCCTGGCGTAAAACCAGTGGGTTTTGCGTCATATTCACCGTAAATCAAACCCATGAATTCACTCATGACATTGCGGTGATAATAAGGTGGGCGAAAGGTATCCGCGGCAACCATCCAGCGTGGTGGAAAAATCACAAAATCCACGTGTGCAATACCAGGATGGGCAGAGGGAGAGGTCAATACTGTGAAAATAGAAGGATCGGGATGATCATAACTCACGGTGTTAACGGTATTAAACAAACTTAAATCATATTTGTAGGGAACATAATTGCCGTGCCAAGCAACCACGTCTAATGGCGAATGCGTTAACTCGGTTTGCCATAACCGACCTTGATAATGTTGGATGTGCACAAGCTCGCCTTCCGTCGTTTCAAACGCAGCAGTTGGAATTTTAAAATCACGTGGATTGGCAAGCCCATTGGCACCAATTAATCCCAAATCCGGCAAACGAAACGGTAAACCACCATTTTCACAAATGTACCCGCGGGCTTTTTCATCTAATAGCGTGACGCGAAATTTAATGCCGCGCGGAATAACAATGATTTCACCGGGTTTAACATCCAGCAAACCGAATTCAGTGTGAAACAGTAATGCACCTTCTTGCGGTACCACTAACCATTCGCCATCGCTACTGGAAAAATAGCGCTGCATGGAGCAAGTGGCAGTGTAAAAATGAATGCTGGTTGCAGTCTGCTGGGCGTTGTCACCATGACCTGCAAGAGTGAATAACCCATCGATCAAGTCATGCTTTTTTTCTGAATAGGGCATGGGGTTCCAGCGCATGGGATTGGGCGGCGTATAGTCTGTGCTAAAGGGTGCACCACGAAAATTAGGATGCGAAAGGGGGCGGTATTCGCCGTGTAAAACGGATGGGCGAATGCGGTAAACCCAGCTACGTAAATTATTCGCACGCGATACCGTAAAGGCTGAGCCGCTGATTTGTTCCGCATATAAACCAAATGGAACTTTTTGCGGTGAATTACAACCTTCTACCAACGCACCATTGATTGCACTGGATTCGTGGTGATTTCCTAAGCCATGTAGATACGTTATTGTCATAACATCCCTGATTGTTTAATGGCACTTAACGTTGTTAAAAAACGCTGATTTTGTGCACTAGTACCGGTGGTGACACGAATGTGACGGGGTAAACCATACGCATTTAAGGGGCGCACGATGACGCCTGCTTGTAACAATGTTTCATAAACCGCTTTACCATCGCCAACATCTACCGTCATAAAATTACAAATAGAAGGAATGAACGGGATGGCTAAGGCATTTAATCCTTGCGCTAATTCCATTAATCCTAAACGATTCAATGCAACGGTTTTTTTAATGTGTTCGTCATCGGATAAAGCCGCAATGCCCATGGCGGCGGCAATGCTGTTAACATTAAAGGGTAGGCGTGAGCGATTTAAAATATCCGCAATTTCAGATGAGGAAATGGAAAAACCCAAGCGCACAGCAGCGAGTCCATACACTTTAGAAAAAGTGCGCGTGATGATTAAGTTGGGATAATGCGGCAGATAACTTAATGTGTTGGGATAGTTTTCTGCTTCAATATATTCTGAATACGCTTCATCCACTACTACCACAATGTGTTTTGGCACAGCTTGCATAAACGATTCAAATTCTTCAATACGGGTGTAAGTGCCGGTTGGATTGTTAGGATTAACTAAAAAGATGACGCGGGTTTTATCGGTAATGGCAGCGAGCATCGCTTTCAAATCATGGCCGTACTCTTTGGCAGGCGTCACACGCACGTTAGTACCATAACTTTGTAATAACAGGGGAATCGTTAAAAACGCATATTGCGAAATGACTGCTTCATCGCCAGCATGCAGATAAGATTTAATAATTAATTCTAAGATATTTTCTGAACCATTACCCATGGTTAATTGTTCAGGTTTTACATGCAAATGGTTGGCTAAGGCGTGCTTTAATTCAAAGCAACCCCCATCGGGATAAATGTGGGCATGATTGAGTGCGTTCATTCCTGCGGCGATT
Organism: uncultured Coxiellaceae bacterium; assembly: GCA_964597435.1. Taxonomy (GTDB): domain Bacteria; phylum Pseudomonadota; class Gammaproteobacteria; order DSM-16500; family DSM-16500; genus Aquicella. The sequence continues at coordinate 52,172 of CAZQXH010000007.1, read as the reverse complement.
GCGGCAGGGCTCGCGCCTAGCGGATTTTCATTGCTGGCTAATTTGATAGCATCATCAATACCCAATTCGCGTTGTAATTCTTCTAACGGTTTGCCGGGTTGATACGGCGTTAATTGACGAATAAAGCCATTCGCTAATTCACGAAAATCATGGCTTATCATTATGCAGACTCCCATTCTTTCGGCCACGCTTGTTGTACGGCAATAAGTTTTTGGCAATTCGCATCGATGGCTACCAAGGTTGACAGGTCATCCAGTTTACAATTAAAGCGGCGTGCGTTAAAGAGTTGAGGTGTTAAGAAAGCATCCGCCAACGTAAAGGTATCGCCCAAGCAAAATTGACCACTGCGTTTACGTTCTTTTAACAAACGCTCCAAGCTGACTAAGCCGATGCGCATCCAATGTTGATACCATTGTGATTTTTTCTCATCACCCACTTCCATTTCCTGTGATAAAAAATTTAAAACGCGTAAGTTATTGAGTGGATGCATGTCGGCTGCGATGCTGCAAGCGATGCTGCGCACATAAGCGCGATCAAGCGGGTTTTTAGGTAAAAGTGCCGGTTCCGGATGCGTTTCTTCCAAGTACTCAATAATGGCCAGTGATTGTGTGAGTACCTGATTTTCAATGACTAAGCTTGGCACTAATGCTTGCGGATTAATGGCTTGATACGCTGCGGTATGCTGTTCACCGCCATCATTGACTAAATGCACCGGGATTGTTTCAAACGGCAAATTTTTATAGTGCAGCGCAATGCGCACGCGAAATGAGGCGCTAGAGCGGAAATAATCATACAATTTGAGCATGGGATTTCCTTTTCGTTAAGCCGCTTGATATTTTTTTACGGTTTGGCGAATTTCACCGCATACAGGTTCACCTTTTTCATTATGCATGGTAATGCGTAATTCATCTCCGAAGGTCATGAAAGGTGTGCTTGCTTTGCCATCCGCTAAAATTTCTAGCATGCGTTTTTCCATCAAGCACGATGATCCCAAGGAGCGATCGTAATTTGAAACGGTACCCGAGCCGACAATCGTGCCTGCCGATAATGCGCGTGTTTTAGCAGCGTGCGCAATGAGTGCCGGGAAATCAAACACCATGTCAATGCCTGCGTTCGGTTTGCCGAATAAATTACCGTTTAAATAGGTTTCTAGCGGCAAGTGCACTTTGCCACCATCCCATTTGTCGCCAAATTCATCCGGTGTGACAGCAACGGAAGAAAAGGCACTCGAGGGTTTGCTTTGATAAAAACCAAACCCTTTTGCTAGTTCGGCGGGAATAAGATTACGGAGTGACACATCGTTTACTAACATTACTAAACAAATATAGTCAGTCGCTTTTTCTTTACTCACGCCCATCGGCACATCGCGCGTGATGACGGCAACTTCCGATTCAAAATCCAAACCATGTGCTTCATCAATTAAATGAATGGCATCGTAGGCGCCCAACAGGGTATCGGAACCCCCTTGATAAAGCAGTGGGTCTTCCCACATATTAGCCGGCATTTCAGCGCCCCGTGCTTTACGCACTAATTCCACGTGGTTTAAATAAGCGCTGCCATCAGCCCAGTGATAAGAGCGCGGTAACGGGGCTGCAATGGGTTGTTCCGAGAAAGGAAGGGTATTTGCAACTTTTCCTGCGTTTAATGCGTCATATACCGTTTGCAAACGCGGTGCGACGGTTTCCCAATTATCTAAGGCCGCTTGCAGTGTCGGTGCAATGTCTTTGACTTCCGTTGCCAAGGAAAGATCGCGATTAACGACCACCAATGAACCATCACGCGTTTGATTTTTTAAGGTCGCTAATTTCATTTTGTTTCTCCAATGGCTAAAACACCACGACGAATTTGATCTAATTCAATCGATTCAAATAAGGCACGAAAATTACCTTCACCAAAACCATCATCACCTTTACGTTGAATGATTTCAAAGAAAACGGGGCCTAACATGGTTTTTGTGAAAATTTGCAGTAGCAATCGTTTGCTCGTTTTCGTTTCGCCATCCAATAAAATGCGTAATTCACGTAATTTAGATGTGTTCTCACCATGGTTTGGCAAACGTTTATCGAGTAAATCGTAATAGGTGTCTAATGTGTCTAAAAAGTCAATGCGATCGTTTTTTAATGTGCTGACACTTTGATAAATGTCGTTGGTTCCAAGCGCAATGTGCTGAATGCCTTCTCCGTTAAAGTCACGGAGAAATTCTTCAATCTGCGAATGATCATCAGAAGATTCATTCAGTGGAATGCGAATATTGCCACAGGGACTTGTCATGGCTTGGCTTTTTAAACCAGTCAATTTGCCTTCAATGTCAAAGTAACGCACTTCATGAAAATTAAAAATGTCCGTGTAAAAATCAGCCCATGTTTTCATGTTGCCACGAAATACATTATGTGTAACGTGATCGATATAAGTTAAGCCATGGCCGGTAGGCAATGAAGCCGTTTCTAAATTAAATTGAGAAGCATAATTTGCTGCCGAATTTTTATGATCGATAAAATAAATAGCGCTACCACCAATGCCTTGAATGGCGGGTAAATTATAAATGGTGGTTTTTTCGGTGAAAGGTTTTGCCCCTTTGCTAAGCGCATGAGTGAACGCTACATCAGCATCTTTAACACGAAAGCCCATCGCGCTGACAGCGGGTCCATGTTCTTTTGCAAACTGAGCGGCAGCACTCTCTTTTGTGGTGTTGATTAAAAAACGAATGGCGTTTTGTCGATATAGCGTGACGTCTTGAGTTGTATGTTCGCCAACTACTGCAAAACCCAGAGCGGTAAATTGTTCATGCAATTTTTCAGGATTTTCTGTGCAATATTCTAAAAATTCAAAACCTTCTAATCCAGCAGGATTGATCATTGTTGCTCACACTCCATGTTATTTAATTCATTTTAAACGGATGCGCTGTTCTCCATTTCGACCAAGTGCCTCTATACCCGTGTAACTTTGCTTGAGAATAGCGGTAAAATTGTTGTAAAAAGATTAAGCGCGCTTTGTAATATCGCGTTAACTCAGGGTCACTGTGTTGCACTTGAAATAAATCATAAAAAGGTGAAACGGCCGCTTGGCGTTGTAAGATATCAGCAAAACTTACTCGATTCGCATTTTTTAACATGTCATACATGGCAAGAAAGGTGGTGGTGCGTCCATCACCGCCGCGACAATGAATGTGGAACCAGGTGTGATTATCTTGGACATCGACTAATGCCACAAATTGATCGGCTGTAAAATCGTTCGGCGCTAAATGGTCAGTGACCATCAAGCGCACGTAATCAAGACGGGCAGCGCTTGCCACTTCTTCTTCCGATTGCACGCTTTTTACGAGAATACTGCTGCCTGCGCCTAGCTGGCCCTCTTTAAAATTTTTTGCGGACAACACGTCAGGAATAAAAGCTTGCGAACTCAATTCGTGTAACCAGTTCGCCTCATCGGCTAATGCTTTTGCATTGCTTTTACCGCGATTGATCCAATCATGCTTTTCGGCCAAGGTGATTGCTTCACCATTTAAATAACCATGGGATTCTTGGCGTAGATCAATATCGATGATATGGGTGGCGACGCCATGGGTAAGGTGTGCAATAATCTCGGTTAGTTTGAAAAAATCAGCAGCGCGCGGCACACCACTGCCAGAAACCCATTCTTGATTTAGACCATTAATGTTGCCAGGGTAAGCATGCGCTATGTCATACATATCACGGAAATGTTTTAGATCCGTATTGTTCGGATTGGTATCTTGGACGATGCAGGGACTGCTTAAGGTGCCAAGGCAATCTGCAAAAGCAGGCACGGCCCAGAATAAACAGAGAGCAACCCGCAGCAGAGATTGTATTCGACGAGCGAACATGGCAAGTGTCCTCTTCATTATTCCGCTTGCGATTCTAGGAAAGAATTTGTTTAAATTCAAGCTGGATCCCCCCATCGTATTAGCTTGAGGAAGATATGGCAAAACTTTATTTTTATTATTCTGCAATGAATGCTGGGAAAAGTACCGTTTTATTGCAGTCTGCATACAATTATGAGGAACGTGGGATGGCGGCATTATTGTTCACTCCCGCTTTAGATGATCGTTATGCTGCCGGAACAATTCACTCCCGTATTGGTTTGTCGGCCAACGCGGTTTCGTTTCGTGATGATTTTGATTTATTTAAGCACACACAAACTGTGCAGGCACAAACGCCGAACTTGCGTTGTGTATTAGTGGATGAAGCGCAATTTCTTTCCAAAGAGCAAGTATTGCAATTGACTAATATTGTTGATGAGCTGGATTTACCCGTTTTAGCTTACGGATTGCGCAGCGATTTTCGCGGTGAACCGTTTCCTGGTAGTCAATATTTACTCGTGTTGGCGGATAATTTGGTTGAAATCAAAACGATTTGCCATTGCGGACGTAAAGCCATCATGAACATGCGCATCGACGCTGAGGGTAAACCGACTACGGTGGGATCACAAGTGCAGATTGGGGGTAATGATACCTATACTTCGTTATGCCGCAGCCATTTTAAAGCGGCCACAGGGGTTAATGCACACGCAAAAGTCGCTTAAAAAGCTCCCTCAAGCCTAACCTCTCCCGCGCGCGGGAGATGGGAACCTTCTATAATTAAAATAAGACTATAGATATTGCATCGCAGCATTTGGGAGGGGCTATGGAAACATTTCTAAGCGTGTTATTAAGTGATAAAGGTAATCTAGTGTGCAGTGTTCTGCCATTCACTTCTGTTTTTGAATGTTCACAAAAAATGAAAGAGCATCATGTCGGCGCTCTTCTTGTTATCGAAGATCAAAAAATACTCGGAATAATTAGCGAGAGAGATATTTTGTACAAAATTGTCGCATTAGGGCATGATCCGAAAGAAATTCCAGTCAATGCCATTATGACGCGGGAGTTAGTCACGGTGCTGCCTAATACAACGGTGGGGCAAGCCATGCAAATGGTCACTGAAAACCGTATTCGCCATCTGCCCGTAGTGCTAAATGGGGAGCTAATCGGTATTATATCCATTGGGGACTTAACGCGTTGGGCAATGTTACAACAACAAGAAGAAATTTCTTCCTTAACTCGCTATGTCTCGGGGGGTTAATTAATTTTAAGAAGGATAACGTATGAGCGATGCTGGTTTGAAAACTCCGAGTAATTTAAAGTCGGCGGTGCGTGAAACATTGGTTGCAGCATTAAACCAGACGATCGCTGATTCGTTTGCACTTTACCTTAAGACAAAAAATTTTCATTGGCATGTAACTGGCCCGCATTTTCGGGATTATCATTTGCTGTTTGATGAGCAGGCGACCCAACTATTTGCGATGGTTGATGTGTTAGCGGAAAGGGTGCGAAAGTTAGGCGGTATCACGCTCCGTTCTGTTGGTGAAGTCGCGAATTTACAGCGTATAAAAGATGATAATCACACGACCGCTACTCATGAAATGTTGCAGCATTTATTAGAAGATAATAAAGCGTTTGTCATTGCGCTTAGGAAAACGCATGAGATTGCTGCAGATAGCGGTGATTGTGCGACGACAAGTTTATTAGAAAATTATATTGATGAAGGCGAACAACGCGTCTGGTTTTTGTTTGCAAGTTTGGCTAACTAATGCGAGCGGCGATTCGTCGTTGCGAGGAACCCTAAAGCAATACCGTAATCTTGCTATACACTGTTTTGGGTGAAGCTTGCTTCGTCTCCTCGCAAAGACAGACCGCCACTAAAAGAAGGGTCATCATATTGTATGGAAAATAGAAAACCACTCGGTGTCGAATTACTCGATCCTTCTTTACATCAATTTAATAAAGTACTAACCAACGCTTTTAATGTTGATGCGAGCAAACCAGAGGCTGCAGGCAAAATTTATCAAGTTCTCTGGGATTTTATTGCCTTGGAATTATTTGCGACCGATCGTTTAGACCAAAAAATCATTATCGATTTATTTGATCATTACGAAAAACAATTAACAGAAGAAAGTTGGCTTAAGGCACACGGATTAATAGAGGCAAAAGCAAGTCCTGCTAAATTTGCCATGTTAAAAGCAAGTGTACGTTTGTTTAAAGCGCTGACTTTGCTGCGTTGGATGATGACGCAATTACAAGCAATTAACGATGCACGTCAAAAAACGGAAAAAATCGCACGAAATTATTTGTTGGGTATAGTGACTTTTGCTTACAAGAATCCCGCTGACAATACCACCTTGTTAGCATTTGAAAGCCAATTAAGCAACTTACGTCGTTGCGAATTTAAAGTACACGAACACCCGCTGATTGTTGCATATAAAAATGAACTGAATCAGGACTTAGATAAATTTTTAGCAGCACAAGAAGACATCTGGAAGAGTTTAGAAAAATTGAGTCAGCGTGCCGATGTAAATGTGAAAACGTTTCATTTGGAGAATGCTGCTTTTTATAAACACTTGGCGCGTATGACCTTACGCAATGGGGTGGATTCAGCCTTGGCTGCGAGTTCCAAGCGGCTTGTCACCATCACTCAGCGCATTACGCAATTAAAAGCCAATTTCAAAGCAAAGAATGGCTTGTTTGATGAAAAAGAATTAACCGCTTTAGAAGCGTTACTGCAAAATGAAAGTGAATCTTGGCAAGAGGAATGGCAAAGCTTGGTCAATGCGCGGAGCGCACGGGTGACAGCGCGCACGCATTTAGAGTTGGATTTATTAAAAGAACGCTTAGTGGTAGAAAAAAATGTTACGAATGCGATGCATGATTTAGAACTTAGCAAGCGGGACAACCATTTATCGCCCGCACTACAAATTGTTAAGGTGGTAAACCGGAATGAATATGCCACTTTACGTGAATTGAAAGACCAACTAAAACAGGAAATGGTGAAAATTAGGCGTGCGCAAATTGAAGCGCAAAAAGGCCAAGAGGTGATTGCAGCATATTGTAAGGATACCACTAGCGTTGGTTTGCAAAAAATTGAAGATATATTGTATGCCTATCCTATTTCGCAATATTACATTGAATTAGAAAAAGCCCGCGAATTATTTATACGCGAAGCAGATAATCAATTTACTCTATTGGGTTCTCAATATTATCGTTTATGGTCCGGCGTAAAAACAGAATTGGAAAAATTATTTTCGTTATTTTTACCCAGTCTTGCGAGTGATGTTCAGTATATTCAAACTATCAAAGCATTGGATTATATTAATGGCGTGATTTCTCCATTGCAGAAATTGGCCAATGAATTTTTGGAAAGTGGAATATTTTGCGAAAAATACGCCAAACGCTTGCAAGACGCTTTAGATCAATATGCGCTGTTGTTTGAAAATTATGAACGCCGATTAAATAAAGAAAAAGAGGCTGCTTTTGAAACAGCCGGGAACGATTTTGAGCGGCTTAAAAAGCATTACTTGGCGCGGTTAGTCAATTTGCTGCAGCAGGTACAAGGCCAATCCTTTCAGCTCGATCTAATAAGAGAATTACCCGTTGATCCAATGCAAGCTGAATTTGCCAAAGCGCAACAGTCGTTGGAAAAAATTAGAAAAAAATGTGAGCCACCGAGAGCGGTAGTCGCCTTGCCGGAGCCAAAACGAACGTTAAAACAGCAAGTGGAAGAAGTAGAGCGAGTAACGCTCGCAACGAGACCGGTTAAACCTAAACCGGTTGCCGCTTCGGATAACGTTAAAAAACAACCGTCATTTTTGCAACGCTATTGGCGTGAATTGGTCAGTGGCGGCAGTGGTGCTGTGGCAGGCGCAACGCTTGGGTTCCTGTTAGGTATGTTTTTTGCGCCAGTCACTTTTGGCGCGGCCCCGTTTGTCTTTGCTGTCATTGGCGCGACTATTTTTGCAGGTTTTGGAGTGTTCGGGTTCATTGGTGTTGAGCGCTGCGTCGCATCGCATCGAAAAGCGCAGGTAAATAAGCTGCAGCCGAGGAAAACCAGCGAAATTTTCAATCGCTTATCGATAAATCCTAAACAAGGATTAACTAACTCGCAAGAGCCTGTCATTGCAAGGCGCAACTCGTTATCCCGCGGCATGACCGCGTTTCTGCCACGAGATAATGGTGTGGTGACTACTCCGCCGTCCGTTTCCGGTGCGGCCGATGCCATGGGGCCCTCGGCACTTCGTCTATCTCGTTCGTCATAGATTTAAGACAAATTTAATCTATCTTCGCCGTTTTGTTGTACAATGCTCGTCCAAAAAAAGCCCAAACGAGAAGACACATGCAGCGCGATGAAACTTTACCGAGAGAAACAATCACTGAACCACAATTAACGTTGCATGGGCTTTTAACAACACCCGCATCGGTTACACCGAGTACGCCTTTGACCTTTTTAGATTTAATGGAAGTGTTAAATCAGTGGATGGAGCCCGTCCGTAAAATGCAAGAGCTCATGGAGCAAGCGAAAGATATTAAAACGAAGGAGCAAGCCGGACACCGTTATAAGACCGGTATACGTATGGTGGTTGACAGATGCCATGCGGTTAGTCGAGAAGCGCTGGCCCAACTGGATAAAATTGACGATACAACAACGCTTACCTATGACGATAAGGATAATAGTCGCATTATAAAAGAAGCACCTATTTCCCATCAAAATTGCGTGAAAATTTTCAGTAACTTAACAGATTTAGTTCATCTCGACATTTTATCTAAACACACGCATGCTGAGCGCATCCGTGTTTATACGCTGTGGTTACAAGTTATGAAACTGTTGCATGATGAGAATAACTATTTTGCAACGAAGGCCATATTGGTCGCATTAAATAATAAACTATTGCAATTTTCTTCAATCTTACAAACTGAATTACCAAAAGATTTATTGCTGTTTATGCAAGACCTCGAGCGAAAAAATTATGGCACCTGCTCCTATGACATGCCTCGTTACAAAAAGCATTCTGAACAAAATCAGACTTATGTACCCCATTTTGCAGTGTTTAAGCAAACGTTTGCTGCGCTGGCGGAAAAGGAAGAAATAGCACGCAAAGAAGACCCATATTTTACCGATCCTTTCAAACAAGAACTCTTGGCTGAGTTTACAAGTATTCAAGCACGTTTAGAGAAGTTACCGGTAATTCAGCGGCTATCTCCCTTAGAGCAACCGGTTTTTTATCGTCCTTTGCTGAATGCGGGTGACTTGGAAAAGTTATTTGGTTTAATTCGTTTGCGAGATTTTCAAGAGTCATTAGCGAGATTACATTTAACTTTGCCTAAATTAAAAGAGCATTATAAAAATAATACGGACAAAGCAGCGATAATTCTTAGCATCAGTGTCTTGATTGCAAATTTGCGCGCAAGCTTAGCCGCTCCTTTAACCAATGCCAATAGCGTTGGGCAATTGCAAGTACAAGTTCAAGAGAGTCTTGATAAGTTAAAAGCGAAAAAAGATTTTTCCGTGTTTAAGTTTAAAGAAGATCGAAGGGGTTTGTTTGGCCCGCGTCCTTACAAAAATAAATTACCGACTGTATTTAATGAGGCGCTGACATTGTTTGAGCGAATCAATAATTTTGTCGCGACGTGTAGTGATTTTAATATACAAGATCCAACAAAAGCCTGTGTATTGCAACCTGTCAGCCGCGGTTCGAAAGTCATGCCAAGAACCAACTCAAGCCTAACCTTAACGGGTTCTTTTGGTGGTATTCAACATTCATCCTCAACCATGACGTTGCGACCCCTCGGTAGTCATAAGCGCTGATTTAAAGGCCCCCTTCCCGTCATGGGAGAAGGGCCGGGGATAATAAGGGGCGCCGTATTAAACAAGGCGCCCTCATTCCTATATAGTATTAGCGTAACCATCCCGCCACGTCTTTTGCGCAATACGTAATAATAAAGTCCGCTCCCGCCCGTCGAATACCCGTTAACACTTCAAGCGTAGCCGCCCTCTCATCCAGCCAGCCATTGGCAGCGGCGGCTTTTAACATCGCAAACTCACCACTGGTATGATAGGCACCCAGCGGCAAAGCAGGATAAGCTTGTTTGACTTGATGCAAAATATCTAAGTAGGCATGCGCCGGTTTGACCATTAACATATCAGCGCCTTCCGCGACATCCAGTGCACATTCACGCAATGCTTCAAACGCATTGGCGGGGTCCATCTGATAACTTTTTCTATCGCCTTGTTTTGGTGCGCCTTCCGCCGCTTCACGGAAAGGCCCGTAAAGACTGCTCGCATACTTAACGGCATAGCTTAAAATTGGCAGCTCATGAAAACCAGCGGCATCCAGCGCTTTACGAATCGCGCCCACCATGCCATCCATGTTTCCACTGGGGGCAATAATATCTGCGCCCGCTTTAGCATGACTCACCGCTTGTTTACCCAATATTTCAAGCGTTGCATCATTATGCACAGTATCGTCCTGCCAAATACCGCAATGGCCATGATCAGTATATTCACAAAAACACACATCAGAAATAATCAGAAAATCAGGATGACTTGCTTTAATGCTCGCGATAGCACGTTGAATAATACCGGTCTCTGCATAGCTATCTGAACCCTCAGCATCTTTTTGCTCTGGAATACCAAATAGCAATACTTGCCTTAAGCCTAAGGCAGCCAATGCATCTAGCTCGGCCGACAATTGATCAACGCTCAGCTGAAAGTGTCCCGGCATGGATTTAATCGGGTTGCGCACATTTTGACCGTGGCGAATAAAAAGCGGCGCCACTAAATCGTCCACCCTAAGTTCTGTTTCACGGATAAAATTGCGTATTTTTGCATTGTAACGTAAACGACGGGGGCGAATTGTCGGAAATTGGCCGAAATGAGTCATGATTTCTCCGATTTAGACTGAATATGAGCTATGATATCGGGTGAAGAGAGAACTGTCACGTTCGCGCAAAAAAAACGAGAGGCGATTATGCATAAGCGTTATAACGAATTAAAACCGCCTAAAGAGTGGTTAGCGTCCCTGGCAAGGGAGCGACCGGCTGAAGATTTAGCGCCGCTCACGTTAGCCTTTCAATGGCACGAAACCTTCGGTGATGAAGCGATTTTATTAAAAGCCCAATCCATTGCGGATATTTTACTGCGTTTGAGTTTCGACACTGAAACCATTGCGGCTGCCTTACTTTATCCTTTGCTGCAAGCAGAAACCATCACGCTAGATGAAATAACGCAGCATTACGGCGAAACCGTGCGACGTTTATTGCGCGATACCTTGTCCATGCAATCGTTAAATCGCATCAAGCAAAAAGGCACGGCGAAATCGCAACAAATCGAAAACCGTCGCAAATTATTGCTCGCGATGGTGACCGATGTGCGTTCCGTTATTTTGATTTTAGCCGAACGTTTATACGAACTACGCAATTACCGGACTGCGGAAAAAGCGGAACAAACTGCTTTTGCGAGTGAAACCTTGCACCTTTATGCGCCGCTTGCCAATCGATTAGGGGTTTGGTCGATCAAGTGGGAAATGGAAGATTGGTGTTTACGGTATTTACATGCCGAAGAATATACTGACATTGCCAAATCATTAAGCGCACGTCGTGATGAACGTGAAGCCTATATTAATCAGTTTCTCGACTTATTAAAAAAAGAATTAGATAGTGCGCAAGTGGCGCAATACGAAATTAGCGGTCGCGTAAAACACATTTACAGCATTTATAAAAAAATGCAGCGTAAAAATTTACCGTTAAATAAAATTTACGACATGACCGCGGTGCGGGTTATTTTGCCGAACATTGAAGAATGCTATCGCGTATTATCATTATTGCATAATGCTTGGGAAATGGTGCCGAGTGAATTTGATGATTATATTGCAAATCCCAAACCCAACGGTTATCGCTCCATTCACACGGTCATTTTAGGACCAAACCAACACTTAATTGAAGTGCAGATCCGCACCAGTGAAATGCATCAAGAAAGCGAATTAGGCGTTGCAGCGCACTGGCGCTATAAAGAAGGGATTTTGCAAACAACGCACTATGAAGCAAAAATTGCGTTATTAAGACAGTTAATGGCGTGGCAGCGTGAAGTCAGTGATGAGGCTGAAAAAGAAACCAGCGCACAAGATTTATTTGCAGATCGTGTTTATGCCTTTACGCCGCAAGGCGATATTTTAGATTTACCAAAAGGCGCAACACCGCTGGATTTTGCTTATCAAATTCACAGTGAACTCGGCCATCGTTGTCGTGGTGCAAAAGTGGATGGCAATATTGTGCCTTTAACCTATCAATTAAAAACCGGTGAGCGCATTGAAATTTTGACGGCAAAACAGGCGCAACCGAGTCGCGATTGGTTAAGTGTGCATGCCGGTTATTTGCATACGCCACGGGCGCGTGCCAAAGTTCAGCATTGGTTTAGGGTACATGACAGTGTCACGCCTACGGAAACGAAGCCGGCCTCAAAACCGGTTGAGCCAACGGCCCAGCCAATCATCCCCGAGCCGCTCATTGAAACCTTGGGTCAGCAAACGGTGCGGCCGGCGGACATTCAAATTTTAGGCGTCAATAATGTGTTAACACACATCGCGCAATGCTGTAAGCCCTTGCCAGGTGATGGTATTATTGGTTATATCTCAAGACAACGCGGCATTACGGTGCACCGCAATTCCTGCAATAATATTCGTAACATGAGCGAACAGCACCAAAAGCGGTTATTGTCAGTGAATTGGGGCGAGCGCGACGTTGGCAGTTATCCCGCGGATTTACAGCTAAAAGTACAAGATGAACCCGGCTTAATACGCGATATCACCATTTTATTAGCGGGTGATAAAATCACGGTCGTGGGTGTGCAAATCTTCCCAACGAGTGAAGCTAGTATTAATATGGTTTATTTAACCGTACAAATTGCTAATCGCGAACAACTCGAACATGCCATGCAACGTTTGCGTCAAATTGCGCAAGTATTAGAAGTCAGCAGACGGTAAGGGGAATAGCGTGCGAAAAGTATTGTTAACATTATCCAGTATTTTATTGCTAAGCACGCTCACAATGGCGCACGCTGTAACGTTGGTGGTGCATGGCTTAAACGATGAAATGAAAGAAAATGTGACGCGCCAATTGCAATTGCAGTTGGGTGATGCGAAACAGCCAGCTGCCATTCAAGCGTTTATGCAAACCGCTCCCGAGGCCATTAAAACTGCCTTGGCTCCCTTTGGTTACTTGGCTCCAAAAGTGCACTCGAAATTAATAAAAGACCAGGCTGATTTTTGGATCACCCTGGGTGCGCCAGTGCGCATCACGGAAGTATCCGTGCAAGTTGAAGGCCCAGGTCGCAATAATCCGCGCCTATTAGCGTTTAAACAAGCTTTTCCCTTGCAAGCGGGCATGGTTTTTAATGCCGAACAATATGCGGATGCAAAAGAAAAACTTTTTCAAGTCGTGAATAATGAAGGCTACATAAAAGCCTGGATGGTTAAAAATGCGATATTGATTAATCGCAATACGAACCAAGCACAAATCATTTTACAATTAGCAACGGGCGAGCGTTACTATTTTGGACGTTTCACGTTTAAAGGTAGTCGCTATAATTCGCGTTTTTTACATAGTTTAATCAACGTGGATGAAAACACGCCGTTTTCCAGTACTGAATTAATTACATTGCAACAAGCATTAGCCAGTAGTCGTTTTTTTCAACAAGCCATTGCGGTCCCCCATTTTAATGAGACAGGGGATTATCGCGTACCGGTTGAAATGCAAGTGACACCACCGAAAGCCAAACGCTACTTATTTGGATTGGGTTACGGAACCTTTACGGGCCCGCGTATTACGGCGGGTTTAAATTTACGGCAATTGAATAACCGAGGTCATCAATTAGAAGCGCAATTAAAATGGTCTTCCGTCTTAAAAGGTTTGGCGGTTAAATATTTAATTCCCGGCAGTCGCCCACTCATTGATACCTGGTCGATTGGCGCCAATTATCAAAAATTTGAACCGAAAAATGGTCACAGTACCTCGCGGGTTTTAACGGGCGGTTATCAAACCAAGTGGCACGATATTGAAGTGAATACGGATTTAAATTACTTGGTTGAAGATTATAAAGTCACGGGTTTTCAAGATGAGCGCAGCGAATTGTTATACCCGCATCTGGGTTTAACCTGGCGCAAAGCGGATGATTTCATTAATCCGCATCAAGGTATTTCTGTGCACACGAATTTACAAGGCGCATCAGAATATTTATTTTCATCCACACGCTTTTTGCAAGGTGATGTGGCTGTGCAAGGGTTACTAAATCCTTGGAAACCCAGTCGTTTTGTCATGCGCACGCAAATCGGTTATACCGTTGTGCATGATTTAAAAGATTTACCCTTAACGATGCGTTATTTTGCGGGTGGCGTAAATAGCGTGCGCGGCTATCCCGATAGTGGTATTGGTCCGGGTCGCTATCTCACGACGGCCAGTTTAGAATATCAACATCAGGTGTATCAAAATTGGTATGGCGCTGTGTTTTATGATGCGGGTGCTGCCTCCGATCATTTTGCGAACCCTATTTATCGCGGCAATGGCGTGGGTGTCGTATATGATTCCGTGATTGGGCCCATTAAGGTTTACGTGGCACGTGCATTAGATAAATCTGGGCATCCTTTATCTTTTGAATTCAGTTTAGGGCCAAACTTTTGAAGAAGATTGTGTATTATCTAGCGTTGATCGTTTATCGCTTAAGTTGGGCGATGGTCTTTTGCGCGCTATTTATTTATTTTTGCGCAACGACATCGCTTGGTTTGCATTTGGCTTGGTTTGCAGCGCAAAAAGTGTTGCCGGGTACAGTCACGATTGGTAGCGTGCAAGGTGATCTTTTCTCAACAATTACGTTCAATAATGTTCGCGTTCAGCAAGAAGATGAAATTAACGTTATTAAACAAATTCAATTAAACTGGGATGCAACGGCATTACGTCAATCCCGCTTACACATCACTTCGCTTGTCGTGAATGATGTCAACATTCAATTATTACCGAATGATAAGCCGAGCACGTTTACGCTAAACACCGTGCCAGACATCATTAAAAAATTACACTTCGTACAATTGGATCTTGCGCGCATTAATAATGTGAATGTGACTGAGGGTGCCGATAAGTCGTTAATTCAGTTTCATCATATCGAATTAAAACAGCAGGCGAACCAACGTTATCAATTAGATTTGCTCAGCAATTACGGCACCGTGCAAGGGCAATTTAGTGCCGAAAAATTAAATTTAATGGCTAAAATGCAAGTGCCATCGCCGGCTGCGTGGATAAAAACCGCGCGCGGCCAAGGGCAAGTGCAGTTGACAGTTAACGGTTCTTTTATCGCGCCAAATGTGGATGGTGTTATTACGTTTGATAAATTGCATTATCAAACGTATGAAGTGAAGCATGCAGCGGTGCAATTAAATACTGATGCGAAAGCAAAAGTACATGGTAAGGTGGATTTAGCTGGGCTTGATGTTAATGGCACGAAATTTCAGCAAGCACAAATGAATTTCTCGGCCGAGCGTAAAGACAGTGATGTGGCAGTGCTCGCCGATGTTATTTTAAACCGTAATCATCGGGCGAAAGTGCGCGCGAATTTACCGCAATTATTCTTGGTGGATTTCAGTAAACAAACGGTTACTGCCGAAATTACCCTGCCTACGCAACCCTTAACGGGTTTATTGACCATACCAAACATTAGCAACTTAGGTGGCGTGGTTGATGCAAAAGCGAACGTCAGTGGATTATTACAAAAGCCAGCGATAAATTTAGAAGCGGTACTGAGAAATGGCCAATTTTCTTTACCGATTTATGGCATGACAATGAAGCAAATTAACGTGACGGCGCAAGGTGGATTAGATACGCCTTTAACTTGGCGAGGAACGTTTAATGTTGGTGCAGGCAGTGGTGAATTAAGTGGTGCTTTGAAATGGCAACAAAAGCAAACTGAGATTAACTTGCGTGTGACAGGCACGAACCTTGCCTTAGTGAAAACCAAAGAATACGATATTGTCGCAAGTCCCAGCATTAACTTGTCAAATGAAACGGGAGCTTGGCAATTGCAAGGCAGTGTGCAAGTGCCGAAAGCAACACTCTTATTACAAAACCGCAGTGGCGTAGTGAGTTTGCCCAGTGAAGTGGTTTTCGTCGATCAGCCACGCCCAGAAGAGGCAAAGCTATTTGATCAAATTGGTATGCAATTGGAAATTCAATTAGGCGATGCTATTTATTTATCGGATAAGCATTTACAAGCAAATTTAGCGGGTAAAATCACGCTGCATCGCATTCCGGGTGGTATCTTAACCGCAGTCGGTGAATTGCACACGTTAAAAGGTGAATACAGCGCATACGGCAAACAATTGCAAATTCAAAATGGACGTTTAGTGTATGCGGGCAATCCGATTAGTAATCCGGGGTTAGATATTCGGGCTACTAAACAATTACAAACGGTTGGGTTTTCGGGTGGCAGTCAATTTTATGGAAATGAATCGTTAAAATCGGCTTATACCGGAACGAATACGATTACCGTTGGGGTTGCCGTGAGTGGCACACTCAATCAACCGCGCGCCACCTTATTTTCAGATGCTGGTTTAAATCAAGCCGATATTTTATCTTATCTCATGTTCGGTTATCCGAGTGGCAATATTGGTACGGGCAGTGGTCTGGCCGTATTAAACGCACTGGCTGCCGATCGCGGCACGGGCAATTTGCCGATTTTCGATTTGAAAGATAAATTTCAATCGGCATTAGGTTTGTCGGAGTTTACGGTGAGTAATACAGATTATTTTAATCCGTTAACCAATTCAGCAACGAGTGCGCAAGCGGTGAGTATCGGCAAACAAATTGGCAAGAAATGGTTTATTCATTACAGCATCGGTATTTTTGATCCCGTACAAGTGTTTAATGTGCGTTATCAATTCAATAAACATTTTGCCGTGCAATCGGAGACGAGCTCAATCGATACGGGTGCCGATGTGTTGTATGAAATTGAAAAAGACTAAGCCACTTAAGTTAAGATGTTTTCACTAATCCAGGTTTTTCCTCCGATGCTACCGATGCCTTTAAATTTTTTACCGCTCCACGCAAAGGCGCCGCTAATAACTGAAAGTTTCGTCGATTATGCGTCGCTCCTTCTTCCGCGTGCCTGCTATCGATTAAGCGTGGCGAGATGCTCTCTTCTGGCCCAGGTAATGTAGGTGGTTTAAGCGTAACACTGGGTCGTTGCGGTTGAGGGGTTGTCGGGCGCGGCGAATAAGCAGCTGTAAGATTTGACGTTAAATGCATGCTACGACGCTTTGAAAGATCTAGGCGCGGAGAGCTTTGACGCAAGTCATGGGCTTCTGCGGCGATACGGACTGGCTGCGCAATGCCAGTGTCTACGGTTCTGCTGTTTTCTGCCTTCGGCGAAATGGATAAGTCTTTTGACTCTTTCGCTGATGATGATGGGATTTTTGCAATCGAGTTTCGTAACTCACGGGGTGGAGTCTGTTCTTCTAAACGCGCTTGGGATTTCAAAGGCGCATCACTATTTAATAATGCACGCAACTTATTGGCAGAGTTTTCTCGCGCCTTTTTAAATAATCCATCTTTACTGGCACGAAAGCCTTCAATAAGGCGTGGACTTTCTTCTTTGGTTGTCCGCGGACTCTCTTCCTTGGTTTTTACAATCAGCACGACCGCTTTATCGGAGCTACTGGTGCGAGCAATCTGTCCACTACTCGGCTCGCGATCAGCGAGGGATAAAATGGGCGTGCCGGTTTGATTTAATTTGTTGATTTTATCGATTAAAGGCTTTGCAGCATGAAGTGCTTTTTTGCCAGCAATTTTTTTGAGCTCATCATATAAAGGGAAAGTTGATTTGAGCATGGGTTCATACTCATTTCGTTTGCCATAAGTTTCATTTAAATGCCGTAAAACAATTTTTGCAAATTCTTTAATTCCTCTTTTGCTCGCATTAGGCAAAGTGGAGAAGTGCTTAAACATTTCAAAAAAATGATTATTTAACGCAATGTGGCCATATTCGGCTAAAATAACAAATTCATGTTTGTCGAGAGTGGACTTCAGTGCATTTTCAAAATTGTCTAAAGTCAGTTGCAAGTTTGATTTTGCTGATTCGCTTAAGTTGGTTAAATAATCGCTGAAAGATTTATGGGTGTTTTTCTCCGCATCGGTCGATGGATTTTTATAGGTAAAGGGATCGGAGATTTGCGTTTTGACTAATTCATCTTGAATACTTTTTAATGATTCAAGGTTATTACCCTCGCAAGCTAACACTTTTGAAATTAATTTTATTTGTGGTACGTTAAAATTCGGTAATGGTTCAATAAAATTTTTTGTTTCATTTTGGTGTTTGCTTACATCAGTAACGCTCATTAGTAAACGATATAATAATGCACCTTGTATTTTTACCAATAAAACTTCCGCGGCTTCTTGTGTTGGGAACTGTTCGGCAACAACCGTATTCCAAAAGTTTTTCCATTCAAACTGCAACATGATGGGCGTAAAAAATGCGGTAGCCACCTTACGCACAGCGTTAATCGTTGCGATGTTTAAATCAGCAGGAATGGAAGATAAAGCAGTCGCCACTTCCAACCGTAATCCAGGGGTGATGGAATGATAAATTAAACTAAAGTAATTATCTTCTGGATCAATTAATTCATCTTTATCGTGAAATTTACGGAAAAATAAGCGCGCAGCCCCTTTGAAAAGGGTTTTAAATTTATCTTTTTGGTTCAACGTAAAATAAATGTATTTAAGATAGCCAATAATCGCATCGTAAAAAAATTCGCGTTCATAGTTAACTTCTCGCGTGGCCATGGAAAAAAGTTCCATCGAGTCGCTAAAACTATCGTCATCCATTTGCGAAGTGCGTTGCATCTCATTGGCCTTATTGAGGGTATTTTGTCGACTAAGATAGGCTTTTTCTTGTGTGGAATCAACCCATTAGTAAGCGCCCAATGGATTTTTTTTATACATTATTAATCAAGCATATAGCAAATTTAAAATCAGCTATAATTGATATGGACGCGAAAAGGAGTGGTTATGCAACGTATTGATGAAGATAAGGCAAAAAAAGAACAAGAAAATCTTTTGAGAAAATTAAATGTGCCTAAAAATAAGCACGCTGACAATGTACGTGTCTATGCGGCGAGTGCTTATTTTACGCCGGAACAATTAAAATCGACCGCCAAAACCCATGCTGGATCACTATTACGCACTTTAACCAAGGTGATGGGGATAGTAACGATGGGTGATCAGCTTTATTACTCCCAAGATCGAACGATTTCCAGCCAAGGTAAGCGCCGCGATTTAAAAAATGTTGCTGATGGTGACCCTGAACTCCTATCACCGCAAGAACGCATGCTGGCACGAAAAAAAATTATTATTAGTGAATCATTAGCGTTTAAAAAAGGCGGTTACCCCCGAGGGGATGCAACTGAACTGGCCAAGCCACACGCTGTATTAATTTCTACTCGCGCAGCACCTCAATTTGAAATGGATTATTTAGAATATCGGCATTTTATTGTGGACCCCATTCGTAATGCGCAAGTGGTGAGCGATCCTGTTTTTATGTCTCGTTATCAACAAAATCAAATGATTCCTAGCCATCAAGCTGTGCAGCAATTATTAGGCAATGAGAATGAAACAAAAGATTGGTTACGCTTAAAAGTAGGAGATCAATATTTAGTGCGCACTGAGAAGGGATATGCGCTCAGTAATAATCAGCATGCCGCATTAATTCTTAATAAAAAAGCGCTGCTGCAATCATTAAAAGAAGATATTTTGTTAGAATTGACGGCGCAAAATGATATGTTAGGTGAAATGAATCAGCGTGATAAAATGGCAAAGCAAGGCTTATTCAAAGCCACTTTATCGGGTTTGGGGTTTTTCGCCAAAATTGATAATCAATATAGTATTACTCCTCAATTGATGCCGCTTTTTTTTCAAGCGTATGCTGACGTGTTAAAAACCCACACATTCTCTAATATCGCTGTGATTGAATTCCCTACTTTTGAGCCAAAGTCTGAAGAGGCATTTAAAGCCGCCTTTGACAACAATCAGCCGAAAGCGATTACTGTTCAACCGAAAAAAAGAGACGTGTTAGATTTTACAGAGGAAGAGCAAGCAAAATACCATTGTGCTGTTTCAAACCCGGGTGATTGCTTTTCTTTGCCCGGTAATGAAGAAAGTTATGCGTCAGTGGAAGCTGCCATTGGCAATAATACCACTTTGCGCCGTGACCAGGTTTATTTAACAAATAGTGCCGTCGCTAATCCTAAACAATGGCGCGGTGTTTCATTTCAAGCAGCAGACGTTGTGATTACACCCATTGAAAAAACCGAGCAAAGGTTGCATCAAGAAGCCGCTTTGTTACAGGCATTGCAAACGGGTAACGTGAGCGATTTGAATGCGGCCATTAATATGGGTGCCAATATCAATTGGCAAATTGAAGCGCACGGCGGTACGTTGTTAAGCCTTGCAGCCATTGAGGGAAAAACGGCACTGGTGGCAGAGCTTTTAAAGCGCGGCGTGCAAATGGATATCAAAGATCATCAGGGTAATACCGCCTTAGCATGGGCAATTTTGCACGGACAACATAAAACTGCCCAACTTTTGATTGAGCGCGGCGCTAATTATTTAAGCCAAGACCTGCGCGGTGAAACGCCTAAAAATCACATAGAGGTGCAAAAAGCGGCAGGTAAGCAAGCTTTTGTCGATTTGTATCAAATACTCGAAAAGAAAGAGTGGGGGGCTAAGATTGATAACCTCCAAGAAAAGCGCCTTAAATATGAGATGCTGATGATAGAAGCAAATCAAGGTAATCGGGCTCAGCAGATCAGCGTTGTGCAAGGTGGTTTGACCAGCTGGATTAGAAAAGAATTAGAAGGGATGATTTCTAATAAAACAGAGACAAAAGAAATGATTTTATATAAAACAGGTCTGCAAAATTTCCAGGCCGCTGTGAATAGGGAAATACAAAAGTCAGCGAGTTTTAATCCGGCCACGCCTGCTAATTTATCCAAAGGGAAACCTGAGAATAAACCTTCACATATTGTCTTAGGCAAAGGACGCTCTCATTAGCTTAATGTTTGCTTAAGATTGTCTTAAGCATTGGGTGCTACAGTCAAAATTGTGACACTTTTTGATAGAATTTATGTCGCGCACGGCAGCTGAGCAATCAGACATTAAGGAGAAGGATGATGTCATTTCAATTTAAAGGTTTTGAAGAATTATATAACTATTTCCAAAACGAAACATTTTCTGCCATCTTGAAAAAATACA
Organism: uncultured Coxiellaceae bacterium; assembly: GCA_964597435.1. Taxonomy (GTDB): domain Bacteria; phylum Pseudomonadota; class Gammaproteobacteria; order DSM-16500; family DSM-16500; genus Aquicella. The sequence continues at coordinate 31,066 of CAZQXH010000007.1, read as the reverse complement.
ACACCGAAAGCTTTTACGATTTACCCTCTGATCGACAAGCCCAAATTAATCGCGTTGAAAAAGCTTACAATGACTTAAAAAAAATGTCCAAATTAACGGATGCAGATCGTGCATTGGCATTGTCGGGAATTCTCTTGCAAATTAAAGATGAAATTAATAATTCTTATTACATTAAATCGCGTGTCACCAACAGCGAAATGTATTCTCAAATTAATCCCACTTTAGGTGTTTCTGCTGAAAATCCTTTATCGGAAGAAGATAAAAAAATCGCTCTTTGTGCGGCAGAAAAATTACAGCAACATCAAGCTCACTTCGATGGTATTCGCGAATTTAATAAAGCGAATTTGAAACATGTAACCCCCGCTGTTCGCCAAGCTAAAGCCATTTTAGCGGTAAATAAAGATGAAAATGCTTTGCGCCAAGGCGTGCAAGATTTCGAAGCATTCAATGAAAATGTGGGTATGGACACAGCCGATTTAATTAAACACTTTAAACGGTCTCATTTATTTAAAGTTCATGCCTCAGAAAAAAAATTGCCAACGGGTTTGAAAAAAGGCGATTTTATTAATTTGGATGGCCATTACGAATATAACGCGAATCGTCGTCGTTTGATGCCAGTGGCTAAAGACCGTTTAGTTTATGATGCTTTGCTTAAACAAGAACCGGTTTACAAAGAAGTTTGCGAAGCGGTTAAATTATTTGATCGTCGTAAATTGCACCATGTTGAAACTGCCCCTGCCAAAAAGGCCGATGCAGCATGGCGTTCTAAGCCGTAATTGTTAATTTAATCAAAACGGCCAGCATTGCTGGCCTTTTTTTTTGAACATGCGATAATGCGAGACACCCAAAATCAGTCCTAGATCCTTGTAAGGATCAATGCCGCCTATTGAATGAGCAATAAATGATTGAATTTAAAGACATTAATAAAACCTATACGGTTAATGGTCATCCGTACCCGGCTTTGAAAAACATCAATCTCACCATTCACCGCAGTGAAATTTTCGGTATTTTTGGCGAAAGCGGGGCGGGGAAAAGTACCCTGCTGCGCTTAATCAATTGGCTAGAAACGCCAAGCAGTGGGTCGGTGATTGTCAATAATACTAATCTTGCAACACTGAATGCGTACACATTGAAAGAGCACCGGCGTCATGTCGGGATGATTTTTCAGCATTTCCAATTGTTAGAATCCCGCACGGCTTACGAAAACATTGCCTTGCCGCTAGAATTAATGGGAAAAACCCGCGCGGAAATTAAGCCGGTGGTCACCGAATTATTAAGCTTAGTGCGTTTAGAAAATCACGCAAATCATTATCCCTCGCAGCTAAGCGGCGGTCAAAAGCAACGTGTGGCAATCGCGCGTGCGCTAGTGACGCGCCCACCCATTTTATTGTGCGATGAACCAACCTCCGCGTTAGATCCGCAATCGACCCGCGCTATCTTGCAATTGTTAAAGGAAATTAATCGTAAATTAGCGGTGACCATTGTCCTCATTACGCATGAAATGGATGTGTTAAAACAAATTTGTGATCGCGCCGCTATTTTAGATCAAGGTCAGTTAGTCGAATACGGCCCAATTTTAGCGTTATTTGCTAAACCGAAAGCGCCGCGCACGCGCGAGTTTGTGCAACAAGCGTTACATTTAATTTTGCCAGAATCCATTCAAGAACGTTTAAGTCTCGAGCCTTTGCCAGGCAAAGCCCATTTAGTGCGTTTAACCTTTGTGGGTGATGAAAGTGGCCAACCGTTAATAACAACGTTAGTGCAACAATATCAAGTTACCATCAATATTTTGCAAGCCAATATCGAACACATGCAATCTGCAGTGGTCGGTTTTACCGTTTGCACGATGGCAGGTTACCCCGAGCAAATCGAAGCGGCATTAACATTTATTCGTGGTACATCGGTGACGGTCGAGGTATTAGGTTATGTTTGAGAATAATTTATTTTTATTGAAAGCCACATGGGAAACCTTATACATGGTGTTTGTGGCGGGATTATTTAGTATTGTGCTCGGGTTGGGTCTGGGCTCATTACTTTATATCACAGCCAAACAAACGACGCGGAGCAGTCAATTAACCCATCGTTGGTTGAGTATCCTGGTGAACGTGCTGCGCTCTATCCCTTTTATCATATTGCTAATCAGTCTCATTCCCGTAACACGCTTGATAGTGGGAACAACGATTGGCACGTTAGCGGCCATTGTGCCGTTGACCATTGCCGCCATTCCGTTTTTTGCGCGCATCAGTGAAAACGCGTTATTGAGTGTGCCGGTGGGTTTAAGTGAGGCGGCGGTTGCCATGGGTGCTTCACGTTCGCAATTATTATTAAAAGTATTAATTCCCGAAAGTTTGCCCGCCTTAATTCGCGGCGGCACATTAACATTGATTGCCTTAATTGGGTATTCAGCGATGGCCGGTGCGGTGGGTGGCGGTGGTTTAGGTGAACTTGCCATTAATTATGGTTATCAGCGTTTTGATTTAACGGTAATGATGCAAACCGTTGTGATCTTAGTGTTAATTGTGCAAGCACTACAAATGGCCGGTGATTATTGCGCAAAGCATCGGTTATTAAAACCGATTATTGCGGCAACCATTTTGTTTTTCATTGGCGGTATGGCTTATCAATTTTGGCCAAGTAAATGGGCACAAACCGAAACCGTGCGTGTTGGGGTCATGGCGGGTGAACCGGAAGTGATCATGCAAGTCGCGCGTACCGTTGCAAAAGAACAATATCATATCAATTTAGAAGTGGTGCCATTCAGTGATTATGTGCAGCCAAATATCGCCTTAGACAGTGGCAGCATTGATGCGAACATCTTCCAACATGCGCCGTATTTAGAAGGTCAGATAGCGGCACGGCACTTTAAACTCATGCCGATTGCAAAAACCTTTGTTTACCCAATGGGTTTTTATTCGCAAAAACTGAAATCGGTTTGGCACATTCCAGAGGGTGGTTTAGTTGCCATTCCCAATGACCCGAGTAATGGCGGGCGTGCTTTATTAATTTTACAAAAGGCAGGTTTAATTGAACTTAAACCCAATGTCGGTGTGTATGCGACCATTAATGACATCATAAGCAATGGTCGACATTTGCAATTTAAATTATTAGATGCCGCACAATTGCCGCGTGTGTTGCGTGATGCGGATTTGGTGACGATCACGAATGATTTTGTGGGCCCAGCGGGTTTGTCGATTAAGCAAGCATTAATTAAAGAAGGTGTCGATTCACCTTATGCCAATTTAATTGTGGTGCGAAAACAAGATAAAGATAAACCCATTTTCAAAAAATTAATTACGATTATGCATTCACAACCGGTTGTGAATGAAACACAAAAAATTTTCCCCGATGGTGCGGCCATTCCGGCTTGGTCGACCGAAAATAAATAGGAATGAGGAGTTATCTATGCCATTAAGTTCAAAAGGTCGTCAAGTGTTGCGTGCGAAAGCGCATGCGTTAAAACCCGTTATTTTACTAGGTAATCAAGGTTTGTCTGCTGCGGTGCAGTTGGAAATTGATCGCGCGCTAAAAGATCATGAGTTAATTAAAATCCGTTTGCAGTCGCCGAATAAAGAAGAACGCAAAGCAGTATTGAATGCGATTTGCGAGCATCAAAAAGCGGAAGCGGTGCAGCTTTTGGGTAATGTGGCGACGATATATCGACGCAGAGAAGAGTAAGCGATGCAATGGTTTTTCTCTCTCCCGTTCGCGGGAGAGAGAAGAGCTTAAGCTAACCTCTTAGCTTCCTTCCCTAATATTGGCGAGAAGGAAGCAATTATCGTTAGGCCTTCTTACATTCAACATTAATTGTCGTTTCACCCGGTTTCGCAAATCCGCTGCAACGTGCTTTAAAATCGTTTTGCTTATCGATAGACACAATTTCAATTGCTAATGCCTTCGGGTCTTTAAAACGCGTTAAATAGAATGCTTGCTTGTCATTCGTATTAATCGTTTCACGGCCTTGTGGGTTGCCATTGTAATAAGCTTGGATTTGCAAGCGAGTATTAATTAATGGCACATCTTTCAATTTTGATTTTTCAGAATAAGTGATTTGATACGCAATTCCCTCCGGTTCTTTTGCCGCCACGGGGGGTAATGTTTGCTGTTGTTGGGGTTTGGCCGCTTCAGCCATCATAATGCGTTGACTCGTGGATGGATGAGTCATGCCCATAGCGAGCAATAAAAATAGAGCGTTTTTCATGGCGTCCTTCTCCTTGAAAGGCGGTCTTAATTTCTTCCTTGTTTTTCATTCTACCATAGGTTCAAAAGCACGGGCAGGTATCTTATGCTAATAATTAACACTATGATTTTTATATGAAAAATTCAACGATTGCAGAGTGTGGCGAGCCGTTTATACTGGAAGATAAACGGTTAATGGGGAAGGCAGATGCAAACGAATGCAAGGACATTAAAACAGCTAGAATTGTTAAGTTTTTTAACTGGCCATGGCATTAATCCGCGGGAAATCAAAATTCGATTCGAAGATGGTACGCTGAGAACATTAACAGACGTGCTGAAAGCGGCAGATGAAGTGATTGGCATTGCACAATTAGAGCAATTGAAAAAGTGGATTGAAGAAGCTGATCAAGCGAATCAATTATTTTTGTTACCGAATGAAGCAGATACTGATGGGAAGCGCAATCAAAGACAGCGCATTGTCACTGAACTGATTAATCACTCGATCCACGCGCTTTTTAAACAGGGTATTTTTTTTAATGAAAAGTCAGCAGAGGTGGAAGAAGCAGATGTCCCGCGGTTTGATCGCGGGACGATAAGTGGTGTTTAAGCTTTACGTTTAGAAACACCAACGACAATTAAAATTAATCCTCCAGCCACGAAGGCGCCGCTTAAAAGCGGTGGGATGATGACGGCTTTTTCATCCGTTGCCGACAATTTCACATCACCAATTTGCGCAACTTTTTCTTCAGTGGTGTAGGTAAAATATTTATAAGAAAACCCTGCTATTCCAAGTATCAGTAAGATGACACCCATTAGGGTTGTTAGGGAACGCATAATTCCTTCTCCTTACCTTAAAATAGGGATTTTCTGCCACCCACATGCATAATGAGTGAAATAAGAAATAAGACTAAGAAGATGAAAAAAATGATTTTAGCAATTTGTGCTGCTGCAACTGCTATACCCGTAAAACCGAGTACGCCAGCAATAATTGCCACCAATAAAAAAGTAACTACCCAGCCTAACATAAGAACCTCCTAACGCAGAAAAATAGCTGGCGAACCATTCGCCATCTCTCAACGCATTTACTTTTTAATGTCCTTATGAGTTTTTTGTGACGAACCAGTGTTTGCTGGTTTATCTAAGTCTGGACGTTGAAAATTACCTTCTTGTTTTGGATTTGATCTGGGATCTTTATCAGGTTTCATGATACAGGCTCCTTTTTACTTGATCCTGTGAAGTTGCTTAAAGTGTAATCGCATTGAATTGGAAATTCATGCCATAACATCTATATTATAGCGCATTAGCAATCATACTGTATTGATTTATATTAATATTCATAATAAAAATAATTACTTAGAATTCTTAGCCGGCATAAATTTTTGATAACACAGCGATTCGTAATTCGTTGACATTAAAGTCATTTCGTTTAACTATGAAAATTCAAAAAGATGAACGAGTGGTGGCCTCATGAAATGGTTTTTAAGTGTTCTTATCTTATTACTCAATTTTTCTCTCACAACGCATGCGCAAACCATGTCTTCTCGCGACGTGACCATGGAGCCAAGTGAATTAGCAAATAAAGCCTACAATTTTCGCGTAAAACCTTTTCTTGATGCGGAATCAATTCCGGGCGCAGCCGTTGCTATTTACATACGTGGCAAAACGTATTATTTCAATTACGGTGTAGCAAATCGCGCAAGACGAACACCCGTTACTGAAAACACTATTTTTGAATTAGCTTCCATTACAAAAGTTTTTACCACAACATTATTGGGCGTTGCATTGGAAAAAAAACAATTAACTTTGTCAGATCCCATTAGTAAATACATGTCGGGAATGGCAGCAAAACCCGCTGAACCCATTGCTAGCGTAACCGTGCAGGAATTAGCAACGCACACTGCCGGTTTTCCACGTGATGTAACCGATTTTGGCGTGCGGGTCGGTGATAATGCGGGTTTAATGCAATCATTACGCGCATGGCAGCCTGAGCGTGCTATTGGTAAAACCTATCTTTATTCCAATGTGAGTTTTGGTTTATTAGGAAAAGTCGTAGAGGGCGCCACGAAAAAAACCTATGCCGATTTATTAGCAACCGAGGTTACCGGGCCTTTAAATATGACGCATACCTTTATTACTGTGCCAGCCAATAAAACCCGTTTTGTGGCCCAAGGTTATCGGAAAAACGGTAGCCCTGCCCCTTTTTACGTTCCACATCAACTACTTGGCGGCGGCGCGCTGCGTTCTTCGGCCAAAGATTTAATGCAATTTCTTATATTAAACATCAATAGTGCTGCAACGCCGCAAAAGGTTCTCTTAAGCAAAGCCCTGTATCGTATACAACAGCCGTATTTTACGGTGCGGCCTAATTTTGTTATGGGTTTGGGGTGGCAGCGCATCACGCGTCAAAATCACTTATTCATCACTAAAAATGGCGGCAACCAAGGCTTTAGCACTTTTATCGGATTTGCTCCTAAAGAACAAATTGGTGTTGTGGTTTTATTTAATCAGTCAAAAAAGCAAGCAGGACGAATTGGTAATCAATTACTAAATGAATTGGTTGCGCCGTCCAACCAGAATGAGGATGCATCATGATCAGTGGTATTAAAAAATTATTTGCGTTAGCGATGGCATCATTTGCAATCGCAGCCAATGCAGGTGCAGGCGCACCGTTTAATAATATTGTCTTCTTTGGTGATAGCTTAAGTGACAATGGTAACTTATATGCCTACGATTTGGGTTTTTTACCGAAATCGCCACCGTATTATCAAGGGCATTTCAGCAATGGTACTGTTTGGTCAGAAATGACGGCGGATTATTTCGCGCAGTATAAGATTTCATCGACTAATTATGCGTTTGGTGGTGAAACGGCGGTGTTGCATGATCCCGTTAATGGTTATATTCCGCATAGTTTGGGTATGACATTAGATAGTTATTTATTACGCAATTTACTCAGCAATAAATCGCATACTTTATTTGTCATTTGGATTGGTGCAAATGATTATTTACCCGGTGTCGATGATGTGGATGCAACGACAACCCAGGTAGTCAATAGCATTAAAGAAACCATTAATAGCTTAATCAGCCATGGTGCAGTAAATTTCTTAGTCGTGAACTTGCCGGATCTTTCAAAAGTTCCTTATAGCCGCATTTTCAACACGCAAGAAATGATGAGTGTTGCAACTACAGTGCATAATAGTAAGTTGGAAGAAGCGTTAGTTGAAATTAATGCGCAATATCCGCAAATTAATTTACAAGAATTAGATGTGAATAGCCGTTTTTCTGATTTAATTATGCATCCTGACGTTTACAATGAGCAGTATCATTTAAATATTACGGAAACGAGTGCTTCGTGTTGGCAGGGTGGTTATACGTTAGCAAGACCTTCGCCAGCAAAGCTGCAAATGCGTGACCAAATCTTACAAGATTTATTAGCGCACGTTGCGAAACAGCCTACCCGTTTAAATAATTCTTACACGCAAACGGATGCATTAAAAGCAGAAGGGTTTGCAAGCTCGATTGTTGCTTCGCCTGATTTAATGGTGACGTATGAAACGCAAAATGAAGCTGGCGAAACATTGGCGCCGTGTTCAAATCCTGATTCGTATGTTTTCTGGGATAAATTACACCCAACGCATATTGTGCATGAAATCTTTGCGAGTTCCGCGATTGATTTTATTAAAACGAAATTTGCGTTTGAGCAAGGCAGTAAGTAAAAAAGATTGCTTCCCTCTCTCCGCCGCAAGCGGCTAGAGGCAATTAAGGTTCAAATGCTCCGCTCACTCCCCCATCCGGCCCTGTCTGTGGGGGAGGGAGCTTTTTAGAATCAATGACTTACTTACCCCCTGCCTCCTCCTCCCCAACATTTGATATACTAACCCTAGGAATTCCATCAACCAGGAGGTTCTATGTCAGTTCAAGCCATCGTTAAAACGGCAGTGTTAGCATCGGTCATTGCTATCAGCGCCATCAGCGCTTCAAGCTCTTACGCATTTTATACCTGGAACCGTAACGTAACGCGTTGCGCGGGCGGTGTTTGCACGAATCATCAATACCATCAAGTTTGCCGTTACGGTTATTGTTACACCCACCGCACCAGCAACAGCTGGGTTCGTTAATTTCTCTGCAATGCTCTCTTCTCCCCAGGCTTGGGGAGAAGATTGAGAAAACTTACTTATGTAGTCGCTTCTGGTAAACCAAATCCTCCCAACCCTTCCCCGCAATGTACAAACGTCACTTCATGTTTGTTGTAAAACAAATGCGTAGTTCGCGATTGTGAAATTTCCAGAAACGGCGCAATCGCGGCCAAATCATTTTCCCCTTGTAACTTAATCGTCACAATCATGCGCCGAACTTTTTCCGTTTTAATCCAGCGCAAAATATAAGGAAACAATCGATCTGGATAACACGCAATATCACACACTAGCCAATCAATTGGTTCTTGCCATTTTTCCGGCTCCAATGCAAAAGCACTTTGTTTAAGGTGTGTCACACGGGGTAAACGCGCGATGCGCGGATCTAAATCCGCTTTATCAACGGCAGTGACTTTTACCCCAAAGCGTTGCATCACTTGCGTCCAACCACCAGGCGCTGCACCTAAATCCAAAGCCGTTTCATTGGGTTTAGGATAAGTGCCAAACAGTGTTAACGCTTCCCATAATTTAAGATACGCGCGATTAGGCGGATTAATTTTATCTTCTTGAAAAAAACATTGACCGAGCGGCCAGGCTTTCCAGCGTTTACTGGCACAAAGCAGGGTATTTGCATCCAGCAAACTGAATACGCCTGTTTCAGGTAATGGTTCAGTGAGTGGAAAAGAGCGCATAAGCTCCGGTAATTTTTTTAATTCACTTTCAATCAAGCGTGAGCGCCGTACGTTATTGATAGGATGTAAATACCAATATTTTCCTATTTGCCGCAGCGTTTGTGCTGCTTTGGAAATGGAAGGGCAGGGGACGATTTGTGCGTCTAGCCAGATGTCTTCGGCAAAGACGGCATTGGGTTTGTAGACGGGGCTAAATACTAGGTTATCAATTACTTGGTCGATGGAGCCGAGTTCTTGGCATAAATTGGGGAGGAAATTGGCGGCGGCCACGTAGACGTATAATTGTGACATGTGAGGATTTCTCGTTTTGTAAAATTTAAAAATGGGTTCCCTCTGCCGCGTGCGGGTTAGGGATATGAGAAAGTTACTATAGGTGGTTCTTTTGGACAAGACGTAGGGCGGGTTTTTGTCACATGCGTTGTTCCGTGGCTTGAAGCAGCCCTTCTCTCCTTGCTGGCGAGAAGGGCGTTTTTTAATGCTACGGCGAACCGCGTTGAAGTGCTGGTGCCTCAGGTAATGCTTGCTTTGGTGTAGCAGCAGGCGCGAATAGTCCGAAGGGTGAAGCAGCAAACGTGTTGGCAGGAATGCCAGGCCCCATCAATTGCGACATGAATTGCATTAATTGAGCCCGATCTTGTCCCGGTAATTGTGTTAACGTTGGCATACGTTCAAGACCCGTTTGCACCGCATTGACCACAATCTTAGCCAGTTCAATTTGTACTAATGCCGGAGAACTAGCATACACCTCCGCTTTAAAGCGCATTAACTCTGCTTCACTTTGGTTTTCTAGCTCTCTTTTTCGCCGATCGGCTTCAGCTTGTAAAATTTTACCTTTCGCATCCATCTCGGCAATCTTTAAAGCGGTTTCAGCTTTAATAAAAGCAGCTTGAGCGTCACCTTGTGCTTTCAACACTTCACTGTCTTTGCTTGCAGTTGCGGCGGTCGTCAGTTGGTCCGCATTTTTTTTAGCGGCGTCTAATTCTGCTTGGGCAGTTGAAACGATCTTTGCATTAGCCTGATTCACTGCAATATTTTTTATATCCGCTTCTTGCTCTGCGCGGCGTTTTGCAATTTGATAATCCGCTTCAAGGTTCGCTTTCTCGCTGTTAGTTTTTGCAGTATTTTGCGCTTGTGCTGACATGCTTTCGGCGAGTTTTTCATCTAAGGGTGTAGATGATTCAATACTAAAGCGACTGAGCTCAATGCCGTATAATCCAAGCTCCGTTTTCAAATGATTATAAATTCGCCCAAGAATGGATGGGTCATTTGCCAATTTATCTTTGCTATCTAAGCTAGTTAAATTTGAGCTGATGTTGTTGTATTCAGAGCTTGTGACTGTCTGCACAACGCTAATAATATCAGACGTTGCGAGGCGCTCAATATGTTCGATAATATTTTCTTTATTTTTAAATTTTAAAATGGCATCAGCTGGATTGCTAATAGAGAAAGCTACAGCTAACTTAACCGCAATGGCAACTGAATCGCGGGTCGTACAAACAATCACTTGATGATCTTTTAATTTGGAACTCGCATTCGGAATTAAATTTGAAACGGCTTCTTTAGATGGGAAAATCATCGTCTTCATGCCGGTATCAAGAAATGTTTCTACTTCCCAAGAGGGATCATCAATCGTAATCGGTTTACCGTCCGCACCGGGTTTGATGACTGCCAGCGCACCTGCTTTGTAAGAAATGGCCACATTGTTTTGCTTAGGTAGAACCCGTTTATGATTACCATGCTTAATCAATTCATCCGTTGCATCAAAGAAATTATTTTCACCATTAGGGATGTGTTGGAAATAGACACCATCATACCGATAAGGGTCTTTTTTACCTTCCAATAATAATGGTTCATTGTTAACAGTCACTTTGGCAATTTTACCGGGTGGGACACGAACAACGTGTTCACTGCCATGGCTAATCACTTCAGAATTGGCATTAAACAAATGTTGATTGGTAGTGACTTTTTCATTTTTTACAAAAGCAAATTGCGCGGTGTTAAATTCATAAGGTTCAGAGCGACCGTGCAATATGATGGGCTTATTTTCTATCCAAGCTTTAGCAATAAATCCGACTGGAACCGTCACTAAATGAATCGTTTGATGTTCAATTAAATAAGAGTATTGATCAAAAAAGTTTTCGTTACCATTTTTAACGAGGGTAAATAAAGGTTCATTAAATACATAGGGCTCATCACGTGCTTTTAGCAAGAAGGGCGTGTTGTTAATTAAAATTTTAGCAATTTTACCTTTGGGAACACGCAATACCGATAACGTGCCATGCTGAATGACATTGGAAGAAATGTCATTTAAGGCATTCCCTTCCCGTTTTTCAATGCGCACGAGTGCATCATTGAAAATGTAAGGCTTATCGTTTGGTAATAATAATTGTGCTTGGTTATTGATCCAGGCAACTGCGTATTTTCCTTTCGGAACACGTACTATTTTTATGGTGCCATGTTCAATTAAAGTGTCCGTGGCATTGATAAAAGGCGTTGCGCTATCTAATTTAAATTGCGGATCATTAAATACGTAGGGCTTGTCACTGTTTTCTAATAAATGCGGTTGATTATTAATCCACACTTTTGCTAACTGACCCTGCGGAACACGAACCATCGTAAGGTTGCCATGCTGAACAAGATTGTCGTTGGCGTTATATAAATATCCCCCTTTATCATCTTTTTTTATTTCAAAGAGCGGTTGATCAAACACATAAGGCTCTTCACGCGCAAATAAGAAGAAGGGTTGGTTGGCAATGGTAATTTTCGCCATTTTTCCTGGTGGAACACGCACAATATGCAAGTTGTTATGTGGAATGTAACTTTCATTCTTGCTCACGAAACCATTTTGTGTATTAAATGAAAATAAAGGATCGTGAATAACGTGTGTTCCTGAATCATAAATCTTACCGCGATTGTTGGATGTCGCTAACGCAATTTTACCAAAAGGCACATTCAATACGTGGGCTGAATGAAAACTGAAATACGGGTCTGTTGCTTTCACCGGTTTTGCTTGCATTTCAGTGGTGTCCGCTACAGCCAAAGCACTGTAGATGTAGTTGTTTTTGTCAAAAAATTTCATTTCTGGCACTTTATTACGTGCGCCTAAAAAGATATCACCGGGTTCACCATAAACGTGTTTACGTCCGGGGATTTCACCATAATGAGTTTCAAAACAGGTCTTTTTCACATGTTTATTAAATTCTCTAAGCATTTCCTCAATATCAATGCTGCCATTCGTCTGCATCAATTTCGATTCGCAGAGCTGTTTGTCTAAGTGAAATTTATCGGCTTTAACGAGTTCTAAGGCTTCTTGCGTGTTAGCATATAAAAAGATCTTTTGAGTGTCCTGCGAATGTTGACTAGCAATATCAGCTAATTGCAATGTTCCTGCTTCAAAATAAATTTTTAAATCTTCCTTTAATTCTTTCGCGGCAGCAATGGATTTTGGTTCGTAGGTGGGTTCGATTTTGGGTGGTGCTACTGGCGGCGGGTTTAAGTCGGGAAAGTTTACTAATGGCGCTGGGCCTAAATCAATTTTATTAAAGGCAGTGGTTCCATCATCTCGCATCATACTCGTGTTCCTCTTTGAGTTAATCTTGTGACGGATAATATAAGCTTATGCACATGAAAGAAAGCTGACAGGAACATGAAATTTTGATGACGGTTAAATGACAAAATTGTCATTTAAAAAAGCGCTTCTCTACCAGTAATGAGGGAAAGGTAGGGGATAAGCGGTTGGCTTAAGTTCACCCTCATCTCTAACTCCATCAAGCAAAAGTTGTTTAACCTACCATTTTTCGTGATAATGCCCCCTTCGTATTTTATTCTCAGGGTTCTTTATTCATGGCGCACTATATTTACACCATGCAAGGCGTTGGCAAAATTGTTCCACCCAAACGCGAGATTTTGAAAAATATTTGGCTATCATTTTATCCTGGCGCGAAAATTGGCGTCTTGGGTTTAAATGGTTCGGGTAAATCCAGTTTGCTAAAAATTATGGCAGGTGTTGATAAAGATTTTAACGGCGAAGCACGGCCACATCCGGGCACTAAGGTCGGATATTTACCACAAGAGCCGCAATTAGATCCCAATAAAGACGTGCGCGGCAATGTGGAAGAGGGCATTGGTGATGATATCGCCTTGGTGAATCGCTACAATGAAATCAGCATGCGCTTTGCAGAACCCATGACTGAAGATGAAATGACTAAGTTGTTGGAAGAACAGGGAGATTTGCAGAATGAAATCGATGCGCGCGGCTTGTGGGAAATTGAGCGCAAATTAGACATCGCCGCTGATGCGCTGCGTTTACCCCCTTGGGATGCTGATGTCACCAAATTATCCGGTGGTGAAAGACGTCGTGTGGCATTGTGCCGTTTGTTGTTATCTAAACCCGATATGCTCTTGCTGGATGAACCAACCAACCACTTAGATGCGGAAAGTGTCGCTTGGCTTGAAAACTTTTTGCACGATTTCCCCGGCACCGTCGTGGCCGTTACCCACGATCGTTACTTTTTAGACAATGCGGCAAGCTGGATTTTGGAATTAGACCGTGGTCAAGGGATTCCTTATGAAGGTAATTATTCATCTTGGCTTGAGCAAAAAGAAAAGCGCTTAGCACAAGAAGAGCGCCAACAAGAATCGCATCAAAAAACCTTAAAGGCTGAATTGGAATGGGTGCGTTCGAATCCTAAAGCACGTCAAGCGAAGAGCAAGGCGCGTATTGCCCGCTTTGAAGAGTTAAATGCGCAAGACACTCAAAAACGCTGTGAAACCCAAGAACTTTATATTCCACCCGGTCCACGTTTGGGTGATGTCGTGATTGATGCAAAAGGCATCAGCAAAAGCTTTGGCGATCGCGTCTTATTTGAAGACTTAACTTGCAACATTCCCGCCGGTGCGATTGTGGGGATTATTGGGCCAAACGGTGCAGGTAAATCTACTTTCTTTAAAATGGTGATGGGTGCCGAGCAGCCAGATGCGGGTAATATTCGCATTGGCGATACCGTGAAGCTCGCTTATGTCGATCAAAGCCGAGATAGCTTAAGTGCTACTAAAACCGTATGGGAAGAAGTTTCCGAAGGCTTGGATGTCATGACCATTGGCGCCTTCCAAATGCCGAGCCGTTCTTATGTCGGTAAATTTAACTTTAAAGGGACTGATCAACAAAAGTTCATTAAAGATTTATCAGGCGGTGAGCGTAATCGTGTGCATTTGGCAAAGTTGTTAAGCAGTGGTGGTAACGTGTTATTGCTTGACGAACCCACTAACGATTTAGACGTTGAAACCTTACGTGCCTTGGAAGAAGCGTTATTGAGCTTCCCGGGTTCAGCATTGGTTATTTCACATGATCGCTGGTTCTTAGATCGTATCGCAACGCATATTTTAGCGTTTGAAGGCGATAGTACCGTGACGTTCTTCTCGGGTAATTACACAGAGTATGAAGAAGATCGCAAGCGTCGTTTGGGTGAAGAAGCAAAGCAACCTCATCGAGTGCGGTATAAAAAGCTTCAGGCATAAAAACGTAGTCTCCTTCTCCCGCCTTGCGGGAGAGGGAGACTCTAATTTTTTACGGGCTAGAAACACGCAATTTCGGATTATCCATTCCCAACTCGCATCTTAAAATCACCGCTGCCTCTGTCCTTAACAGGCAATGCTTTTCAACATGCTCTTTCAAGAAATGCACCATTTCCGCTGTATTCGAGAAATAAAGCTGTGCGCTTTCTTCAGTAAAATGAACTATATCTTCAATTTTAAGCGCCACTTCTTTTTCTTTTGCCAACCGTAAAATATGTTCCACTAAACGCGGATTACCTGATAGGCTCGCGTTGCGTAATAACGTCGGCGATAAAACGGCTTTATCCTTAAGTTCGGCTAGCACATAATTCACACACGCTATTTGACCCGTCAAGCCGGCATTCTCAAGACAAGCTTGATCCAATTTTATAGCGCTGACGGTTAAGCCCCGCACCATTTCTAACATCGACAGTGATTTAGCAGCGGCTAATCGAATTTCTGCAATCGATATTTGACTAAAGACAGCTTGCGCATCATTTTTAAAAATAGTACGAAGATTGTTGCAGCAAAACTGCAATGCGGGCGCTTGGCCAATTTTAATCAACTCTGATAATAAATTTGGAGTTAAGATAATGGGTTCCAGAGTGGCAAAATAGTTCATGCAATTCGGTTGATTAGCTTGATAGGCGGCTAAGAAAGCTTGCTGATACAAAAGGGGCATAATTTGCAGTAAGAGATCGTCATTAAACCTAAGCTGCTGCTTCGCCATTATTTTTTGCGTTGACTGAAAGCTTGCTCGTAATAAATGCTGTATAGAATGAATTAGTGTTAAATTTCCCGATGCAGCCGCTGCAACATACATTTTTTCAACGACACTTAATGAAGGAAGAATGCCTCCTTCTTTTAATTGATAATTATACAAATTGAAAGCGGTCTGATTATTATATTTAACGCTATACATTCCGATTAAACTGTCAAATTCATCACGATTATCCTTGGGCGTGTTTAACAAGGAATAAGCGAGGATTAAAGGAAACCAGTCTTTAGTGGTTTCACGGGGGGGCAATGATATTACTGCGGCTAGCAAATATTTAATGAAGGAAAAGGATTCGTTACCGCATGATCCGAGTGGTTCCCGTGCCGTCGGCAATAATTTGGCGACGATTTGATCGCTGTGGCTCGCAATGGCTAGGGGTAGATATTGAAACGCCAGATCGTTATCTTCCTGACAGGCTTTAAAAAAAGCAGGCCAATTATTATCAAAGCAGAAAAACACCGGTAAATAATTTAAATTGCCATGCGCTAACGGCGGCAGTACGTTTGGTTTGTCACTTTTGGCAAGCGGCCGAGTTAACCGCATTTTTTCTAAAACATGGTTTGGGTTTTTAAGTTGACGTAATGCGGGTTCTAATTGCGGGGCGCCGAATTCGGTGATCAATTCGGTTAGGGCGGTATCTGAAAATAATCGGCAATCTGCCATGGGTGGGTTCTCTTTTTTTTGGTTAATTAAAATGGTACACCCACTCTCCTTTGTTGGGGAGTGGGGAGCAGGAAGGATTAAAGTCCTTTGCTTCGTGCTTTATATTGCTGATCTTTTGAGGTCACATTTTCGCTGTCTTTCTTTTCTGCAAAAAAAACATGCCTATTCTTATCACGAAAAAATTTCTCTTCACGATTGTCTTTTAAACTCAGCAGCAAGAAAGCCGGGTTTTGAATTTCAGCCTCTTCATCTGAACCGTGAGTCGAAGTATAAGAATTTTTGCCAGACTCATCTTCTGGGCGCTCCCCTTGACTCGATGCTAAGCCTGTCGATGTTTCGTCACACGCTGTTTCCACATCGTGTGCGTAGACAGATTCATCTTGTTCTGGTTCGGTGCATTCCAGTTCATCTTCATACTCATCTTCTTCCAACTCAAGTTCTATTTCACAATAGGAACGAGGATCTGACAACTTGACCGGATCACGATCAACATCGTAAGCCGCATCTAATTCATCTTCTTCCACTTCAGGTTCTATTTCACAATAGGAGCTAGGGGCTGATAACTTGACCGTCTCACGATCAACATCGTAAGACGCATCTAACACTAAATCATAATGATTGCGCTGCTTTCTTTTTTTCATAATCTTCCTTACGGAGTAGTGGTGGGTGAGATAAGGCGTGGATTTTGTATTTTTGTTTTCAATGCGGAGTATGATTCAGGTAATTTTTCTAAAATGGTGGATCTCAGTAAGTCTTTGTAAGCCTGGTAAGCAAACGTATTTAGCATTTCTGCCGGCAAGTTTTTGTGGGAAGCAAAAAGATTACCGCTTTTTAATTGCCATTCTGGGTTATCTTCAAATTTTAATGCGTTAACAACATTCATGACATTTTGGCCATCTTTCGCAAAAATATCAAACGTTAAAACGGCCAGTTTTTCGCTGAATTTTCTACGCTGATGATCGCGACGTTCTTCGCTGCCATGAATGAATAAGGTATCTTGTTTAAACGTAAAATAACAAACGAAAGCAAAACGAGTTCCCGTATTTTTAACGCCTTCAATGACGAATGAAATATTCGGTGTTTTTTCTTCTGGGCAAACAAATTGATGGCGATCGCTGATAATGAGGGATAATGCCCAGCGATTCTCTTGAAATGAAGCTTCCTTGTTAAACAGTGATGTGTGGCGCGTGTTCGCCATGGCTGACTCTCCTATTCAAGCCCCTGCAAGATCCGCTGCGCTGCATTGTCGCTGAAACGATCACTCGCTTCAATATATTCCAAAACGGTATTGGTTTGTTTCCAGCGGCCTGCCCGCATGATGGCTTGTAGCGGCGAACCGGCACGGGCGGCGCAAGTGGCTAACCCGCGGCGTAAACTATGGCTGCTAAAGGTCATGGGATCGGTAATTTGTGCCTCTTGCGCACGTTTTTTTAAAATATGATTAATGGATAAGGGCGAAAGCGGTGCTAGGCCCAATTGCGCTTGACCCACAATGCGACGAAAAAGGGGCCCCATGGTAATTTGACTGACTTGCAGCCAATACTTTAATGCGGTAATTGCGCAAAGTTTGCTGTTTCCATGTGGAATAGCGCAATATTGTCCCGCATTGAGTTGGTCTGTTTTCGAGGTGGGTAATAAAATTTCCAATCCCGCCGGTTCAAAGCGTAAATGTTCATGGCGGATGGCAATTAATTCACTGCGCCGTAATCCGCCTAAAAATCCGATTTGAAGTAAAGCATTGTCCCGCGCGGCAGCAAGTGTTGCTTGTTGGCTCAAGGTTTGAGCAATCAGTATCAATTCATCTGGCGTGATGGGGCGTGCTTTGGCTTTGGGTTTGCCATGGAGGCGTAAAATGCCGACCATGGTTTTCTTTACACTGGGATGCTCGGTTGGATCAGGGAATTGTTGATACACATGCCATTGCTTCAGGGCAATTAAACGCCGGTTCAGTGTGCGGGAATTCAGTGTTGGAGCAAAAGCATGTAAATAAGCTAATAAATATTCGGGTGTTGCCGGTAACTTTCCACCCCAGGTTTCATAATGTGCAATGTCACTGCGATACGCTTTGCGGGTGTTATGGCTGGTGGCGGCAGTGATGTAGTCGTTTGAAACGATGGTCAGATCGTGTCTTAAAGGGATGAGTTGAGACATAGCCAATCCTGATTTTTTTAGTGCCGGTATGGGAAGCATGTTATACTGATTCCAGTCGTTTTCAAGGATGATTTATGTTGCACTGGGTATTTTTATTCATCGGTTTCTTACTCGTTTTAGTGAATGCTTTTTTTGTGGCTGCTGAGTTTGGCATGGTGAAATTGCGCCACACAAAACTCGCCACCATCAAAAACACCTATGGTTTTCGCGGTAAAATTTTAGCTGAGGTGCATAAGCATTTAGATGCATATTTATCAGCCTGTCAATTGGGCATTACGTTAGCGTCACTCGGTTTGGGTTGGGTCGGTGAACCTGCCTTGGCACAATTATTACGACCCGTATTAGGCGAGCATCTTTCACCGGAAATGACAGCTTTATTAGCGTTTATCATTGCTTTTACTATTTTATCTTTTTTACATATTGTTATCGGTGAATTGCTCCCAAAATCCCTCGCTATTCGACAATCTGAAAAAGTGTCTGTCTGGACTGCTGTTCCGTTATATTTATTTTATTGGCTTATGTTTCCTTTAATTTGGTGCTTGAATTACTGCACGAATGCGATTTTAAAAAGCGCTAAATTGCATAAAGCGAATAAAGGAGATTATGCTTACACCGCGGAAGAATTACGTGTGATTTTTTCAAGCACCCACGTGCACACCAAACTGAATAAACAAGAATTAGAAATTCTAAAACACACCCTCGATTTTGCGGATTTGACGGTCGCAGATTTAATGCGCCCCTTGGATGAGATGATTATTTTAAATACGGATGAAACGATTAATGGCTGTTTAAAAGAAGTGTCAGAATATCAATATAGTCGTTATCCCGTGTATTTAGAAAATCCAAACAACATCATTGGTATTGTGCATGTGAAAGATATTTTAGCCGCGTTACATAATCAGCGCGGTGAAGAAAAATTACGGATGATCATGCGCCCGGTTTTAAAAATTTCTCATCAATTATCAGCCCTGCGTTTGCTAAACAAATTACAAGGCGGCATTCCGCACTTTGCCTTAGTTTATAGCGGCCGTGAAACGGTGGTTGGATTTATAACCATGGATAATTTATTTCAAGTGTTGGTTGGCCGGGTACGGGATGAATTTCATAAAACGGAAGAATTATGGAAGCGGGCGGTCGATGGGGCTTATTTGGTGAGCGGTAATTGTTCGCTCTATGTATTAGAACGCGCATTGGATATTGAGTTGGAATGGAGTGAAGATGATGATTCGATTGATACCTTATTTGGCTTGATTCTAACAGAGTTAGGGCGCTTGCCGGTGGTGGGTGAAAAAATTGCGTTTAAACAATTTGATGCGGTGATTAAGGAAATGCAAGGGCATCGGATTATGCAGGTGGCGATTTATCCAAAAACAAAGAAAGAGGCCCAGGAAGCGGAGTGATGACTAGTATGCGGTTACTCAAACGATGCCTCGTGTAACTTCACCCATCGCGTTTTTTTAGCATATTTATAAACAAACCAAATAGCAAAGAAAACCGGTACTCCCGCATAAGTCAGAACAACATCGTACCAATTAATGGTTTGCCCTAAAAAGGCTTGATAATTTTGACCCGCAATGACAAGTGCGCATAACCCAATGACCAGAATGGTACTAAAAGGAAACCCTTTCGCTAAAAACGGTAATGCGGATAAATCTCTGCCTTGTGCCACATAGGCTTTCCGGAAGCGATAGTGGCAAACACCAATGCCCATCCAAGCGATAAAGCCGGTAATAGCGGCTGCATTCAGTAGTAGGAGATACAGGCTGCCCTTACTGTAAAACGAAGTCAGGTAAGCAAAAATGGCGACTACGCTAGTTAAACCCAGTGCCGCAAGTGGTACGCCGCGTTTACTTAATTTCGCAAACGACGGAGGAAGATGGCCCTGTTCGGCTAGATGCCATAACATGCGTGTTGCACCATATAATCCGGAATTTCCGGTGGATAAAATGGCGATTAATACGACGGTATTCATTAAGTTCGCGGCAAATGAAATGCCCACTTGCTTAAAAGCCAGTGTGAACGGGCTTAATAAAACCGATTCGCCGGCCAATTGCTCGGCCGTGTGCGAAATCATTAAACTAATTACTAAGACTGACAAAACAAAAAATAATAAAATACGCCAAAAAATTTGCTGCACAGCCTTCGGTACATCGCGATGGGGGTTAGCGCTTTCTGCGGCTGCAATGCCAATTAATTCGGTGCCTTGGAAAGAAAAACCAGCAATTAAAAAGGCGGGAAAAAGGGTCGCTATTCCTCCGTGGAAAGGTGCATCACCTTCTCGCCAATGCCTAAAACCAATCGTGGGATGAGAGGTGAAACCAAACACGATGGCAAAACCAATGGCTATGAAAATTAAAATGACGGCGACTTTTAACACTGAAAACCAATATTCAGCGACACCAAACGCATGCGTTGAGAGCGCGTTGCAAAGGACGATCCCTGATAAAAATAGGGCTGACCATAATAAGCCTGCGCTGTCTGGAAACCAATATTGCATGATTAGCGCTGCGGCTGCCATTTCAGCGGCTACCGTAATCGCCCAGCTATACCAATAATTCCAAGCAAGCGCATACCCAAAGGCAGGGTCAACAAAGCGCGTGGCGTAAGCCGCAAACGAACCGCTGACCGGCATGAACGCTGCCATTTCGCCTAAACTCATCATCAAGAAAAACGCCATGATGCCGGTCAATGTATAAACCAGCAACGTGCCGCCGGGACCTGCAATGTAAAGTGCATGCCCACTTGCTAAAAAAACACCGGTGCCAATTGAGCCACCAATGGCAATCATGCTGAGGATGCTAACGCTTAATTCACGCCTTAATTTAGGCATTTAAAAATTCACACAATAATTGGTGGAAATGATGCGTGCCTTGTTCTTGCGTGGGTGAATAACGGCCTTGCGTGTAAAAGCGGGAGCGAATGCCGCGCTGTACGGTTTCAACCACCGCTTCATCTTCACGTTCCACTTTGTCCAGTTCACCACCGGCGCCGCGGTCTAAACGCGTTTCATCTAAAATAAACGTTAAAAAAGACACTTTAGTTAATGTTGGCGTCATGGGTTTTATGATATTGACGGAGCAACCCCAGGGATAAAAGTTCAGCATTAAATTGGGGAAAATCCAATAATAATAGGCCGCCACTTTTTTGCCGTAGTCGGGTGATTCGGGCGGTAAATCAAAACTATCATCTCCCGAATTAGCCAGCGCAAATTGTAAATTGGAATAACGGTATAGCTCCGTGCTGTAATTAGCAAAATCAAGCACGCTACGTAAACCGGGGTGCACAAAAGGAATATGCAGTGCTTCTAAATAATTTTCACAATAAAGCGCCCAATGCGCTTTTACTAAATAATCGCGTGAACGATTCGGGTCAAAGCGCATTTCTTTAAATGGTAACCAACTTAAACGTTGCTTAATTTCGCCAAATACCTCATCAAAAGCGGCGTAAGGATTTAAATTAGCAAACAGAAACGGGTCCCATTTTTCAAAAGCGATTTGCGGTAAATTTTCTTTGGCGGTCGGAAAGTTTTCTGCTTTGGCAAATTCGGGCATATGAATAAATTCACCATTTAATTGGAAACGCCGGCCGTGATAACGACATCGAATATGTTGGCCAACACAACTGCCATCAATGAGTAAGTTGCCACGGTGTGTGCAGACGTTACTTAAACAATGCAAATGATCGCTATTATCGCGCACAAATAAAATAGGTTCATCCAAATAACCCGGTAACAGCGTGTGCGGGATCATTTGACCGGTCGCTCGCAGCTCATCCGTTGTAATGCAAAGTTGCCAGGAACGCGCAAAGATTTTTTCTTTCACCACATCAAACCATTCGGGTGACGTGTAAAAAGAAGAAGGCAAGGTTGAAGCTTTTTCAATAGCAGGATTAATCGAAAAGGCGTGCATCGTATTTCCTTATTATTTTTTTGGTAAAGGTAATAATAATAAACCACCGCATATAAAGAAGAGTAAAATGGTGCTCATGCCGGCGCGTTGGCTATTAAAATGTAATGTGACATAACCGAGTAACCAAGGACCCATAAAAGCTGAAATTTTTCCGCTGAAAGAATATAAGCCGAATAATTCGGTTAAAGAATCGGGTTTGGCAATATGCACTAAGTAGGACCGACTAGCAGATTGTACGGGGCCCACAAACACAGCCAGTGACATGCCAAAGAGCCAAAATAATAATACGGAATGAGTGATGAAAACGCAGGCACCGAATAAAATCAAACCCGCTAGTGAAATTAAAATAGTGTATTTGGAGCCGATATAATCATCAATCCAAGCAAAGCTAATCGCGCCAATGCCGGCAGCGAGATTCATGCCAAGACCAAAAAAAATGATTTCTTGGATTTTAAACCCGAACGTGCCGGCGGCATAAATTCCACCAAAACTGAATAAAGTGTTTAAACCATCGGTATAAATCATGTGGGCAAATAAATACAGTAATATGGTTTTATTTTGTTTTAGCGAAGTAAATAAAGAATATAAATTTTTCAAACCTTGCCGCATTGCCGTGATAAAAGCAATGTTGCGGCCATTTTTTTCGGGCGTGAAAAAAAATAAGGGCAAAGAAAATAAACTTAGCCATATGGCAACTAATAAAGTGGTGGCGCGTATCGGTTCAGCGGTTGCAGAATTTAAATGAATGCCGGGAAATTGATTACGCACTAATAACAATGACAATAATAAACAGATAATGCCGCCGAAATAGCCCACACCCCAAGCCCAGCCCGATAAACGTCCGAGTGCATGTTGGGGCGCTAAATCATGCATCATGGCATTGTAGAAAACTAAACTGAGTTCTAAGCCAACGGTACCTATAATTAGCCACGTTAATGCCCATGGCGCATAATCAGGGGAGGGTTGAGCAAACCATAATAATGCAGCGCTCACCACAGTCGTGAAGGTAAAAAAAGCAATCCAGGGTTTGCGCCGACCCATTTCATCGGCAGCCGCACCCAGCACGGGGCTTAAAAGAGCGATCATAAGACCACAAAAAGCGACTGCATCCGCCCATTGGTGTGTGCCGGCGATAGGATTGACGGCAATGGATTCTGTAAAATAAGTGGCAAAGATAAATGTTGTGATAACGATTGAAAAAGCGGATGCTGCCCAGTCATATAAACTCCAGGCAACAATGCTCCGATTTAATTGCAACGCTTTCATCGTTTTACACTTCTTCTAGGGCGAGCCGGTTGTTTGGCTTCGGGTGCAGAATCCGGTTGTTCCGGTTGAGGCACGAGCACTACTTTAAGTTCAGGACGGGTTGTATGACTAAATAAACTGAGTTCGGTGACAGAAACGCCTTCTTTCGGTTTTGCTTGTTTAGCATTTTGCATAATTTCATGCATGAATTCGTTAAAGGCAGTAACGTTTAATTTGCCTTGTTCTTTTATTTGCTTTAAGCGTTGCAAATGCTGCTCTGTTTCTGGCAATTCTTCCACAAATAAAGGCAACAATTCACTTCCGAGTAAATCTAATTCTTGAGCACACTTTAAGTTGTGAACAAATTGTTGCGGGTTTTGTACCTTTAGCATTGACTCTAACATGGGTTTTGAAAGGAAATTATCGATCTTTGCTGTTTGGTATGCACAGAGAAAGTCGCTGACATCGTTAATATTCGCATCCAACAAAAATTGATCTTCGGGTCGCAATTCTTCAAGCAGGCGTAAGGCTGAATAGTCAAATTTATTTTGAATGAGAAAATTGATGGCTACTTTTGTTTTGAGTAATGGGAGTGCTAAGTAATCGTCTATTTTATATTCGAGGCTACTCGGATAATTTTTTGCGGTCCACACAAGCTCCACTAAGGTTGCTTCATCAAAGCCAAGCGCTTTAACGTGGTTATAGAATGCGGAAAGGGCAAGAGGGGAATTTGAGGTGTAAAGGTGAGGCAATAAGCGTCTGTCGTCACCTTGCGATGTGATGATTTCAAACATCTGACGCGGATTTTGGCTTTTAAATAAAACTTGAATCCTTTTAGCATCCCATCCTTGCTGGGCAGCATTGACTGCCGTTTTAGCTAAAACATCAGGCATTCTGTGATTAGTGAGCGCCATTTGGATTGATTCATCGGAAAAAAATTCATAAAAGCAGATTTGCTGGTAAGCCTGCATTAATAATAGGGGATCATCATGAGTGGCAATGCATGCTGGCCATTGACGGGGAAGTGGGGGTAAGCGCACGCTTTGTGTTTTTAGAATGTTTAGATGTTCTTTACTTTGTGGATCACTCATTAATAAGCGACGGGCTAAAATTAATGTTAGTTTAACGCATTCCGGCAACAGAGGTTTTCCAATTTTGAGTAAGGTATTGGAAAGGAACATATAATAAACTGTATAACGCGCCTTATTTTCAAGAGGATTTTTATGACCCACTTCCCACGTTCCATTTTTAAAAAACGTGTCGTCCAGCAGGTGCTCTTCTTGCAAAAGCTTTAAAACAGTCAGCTCAGTATCGGGAATGGGTGAAATAATATCAAAGGAATGAGGCTCATTGGTTGACCAATGGATAATGATTTTGCTTAAAGCAACCAGGTCTAACTCAGAAAAAGCTGACGCATTTTTTCTTTCTTCGCAGAATGATTCTAACGCGTGAATAAATTCAGGCAGTTGATGTTGACCGATCCAACTTTTCGCATAATTTAAGCCACTTAAACATTTATTTTTGTACGCTTGAATCCATCCTTGTACCGTTTTAATGTTGCTTAAAATTAACATATCAGTTCTCCATCCATGAAATACGGTTACGTTATCCTAATCTAAGTGCTGCGACTTTTTCCTCATCCCCTTTTACAGACGACTTTTGCTGAATGTGTTTTCGATAAGCATCTAAAGTAACGGGTGATAAATTTCCTTGTTGTTCAGACTTCAAACGTAAAGGAGAAGGGGCTTTTAAAGCCTCAGCCACATCTGAAATATAGGGTGTGGTCCTATAATAGGTCAAAAATTCTTGAGGATTTTCTGCATTAAAAAGTAATCTTGCAAATAAAGGGGAATCCAGTTCAAGGTATTTTGCATACCCTAATGCAACAATGCAATTTTGAATCCAAGCAAGTGAGCGTTGTGTTAACGACTCAATTTCACCGTCCGAAAATTCAAACAGTTTTTTCAAATCCTCAATGAGATAAAACACGGGACGTGCAAATTGAAAATGTCTGCCAATTTCATAAGTCGTGTTGGTTAATAGGTCGGCGCGTGCAAGGTCTTGCACAAAGTCTTTAGCATGATTGGTTACTGAAAGCGCAAAATGGTGGTTTTTACGTTTAGCGGTTAATAGGTGGTGCTTTTTCAATAAAACTAAATCATTGGCGAATGCTTCAGGCTCTTTTAATTGGTTTAATTTATAAATGTTAAAATGGATTAGCGCTTCTTTTAATCTGAACATGCCGAGCATGGCGCTATACGGGTTTAAACAGGCTGGCAGCCATTTTTGCAATGATGGCGTTAAAAATTCATTGTCTTTTAAATCAAAAAAAGCGGCTGCGCATTGCAAAGGCATGGGGGAGGCCGTTAAAGCTGCGAGAAAGTTGGTTGGTAATAAATGCAATCGGGGCTGTAATTGAAAATAAGTTTTTGTCCATCGCAGAGGGTCTTTGGCGGCTAAGATGCCGCGCATCCAGACTTCTAGCATCGGGTGCGCAAATAGTTTATCGGCGAGCGTAAAAAGTTCTTCTTTGTTTATTTCCTCGTCACTGTGTTGCGAGGTGACTGCTATTACCCACTGGACGTATGTTTTTGGAAGATCGGCTGAGGTGCGAAGGTCTTTATTGGTATAATTGAGTAAAAGGCCGCGGAGTAGGAATCTATCCGATCCGTAGTGGGCTAAAGCAAATAAGTTGCGAAGTACGTCAGCATTAAGAAGGTCATGTTTGGCTAAAGCGCAGGCGATGCGATAAAAGTAATGAGAAACGATATTGGTAACTTTCCCGCTAATGGCCCAATCCGCCCGCCAACTGGTGGTGGCTGGATTTTTTGCTTTAGCCTCAATGCTCACGCAGATATTAAATAAGCAAATCCAGTCATCATGGTTTAAGACCTCACGCTGGGCGGTTTTCAGGCGGGTAATAAGTTCTTTTAAAGCGGTGATGTAATGGGGTTCGGGTGGCAGAGAGCTAAAACTTCTCAACCAATCTAATGGACTGAACCGATCATAGAATGTCCCGCTGCTATTATAATCAGCAAGCATTTTTTCTAATTGTGAAAGGGTCAGGGCGAACATGGCAAGTCCTTTGAAATAGTAACCACGCATCGATTAAAGCAAAAGCGCCCTCCTTAGTCAAAGCCCGTTTGCAGGAATAAAAATATTGTCGACGATATGAATGAATAACGTTATATTATGATTCGTTAAACGCGATGGAGTGATTAAAAATGGCAAGATTGGGAGTAACGTATCAAGATATCGCCAATGCGGCGAATCAATTATTAGGTAAAGGCAAACAGCCTACCATCGAATTAATCCGTCAATTTTTAGGCACCGGCAGTAGCACTACGATTGCCAATCATTTGCGGCAATGGCGCATGGAGCAAGACGGCACATTAACGCTTGCCTCCCAAGAAAATTTACCCGCTGAATTAGTGACAATCATGAAAGGGTTGTGGAATAAGCTATGCACTGAGGCCGATGCGCGCGTGCGCACAGCGACTACGGAATTTTCTGCAGCGGAAGCCCATCTACAAGAAGAATTAAAAAAATATAAAAATAATAATCAGCGCTGGCAGCAATTGTTTAATCAATGGGTGCAAGAAAAAGAAAATTTATTAAGTGAGAAAACAGGTTTAGAAGAAGCGCATAAAGTTTTGCAGCAAGAAAAGCTGCAGTTACAAGCTGTTTTAGCCACGCAAATCGAACAAATACAAGAAAAACAAGAACGCATTCAAGAGTTGCATCGCTTGCATATTAATGCCCAAGAAAACCTTGAACATTATCGAGAAGCCATGCGCACGGAGCGGGCACGTGAGCAGCAGCAATTTGACCAGCAACGGCAAATGTGGTTGGCGGAAAGTTTAGCGTTTCGGGATGAGTTAAAACAGTATCAGGAAAAAAACCGTTTATTAGCAGCAGATTGCGCAAGTTTGCAAAGCACGCGAGAAGAATTAGCAGCAAAGCAGGCGGAGTGTCAAACGCAAGTGTTGCGTGCGAATGCTTTAGAAACCGAGTTGGAAGTGGCGTTGCAATCGGCCAAGCAATGGCAACACCAATGTGAAACAATTCAAGGTATGCAGCAGCAATTAACACTGCAATTAATTGATAGCCAAGCGGTCGTGAAAACGCTGCAAAATCAAATGGCGAATCAGCAAACGAAATTGGAAGAGCTGACATCACAAAATAAATTATTGAGTCATGAGAAGTGGATGTTGGCGGAAGAACGTGCGCAGATTGCAGGGCAGATGCAGCAGATGCAAAAGTTGATTACGGCGTAGAGATAAAAGAGGGGGTAAAATGAATATCCATCCTATTCCTGTTCTAACCGATAATTACGTATGGATTATCGAGAAAGATAACAAAGCCTTACTCGTGGATCCGGGTGAGGCAACGCCCGTTTTGCAATACTTGTCCAGCCAAAAGCTGGAATTAGCCGCCATTTTATTAACACACCATCACGGCGATCACACAAACGGTGTGGCCGGATTATTAGCGCACTTTAACGTGCCGGTAATTGCATCCAGTGCAAGTAACGTTTCTTGGGTGACTCACCGTTTAGAAGACGGCGAATACATCCAGTTCGCTTCTTTCGCTCCTATCCGTGGTATTAGCATTCCAGGGCATACGCTAGATCACATGGCTTATCAAATTGATAACACCTTATTCACGGGCGATACTTTGTTTGCCGCAGGGTGTGGGCGGGTGTTTGAAGGCACGCATGAGATGATGTATGCGAGTTTACAAAAGCTCGCTGCTTTACCCAAAGATTTAAACATTTATTGTGGACATGAATATACAGAAACTAATTTACGTTTTGCGGAAAAAGTCGAGCCGGAGAATATTGAAATAGCAGAGCGTATCAAAAGAGTGCGCGCAAAGCGTTTGAAAAATGAACCGAGCTTGCCAAGCTCCTTAGCCATCGAATTAAAAACGAATCCCTTTTTACGCTGTGAGCTGAGTGATTTTATTAAGCTCAGACAGTTAAAAGACACTTTCCGTTAATAGTTACTTTGTGGCGTTAACGAATTCGATGGTGGATTGGCATTCGTTTTGACAACAATTTCGGTGTTAACCAGGCTGACCCCGGGTGTGGCTTTAGCAATACTGACGGCTTCGTCAGCTTGGGATTGGGCCGTGACATTTCCGGATAAGGTCACCGCACCATTTTGGCTAACTGCTTTGATAGCTGTACCAACCAGTGCTGCAGATTTAGCGTATTTATCATAAATAGTAGCAACAATGTGTTGATCTGGCTCACTCATGGGTGCTGGCCCCGTATTGACTTCAGTCGTAATGTGCAAAGTGGTTGCGGCGGGTGTACTAATGGAAGTCGTTGTGGTTTCAGCGTTTGCTGTTAAGGCTAGGGCGAGCGCTAAAAAAGTGAATGATGACTGTTTCATGTTTTCAACTCCTTTTTTCATACTATGACGTACTTTGAATGGGTCTTCATTGCTTATTATCAGTATTTAGGCAGCGGTTCCCGCTAACTCACTCCGGGAAGCTGCCTTTCACGAACTTGTTTACTTATTAGCTAAGCAATTTCTTTTGAGCAACACTACCCCAGCCAAACGTGAATTGGAGTTTTGATTTTATGTTTGCACTCAATCATTGATTACTATTTTTCCCATTTATAAGAAATTTTAATTAGGAGGTATTAGGGACAAGTACAGCGTTGTTGTAACCATGAGCAATCCCACTAAATAGGTCATTCCAGCTCTGTATGAAAAACTGCCTACATAAAGACCTGATTGCCTCCCACAGACTCGTTCGTGATTTGAAGCGCGCTCGCGCTTTTTTAAATAAATGGCAACTAAGCTCCTGTACCTGATCAACAAAAAAAGCCAGCATCATCAGCATACAGAAAACGGTGCTAAGGTGCTTGTAGCCATGCCCAAAATTATGCGAAAAACGGTAACCTTGGTTTTTGAGTGTATTAAACGTATTATTTTCAATTCGCCAGTTAACGCGTCCTCCTCTCATGATCTGATAAACGTTTTGATAAGTAATCGGTAGGTCGGTGATCCAGCTAAAATGCTGCTCATTGCCATCTTTATCCCTTTCCCAATACGCTAAAAAATTCGTTCTGAATTTAAAGTGTTTTTTATTGAGTTGTACTTGGTTGATATAACGGTAGCGGTGCCTAGTGCCATCCTTTGTTTGGTGCTCATACTCAATGCACTCTGATTGCTTGATCAAGTTAAACAAAAACTTGTGATCCGCTGGTTTGACGCCGGCAATATATCGGATATCCAGGTTTTTCAAATCGGTTAAATGAGGAACGTTTGATGCGATTGCATCTTCAACGGCAATCAATTTCATATGTGGGTGTTCACGACGTGTGTCGGCATATAATCGCCCGGCTGCATTCCGCTCACAGTCATTCTTGGTTGATCCATCTGTTTTCATAACGGGTTTGGCGCAAAGGGCAAAACAATTTTTTTGTCAGGGTGCACGATAGCGGCACAATACATATGATGGTAATAGGTTATCTTTTCTTCTGGGTGGTGGTTATCGTGATATGCTGCCACCAACTCTTTGACCTTTATTTTTTCTTCAGGGCTTAAAGCTTTCCAGCGCTTATCAAGTAAAATATTTTCTAATCCCGGAATAACTGCTATGGAAATAGTAGAAATTTTTTTGTCACTATCAAAATAATACATTTCCCAAGGGCAAAGTACCTGCTTGACCAGCATATAGGTATTGGCTCGATAATCTGACAGATTATCGGATAATCCCACGCTAATTCTAATTCGGCACTTGTTGTGCTGTTTAATACAGCAGTTTTTGCAATGAATACAGCTTGACTCAAAAAAACCTGTTCCGTCACTGGCCATTAAATAGTGATTATTTAAATAGGAAAATTCTTCCAGAAGCTTTCCACGTTGAACTTGAGAAAAAACCTTTTTATACGCCTTTCTTATTTCGCGTGGATCAACTTCATCATTGCGTTCACGCATATAGGTGTCACTTGGTACCTGCCGTATCCCATACAGCGTGCACAAATTATGTTTAATTGTTCTGTCTTCTTTGCCTTCGTCAAATTTCAGCAAGGATGGAAATTTTAAGCTGAACATCGCGAACCCTGACATTAGGCAGTCTGTCATTGTGATTAGACCAGACCGAGGTGCTAATTGACGAGGCTGTTTGATTTGATTAAATTGACCCCGTATAAGGTCGATCATCCCTTGTGCAGATAAGTGCTTCCTTGAGCTTTTCACGGTAAACTTGCCTTGTTTTTGATAAAATTGGCGCATCATATCAAACTGGAGTGACAGAAATAAGATGAAACGCTGGGATGCCAACAATATGCTTGAGATTGGCAAAAAACTTTTTGCCAAAATCCACCGGCAGAAAAAGCATGCCAACCACAATCATGACGCGCATTTCATGGCAAGAGAAATAGATGAGTGGCTGCCGCAAGGCATTCAATCAAACATTGATAAATGGCACATACGATCCGCGTTGTTTAAAACGCTATTATTTTAGCGATGAAGTAGTCGATCAGTTACATTTGTCCGACCGTATTTTCCAGCATATTTTATTAAAGCAATTGAAACCAACATTTCAGCATGTGATGAATAAAAACGTGTATCATCTCGCCGGTCCGACTGGTGTTAAATATGCCACACAACGTATCAGACAAATCCTGGAAGAAGAAAAACCCAAGTATTTTTTACGTGTTGATATCCGCTCCTACTATGCTTCGATCCCTCATTTTAAGTTAATAAGCGATATCAAGCAGTATTACCACGACCCAAAAGTAATAGCGAT
>CAZQXH010000006.1:0-118002 GCA_964597435.1 uncultured Coxiellaceae bacterium | reverse complement strand
CAAAGGGGAGAATCGCGATTCTCCCCTTTGGTGAGTGGTGCGAATTTTATTCGCGTCACTCATAAAAACATGGACCTATACCCATTACACTTCGCGTTTTGAAGTGTAATGGGTATATACCATTCGTACTTCAAGGTGCGCTTTTTGCAACTTGAAGTACTCCCTGCGCGATGGGGTTTCCAAAGGGGAGAATCGCGATTCTCCCCTTTGGTGAGTGGTGCGAATTTTATTCGCGTCACTCATAAAAACATGGACCTATACCCATTACACTTCGCGTTTTGAAGTGTAATGGGTATATAAACCCTTAACGCAAACTTAACCGATAAGCTTGTCTTAAGATAAGATCGGTAAACTGTGTCCCTATTAGATTTGTTAAACCATTTGTGATTTATGAAACGATTAGAAAAAATAAATTTAGGCATTGTTCTAGCACTCTTTGTGGCGTGCTATGTGGATTATTATTATCTGTTGCAAGATAGTGTTTTCTCCATTTCATCCATTATTGATCACACGCAACATCTTACCGGTAAAAAACATTTATTAGTGCTAGGTTTATTACCAATTTACATTGCAACGGTAGTATTTGGGGCAGCCACACTCGGTCATTATTTTGGTAAAATTTTTCAAAACTTTTTAAGAGCAATACGCAAACGCAAACCCCTCATCAACAAAAATTCCTTCTAATCTATCAGCTATTTTTTTTGTAAGCTTTTTACCAATAGAGCCACAAGCAATAATCCACTTCGCATTTCTCAATTTTATTTAACCTTTTGATAATGCTGCAAATAGTGCTTTCATGAATAAAAGGCAATCCTTAAAAGTTAAATAAAATCATTGAGGGTGCTTTAAACCTTTTGATAATCTAGGAATTGTTCAGGGACGATATGCAAGGACTTGCAGACACGGACAGGACGAAGCTTCAAGGAAGATTTGGCCATGGACATGGCAGAATAGGACAGGAAGCCTGGGTAGGCAAAAGGGGCAGCTTAAGGATTAAGCTGCCCCCTTTGCGTTTAAGCAGGTTGATAACGTTTTAAACTGGCTAAGATTTCTTGATGCGCAGCATCAACACCTTCCCAACCATCCACTTTGACCCATTTTCCATGCTCTAAGTCTTTGTAATGCTTAAAGAAGTGCTCAATGGCTGCTAATAAGCCGCTATCAATGTCTTCAGGTTTCTGTATGTTTTGATAGCGCTTGGTTAATTTATCGACAGGTACTGCTAAAATTTTTGCATCTTTGCCGGATTCATCAGTCATGCGCAGCAAACCCACGGGGCGACAGCGAATCACAGAGCCAATCATGAGTGGCATGGGTGAGAGTACTAGCACATCAACCGGATCGCCGTCCTCAGACAAAGTATGGGGGATAAAACCGTAATCGCAAGGATAAACCATGGACGTACCAATAAACCGGTCCACCATCACCATTCCACTCGCTTTATCCAATTCATATTTGATCGGACTGCTATTGGATGGAATTTCTATAACCACATTCACATCCGTTGGAACTTGTTTGCCCGCTGACAACTTATCAATGCCCATTGAAACCTCCTGGGTTTAAAATATTAACCAAATGGCTGTAGTGTACGATGCAACTACAATTTTGCAAGTGACGCTGCATTACTTTACACTTAGCGGCCTAAAGCCACCCCAAGTGAGGATTGACGATGGATTGTTTATTTTGCAAGATCGTCGCTGGTGAAATTCCGGCCAAAATTAGTTACCAAGATGAGCAAGTGGTTGCCTTCGATGACATTAATCCGCAAGCGCCCCACCATAAAATCATCATTCCGCGCAAACACATTGCGAACTTAAATGAGCTAAGCCCGGCAGATGAAAACGTGACGGGTCACCTTGTGACCGTTGCGGCAAAGCTCGCTAAAGACCTAAACGTTGCCGAAGATGGCTATCGCGTTGTCATGAATTGCAACCCACACGGGGGGCAAATGGTTTATCATATCCATATGCACTTAATTGCTGGTCGCCAAATGCACTGGCCCCCAGGTTAGGAGAAATCATGCAAGAACAGTTTCTAAAGATTCTCGAAGCCATTGGCGAAGATCCCAATCGCGAAGGGTTAAAAGATACGCCAAAGCGCGCTGCGAAAGCATTTGAATTTTTAACGCGCGGCTATCATCAAACGGTAGATGAAATTGTTAACAATGCACTGTTTGCTTCCGACACTGATGAAATGGTGGTGGTGAAAGACATTGAATTGTATTCGATGTGTGAGCATCATTTATTACCGTTTATTGGTAAGTGTCATGTGGCTTATTTACCACGCAATAAAATTTTAGGTTTATCGAAAGTGGCACGCATTGTAGATATGTATGCGCGACGCTTGCAAGTGCAAGAACACTTAACGAAAGAGATTGCAGATTCGATTGCGGAAGTGACGGATGCGAAAGGCGTTGGCGTGATCATTGAAGCACAGCATTTATGTATGATGATGCGCGGCGTTGAGAAACAGAATTCGGTGATGAGTACCTCGGTGATGCTGGGATTATTGCGGGAAGATCCGCGGACGCGTGCGGAGTTTTTGAGTTTGCTGCATAAGAATAATCCGAAGATTTGGTAACGATCAACAGAGGGGCCTCCTCCGCCCTTCTCCCCGTTTCCGAGGAGAAGGGAGCGCTTTAGGGTTTTTTAAACTTTGCGCGATTTTCCTGCCATGCTTGATCATCTTCTTTGATAAAACCCTTCACACAAGCGCCCACTGCTGCAACCTGCGGTGCAAGTGATGTTGTGCTAAACAATAATTGATTGCTATGCCTTCCTACCCATTGCGCTGGTTTTAAAACGGGCCAGGAAGTCAGCAAGTAACGCAGAACACTCTCCGCGTGACTTAAAACCGGTGTGCGCACACACAATTGATAAAGCGTCAATAAAGATGTTTTTTGAAGGAACATCAGAGTGAGCACATAAATGAAAGGCGTTTGTTGGCCACACGCAGTTTGATATTGCAACAGTTGTTGTTGGCGCTCAGTATTAACCAATCCATGCGCCTCCTTCTTCGAATAAAACCGTTTGTACATAAAAAGACGCAACAAGCGCAAACACTCGCGCGCAGTAACTCCCGCCGCACTTAAGTGAATGGCTTCTTCCGAATAACGTTGCTCTTTTTGCGCCATAACATCGAATTGTAAACTCGTGTAGAGCGCATCAAAGGCTTTATGAAAAGCATTAATGCTCTCACCCGAATAATACTTTCCAGCACTGCCTTTCCAGCGCTCGAATTGTAATTTTATTTCACGTAACAAATTATCAATACTAAAATGCCGCTCACTTTCATATTTTATTTCATTGTCGCCATACAAACTGATCGCGTGTTTATCTCCTGCAAAATTGGGATCGTTCCAGTGACGATACGATAACTCAACCATCATCCGCACATTGGCATTGTAATGATTGTCATGAATACCTTTCCCTTCAATAATGGCTGGGCATGTTTTTTTAGAATACCGCCATGGCTCAGCCAATTTAAAGGTTGCCCCATCGTATTCATAGGTCCGCAGCACCATTCCCGCTGGCAGCTTGTAACCGTCTCCAAAAAAATACATTTGGGCTTGTAAATATTCAAGCTTATCGTCAATCCCATCGAACCAAATTTTAGCTTCTTTGAAAAGCCCACGAATTTCATGAGCTTGTGTGTAATAGATAGAATTTTTATAAGTATCAAAAAACCAATTCGTGCAAAATTGAAAGTCGCCATTTGCTATGTAATTAAAATTACTTCCAACGGGCAAGTTGCCATATCCGTCTGATAACAGTGAACGATTCATCACGCAAGGAACATTCACTGCACTTTCTAATAATTCAATAAATCCTTCGGTTGCGACAAAACAAGAAGAATGATTATTACTATCGATTGCATACGATTGACGCGCTGAGCCAATCATGCCAACGACCAGATCGATGGAGTTGGCTTGTACTGTTTCTTTTGCGTGTGCAACCACTTTGGGATTGGCTTCCAACAAGGCTTTATGCAATGCCTTTCGATAACCAGGCATCATTTCTTCAATTTTAGGAATGATAACTTGCGCTAGGCTCGATAAATATTTTTTTAATTGCAGCGCTTGGTTAGCATCGCTAAAAAATTCTCTTTTATGATTTTTTTCATCCTCCAAAAAGCTTTCCAGCGCACGATCAAATATTCCATTGAGTTGCGAGGTAAATAAACGCGCTTGAAATTGCATGCGGCAAAAGATACTTGCCTTGGCTAAGCGCAATATAGCGATTAGCGCTTTTTGCATTGCCTCATCAATTTTTTCACTACCAAACGATTGGAGATCAAGGCCGAATAACTGCCCTAATTGCGCTTCGCAGTTGGCATCAATTTCCTTTTGCTTTTGAATATAGGTCTGATTTCTGAGACAACCGTCAAAGTCTAGAACAAGCACTAAGACGTTTTTTGGATTAGCAATAGGGAGGGGTCTATTAAAAGACATGATAAATCCTTTTTAATTTATAGCACCAAAGTTAGACTCCCTCTCCCGCGCGGGAGAGGGGGAGCATTAGAAAGCTGTGCCAAACTTTAGTTTTGATAATCCTAGATGCGTTGCTAATGTCTGGCCAATATCCGCAAACGTTTCGCGTTTACCAATTGGGCCTGGTTTTGCAGCTGGTCCAAAGGCAATAATCGGTACGTATTCTCGCGTATGGTCCGAACCACCATTGGTGGGATCACAACCATGATCTGCCGTAATAATCGCAATATCACCCGACTTTAATTGTTTTTCAAATTCAGGCAGCCAAGAATCAAACTCTTCTAATGCTTTCGCATAACCAATGACATCACGGCGATGGCCATACACCATGTCAAAATCCACTAAGTTCACAAAAGTAATGCTGTGGTCCGGCGCGGTTTTAGCTTCTTCAATAAAGGCTTTAAACAAAGCCGGATTGCCATCTGCTTTCACCATGCGCGAAATGCCTTGGTGCGCATAAATATCCGCGACTTTTCCAATCGCAATCACTTCGCCACCCGCTTCAACTAAATTATCTAACAAAGTGGGTGATGGTGGTGGTGTCGCATAATCGCGGCGATTGCCCGTGCGTTTGTAATTGCCTGGCTCACCTTTAAAAGGCCGCGCAATGACACGCCCAATATTATAAGGATCGACTAATTTACGGACGATTTCGCAAATATCATACAAGCGTTGCAATCCAAAGGATTCTTCGTGTGCGGCAATTTGAAAGACGCTATCGGCCGAGGTATAAACAATTGGCTTACCACTACGTTGATGTTCTTCGCCTAATTCATCAATGATTACGGTGCCAGAAGCATGATGATTACCCAGCACCCCCGGCAATTTGGCTTCGGCAATAAAATCCGCCAGTAATTTTTCCGGAAAACTAGGGTATTCTGGCTGGAAATAGCCCCAATCAAACATCACCGGCACACCCGCCATTTCCCAATGACCGCTTTGCGTATCTTTTCCCAAACTTAATTCGGCCGCACAACCATAAGCACCTTCAATCTTTACATCGGTTTCAAAACCCGGGATCGGCGCACCTTGGCTGATCGTGGCCACCCCATTTAAACCTAAACGAATTAAATTAGGAACGTGCAATGGACCACTGCGCACCTCCGCTTTATCCGCTTTTCCTGTCGCACAATATTCAGCAATGTGACGCAGGGTATCAGCCCCCGCATCACCATATTTAGCGGCGTCGGGCAAAGCGCCTACACCAAACGAGTCCAACATGATGATAAAAGCGCGTGCCATTACAATTCTCCGCTTAAGCTTGTGAGCGACAATGTGTTTCGCGCATGAAGAAGGTCATGCCGAGCGCAATAACGAAAGCCACCGGAATAATCAGCATGGCCGTGTTAAAATCATGCGCTGTGTAAACGGTAACACCATTATCCACCACATGTTGCGTGCCACGTTCCATCAACCAACCAAAGAACGGTGGAAAAATGAAACCACTCGACATGATGCAGAGCGAGTCAATGCTGATCGCGGTGCTGGTAATATAAATGGGGTTTAATTCTGCAATTAGAGGGTAAGTTAACACTTGAGAACTGGTGATAAAGCCCACTAAGAAGAACAAGAAAATGAGCGAACCCAAGGATAAGTTAGGCACATACATTAAAATAGCAACCACCACAATGGACAGTACCGCACCCACCGTCATCGGCAACACGCGGCGCTCAATGTGATCTGAAACCCAGCCAAATACTAACGAACCAAAAATGACGCCCACAAAAAATAACGTGGTCGCATAAGAAGCTTGGCTAGCAGTGATGTGATGCACGCCGGTTAAATACAAAATGCCCCATAAACCACCCAAAATAAACACGGGCAAATTCATTAATGAGGTATATAAACCACCCAACCAGTTTTGCGGATTGAAAACGGCCATGCGCACGCAACCCCATAAACCGATTTCTTTCAATTGTTGATTTTCAACTTTAGCTTCTTCTAATGCATCCGGTGGGCGATCTTGCACGACAAATAAAGTCACGATGAAAATAACCACGCCTAAAGCCACATTGCAATATAGAGCCTGGCGCCAACTACCCAATGCCTGCATCAACCAGGTGAAAGGGGTTTGGGCAACCAAACCGCCTAGCATGGCCATGGTGACGACCACACCCGTGACAAACGCCATGTGGCGCGGTGCAAACCAGCGTGAAGCAATACGAATGCAGCTTAAGAAACAGAACGAGGCACCCGCGCCGACCAAAAAGCGGCCCGTGGCGGCCATCCAATAATCGCTCGCAATCGAAAAGATAAACGTACCAACTGTGCAAATACTGATCGCAAAAAGGAGTAATTTTTTAGTGGAGAAACGATCAAGCAAATTACCGGCAAAGAAAAGACATAAAAAGTTGGCGTAAAAATACATAGAAAAGAGCTGGCCTAACTGGATCGCATCCAGTTGAAAGGTCTCTCGTAATTCAGTATTAATTGCATTAAATAAATTCATCTGTATGAATTCATAGAAGAAAAACAATGAAGCGGTGAGAGTGACTATCCAGGCTAAGGCCGTATGGGCCGTTTTTTCATGTTTTGTGTTGGGCATGGTTTCAATTCTTATTGGCTCAAGTTGGCCACATTCTAATCCGATCTCTAGCATGATGCCAGTCTCCTGTTAGGGGTATGTAAGAGAAGATTTTTAGGCTTTACAATTGCTTTCATTGCATCAGCCACTTCGGTAACTGTATAGAAAGTTTTAATCGGCACCGATCCGTAGCGATGACGATGAATTTCTTTAACACGCCAAGTAGGCACCACACATTTAAATGCTTCTTCAACCGTCTTCCTGATAAGTTGAGCTAAGTGACTGTCATGGTCGGGGAGCTTGGCATAAAATTGAATCAAGTCAGCCCAAACTTGACCTGAGGTTTTGATTTCCAGTGAATAAATAAGCATCTGGCAGGTGATGAAATTGACACGCTCATCTTCCTGACTATTTGAAAAAAATGATCCTGCCCAATCCCAAAAGGAATGCTGCTTATTCTGGCTTTGTCTCGCAATTAATTGAATATCCAGAGGCTTGATCGAAAGAGGGGTAATTTTTTTAACATTTAAAGGTAATACTTCTTCCTCCCAATCCCGCTGCATAAGCACCTCACGCTAGCATTAATAAATTATCCACTAATTGACTTGCACCAATCCGAAAGGTTGCTGGCGTTACCCAGCCTTCGCCCATAATGGCATCTGCCAAACCAACATAATGAGCAGCTTGTTGCCAATCACGAATTCCACCCGATACTTTAATGCCAACGGGATGCTTCAATTGCGGTAAAGCATGTTTAATCACTAACAGCATTGTCGCTGCCGCTTCTAAAGTCGCGCCCTGATTAATTTTACCGGTGGATGTTTTGATAAAATCCGCGCCCGCGCCTAACACATCGTAGCTAGCGTCAGCAATAATCGCCGGGTCAACCAGCGCCCCGGTTTCTAAAATTACTTTTAAGCTAGTATTAAGACCGCATGCCGCCCGACAAGCAGCCACAAAATCGTGTAGATAATGACGCTCGCCCGCTAAATAACGGTGGTAAGGGATCACCACATCAATTTCATTCGCCCCTTCTTCCAAGGCATGAGCAATATCAACCAACACATCGGTTAATGGTAATTGGCCTTCAGGGAAATTGACGACAGTGGCTATTTTCGTGGTGCTGCCTGCAAATTGAGCGGAAACCTGAGGCACAAATTGCGGATACACGCAAAGCGCCGCTACATTGCCAAATGGCGTCACCGCTTTTTCACACAATGCGGCAATGGAATGTTCAGTATCAGTACTATTTAAAGCAGTTAAGTCAATTAAAGGAATTAAACGCGCAGCCAACGCCGGTGATTTAACCGGCGTTGGTAAATTTTCCGTATAAGCTTTAATGGCCTCAGACCATTGCACTGCCCATATCCTTCAAAAATTCGGGGATGAGTTTGACTAATTTTCTCGCCCCAATTTCGCCATAATGCAACGTGCCTTCATGCGTAATGCGTTCATTGCTCATGCCCGCCGCCAAGTTGGTAATAGCAGCCACACAAACGACGCGCAATCCACAATGGCGCGCCAAAATCACTTCTGGCACGACCGACATCCCGACCACATCAGCACCCCACATTCTAAACGCGCGAATTTCCGCTGGCGTTTCAAAAGAAGGACCTAACGTTGAAATGTAGACACCTTCAGGCAATGGAATGGATAAGCGTTTTGCAGCGGCGGCCATCACATCACGTAACTCAGGATCGTAAGCATCATCCATGCCCACAAAACGAGGGCCGATGGTTTCATCGTTTGAGCCGACTAAGGGGTTACTCGGTTGAAAGTTAATGTGATCACGGATCATCAACAACTCACCCGGCTGCACGTCTTCATTCAAGGAACCCACCGCACAAGTACTCACCAAGATGTGCGCGCCTAATTTTTTAATCGTGCGAATTAAAATACGCACCGATTCATGCGGCACCCCTTCATACATATGCAAACGGCCACGCATACACATGACCGGTAAACCATTTAAATAACCCATCACCAACAAAGAAGCATGACCACTGACTGAACCTGCTTGTAACCCTGGAATCGCTTGGAAGGGAATAGAAACAGGGTTAGTAATTTGCTCCGCTAAAGAAGCCAAACCCGATCCCAAAATCATCCCTACTTTGGGTACAAAGCCACGCGGTGCGTAACGGTGAATGACTTCCATTACTTCCGCCATTGTAACAGCCATTACGCAGCCCCCTTCATTTGTGATGCTTTTATCCAATAGGCGGTGACATCTAACATGCGATTAGAGAAGCCCCACTCATTGTCATACCAAGCTAACACTTTTACTAAACTGCCAATCACTTTCGTGCCAAAGGTATCAAAAATGGCAGAAGAGGCATTGTGGTTAAAGTCGATCGACACTAATTGCTCTTCGTTATAAGCCAACACGCCTTTTAATTCGCCTTGTGCCGCTTGGCGGATAATTTGATTCACTTCATCAACCGTGGTTTCGCGTTTTGCCGTAAACGTTAAATCGACCAATGACACGTTAATGGTTGGCACACGCACGGCAAAGCCGTCTAATTTGCCATTTAATTCGGGCAATACCAAACCCACTGCCGCAGCAGCACCGGTTTTGGTAGGGATGATGGATTGCGTTGCAGAACGAGCACGACGTAAATCGCTATGATAGACGTCAATTAAAGCCTGATCATTGGTGAAAGCATGGACCGTATTCATTAAACCATTCACGATACCAATTTTTTCATGTAACGGTTTGACGACAGATGCTAAGCAGTTGGTCGTACAAGAAGCATTAGAAATAACCGTGTCGCTTCCTTTTAACACTTGGTGATTAACACCATACACAACCGTTGCATCCACATCCGTTGCTGGAGCGGAAATAATGACTTTTTTTGCGCCTGCCGTAATATGTTGCGCCGCTTTTTCTTTGGAAGTGAAAAGACCGGTGCATTCTAAAACCACATCAATATTTAACTCACCCCAAGGTAATTTTTTTGGATCACGTTCAGCGACAACACGAATGGGGTCACCGTTAACCATCATTTCATTGCCACTTAAGCTCACTTCACCGGGGAAGCGACCATGCGTTGTATCATAACGCGTTAAATGCACATTGGTATTCACATCACCCAAGTCATTGATGGCGACAATTTTAATTTCCGGATGCAATTTACTTTCATAATGTGCCCGTAAAATATTGCGGCCAATGCGACCATAACCATTAATTGCCACTCGAATTGTCATGCATTTCTCCTAAAAAATTTGCTAACTTGCTAATTGGGATGGACAGCCAGAGTGAGTCTCATGGCGCTGATTTGCAACAGAGTATATGACTTCTTTTGCTATCGTCACAACGTCTGCCACCGTGATGCCGCAATCTTTGTAAACGTCTTTCAATGGCGCTGAAGCACCGAATCGGTCTAGGCCGACAATCTTGCCTTGCGCCCCCACAAATTGATACCAACCGGCGGTTGCGGCGGCTTCAACCACCACGCGTGCCACGATGTTATCGGGTAAAACACTTTGTTGATAAGCGTGTTCTTGCGACAAGAACACATCAACGGATGGCATGGACACAACCCGTGCGGTAATTTCTAATGCGGCTAATTCTTTCGCGGCATCTAATGCAATCGCCACTTCAGAACCCGTTGCAATGAAAATAACATTGGGCAGGCCATCGCTATTATCAAATAAGGTATAGCCACCGCGTGCAACATTTTGCAGGGTTTCAGGATCACGCTGCATAAAGGGTAAATTTTGTCGCGAGAACAATAAGCAAGTGGGGCCTTGGTGCTCAATGGCTTTGCGCCATGCCACGGCGGTTTCAATCGGATCACAAGGACGCCACACGGACAAATTCGGCATGAGGCGCAAACTGGGCAATTGTTCGACGGGTTGATGCGTTGGACCATCTTCGCCTAAACCAATGGAATCATGGGTGTAAACATAGATCACCCGTAGTTGCATCAAGGCGGAAAGTCGAATGGCATTACGTGCATAATCGGAAAACGTTAAGAAAGTGCCGCCAAAAGGGATTAAACCACCATGCAACGCTAAACCATTCATAATGGCCGACATGCCAAATTCACGCACCCCATAATGCAAGTAACGACCCACTGGTTGCTCACTACCAAATAACTGCATGCCTGACCAATTAGTGCAATTGGATTCTGTCAAATCCGCTGAGCCGCCGATCATTTCAGGTAAGGCATTGGCATAACTATCTAAACAGATTTGCGATGCCTTGCGCGTTGCCACGGTGGGTTGCTTTTCTTGCAGCGTGGTTAATAACGTATCTGCCGTGGCTTGCCAATTAGGGGGTAATTGGTTATCAAAGCGACGCGTTAATTCTGTCGCTAATTCCGGAAATTGTTGTTGATACGCAGCAAATTGTTTTTGCCAAGCCGCTTCATCTGCTTGACCTTTTTCACGTGCATCCCAAGCAGCATAAATCGCATCAGGAATTTCAAAAGCAGCGTGTGGCCAATTTAAAGTCGTGCGTACGACACTAATTTCCGCATCCCCCAAGGGGCTGCCGTGACTTGCGGCACTACCGGCAACTTTAGGTGAACCAAAACCAATGGTGGTGCGGCAACAAATTAAAGTTGGACGGGCGGTTTCATCTCGCGCAGATTGAATGGCAGCTGCAATGGCCTTCGCGTCGTGACCATCGACTGCTTGAATCACTTGCCAACCATAAGCTTCAAAACGCTCTGGTGTGTTATCGGTGAACCAGCCTTTCACAGGACCATCGATGGAAATGCCGTTGTCATCATAAATAACAATCAGCTTTCC
Organism: uncultured Coxiellaceae bacterium; assembly: GCA_964597435.1. Taxonomy (GTDB): domain Bacteria; phylum Pseudomonadota; class Gammaproteobacteria; order DSM-16500; family DSM-16500; genus Aquicella. The sequence goes on along the minus strand of CAZQXH010000006.1, from coordinate 106,234 downwards.
CAGCCCTAACGTGCCGGCCAATGAGCACACTTCATGGGAAATGCCTTCCATCAAGCAGCCGTCACCCACGAAGCAGTAAGTAAAGTGGTTGATGATGTCATGACCCGGTTGATTAAATTGCGCAGCCAAATGCTTTTCCGCAATGGCCATACCCACCGCATTGCCCAAACCCTGACCCAGCGGGCCAGTTGTCGTTTCAACGCCCGGTGTGTAGCCCAATTCGGGGTGACCGGGCGTTTTTGAATGCAATTGACGGAACTGTTTTAAATCGTCAATGGAAAGATCGTAACCACTTAAGTGTAAGACGGAGTACAGCAACATCGCACCATGCCCATTGGATAAGACAAAACGGTCACGATTAATCCAGCTTGGATTCATTGGCGAATGCTTAAGAAAATCTCGCCATAATACTTCCGCAATATCAGCCATCCCCATGGGCATCCCGGGGTGACCCGAATTCGCTTTTTGGACCGCATCAATGCTTAAAAAACGAATGGCATTAGCCAAATCATTGCGAGCAGGCACCAGCATCTCACACCTCAACAAAGTCAGTTTTACGGCATGTTACCTGAAATGACGCCAAGTCTGAATGGTTTTTTTAGCCTCTAACTATGCTAATATCGCCTCAAGTATCCTGTATCACTTGCAAGGCTAAATTCATGACCCAAGCTAATTTCCTATTCACCTCAGAATCCGTTTCTGAAGGCCATCCGGACAAAGTCGCTGATCAAATTTCTGACGCCATTTTAGATGGTCTTTTGGCTCAAGATCGCCATGCGCGCGTTGCGTGCGAAACCTTAGTCAAAACGGGTATGGTTTTTGTGGGAGGTGAAATCACCACTCAAGCCTGGGTTGATATTGAACAGATTGCGCGCCAAGTCATTGCTGACATTGGTTATAATAGTTCCGAAATTGGGTTTGACGCAGACTCTTGCGCCATCTTAACCGCCATTGGCAAACAATCATCCGATATTGCACAAGGGGTTGATCGTGCCGATATTGAAAAACAAGGCGCTGGCGACCAAGGGTTAATGTTTGGGTATGCTTCAAATGAGACCAATGTGCTCATGCCAGCACCCATTACCTACGCCCACCGCCTCATGCAACGTCAAGCGCAGGTGCGCAAAGAAGCTATTTTGCCCTGGTTAAGACCGGATGCGAAATCACAAATTACGTTCCGTTATGTGGACGGCAAGCCGCACAGTGTCACTAACGTGGTTTTATCCACTCAACACCACCCCAATGTCTCACACAAAGATTTAGTCGAAGCGGTGATTGAAGAAATCATCAAGCCCACTATTCCCGAAGCCTGGTTAAAAGACACCACCTATTTCATTAATCCCACTGGACGTTTTGTCATCGGCGGGCCACAAGGTGACTGCGGATTGACCGGTCGCAAAATCATTGTGGATACCTATGGTGGCATGGCACGGCATGGCGGCGGTTGCTTCTCTGGCAAAGATCCTTCTAAAGTTGACCGCTCAGCTGCGTACGCTGCACGCTATGTGGCTAAAAACTTAGTGGCTGCCGGCTTAGCAGAGCGCTGTGAAATTCAGCTCTCTTACGCCATTGGCGTGGCAGAGCCCACCTCTATTCACATTGAAACATTTGGCACGGGCAAAATCCCTGAAGAAAGCATGATCAAATTAGTCCGCCAACATTTTGACTTGACCCCTTACGGCATTGTCAAAATGCTTGATCTCTTAAATACACAGTACCGCCCCACCGCGAGCTATGGCCACTTTGGCCGTGAAGACTTACCCGTGGCCTGGGAAAAAACTGACAAAGTCGAATTACTTCAAGGACACTAACCATGCAGGCGACCGCCATGACGACACACGATTATAAAGTTGCTGATATTGCTCTTGCTGAATGGGGCCGCAAAGAAATTCAGTTGGCTGAAAATGAAATGCCAGGATTAATGGCACTGCGCAAACAATATAAAGATCAACAACCTCTAAAAGGCGCACGCATTGCAGGTTGTTTACACATGACCATTCAAACCGCCGTTTTAATAGAAACCTTGGTTGCCTTAGGTGCCTCGGTGCGCTGGTCATCGTGTAATATTTTTTCCACCCAAGATCACGCGGCCGCCGCCATGGCAGCAGAAGGCATTCCCGTGTTTGCTTGGAAAGGTGAAAGCGAAGAAGAATATGAATGGTGCGTTAAACAAACCATCCAAGGGCCAGACAATTGGCATCCAAATTTAATTTTAGATGATGGCGGCGACCTAACCCTCATCATGCATCAAGAATATCCTGAATTATTAGCAAAAGTAGCAGGCTTATCTGAAGAAACCACAACGGGCGTGCATCGCTTGTATGAAATGCATAAACGCGGTGAGTTAAAAGTACCGGCTATCAATGTGAATGATTCCGTCACCAAATCCAAATTTGATAATTTATATGGCTGCCGTGAATCGTTAATCGATGGCATCAAACGCGCTACCGACATCATGATCGCAGGTAAAATTGCCATTGTGTGCGGCTATGGTGAAGTTGGCAAAGGATGTGCGCAAGCATTACGCTCTTTCGGAGCGACCGTTTTCATCACTGAAATTGATCCCATTTGCGCCTTACAAGCTGCAATGGAAGGTTATCGCGTCATTACGATGGATGAGGCTGCAGCGATCGGCAATATTTTTGTTACCGCAACCGGTAATCTTAAAGTCATTACGCATGAACATATGCTCGCCATGCCGAATGAAGCCATCGTTTGTAATATTGGTCATTTTGATTCGGAAATCGCTATCGATTCATTACGCCAATACCATTGGGAAACGATTAAACCGCAAGTGGATAAAGTGCACTTACCTAATCAACGCAGCATTATCGTGCTTGCCGAAGGCCGTTTAGTGAATCTAGGTTGCGCAACCGGTCACCCGAGCTTTGTCATGTCCACGTCATTTACCAACCAAGTGCTGGCACAAATCGAGTTGTGGAAAAATGCAAAAGACTATCCGGTTGGCGTGCATGTACTGCCGAAGAAACTTGATGAAATGGTAGCTCGATTGCATTTAGACAAGCTCGGGGCAAAACTGACCCAACTTACGCAAGAACAAGCAAATTATCTAAGCATTGATAAGGAAGGGCCCTTTAAGCCAGACCATTATCGTTATTAACATCATGGCAGCAAAACTCGCGTCGAGTTATCTTTGCCAAAAATTTTATCACTCCTCTATTAACTCCGTCTCAATGACGGAGTTCAAGCTTTCATTATCAATAACCATCTCATTTAACAGCTGAATTTAAAATAAGGGATCGGGTCACTCCCTGTCACGATTTGAGATGCAGCGTGTGGCGCGCGCAGCAGGGATAGGTAAGCTCGCAATGACGATGATTTTTTTATTGCCGTGATTTCTAAATCAGCGCATTATCGATTTCATGTATTATCGTGAACGAAGGAGCATTACCATGTTTAAACCCATTTTTGCGGCCACTTGTCTTGCTTTAATCACTCAGTTTTGCTACGCCGACAGCTGTCCAAGCATTGATAATGTTAAAAAAAACACCATTACAGGTTGGAAAATTTACGATAGTGAAGATAGAACTGAACTATCGGCTGAACAACAAACTGCTTTTCGCAATCAAATCAATCAATTTGCTTTAGCTGAATACGCCGGCCGCGGTCAATCCGGTAGCATGCATTGCTACTACCGTGACAAAACCGGTGCCACCTTAGAAGCTTACCTTGCAAAAGACCATTTCGCTGTGGCAAAAAACAGCCAATATTGGTATCCCGTCAGCGGCTTTATGCACTGCGCCGCCGATCAAGGTAAATGCAATTTTCAAACCGCCAACGCTCCTACCCAACTTGCAAAACGCTAATCTCCCCTCCCTCAAGCAATCCATCGCTTGAGGGACTGATAAACCCGTGATGAGGCCCTGGTATGTCTATTCAAACTCTGCGCACCGATAACGAATCGGCTGTTTCTGCCAATCATTTTTCCATTATCACAACGCCATCCGCACCGGTAATTGCTTTTAATGACCATGCTTTATTTGGTCGCTTAAATGACATTTTCCGCCGCTATCACACGCATCATGCCGTGATTGAAACGCACCTACCTTATCCCGTTTTGCAATACTTTTTATTGGGTTTTAAACAATATAGTAACGAGCAAAATGTCATTGTTTTAAATCTCATGAAAACGATTAATCATTTAGATGATTTAACCCATGACCTTGAAACATTAAGACGTCATTTAGTCGCCAGTAATCAATCAACCGTGTTTGCCTGTTTATTACGTGAAGCCAATCACACCGTTATCGATTTACTTACCAGCAAACTCACTACCCATCCGGCAGCGCGCTTATTAGTTTTATCCCCACAAGCACCGAGCTCGCTATTTTCCAATGAGTACTTTACACACCTGACTTTTCCAAGCTTAACTCGATCGGAAACCCAGGCAATTTTAAAACAATATTCCTTAGAATTAATGCACCATCATCCCGTGGATTTGCCAGAAACCTTGCTGATGCAAGCTTATGAACTAGCGGGCGCTTATTTAAGCGCAGTCGATCCATTACGTGCCAGCATGCAACTTTTAGATAGCGCAGCAGGCAACGTGCGCGGCGAAACCTTGGACGGGGAATTAAAACCCATTGTCACGGATGTGGACTTGCGCTCTGTTATTCATCGCGCAACGGATATTCCCCGCGAAGCCATTCAAATCGGCCCTATTCAAGCAGCAAAATTATTAAAGCGTTTACCGCAAAGCACGCTGGGACAAGATGCCGCTTTAACGACCTTAGCCGAACAATTCACGCGTCCGCGCATTGCGCTTAATGAATTATTAAAACCGCGGGCTTTTTTATTTGCAGGACCGAATGCTTGCGGAAAAAAAACCACGGCCTTAGCGCTCGCCGAAGCACTGAGCTTACCCGAACAGGCCATCTTCACCGTTTCCTCCACCCACGGCACCGCATTAGGCCAATTGCGCTTACAACGCCACAGCGATCAGCGCTTGGTGGAATTTGCCTCGACCGCTAAAGATTTTCCGCAAGCGTTTATTTTCATGCCGCATCTGCATTTGGTGAATGCCGATTTATTAGCCGAAATAAGCACCTTATTAACAACGGGCATGTTAATGAGTGAACAACCCATTTATTGTCCGCACTTAACCTTAGTTTTTACCACGACGTTAGGCGCGAATCGTTTGCAAAAGTTATCAAAACCCGCGCCCGAACCGATGGAAATGGGTGAGATGAATTTATTGCAATTGGTGATGAGCCAACCGAATCACTCGAACTTTCAACCCTTCGACTTTTCGTCGAGCGAATTAAGCAGTGAAATGTTGCCGGAATTACAGCAGCATTTTTCTATGGCGTTGCTGGGTGCGTTGACGATTATTCCTTTCGTACCACTGGATTTAAGCGTACAAGAAAAAATCATTAAATTGAAATTGCAGGAATTACAAACTGAGCTGACCTTAAAGCACGGTATTGAATTAAGTATCGCGCAAGAGGCGTATCGTTTTTTAATCAGCCAGTTAAAGCCAACCAAAAAACGAACCGCCTTTAGCATTGGCACCGTTTTGCAACAAGTGGATCAAGCCATTTTTAGCCATGTTCTGGCATTAAATAATGCAAATCGTCCATTACAATTGCATTTACACGTTAGTGAAAACGGCGATCGCTTGTTAGCGACCGCTGCCTGGTAACATGCGTTTCAGCACATTGTCACGACGAATGAAGTGATGAAAGATTGCCGCTAGAAAATGAATGGCAATTAAAGCGATGAGCACAATGGCTAAGCTTTTGTGCCATCCAAATAATTGTTTGGATAATGCTTTGTTTTGCTCGATGGGCAAATTAAATACATAATTGTCCCAGCGTGGCGGACGACCGGCTGCCACTGATCCAATCCAACCCACAATCGGCATGGCTAGTACGACAGCATATAAACTGTAGTGCACTGTACGCTCTAAAAAGTATTCGATCCAACTGGTGCGCAATTCGGGTTTGCGATTAATCAAAGCCCAAAACGCTCGCAACAACATTAATGCCAAAATAGTGATGCCTAAAAGCTTGTGTGTGTTATAGGCAAATCCTTTCCAATCGTCTGGGATATCATCCAGAAAATAGCCAAAAACCAACATACCGCCAATTAATAAAAATAACAGCCAATGAAAAAATTTGGCAATCTCGCCATAGCCTTGCGCTTTATTAAATATAGCCATCACAACTCCTTGAATACTATCGAGTACTTAAAGAGAGTATTACGTCAGGCTAGACGGTGGTCAATAAAAATCGCGGGAAAAAATTAAAGAATCCCCTCTCCCGTGTGGGAGAAGGGAACTCTTCCTATTACGGATTCGCTAAATAAATATAGCTAATTGAAGCGCTACCCGAGCAAGCATCGGGCGTGGCAGGCGATAAGCTGGAATAGTGATTATTCGTGTTTAACTTAGACACTAGTAAAGGACAAACACCCGATGGTGCATCAGGAATCGTCACTTGATAACTGTTTGCCTGTGGACTACCGATCGTAATATTCGTGCCCCAGGGAGTGATAAAAGCATTTGAGCCGTTAGGTAATAAGGGTTCTAACGTAGTGGTGCTAATGTTGGCAACTTGGTATGAACCAGATGATTGCGCCAAGCTATCGGCAGCGGCCGTAATAGCGAGTACTTGGTTCAACACTGAATTAGCTTGTTGGCTTGAACTTGCGGATTGATAGTAACGCACTGACATCACGATGATCATGGCAGCAATTGCCAATACCAACATAATTTCTAATAACGTAACACCTAGGACCGATTTGGCAAATTTTTTCATGAGTCATCCTTTGTACAACTGTAAACGAAGCTATGCAACAGAAGCGCTTATTATGTTATTTTTAAACGCAATTAAGCAAGGGGGCACTCATGGCAATAAATGCTACTAAAGATTTGTTTTGTATAGAAGTCGAACTCAAAAAACCCGCTCAGAAAACCGTCATTTGGATGCATGGCTTAGGAGCTGATGCGAATGATTTTGTACCGCTTGTACCTGAATTAAAGTTATCTGCCAACGCCGCTTATAAATTTATTTTTCCCAATGCAGACGAGCGTGCTGTGACCATTAATGGCGGTTACAGGATGCGTGCTTGGTACGATATTTTAGAAATGAATATTGATAGACGCATCGATACGGCCGGATTAAATGCCTCACGCACACAAATCCAAGCCATCATTGAACGTGAAATTGCAAATGGCATCCGTAGCGAAGACATTGTGTTAGCCGGCTTTTCTCAAGGCGCGGTCATGGCTTTATTCACTGGTTTAACTTACTCCAAACCACTTGGCGGAATTATGGCCTTATCCGGTTATTTAACACCGGAAATACTCACCGAAGCACACCCTAACAATAAGACCATTCCAATTTTCATGGCTCATGGCACACAAGATGGCGTGGTCCCCTTTGTGTTGGGTAAAGCGGCTGCAGATCAGTTATATGCCGCGGGGTATGCGATTGATTGGCATAGCTATGCGATGCAGCATACGGTTTGCGTAGAGGAAGTGACGGCGATTAGTGGTTGGCTGCAGAAGACGTTAGGCCAATAAACGATGGACACCTTCTCCCGATGCTTTGGGAGAAGGGAACCAAGTTTTTGAAATTACGCAAAAATAAAGGAGAGACCCACACTATAAAAATCGGCATCACCGGTCGAGCTATTCCCTTCCGAATGTTGCCATTGCAACACCCCTGCCATCTCAGGAATGAAGTAATACTGCGCACCCAAACCAAGATAATAATTAGTATTACTATGTTGCGTGCGGGTCAAGCCAATGCTGGCGGCAACGTTGTTATCATTAATACTAATGTGTTGATTCATGCGATTAACGCCCACTTTGGCAAATAATTCGAAACCTGAATCAACGATAGGAACAATGCCCTTACCAGCTAGATCATAAGAGTAAAAGCTCGCATCGCCTGCTTTGTTACCTTCACCATCTTTGATCGTCATACTGGCAAAACGGCTATAGCCGATTTCCATGCCAAAAAAGGGCATGAATTTATAACCGACATTTAAATTTCCACTCACACCCGTTTGACTGTGGCTACCAGGCAACGTGTCATTAGCGATATTAGCTTTGCCGACATTACCTTCAGCGTACCACCCATCGGGGGCAGACATGATGGCGTAAGCGGGCGAGATAGCAAGCGCCGCAACGGCTGAGAATAAAGCTAACCCAAAACGCGTTCCTTGCATGACATCCTCTCCTTCAAACAGTCAATGAGTTACAGTGCCTTTCATTTTAACCAGTATTTGTGAAAACACCAGTAGTTATCGTGACGCCAAGGCAGCAAGCGCTTTTGCAATGGAGCCATGGCGATCGCTAAGATTGCAACAACGCAATATCAGCCACTTCTAAAAACAATGCACGCAATTGCTTTAACATCGCCAACCGATTGGCGCGTTTTTTCGGATCATCCACCATCACCATTACATTCGTGAAAAAATCATCGACGGGTTGGTTCAGATCAGCCAATTGCATTAAAACCGCTTGATAATCTCTTTTCGCTGCCAAGGTTTTAACAGTCGCGCTTTTATCGTTTAAAGCAGCGGCCAATGCTTCTTCGCTCACATGCTCAAAATGCGCCGCATCCAGCGTTGCATTCAGCTCATCTGCCTCGAGCTTTGCCAAAATATTACTAACGCGTTTATTTGCCGTACTCAAACTTTCTGCTGCTGGTAATTTCTTAAACGCGGCCACGGCATGCATGCGCGCATGAATATCGGCTGGAACCGATAATTGCAACGCAGCAACTGCAGCAAACACATCGGAACTGATACCTTGCTCAGCATACCAAGCACGTAAACGTTCTTGAATAAAGCTTAAAACTTGCGTAACGGTTTCTGGATTTTGAATGACATTACCGTATTGTTTAACAGCAAAATCCAATAACGGTTTTAAATCACACGGCAATTGTTTCTCAATCACGATGCGAATAATACCAACCGCCGCACGCCGCAAACCAAAAGGATCTTTATCACCCGTTGGAATTTGATTAATACCAAATGCACCCACTAAACTGTCAATGCGATCTGCCAATGCTAAGGATTGACTAATGGCATCCGCAGGCAAGCTATCGCCCGCAAAACGAGGTAAATAATGTTCGGAAATAGCGGTTGCAACAGCCTTTTCTTCGCCACTTTGTTCTGCATAATACGATCCCATGATGCCTTGCAGTTCCGGGAATTCGCCGACCATGTTAGTCACTAAATCGCATTTTGCGAGAATACCGGCGCGTTCAGCGAATTTTTCATTGGCATTTAAACTTTTTGCAATCACCGCCGCCAACTGACTAATGCGCACGGCTTTATCATGTAAAGTACCGAGCTTTGCTTGATACACAATGCCGCTTAAGCGATCGAAACGTTTCGCCAAGGGCTCTGCTAAATCGGTTTCATAGAAAAAGGCCGCATCCGCCAAGCGCGCGCGTAACACGCGTTCGTTACCGTGAATAACGCGGGCAGCTTCTTTACTTTGAATATTGCTGATCGTCACAAAGTAGGGCAACAACTGTTGCTTTTCATCTTGAATGGGAAAATAACGCTGATGATCCACCATCGCAGAAATTAACACTTCTTGCGGCAAACGCAAAAAGCTTGCTTCAAATTTACCGCAGAGGGCAACAGGCCACTCCACTAAGTTCGTTACTTCATCTAATAAAGCGGGAATTAAAAGCGGTGTTGCGGTTTGCTTAACCGTGTCTGCTAATACGCGCGTTATTTCTTGCTGAATATGCGCTTGACGCTCAGCAAAATCAGCGGTCACAAAACCCGTTTTTAATACATCAAGGTAATCGGCTGCGGAAGGAATGCTTAACCAATTTGGGGCATGAAAGCGATGGCCGCGTGTTTTGCGATTCACTTCACAATTTAATAAAGTGGCCGGAATGACTTCAGTACCATATAACAAAGTGACTGCGTGCACCGGCCTTACAAATTCTGCCTTGTTAGCACCCCAGCGCATGCGTTTTGCAATCGGCAATTGTTGCAGCGCTTCCTCAACTAAACCGGGAATCAATGTTTGCACTGTCGCACCAGCAACGGGTTGCTTGTAGCCGACCCATTCACCTTGTGGCGTTTTTAACGTCATTAACTCACTGGGTTCAATCTTTAAAGAACGGGCAAAGCCTAAACAAGCAGGCGTTGGATTTCCACTTGCATCAAATGCAGCAGCGAGTGCAGGCCCTCTTCGCTCAACCACTTGGTCCGGTTGCGCGCGTTGCAATGCCTTAACCAATACAGCTAACCGACGCGGCGTTGCATAAAACTGGGTTGTAGAAAAGGGCAATTGCGCCTTCTTTAAACGTTCGGCAATTTGATCTTCAAATGCTTTCGCCAACTTTAATAAAGACTTTGGTGGCAACTCTTCCGTATGAATTTCAATTAATAAATCAGCAACGGTCATAGTGAATTCTCAGTATGTTCAGTCGTCTTTAATAAAGGAAAACCCAAAGCTTCTCGCGCAGCATAATAACTTTCTGCAACCGCTTTCGATAAACGACGTAATTTTAAAATGTGGTTTTGACGCTCAGTCACGGAGAGTGCGTGACGCGCATCTAATAAATTAAAGGTATGCGACGCTTTTAGCACTAATTCATAAGCCGGTAATGGCAAACCCAATTCACATAAACGTTGGCTTTCACGTTCATAAAATTGAAAATGCTCAAACAAGGTTTTCACATCGGCTTGTTCAAAATTATATTTTGACATTTCAACTTCGGTTTGACGACATACATCACCGTAGGTAACGATGCCTTGTGGGCCTTCGCACCAAATTAAATCGTAAATATTGTCTTGGTTTTGCAAAGCCATGCTCAACCGTTCAAGACCATACGTAATTTCACCCGTGACCGGCTTGCATTCTAAACCACCGACCTGTTGAAAATAGGTAAATTGCGTCACTTCCATACCATTCAACCAAACCTCCCACCCCAAACCCCAAGCGCCGAGTGAGGGCGACTCCCAGTTATCTTCGACAAAACGCACATCATCGATTAGGGTATCAACGCCAATTTTACGTAACGATTCTAAATAAATTTCTTGGATATTGTCCGGAGAAGGTTTTAAGACGACTTGATATTGGTGGTGACGCTGCACGCGATTGGGATTTTCACCATAGCGCCCATCGGCTGGACGACGACTCGGCTGGACGTAAGCGGCGCGCCAAGGCTCAGGGCCAATGGCGCCGAGGAAGCTACCCGTATGAAAAGTACCGGCACCCACTTCCATGTCAACCGGCTGCATCAGAACACAACCCTGTTGACTCCAAAATTCATGCAAAGCATTAATAAGCTCTTGAAAATTTAAGAATTTTTTAGCTGTCATGGATAAATTAACTCATTGGCTTCACAAAAAAACGCAGTATAACATCTTCACCTTAATTGGATAATGATATTCTAATAAGAACATCTACCGCGCCCTGCCTGACAGGATTACGTTATTTTTAGGAGTTTTTCATGCCAAACCAAGCGTTTCCCCGCGAGATTTTACCGGATTTTACAGCCATTGACCCTGCCAACCTGGCCACGACCATCAGTCAAATACTCGATAGACACCGCGCCCGCTTAAAACAAATTTTGACCACAAACGAAACCTTTACCTGGGATAACTTACTGGCCCCCCTCGAAGAAATGAATGATGAACTCAACAAATACTGGTCGCCAATTGGCCATTTGCATGGTGTGATGGAAACGGAAAGCTTACGTAAAGCCTATAACGAAACCATGCCTTTGCTGACCGAATATGGTACAGAAATGGCGCATAACACCGCGCTCTATGAAGCCATCCAACAAATTGCTGATCGTGATGATTTCAAACAGTTACACCCCGCACAACGCAAAATTATTGAAAATGAATTACGCGATTTCAAACTAGCCGGCGTCAATTTATCGCCTGAAAAGAAACATCGCATCGCCGAGCTGTATCAACAAATGAGCCAGTTGACGACAAAATTTTCTGAAAACTTATTAGATGCAACGCATGCTTACACCCTGCATTTAACAGACGCAGAAGCCCTCGCCGGCTTACCCGAGCAAGCGCTGCAATTAGCGCGCGAACAAGCAGAGCAACGCAAACTGCCAGGCTATGTGATTACACTAGATTATCCCGCCTACTCTGCTGTGATGCGCTATGCCCATCATCGTGATTTACGAAAATCCCTGTATGAGGCACACATTACTCGCGCTTCCGATGTGGGCCCGAATGCGCAGCAATTTGATAACACCCAAATCATGCACGACATTATTGCAACGCGCGATGAAATCGCCCATATCGTTGGCTTTGAAAATTACGCCGCATTATCACTTGCCACCAAAATGGCGCCTTCTACTAATGAAGTGATGCGGTTTTTAACCGACCTATTAAAGCGCAGCTTGCCGCTTGCGAAATCGGAACACGCTGACATTGCCAAACTCGCTAACGATAAAGATCACATCGACAAGTTAGAAAGTTGGGATGCCGCTTATTATTCGGAATTACTGCGTGGTAATTTATTTAATTTCAACCAAGAAGAATTGCGGCCTTATTTCCCGATTAATCACGTTTTATCGGGTCTATTTGGTTTGGTGAGTCAACTCTATGGTTTAAACATTCAGGAAGAAACGGGCATTAACACCTGGCACCCTGATGTGAAATTCTTTTCTATTTATGATAAGAACAATGAATTGCGCGGTGGATTTTACATTGATCTTTATGCAAGAGCGCACAAACGCGATGGCGCCTGGATGGATGATTGCCTTAGTCGACGGCGTTTAAAAGAGGGTGGCATTCAATATCCGGTTGCTTATTTAACGTGTAATTTTATGCCGCCGGTCGATGGCAATCCTGCTTTATTAACCCATGACGATGTGATTACTTTATTCCACGAATTTGGTCATTGCTTACATCACTTATTAACGAAAGTAGATTATCTTTCTGTTTCGGGTATTCATGGTGTGGCTTGGGATGCGGTCGAATTTCCCAGCCAATTCATGGAAAATTATTGCTGGGAAAAAGCATCATTAGATTTAATCGCTAAACATTATCAAACGGGTGCACCTTTACCGGATGAGTTATATCAAAAAATGAATGCGGCAAAACATTTCCAAGATGGCCTGCAAATGGTCCGTCAATTGGAATTCGCGCTATTTGATTTTCGAATTCATTTGGAATATGACCCCGCGTTTAAAGGGAATCAAATTCAAGGTATTTTAGATGAGGTACGTAAACAAACTGCCTTGACAGAAATACCCAAATGGAACCGTTTCCAAAATAGCTTCTCACACATTTTTGCAGGTGGTTACGCAGCCGGTTACTACAGTTACAAGTGGGCGGAAGTTTTATCAGCCGATGCTTATTCTAAATTTGAAGAAAATGGCATTTTCGACCCCGCAACTGGCCGGTCTTTCATGGAAAATATTTTGGAAGTCGGTGGCATGCGCGAGCCACTCGCCTCCTTTGTTGCTTTCCGTGGCCGTGAACCCACGATTGATGCTTTATTGCGCCAAAGCGGGATTGAACCGGCGCAAGCGTAGTCAACGGCATGTGAGGCCGCGTAGTGCGGCCTCACACCATCGCTCTATACAACGACACATCGATTGCCAGGCCACTCCCGAGAACGTTATCATAGGCGCACTTAATTTTCGGAGTGTAGTCATGAGTTCGTATGGTTTAAATGAAATCAGAAGCGGAATGAAGCTTATTATTGATAACGACCCTTGCATTGTCGTCGACAACGAATTTGTAAAACCCGGCAAAGGCCAAGCTTTCAATCGCTTACGCTACCGCAATTTAAAAACCGGCCGAGTCATTGAACGCACCTACAAATCAGGCGACAGCATTGAAGCCGCCGATGTGGTTGAAATTGATGCACAATATCTCTACGGTGATGGCAACGAATGGCACTTTATGGCCACGGAATCTTTTGAACAATACGCCTTGCATGAAGCAGAAGTCGCAGACGCCAAACAGTGGCTCAAAGAACAATCCGACTGCAAAATGCTCTTATGGAACGGCGTCCCTATCCAAGTCACCGCTCCCACTTTTGTTAATTTAAAGATTGTTGAAACCGACCCAGGCTTAAAAGGCGACACCTCAGGTGGTGGCAGCAAACCGGCTAAATTGGAATCCGGCGCTGTTGTGCGCGTGCCTTTATTCTTAGCCGAAGGTGAAATCATTCGTGTTGACACCCGTATCGGTGAATACGTCTCTCGCGCTAAAGAATAAACAATAAAAAAGGGCAGCTTGAGATAAGCTGTCCTTTTCGGAAAACACATGCACTCTTGGCAACCCTCAGCCACTCTTGCCACTTTACGCGAACGAGCACGCATTTTAGCCTTGATCCGTGAATTTTTTGCAGCAAGAAGCGTTTTAGAAGTCGATACACCGCTTATGTGTCACACATCGGTGACAGACCCTTTTATTGGCAGCATTCCTGTTCTCTATCAACATTCAGCGAACGAACCCTACTATCTACAAACTTCGCCTGAATATGCCATGAAGCGCTTGTTAGCAAATGGTATTGGGCCGATTTATCAAATCTGCAAAGCCTTTCGCCAAGCGGAAGTCGGGCAATTTCATAACCCAGAATTTACCATGCTTGAATGGTATCGACCCGGATTTAACCATCACGCTTTAATGGATGAGATGGATGAATTCTTGCAAATGATATTAGGTGTGAAACCCGCTGAGCGCATGAGTTATCAGGAAGCATTCGAAACCCATTTAGGCATCACACCGCATCATGCAACAGTGGAGCAACTCGCAACGCTTGCCAAAGAACGCGGCTTAAATTTTGTGGATGCAAAAACCTTTGATCAAGATACCTGGTTACAAGTGCTCGCCTCAGAATGCATCGAACCACAATTGGGTAGGGAGCGTCCTTTTTTTATCTATCATTTTCCAGAACAACAAGCAGCGCTCGCACGACTTTTGCCCACCGATCCACCCGTTGCGGCCCGTTTTGAAGTGTATGTAAAAGGGATTGAACTGGCGAATGGCTTTTATGAATTGCAGGATGCAAAAGAGCAGCGAGCACGTTTTGAAGCGAATGTAAAAAAGCGCAGCGCACTCAACCTTCCCGCATTGCCTATCGATGAAAAATTCTTAGCGGCACTCGAATACGGCTTGCCCGATTGCGCTGGTGTTGCTTTAGGTGTTGATCGATTAATGATGCTAGCGACTAACCAGTTAACTATTCCAGAGGTAATCAGTTTCGATATTGAACGTGTTTAAATTATTTATAAGGAGATAATAATGTCACTCGCAAGGAATTTACACTTAGAACAAGCGGTTTTATTGGAAGATACGACAACCCTTCTAAAGTATCTTGCTGATCCCCAAGCGTCATTGAGTATCGTCAATCCCCATACTCTATTCACGCTCGCGCTTGAAACAAACAAGCTTACTGTTTTAGCGTTATTAGCAGCGCACGATGCAAAATTTAATGTGGGTGCGCGAATGGACAAGAGTATTCAGCCAATCCATTTAGAAGCAGCTGCAGGAAATATTAAAGCAGCTTGTCAATTAGCGGAAGACCCTGCTTTATTTTGGTGTGAAACCGGTGGTAGCACGGCTATTGAATTGGCAGCACAAGCAGGCGAAGTTGCAACAGTTTGCGCATTACTAGAAAGCAAAGCTTTATCCAGCAAACCTCATATTGAACAGGTCAATCTTTTAAATTCCCTGGTTAGTAAACTACTTGAATTTGATTTTGATGAGCACCCTGAGTCCCTTCTAACATGCTTGACTAAGCTCTTAATCCACTTAAACAATATTAGTGGTAACGAGCCGAGTGCCTGGGCTTTAATAGCAGAAATTAGCGACCAATTAGCTGGTTTAGCAAAAAATCGCGCTCAATCTTTAATAAACCCTCTTTCTTCAGAAAGTCATGCTAAGGCGCTATATTTGGTGCACCCATACGATTCATCTGCGGGAAAAAATTCACCCTTAAAACAAAACTCTTTATTCGCCAGTCAAAATAGTGATTCTGAATTTGACGATGAAGAATACCGTGCCCCAATAGAAAAATATCAAGAATGGGGTTTGGAAGTTTCACCCGGCGCAAAAAATAACATTTTTGACGCACTGATTGATCAATTCATTTTTCAAAATATTTTTCGAAATCAAACCGTCGAATCATTATGTGAACTGACCTTAAATCATATTGAAAAAAACGCCGAGCACTATAAAGATGCTAAAGTTAAAAAATTTTTTAGCGGTTTGATGCAAGATAATCATGCGGATGCTTGGGTTGATGCACGGCGTCTGCTCGCCGCTGCTCGGGTATTAAAGTTAAACGTTCTCATTGTAGAATCAAGAGGAGATAACTTACCGCTTTGCTTTTCTCGAAAAGACGCGCTCAACACGGTTTATTTAGGATTTACAGATGGTGCTCATTTTCAATCCTTACATTATCAAACCTTAAATCCAGTATTAAATAGTTTATTTGAAGCAGCCCAGATAGATGATTTTTCTTTCTCCGAAAATGAATTGCCAGCTGCACGAGATAGCAGCAAGGCTCTTCCCGCACCCTCAACTTTTGACGATTTAACAGAAGATGAACGGGAAGCAATAGAATTTAGCACACCATTTTCATTAAAAAATTAGGCGTTACCCGCAAACAATGCATTTACTGAAACGGGTCTCGTCCTGACAACGGGTCTGCCTTGCCATGCTTAATCCCATGGCAAGTGTTTTTTATTCAAGCAGTTAGAAGAGGAATTTGTTTTAATATTTCGATTTCTTTTAAAAACCGCTTGTCTTTTTGGAAAAACAATGGTCAGATATACCCCTTATTTTTATAACGATAACTTCTGAGCAAACCCGCCGAAGTCTTAAACTTATAGCAGATGCTGCCTAATTCGAGTTTGCAGTGACTGCTCGAATCGAGGAATGTACATGCCATTTGCACAATTGCAACCGCCTATCATGAAGGCGTTAGAACAATGCGGCTATAAAACGCCAACCCCTATCCAAGCCAAAGCTATCCCATTGATTTTAAAGCGACACGATTTAGTCGCTTGCTCGCCCACCGGCTCCGGTAAAACCGCGGCGTTTGTGTTGCCAGCACTAGAACAATTAGCCACTACCGACCCCGTTAAAGCACCACGCGTTTTAATTTTAACCCCCACTCGTGAACTTGCTACGCAAATCACAACAGCGGCTGCCAAATACGGCAAATATTTGCGTTACAACATTGTGAGTTTAGTTGGCGGTATGTCTTACAACACGCAAATTCGCGGCTTAGAACGCGGCGCCGACATTATCGTCGCAACGCCAGGTCGTTTACTTGACCATTGCGAACAAAATCGCGTGGATTTATCCGACATCGATTTATTAATTTTAGATGAAGCCGATCGCATGCTCGATATGGGCTTTATTGATGACATTATGTCGATTGTGGATATGACGCCGTCTGAACGCCAAACCTTGTTATTCAGCGCAACCGTCGATGGGCAACTCGATCGCGTTATCAAAAAAATCTTAAACAAACCGATGCGCATTGATCTTTCCAAAGAAACCCAAAACATTCCGCAGATTGAACAAGTATTTTATGAAGTGAAATCACCGCGTCAAAAATTACCTTTATTGAAATATATTTTGGCGAATGAAAACGTTTTTAAGGCCATTATTTTCTCAGCAACCAAAATCAATGCTGACCGCATCGCGGAAGAATTAAATGACGCCGGTTATAAAGCCGGCGCGTTACACGGTGATTTACGCCAAGCCACAAGAACGCGCACCTTAGATAAATTACGCCAAGGCCGCATTGATTTCTTAGTAGCAACTGACGTTGCCGCACGTGGTATCGACATCTCGGACATTAGCCACGTTATCAACATTGATTTACCACACTGGTGTGAAGACTACGTGCATCGTATTGGCCGAACAGCACGCGCCGGACGTTCAGGTAAAGCAATTTCATTTATTTTACCGGGTGAACGCCGTCAAGTAATGCGTATTGAACGCTTGGTGAATAAACAATTAAAAGTTTTGTCTGTACCTAACTTAAGTGAGTTTGAAAAATCATCTGCCTTCACGCCAACCCACGGTGGCAAAAAGCACGACAACAAAGAAGAACATTTTTACAAACAACGCAAAGAACGCGGCGCAGATGACGATAGCGCGCCTTCTCATCACAAAAAGCGTAGTGATGTAAATACCCGCTGGGATGATGAAAAGCCACAACGTTTCCGTAAAGGTCGCGATGAAAAAGAATTTGGCCGCGCTGCTGCCTCGACTCATAAAGGCGAAAAGCGTTTTGCCAGCGACAAACCCAAGCGTAGTTCTGATAAAAAGTGGGATGATGAAAAACCCCGCTTCTCGCGTGATAAAAAAGAAGGTGCACGGTCAGGTGATGACAAACCGCGCTTCTCGCGTGACAAAAAAGAAGGTGGACGGTTTGGCGATGAAAAACCACGCTTTTCTCGTGATAAGAAAGAAGGCGGACGGTTTGGTGATGAAAAGCCGCGTTTCTCACGTGATAAAAAAGAAGGCGCACGCTCCGGTGACGATAAACCCCGTTTCTCTCGTGACAAAAAAGAAGGCGGACGGTTTGGCGATGAAAAACCACGCTTCTCTCGTGACAAGAAAGAAGGTGGCCGTTTTGGAGATGAAAAGCCTCGCTTCTCACGTGACAAAAAAGAAGGTGGCCGTTTTGGCGATGAAAAACCCAAGCGTTCTTTTGCCACTAAGAAATGGGATGACGAAAAACCCCGCTTCTCGCGTGATAAAAAAGAAGGCACGGGATCTCGCGATGACAAACCGGTACGCCGTTTTGCAAAACGCGATGATGACAAACCAACCCGTTTTGGAGCGGAAAAGCCTGCAGGTAAGCGGTTTAAATCGGACAAGAAGTGGGATGATAGCAAACCCACCAAAAAGCCAATGACCAAAGCCTCAACCAAAGCAAGCTCGGGTCAAACCATTGCCTATAAACCATCAAAAGGTAAAAGCAGTAAGCCGCAAAGCGCCTCTGGTAAAAAACCGCAGCGTTTTGCATTCAAAAGGGATAAATAACCTAGGCAGTAAACCCGCAGCACTGCTGCTGCGGGTTTTAAATAAGAAATGAGCGATGCAAGGATGGCATATCGACTAACGAGTAGCTCTTTATTTTACAACGATGCTGAAGCAAATCCCATGCAACATTACTTTCAAGCTTCCCTGAAGGCGATGAATTGTGACCTTACAATACCAGATGAATCAGTAGAAATTAAAATTAAAATAAAATAAGCATTCGCTCGCACTTGCAGAAAGTTACCTATTAGCGAGCTATCTTTACGATCGTATTCCATTCAGCTTTCGTCACTGGCGTAATTGATAAACGATTACCGCGACGATTAATTATCATTTCGGCCAAAGCAGGATGATTTTTTAATTCCTCCAGCGTGACTAAGCGTGGAAAGCGTTCAACTAATTTTACATCGACCATGTACCAACGGGGCTTTTCAGGGCTACTGGCGGGATCGAAGTGGTCTTCGCTGGAATCAAATGCGGTGTGATCAGGATAGGCTTCTCTAACTACTTCCACGATGCCAACAACGCCGGGTGGCGTGCAGCTGGAATGGTAAAAAAACCCAAGGTCCCCTTTCTTCATCTCACGCATAAAATTACGCGCTTGGAAATTCCGCACGCCATCCCAAGCAGCGATTTGCTTGGGACGTTTGCTCAAATGATCGATGCTGAAACAATCAGGCTCTGATTTAAATAACCAGTAATTCATTGTTTACCTAGTTTTCATGCTATCAAAGAATTCAGCGTTGGTCTTGGTGCCTTTCATGCGATCCAGCAAGAATTCAACTGCTTGAGCAGGTTCTTCCATGGTGCCCAACATTTTGCGTAAGACCCAGGTGCTGCGAATAATTTCAGGAGAGCAGATTTTTTCATCGCGACGCGTACCGCTACGATTTGGGTCCATTGCTGGCCAAATGCGTTTTTCTGCTGTTTTACGATTTAAATGGATTTCCATGTTACCGGTACCTTTAAATTCTTCATAGATAACATCATCCATCTTCGAACCGGTTTCAACTAACGCTGTCGCAATAATCGTTAAGCTGCCGCCTTCTTCAATATTACGGGCTGCGCCAAAGAAGCGTTTTGGACGTTGTAATGCATTGGAGTCGACACCACCTGTTAACACCTTGCCGGAAGCCGGAACAACGGTGTTATAAGCACGCGCAAGGCGCGTAATGGAATCTAACAAAATGATCACATCTCGTTTATGCTCAACCAAGCGCTTGGCTTTTTCGATAACCATTTCGGCAACTTGCACGTGACGGCTAGCGGGTTCATCGAACGTACTCGCGATCACTTCACCTTTCACAGAACGTGACATTTCCGTGACTTCTTCAGGACGTTCATCGATCAGTAACACAATGAGATCACATTCAGGATGATTATGCGCGATGGAGTGAGCAATGTTTTGCAACATCATGGTTTTACCGGCTTTCGGCGGTGAAACGATTAAACCCCGTTGACCCTTACCCACTGGCGCTAACATATCGATAATGCGCGCGGTAATGTCTTCCGTACTACCATTCCCCAATTCCATTTTTAATTGTTCTTCAGCAAAGAGTGGGGTTAAATTTTCGAAGGCGGGTTTTTTGTTGATGTTGGAAGGAACGTCGTGGTTAATTTTATCTACTTTTAATAAAGCAAAGTAGCGCTCACCATCTTTGGGAGGGCGAATTCTACCTTGTACGGTATCGCCCGTGCGTAAATTAAAGCGGCGTATCTGACTCGGGGAAACATAAATATCGTCGGGGCCGGCAAGATAAGAACTTTCAGGAGAACGTAAGAAGCCAAAACCATCTTGTAAAATTTCCAAGACGCCATCACCTGAAATTTCTTCGCGCTTTGCGTGTTCTTTCAAAACGGCAAAGATAATATCTTGTGATTTAGCTCGCGCCATATTTTCCAAGCCATATTGCTCAGATAGTTTTATCAACTCAGCAGCGCTTTGCTTCTTAAGTTCCGTTAAATTCATTGTCATAGTGTTATAGCCCTAAAAGATAAGTGGGATTAAAGGCGTTAGAATATTTTTCTACCTTTAGATGAATACAGCGCTAAAACAGTGGGGGTTAGGTCCGTGCGAAAAAATATGCAGGGTGATGGTTCCAACCGTTGGCTATCCTCAGCTAAAGACAGGTTTCTTCTGTGTAAAAACGCAGGGTTAAAAAACACTGGCTAAGCGCAAATCTATATTTCATGGAAGTTTGAAACAGATAAAAAGGAATCTTCTTATACACTAAAAATATCACTAATTTTTAAAAATATCCAGCCTATTTTGTTTGAAGGTTATTGCATCGAAAGAGACACAATAACTCTTCAATTTTCAATAAGATAGCTTACAGAACGCCGTCTAAAAACTTGGTTAAATCTGTTTTATTTAAAAATCCGACGTGCGTTGCTTTGACTTGACCATCAACAAATACTAATAAAGTAGGAATACCACGCACATTATATTTCGCTGGGGTATTAGGATTCTTTTCCACATCCATTTTTGTAAATTTAATTTTGCCCGCATAATTTGGCGCCAATTCTTCAACAATTGGGGCTAATGCTTTACAAGGATTACACCATACCGCCCAGAAATCGACTAAAACTGGCGTAGAGGATTTTAATACATCATTCTCAAATGCTTCATCTGAAACTGCTGCTACATTGCCGCTCATTGCTAACACCTTCTTCGAGTTGGTTGAGTTATCCGTATTATATACTATTCGCGGACCAAAACGAGTTAAACGATCATTCACAAAAAGTGCTCCTAAGTACGTGGAATATCACTGGATTTTGGCGCAACGGTTTGTGCGGCAATGTAGTCAAGCGTTGGCTCACCGCAAGTCTCCGCCATCTCTGCTCGCACCTTATTACGTAGCGCTGTAATATCTTCCCACTCATTTCCTGCGGGTAAAACCGGTGCGGAAACCGTTGCCCGCACGCGATGCGGACGCAATAAAATATCATCGTTGCGTAAAATATAACGTGTGCCATGAATGGTTACGGGGCAAATGGCGCTGTTTGTTTCTGCCGCCATTTTAAACGCACCCAAACGAAATGGGCGCAAGCCTTCCGCATAACCAAATGTTCCTTCCGGAAAAATTAAAATGGAATGGCCCGCTTTTAATTCCGCTTTAATCTGATCAGCATCTTCTAAACCTTTAGAAAAATCTAATCGGTCAACCGGCAAGGCATGAATTTTCTTCAACAAGAAACCAAGTAAAGGCGCAGAAAAAATTTCTTTTTTAGCGACAAACCGTGTACCCGCTGGGAGAATAGCCATCGCGACCACTCCATCAAAATTACTGGCATGGTTCATAACATACACCAGGGGCTTTTGCGCCGTTAAATGTTGAATACCCTTCACTTCCAAAGGACAGCCCACCAAACGTAAAAACCACTTTGCCCATTCATGCGCTGCTTTTTCCACGACTTCATCTTTCGCAAAATAAATTAAGACCAAAAAGGGTGGAATAGAAAGACCGACCAACAACGCAATATACGCAGTATAAATACTTTTACTAAGGAAAGCCGCAAAGCGCTGCAGCTTCTTAGCCACAGCAACCGTTGCTAGTTTTACCACTTGTAACCAAGCGGGCAAATTACCTTTACCTAATCGGCCGTCCAAATACCATTGCTTGCCTTGTGCACGCTGCAATTTGCCACTCGAGGTTTTCGGCACACAATGCGGTGGCACTAATACAACACGATCCACCGCCACATCAAGCGCCGATGTAATCGCTTCTTTGATTTGATAAATAATATCATCACGCTGTGTGGCTTTCTTTTGTCTTGTTTCAGCCACCACAACAAGTTGATCAGTGCCTCGCTCTATATCATTCACAGCAAAAGCGATCACACAACCTTGCCGCACACCCGGCACATTTCCCACTAACTCTTCAATTTCAACAGGGTATAAATTACGCCCCGCTTTAATAATTAAATCTTTTCTACGTCCGGTGATAAAGATTTCTTTGTCTGCAACGTAGGCCAAGTCGCCGGTTTCTATCCAACCATCCTGAAAAGCAGCGCGCGTTGCTCGTTCATTTCGATAATAACCCCGCATGGAAGAAGGGCCACGGAATTGTAGTTTACCAACGCGACGTTCGGGCAAGACTGCATTTTCATCATCAACAATGCGAATTTCATGCTCTGGCAGTACTTCGCCGCACCCCACAAAGGTTAACCCTTCTTTATTCTCAGTCGGTTCAGCAATGCGCTCTTCTTCAAATTGTTTGCGGTCAACGGTATCTAAGCGAAATTCTCGGCCTAACGGTGGCAAACATAGACCCACGGAAGATTCTGCTAAACCGTACATTGGCATCATTGCACTGCGCTTAAAACCAAATGGCGCAAACTTATCGCAGAAAGCTTGTAGCGTACGAGGATATATTTTTTCCGCTCCATTGGCAGCGACTCGCCACGAGCTTAAATCTAACCCTTCCAAAATGGCGGGGTCCACTTTGTTAACACACAGCTCGTACGCAAAATTAGGACCACCCGAAACCGTGCCGCGATGATAGTGAATTGTCCACAACCAACGCTCAGGGCGATTTAAAAAAGCAAATGGCGTCATTAAAATTAAGGGTGCGCCGAAATACAAACTTCCTAACCATTTACCAATTAATCCCATGTCATGATAAAGCGGCAACCAGCTAACAGCCACATCACGACTGGAAGCCGCAATGGCTTTACCATAAGCGCGAATATTCGTTAATAAATTAGCATGCGATAACACCACTCCTTTCGGATCGCTAGTGCTACCCGATGTAAATTGAATAAACCCAATATGATCAGGCTTCCCATGCGACAACTTAACAATGATGTCATGCTTTAATAATTCTGGCACTGTCACCACGTGTTTTAAACTCGGAACAAATGATTGCAGCATTAAACTTAACGTTTCAGCACGATCAAACGTAATTAACATTCGCACTTCAGCATTACGCAAAATATGCGCTTCCGTTTTCGCATACGCTTCTAACATATGCATGCGAAACGGTGGATAAATCGGCACGGGTATGCCACCTGCCAGCAAAATGCCAAAAAAAGCCGTAAAAAAATCCGGCGTTGTCGGCAACATGATGGCAACGGTTTCTGCTTCTTGCAAACCTCGCTCCCGTAAGCCTGCCGCCAATTGTTTTGCGCGCGTTAACAACTCACCATACGTGATGACTTCTTCTTTTCCATCATCATGCTGAAAATAAACATGGGGCTTGTTTGGCGTTTTTTCGCCATAGGTTAGCAAAATATCGGTGAGCGTTTTAAATTCTAACGGATCAACTATAATCGGGTCATCCACAATCACATTACGCATTATCGCAGGCTGTGTACGCGGATTAATGTGTGCTTCTTGTAAAGCACTTTCCAAATCACCAATCGTTTCAATTTTAGCTAACAGCTCATCCGAAATTTTAGTTCCAAATTGCTTTTCAACACGCTGAAACAATTCAGCTCGGCTCAAGCTATCTAACCCTAAGTGATCATACAGCGACATATCACGTTTAATGCCGCGCGTGACCGGTGTACCCGATTGTTTTAACAATTCGCGAATAATCGCTTCTAAATTGCTATTGACTGCGTCATCCGTAGTTTTATTCATGTGTCCTTCATATTCATTAATAAACGCGGTGTTTTACCCGCGCGACCTAATAGTCTATTTAAAAAATATTTTTTTAAGGGTGAACAAAGATCAAAAATCGCCATCCCGATTCCTAAGCCTTGTTGTTGCCAGATGCGTTCTGTGGCAAACAACTCAGCAAGGTGATGTGACACTTGAATACTGCTTTGTTGTTGCTTTTCAGTTTCTTGCGATAATGCGACCAAATCAGCAACCGTTAATGCAGCACGTTCCTTTAAACGCTGAACCATCCCTTCCACTAAGGTAGCTACCTCATATAATGCCAAATTAAAACCTTGTGCAGCAATAGGGTGGACGGTGTGTAGCGCATTTCCCAGCAAAAAAACATGCCGATCAACGGCTTTTTTGGCTCGCACCAAACGCAATGGGAAGGAATGGCGCTGCTGAACCCCCACAAAGGGGCCTAAGCGTTGCCCAAACGCCTCTTGTAATGCCGATAAAAAGTCAGCATCCGCTAATTGTAATAATTGCTCCGCTTCTCCTTTCGCCAATGACCATATTGTTGCACACTCTTGGTTCGGCAAAGGCAACATGGCAATGGCACCCTGCGGGGTGAAGCGCTCATAGGCACAATCGGCATGGGCATTGGCAAGCTCAGTGCGGGTGACGATCGCTATTTGATTGTAATCTGTTGTTTCCACCTCAATTTGCAATAGGGTACGCACGGTGGAAGCAGTCCCATCAGCGCCAATGATAAGGGGTGAGCGCAAGGTTTTTGTCCCACTCTCATTGCGAACCGTTAGGGTTGCGCTCGTCTCATCTTGCTGCAAATCAGTTAAGGTTGCTGGGCGAAATACACTGACATTTTTGGCATTCGCAACTTGTTCATGCAACGCTGCCTCAATGTGTTTGGCAGGAATAACGTGACCTAACTCCGGTAACTGCACCTCTTCGTGTGATAAATGCACCCGACCAAAACGCCCGCGCTGAGAAACATGCACCGAACGAATGGGCGCAGCAAAAGGTTGCACTGCATCCCATAGGTTTAAATTTTTTAAAAATTGGCAGCTAGAATAATTTAGTGCAAACAAGCGGGGATCATTTTTACTTGGCAGCTTCGCATCAATTAACGCCATACGAAACGTGGGGTGATAAGGCACAATCAATTGAGCGAGCGCAGCAATTAATCCTGCGCCCACTAACCCACCGCCAACCACTATCAAATCATAGTCGTCGGCTTGCATGCTTAACCTGCCATCAACGCTTCAATGTCGGCAACGGTTTTTGGAATCATTGCACTCATTACTTCACGACCGGATTCGGTCACGACCACATCATCTTCAATTCGCACACCAATATTATGCCAACGCGCAGGAACCCCTTTAATATCAGCAGAAATATAAAGGCCAGGCTCAACCGTTAGCACCATGCCAGGTTCTAATTTTCGCCATTGTTCTTGTTTACGATAAGAACCCACATCATGTACATCAAGCCCTAACCAATGTCCGGAGCGATGCATGTAAAAAGGGAAATAAGCCTGTTTTTCGATGAGATTATCCACATCACCTTTTAAGATTTTCAAATCGACTAAGCCTTGCGTTAAAACCTTAACGACAACATTTTGTGCCGCTGTCCAAGAAGCCCCAGGTTTTACCGATTTAATGGCTGCCAATTGAGAGGCTAAAACTAATTCATAAATCGCTTTTTGCTCGCCTGAAAAACGCCCATTCGCAGGAAAAGTACGCGTGATATCCGCTGCGTAATTTTCAAACTCAGCGCCAGCATCAATTAATACTAAATCACCATCGGAAATCGGTTGATCATTCGCGATATAATGCAAAACGCAGGCATTTTTGCCAGCACCAACAATCGCATTATACGCTTGGAAACGAGCGCCATGACGAATAAATTCGTAGGACAATGCAGCTTCTAATTCATATTCATAACAACCCGGCGTACACGCTTGCATGGCAGCAAGATGGCCTTTCGCTGTGATATCAACGGCTTTTTGCATAACCGATAATTCAGCTTTGCTTTTAAATAAGCGCATTTCATGCACTACCGTGCTTAAATCAGCAAATGCCGTAGGAAAACGCAAACCACTGCGCACTTTAGCACGCGCGGCATTAATTGCATCCATGATTAAACGATCAAAGTGTGCTTGTTGGCCGAACGGATAATACACTTTATCTCGACCCGTTAATAATTCCGGCAACAAATTCGTTAATTCACTGATAGGATAAGAATCGTCAGCTAAAAATGCTTCACGCGCACCTTCTTGTCCCGCACGCGGCCCATCCCAAATCTCACGCGCTTTATCGCGCACACGATTAAATAAAATGTATTCGCCGCCTTTACGCTTAGGCACCAACACTAAAACAGCATCGGGCTCATTAAATCCCGTTAAATAATAAAAATCGCTTTGTTGGCGATACGCATACGTCGCATCATTATTTCGCGTAGCTTCCACTGCAGCCGGTAAAATGGCAATGCCTGCTTCGCCAATATGCTGCATCAGTTGTTTGCGGCGTTTGGCATATTCTTGCTGTTTTATCATCTCATTCCCTCGTGACGCAATTAATGTAAATGCTTGGGTAGGTTTTTTTGTTCCTTGCCGTGTTCCGCATGCAATTCTTGGTAAATTAAAATGACGGCCATGCGCACATACTCAATTAATTCGACATAAGCGGCTTCATCTTCTTCAGTTGCAACCACTTCTTCATAATTCATTTTGGCAATTTCAATGAGATCGTTAATCGCTTCTGTGGTTTCGCTTGCGTCACGGCCGACAATGGGAATTTCCGCTAATTTTAATCCGGTTAAAAATCCCTGACACCATAACGTTAACCCTTCGGCGCGCGCTGGCAAATCGTCTTCTGATTCGGGTAACAATAATTGGAAATCAAATAGAAATTCATCCAATTGCTTTTGACTAGTTTTAAATAAATGTTCTAAAACAGACTTCGTGGCATTCTCAGCCTCACCGCCTGTCACGATTTGATGCCAGCCGTCCCCTTCAATGGGTTTGCCACACAACAAGCCCGCTATGATGCCGTGCACTTGCGATGAGTGCAACTTTAGCGCAGTTTTGGCGAGTGCTTTATCTAGTTCTAAGTAGGTGGGTTGTTTTATTTCGTTCATAAGATTGAGGTACTCGCGCAAAAGTGACATATTAGCGAAATCTGACGTTCAGGCCAAGTAAAGGTACATATGGAAAACGGCACTCTTGAATTAGCAGCCATCGCGGCAATGGGTCAAAATCGGGTAATTGGCTATCAAAACCGCATGCCTTGGCACTTGCCGGCAGACCTTAACCATTTTAAACAAATAACGAGTCCCCACCCTATCATCATGGGGCACAAAACCTACCTTTCAATTGGACGTTTATTACCCAATCGCTTAAATATTATTTTGACGCGGCAAGATGGCTTGATCATTCCTGGGGCTACCATCGTTAAAACCGTGCCAGAAGCATTAACAGCTGCTGAAGCCGCACAAACGGGTAAAGCATTTGTCATTGGTGGCGGTGAAATTTACCGCTTATTTTGGCCTTGGATTAAAATATTGTATTTAACGGAAATTCAGCACGATTTTACCGGCGATACTTTTTTCCCAGACTTGGGGTTAGATTGGCATGTTAGCTCACGGGAAGAGCATAAGGCAGATAGCACTAATGCTTATGATTACACCTTTCTTACTCTATATAGAAATCAATAAGTTAATCGTACGGTGCTTGACCAAGCTCAGCAATTTACTTGAAAATACTGCTTATCATCCAAGCGCAAAGCCGTCAGGCAATTACCCCAAACGCAACCCGTATCAAGGCCAATCACATTGGGTAGATTGGTTTTGCCATTTAATGCTGCCCAGTGCCCAAAGAGTAGGGTTAATTCTTGATTAGCGCGATTAGGCACAGCAAACCACGGATAGAGATTTGGGGGTTGTTTGCCAATCTCGCCTTTAAACTCTAAATCTAAGCGGCCATCGGCATAACAAAAACGCATGCGCGTGAAATAATTGGTAATGCAACGCAAGCGATCCATGCCTTCTAACGACTCTTCCCAAAGGCTCGGCTCACTGCCATACATAGCGGTTAAAAATGCTTTGCGTAGTGGGCTTTGCAATGCCACTTCCACTTCCCTGGCTAACCGCTTGGCTGTTGCCAAATCCCATTGCGGAGCAAGTCCTGCATGCGTTAAGACGGTATTATCAACGGCATGCAGCAAAGGACGGGCTGCGAGCCAAGCGAGCAACTCGTCCGCATCTTCGGCATTTAATAATGGGATTAAAGTATCGCCTTTCTTTGACTGGTACACTCCGCAAGAAACAGCAAGACAATTCAAATCATGATTACCGAGCACGGAGACTTGACGATCGCCTAACGATTTAATAAAGCGTAATGTGGCTAATGAATCAGGGCCGCGATTTATTAAATCACCGGCAAACCAAACATAGTCGCTGCTTTGATCAAACTGAATTTTATCCAAAAGGCGTTGCAAGGGTGTAAAACAGCCTTGCACATCACCAATGACATAAGTGGCCATGAGTTATTCCTTGGCAAGATAATTGGCGATCGCCACGAAATCTGCTACGGATAAATTTTCCGGGCGCATTTCCCGTTTGATATTTAACTCATCCCAGGCAGCATCCGGAATGCGTTTATGCAATGAATTGCGAATCGTTTTACGACGCTGATTAAACGCATCACGCACGACATCACTCAATAGGGTTTCATTGACTGCCTGCACAGGCAATGTTGTGTGAGGCGTAATGCGAATGACGCTTGATTGCACTCGCGGTGGCGGATAAAAAGCGCTCGGCGGCACATCGAATGCGTGTTGCATTTTCGCATGATACTGCACCATCACACTTAAACGACCATAATCACCATTGTGCGGCAGCGCGCACAAACGATCTGCCACTTCTTTTTGCACCATGAACACCATATCGGCAATGACAGCGAAATGTTTAATGAGGTGAAAAATTAACGGTGTGGAAATGTTATAGGGTAAATTACCAAACACGCGCAACGGACGCTTATCTTGTTTCAAAGCAGTGAAATCGACATTTAATACATCGGCTAAATGGATTGTTAAATCACCTGCACGACCACAACGCGCTTCTAGTTCCGGCAACACATCACGATCCAATTCGATCACTTCTAACTGCTTTGTTTTACGCAGCACCGGCAAGGTAAGCGCACCTTGCCCTGGGCCAATTTCAATTAAATGCTCGCCAGCTCTTGGCGCCAGCACGGAAACAATGCGTTCAACCACGGCAGAATCTGCCAAAAAATGTTGGCCAAAGTGTTTTTTAGGTGTCGACATGGTTATGACTGCAAATGCAAGGCAGCACGTGCGGGTTCAAAACCATGCGCCGCTGATTTTTGGTACCAGGCATGGGCTTTTTCTGCGTTAGGCGCTGTACCCAATCCCCGTTCGTAAAACATGCCTAAATTATATTGTGCGCTTGCAAGACCGTGGCTAGCGGCTTTTTGATACCAGAAAAACGCTTGCGGGTAATTACGGGAAGTGCCACGACCGGCTGCGTATAAATAAGCAACTTCATTTTGTGCAAAGGGATCGCCCGCTTTCGCGCCATTTAAGAAATAATTAAAGGCCAGTTGATCATTTTGCTTCACGCCGCGGCCAAATAAATAACGCACCCCTTTTTGCGTATTGGTTTCGCGCTCAAAGCTAATCATGTTGTCGCTAAAGTAGTTAGCCGTTGAACAAGCCGTCAATAACGCTGATAATCCTATTGTGAGCAACGCTTTTTTATTGAACATAGATTGACCTTTTAGCCTGG
The DNA here is from genome assembly GCA_964597435.1 of uncultured Coxiellaceae bacterium. Lineage (GTDB taxonomy): Bacteria > Pseudomonadota > Gammaproteobacteria > DSM-16500 > DSM-16500 > Aquicella. The sequence continues at coordinate 75,870 of CAZQXH010000006.1, read as the reverse complement.
CGAAAAATCCCATTATAAAGGAACCATAACGTGTATTCACCGCTTTTAACTGATTTCTACCAACTCACGATGGCTTATAGCTATTGGCGTTTGAATCGACACGAAGAAACCGCTTGTTTTCATTTGTTTTACCGCAAAAACCCCTTCGGGCAAGGTTTTGCGATTGCCTGTGGCTTAGCGGATGCAGTGGATTTTTTGAAGGAATGGCGCCTCGACTCGAGTGATTTGGCCTACCTCGCCAGCTTAAAACAGCCTAATGGCGATGCCTTCTTCCCAGCGACGTTTTTAGAATATTTATATAATTTACGACTTAACATTGATCTCTTTGCCATCCCAGAAGGCACTGTTGTTTTCCCAAACTTGCCCTTATTACGCGTGGAAGGGCCACTGTTACAATGTCAATTAATTGAATCGGCGCTACTTAACATCATCAACTTTCAATCATTAATCGCAACCAAAGCGCAGCGTGTTTGCCAAGCGGCGCGCGGTGACACCGTACTAGAATTTGGTTTACGTCGCGCACAAGGCCCAAATGGCGCGCTCGGCGCTTCGCGTGCTGCGTATGTTGGCGGGTGTGATGCCACCTCAAACACCTTAGCAGGCAAATTATACGGGATTCCCGTGCGCGGCACGCATGCGCACAGTTTTGTCACCGCTTTTTCCAGTGAAATTGATGCCTTTAAAGCGTATGCCGATGTGATGCCAGAGAATTGCGTTCTACTTGTAGACACTTACAACACTATTGATGGCATCAAACACGCCATTGATATTGGTCTTTGGTTAAAAACGCAAGGGCACCTGCTAAAAGGCATTCGCCTTGATTCTGGTGACATGTTGGCTTTGAGCATTAAAGCCCGTGAAATGTTAGATGCCGCAGGCCTTACTGAAACGGCGATTGTTGCTAGCAATTCTTTAAATGAATCCATTATCGCGCAATTGAAAGCAGAAGGCGCGCCCATTACCGTGTGGGGTGTGGGTACACAACTAGTAACAGCCTATGATCAGCCTGCTTTGGATGGCGTTTATAAATTGTCAGCCATTAAATCTCCTACTGAAAATACCTTCGAATATAAATTAAAAATTTCGGAGGATGCCATCAAGATTTCAAATCCGGGGCGCCATCAAGTAAGGCGCTATTTAAGTGGCGATGCGATGTTAGCGGATGTGATTTATGATGTGGATTTAGCCATTGATGATGATCCTCAGCCGAATTGGTTAAGTGAGAACATGGTGCCGGTGAACTTAGCTGATTATGATGCGGCGGTCGATTTGTTGAAACCAATTTTATCGCAAGGCCAATTGGTTGAACCGCTTGAAGAATTGGAAACCATTCGGGCACGGGTTAAAGAAGAGGTGCAACAGATTCATAAAGCGCAGTTAACTAGCGATTACGCTGTGGGTCTTGAGAAACGGTTGGCGGAAAAGAAAAAATGGTGTGTTGAAGAAAGTCGTCTGTAAAATTCCGTCAGTAAAACGAGCGGCGGCTTAATGACTATTTTGAGATTGCCGCCTCGTCGCTAAGCTCGCAATGACGAACGGCAGCAGTTAAATGTTTTACATTCAACGTCCCTAAAATCACGCTGCTCACCGCTTCTTCTTGCAGCACAAATTGTAGCGCCGCTTGCACACCTTCTTCTGTATTAATGTGCCCACTGGCTAACGCTTTTTTGATAAAAACGCCTTTTTGCTGCTCATGCGCGGCCTTAAGCACCGCATATTCTGCGGTATATTGCGGATTATAGGTAATCATCACCGCATCCGCCCAATTTAACGCCAACAACCCACCGGCAACTGTTTTACTCGACATCCCCACATAGCGAACTTTTCCGGCTTCTTTAGCAAGCGCAAGTGTTTCAAAAATTTTTTCTTCGCGAATGATTGCTTCATCTTCGCCACTCGAATGCACCAATACGAAATCAACATAATCAGTCTTCAAGCGTTTTAAACTGCGCTCAATGCTAAATTGCACAGCCGCCTTCGAAAAATCAAATTGCGACTCGCCATTAGTAAAGGTTTCACCCACTTTCGTAGACAATATCCAATCGTGTCTTTGTCCGCGTAACAGCTGGCCTAAACGCTCTTCACTTAAACCATAAGCAGGGGCAGTATCTAATAAATTCACACCAAGATCTTTGGCGTGGGCCAATAAATTTTGCGCCTCATCATCCGTTGGTAACGAAAAACCCTGTGGATATTTTACCCCTTCATTTCGGCCCAGTTTTACTGTGCCAAGTCCAATCGGGCTTACCCAACAATCAGTGTGGCCTATGCGTCGTTTTTGCAAAAATGCTCCTCCCAAACTGGGCGTGCTAACGGTGGCATTGGCCACGAACGCATTTCACGTGTATCAAACCATTGCGGTGTCAGCTCATTAATTGGCTTTAAAATTTCTGTTGCGAGTTTTGGCGCCAGCGCTAATTTCGTTGGCCACGCAATCGTGATGTTTTTTACGGTCCGCGTGAAAGACGTTTCGGGTTTTAAGCCATTTCCTTGCAAAGGTTCAGCGCGATCAATCATAAACGTTGCAAATTCTGCGTCCGCGAAATTGAGCCAGGGAAATAAACTGGTTAATTCGGCTTTTGCTGCAGCAATTTGTTCGCTGCTGGTCTTGCCCACGCCTTCTTCGGATAACAAACCGCCTAAATACCAAACCGTTTGACCATCCTGTAAAAAATGCGTGGTCACGGTGATGCGCGGGCGCGAACCCAAACCTAAACAATGCGCATAGAGCGGCGCATTAAACGGCGTTTTGACTAACACCATGTGCAAGGGCCTGCGCTGCATTTTTAAATCCGGTAGGTTTAATTTTTTAACGATCAACTCATTACCCGCGCCCGCTGCAAACACAAAATGTTGCGCCGAAACAGTAATGGCGCGACCGGCTGAATACACGGTTGCTGTTTGCAAATTACCGTCTGCATCAAAAGCTAATTCTTCTTCGGCGAGTGGTTCAATTTGAAAAATGGCATCTTGATTATATTTCACTAATTCGCGCACCAAGGCCGGGACATCCACCACTAACTCATCTAAAGAAAACACTTCACCCTTAAATTGTGGATGTTGAAAAGCCAGCGGATAGGCTTCTTTTTTGAGGGGAGCGACTTTGCTGGTTAACGTGGCACTTGCTAAAAAGCCGGTTAACTTCGAGGTAAATTTATGAGGAGACCAAAGATAATGTTGGCGAGATAAAACGGGTACTTCACTTAAATTCAATTCACCTTCACCGCTTAAGCACGCTTTCCAAACGCTTGGCATATCAGCCATGGCTTTTGCATCACCGGTTAACACACCTTGTAGCGCATATTTCATGCCGCCATGAATAATGCCTTGTGCTTTGTGCGTTTGCCCGCCCCCTAAGGAGTGCGATTCAAATAACAGAGCAGAAAAACCTTGTTTACGTAAGCGGTTTAAAAGCCATAACCCCGCGATACCGCCGCCGAAAATGACGACATCAGCTGCTGCTGTGCGATTCATGTGGTTGGCTCCTCATTTTAACTAATCAAAGTGGCGGAAATTTTACTCTTTTTCAGCCAAATTGGGTAGAATAGCGAGCCTTGAGCATTCAAAAAGCCGAACCATAAAGCTAATTATATGATAGATATTAGAAAAACTTTCGATGTAGTGGTAATCGGAGGCGGTCACGCCGGCACTGAAGCAGCACTTGCGAGTGCTCGCACGGGCGCCAGCACACTGCTTTTAACGCATAACGTGGAAACCGTGGGGCAAATGTCTTGTAATCCCGCCATTGGGGGGATTGGTAAAGGTCACCTGGTTAAAGAAATTGATGCTTTAGGTGGCGTCATGGCCATAGCGGCAGATGAAGCCGGCATTCATTTTCGCACACTAAATGGCAGCAAAGGCGCTGCCGTACGCGCCACCCGCGCTCAAGCTGATCGCATATTATATAAGCAAGCGATTCGTAAACGCGTTGAAACCCAAGCCAACCTATATCTCTTCCAACAAGCCGTGGATGACTTAATCTTAGACGGCGATCGGATTACCGGCGTCATTACCCAAATGGGTTTAAAAATCAGCGCACGCACGGTTGTGTTAACTGCCGGCACATTTTTAGCCGGTAAAATTCATATCGGCTTGAACCACTATGAAGGCGGCCGCGCCGGCGATCCACCGGCTAAAACCTTAGCCAGCCGTTTAAAAGATTTGCCATTTAGAATCAATCGCTTAAAAACCGGCACCCCACCCCGCATTGATGGCCGCACGGTTAATTTTAGCGTGCTGGAACAACAACACGGCGATACACCGCGTCCGGTTTTTTCATTTTTAGGCAACAGAGACCAACACCCTCAGCAAGTACCGTGCTTTATTACCCACACCAATGAAGCAACACACGATATTATTCGCGCCGGTCTATCCGAATCCCCAATGTATACAGGGGTCATTGAAGGCATTGGCCCTCGCTATTGCCCCTCCATTGAAGATAAAGTCATGCGCTTTGCGGATAAAAATTCGCATCAAATTTTTGTGGAACCAGAAGGTTTGACCACGCACGAACTCTATCCCAACGGCATTTCAACCAGCCTGCCCTTTGCTGTGCAAATGGAATTAGTACGCTCTATGAAAGGGTTTGAAAATGCGCATATTACGCGGCCTGGTTATGCTATTGAATATGACTTCTTTGATCCACGAGACTTAAAGCCCTCCTTAGAGACTAAAACCGTGCAGGGATTATTTTTTGCCGGCCAAATTAATGGCACCACTGGCTACGAAGAAGCCGCCGCCCAAGGTTTAATTGCTGGGTTAAATGCCGCCTTGCAAGTACAAGGTAAAGCCCCTTTTGTGCCACGTCGCGATGAAGCGTATATCGGTGTTTTAATTGATGATTTAGTCACCCGTGGCACCCAAGAGCCTTACCGTATGTTTACCTCACGGGCAGAATATCGCCTGTTATTACGGGAAGATAACGCGGATTTACGCTTAACCCCAAAAGGACGCGAACTCGGATTGGTGGATGATGCACGATATGCGCATTTTGAACGAAAATGTCAGCAGATCGATGCAGAACGCAGCAGGTTGCAAGCAACGTTCATTCGCCCCGGCACGCCGCAAGCGGAGGCACTACGCCCCCATCTTGAACAAGACCTGACACGCGAATACCGCGTACTGGAACTGCTACGCAGACCCAATTTGAGTTATAACGATCTCATGGCCCTTCCCGGCGTGGGTCCCGGCTTAATGGCAGAAGATGCCGCAGAACAAATTGAAATCCAGGTCAAATATGCCGGTTACATTGAGCGCCAAGAAGAAGAAATTGCCAAATCACTCCGGCATGAAACCATGGTCATCCCGAACGACCTAGATTTTAAGGGAATTTCCGGACTCTCTGCTGAAGTCGAACAAAAACTGACAGCCCAACGCCCCAACACCATTGGCATTGCCTCGCGCATTCCAGGCGTCACCCCGGCCGCCATTTCATTGTTACTTGTGCATTTAAAACGACATAAGGCGAGCTAATGAGTCAATTCTCGGATTTATTAACCAAAGCGCTCGCTGATAATTGCATCGAGCTATCCACCTCACAAGTTCAGCAATTAAGCAGCTATCTTGAATTATTATCGAAGTGGAACCGCGCTTACAATTTAACCGCCATTACCCATCCGCGCGAAATGGTTTACTTGCACATTATTGATAGCCTACTCATTGAACCGCACATCGTTGGCACCGCGTGCCTTGATGTTGGCACTGGCGGCGGATTACCGGGCATACCACTTGCCATCGCAAGACCTGACTTAAGCTGGGTCTTGCTGGATAAAAACAGTAAGAAAACCCGCTTTCTAACCCAAGCCATTGCTGATCTTGGCTTAAAACAAGCGATCGCCACCCATAGCCGCATTGAAGACCTGCCGACTCAGCAAGGTTTTGACACGATTACCTCACGCGCTTTCGCAAGCTTACGACTCTTTGCTGAAACCACACTACCTGTATTAAAATCGGAAGGCCGCTTGCTCGCCATGAAGGGAAAATACCCCACGGATGAATTAGCGGAGCTACCTTCCTCTGTCAGCGTTGAATCTGTCATGCCACTGACCATGAAAGGGATGGACATTGAACGGCATATCGTTCAACTTAAATTGAATGCTAAAGCGTAGACCCTTTCGGGAGTAACGCTGAAAACTTAAGAGGAACCGCATCGTGGGAAAAATTATCGCTATTGCGAATCAAAAAGGTGGTGTCGGCAAAACGACCACTAGTATCAATTTAGCCGCCTCCTTCGCCGCCATGAAGCGCCGCGTCATTTTATTAGACTTAGACCCACAAGGTAATGCTTCCGTTGGCAGCGGCGTGCAAAAAGGCCAATTTCAATATGCAGCCGTCAATGTATTGTGCGGTGAAGTGAGCATTAAAGAAGCCCGCGTTAAAACCGCGAGCGGTTTTGATTTATTAGCCACAAACAGCGAACTCATCGTGGCAGAAATGAAATTATTGCAAGCTGAGAACCGTGAGAATCAATTAAAAAATATTTTGCAACCCATCGTCAGTGAGTATGACTACATTGTGATTGATTGCCCGCCCTCACTTAGCATTTTAACGGTCAATGCATTAGTGGCCGCCAATTCCGTCTTGATTCCCATTCAATGCGAGTATTTTGCTTTAGAAGGATTAAGTGGATTATTAAGCACTATCGAACAAATTCGCTCAACCATCAATCCGAATTTACACATTGAAGGCTTGTTGCGCACCATGTACGACGGCCGCAATCGCCTTGCGCTAGATGTGTCAGCCCAATTACTCGAACATTTTCCCGATAAAGTTTATCGCACCGTCATTCCGCGCAATGTGCGTTTAGCGGAAGCACCCAGCCACGGCACGCCCGTTTTACAATACGATGGCAAATCGCAAGGCGCTGTTGCTTATTTAACATTAGCGGGCGAAATTTTACGGCGTTCCGAATTACAAAAAGCGGGATAATCCGTTAATCCTAATGATCCGGACGGTAAACGGCATAAGCCGTTTATTATAATTAAATAGAGCTAATCCATCGAAGCTGATATGGCCGATTCAAGCGACTTAAACAACCGCACGCGCTGCGCTGCCCTAATGGGTATTATTGGGATTGCCGCTTTGTTTGTCGCTTCACACAGCAATGCGCTAACAGATGATGCTGCTAATGTGGCATTGCCTTCCGTTTTGCCACAAACTCAAACGCAAATTGATGTGGCAGTACCCCACGATACTGTTAGCGGAACATTGGTAGAAAATGGGGTTTCGACTAATATTTGCGACAACAGCATTCAAAATTTTGCCCTTGCCACCTTAACGCAAAGCACAAAAAATCCTCAAGTTAATCCTAATAGCGGTCATCATAATAGCGGCCCCACTTATGCCGCTTATCAAGCACCGCATTACAACTACACCTGCACGAATGGCTGGGGCGCATTTGATGGGTGCAGTGCGCACGCCGAGAACTGGTTGATGTGGCCACCCACCTACGACATTCAATGCCAAGTGACTATGCCAAACGTAAGCTGGGCTTCCCCTTAACGAGAACATAATGCGTAAATTCCCTGCTATTCTTTCACTTTGCTTAACCATTACCTGCTTTGCTGCAAATGACTCTACGCAATTAGGCAGTGTTGCTGAAGAAGCGCAAGATCAATATTTAAAAGTGGATAACTCAACCCCAGCCCAAGTTAGCACGCATTTTTCCACTGGTAATGCGACCGACTTAAAATGCCCCATTGGGTATCAAATGTTAGGAATCTCGGAATCTAACACCGGCAGCAGCTTACCCATCTCCGATTCCGATAAGCCACATAATTGGCATGCTTCGGGTAACTATGCCTACATTCCAGTCTGTGATGAATTTAACTGGTTTACTGACGTCTGCAGTAAACGCACCTGGATACAAATGTATGCCTATTTAGATTCACTGCAAATAACCTGTGTGCCTAATACATTTGCTTGGCAACCATCCAATCCCGCCAGTCCGGGTTATCACCCTAATCCGTCGGATGAAACAATTCAACGTTAAGGTAGATATGAATTATTTTTTAATACTCATGATGATTATCCTAAGCACGGCGCATGCCGCTCTTCCGCAAGATTCGACATTGCCACTCCTCCCCACCATCACAAAAAACGATATCCAATGCAAAAAAATCGTCATTACTGATTATAAGCAAGCGGCATTGAAAATTGCCTCAGGTGATAATGTACAACAAGTTTGTCCAGCCGGTTTTGTTCCTGGCGGGGTCAGCATTAGTCATTTTCCAGCCGGCAGCGCTGGAGCAACTCAATCTAAAAAACATTGGTTTTATGATAATGACAATCCAACCGCCAGCGACCCCACTTACGTTGCGTACCATTCAGGCAACACAACCTATCATTACATACCTGGCGCACCCAATGCCGGCATACCGCCCCTTAACACTAATTCCGATGATCCCATTTGGTATCGCAACAAAGCCAATGAGGTGAAATTGTATTGCTATCGCCGCAGGGTTGTTTTTACACCCGGACCCTGCACGAATTAAGAAGGGACAAATAATGGCTTTAATCAAGCAATGGCTGTCTGCAGCAACTAGCATCTTAATAACAATAAATAGCGTGCAGGCTGAACCTGTCGATACCGTAAAAAAAGCCCTAAATGAAATTAGGCCATTCAGCTTGCAAGCAAATAGTGGCTTTGCTTTTTTTCAAGCTGGCATGAATTGTTATGCAAAGCGTTTAATGCGCGTCACGTATTTTGTGCAAGCCGATGGTGTATTATTTTTCTTTAATGATAAAAATGGCATGTGTTATATCACAGCCATTTATACGGATAAAACACCAACTGCACCCGTTGGACAATTTTGTTTGATTGACAGCAAACACTATAATGTTTTATTTAAACCTGAATTCATTGCCGCAGCGCTTGCTAAAACCCAAGCACACAATCCCGCTTTTGCAGCATTTGTCACCGCGCTCGATGCTTGTTTTAAACCGAATACTGTTTTAGCAACCGAAGTCATTCAAAAAATCCGCGAGTCGCGTCAACTCCATCCCGCGTGGGACCGTTCATGAAATATTATTTATGGATAATTTTTTTCTTAACGAGCATGGCGCAGGCTAACTGCGCATTACGTGCTTTAAACGTGAAAAATGCCACGCTATCGACTGCGATCCAATATGATTTTGCCCGTAACGCGTCTAAAGCACCGTGTTATTGGGAGGCGTGGCCAAGTACGGTTCAGGAGCTATCTGCGCTGGTTAAAATCGCTTATCAAAATCATATTCCCATTCGTACGCAAGGTGCCGCACATTCGCTGCATGGCCATGCTTTGCCGCAAGAAGCAGAGTTAGTGATTCACACTACGCGCCTTAATACGATTGCATTTAATCGTATTGGCACCGTTAGCGTTGACGCCGGTGTGCCCCTACGTTGGTTACAAATGCGCATTAATGCCAACACCAGCTTCATTTTACCCGTTGCCAATGGCGGCGGAATTGCGCCATCCGTAGGTGGTTATTTGGCAGCAGGCGGCATTAGCCCTGACTCTGCAAATTATGGCGGATTTTGGGAACATGTCAGCCGCATTACACTCATCGCCGCCAATGGCAAAATAGTCAACGTTCGGGAAAAAGAGGCTTTATTTCCTTGGCTGTTTGGATCGCAAGGCGAGTTAGGCATTATTGCCAACGTTACTTTAAAATTATTACGTGATGAACAAAAACCCTTTAATTACCCACTTGGCTTCACGTTGCATAGCACTTATCCAAGTAGCAATGGCCACACTTGGCAAAATAACACGCGTGATGCAAGCTTATTTTGGTTTAATGTATTGGCCACACCCGCCCAATTAGCGCGAGTTAAAAATAAATTCAATGCCTTAATGCAACACTATCCGGAAGCGTTAGCGTATCGTCCACTTTACTTTTGGCCGATTCGTCGCTTAACCTTTATCCCCCCTTTATTATCCAACCATGATCAACACTTAATTGCGATTGGACTCTGGGGAGAAAAAGGTGCATCACCTCGGCAATTTAACGCATTAAAAAAAGACTTTATCGATTGGACCAATGCAACACAGCTTGCGCATTATGGGCAAGTAGAACCATTCACACAGTTAACATTAGACGCAAACACTTATCAAACCTTTATGCGCTATAAAAACCAATTGGACCCTGACCATCTTTTTAATCAAGCGAGTTTATTTAACAAGAGATAACCTATCAGCAGCATTAAACTTACGTTTTCTAAAATAAAGACGGGCTTTTCTTGATAAGGCGTGCGCGTAATAAAATAAAACTGCAAGGCCGCACCGCCCACCATCACGGGCAACAATCGCCAATCAAGCACCATAAAATAAAAACTTAAATACGTTATAACAAAACAACAACCCATCACGTATTGCGCGGGTTTAACGCCTAATACAGTGGGTAACGTTTTAATACCGTGCAGCGCATCCGCTTTAACATCTTTAATATCAATCACGTTCGCACATAACGTAAAACCCACTACTAAAATAAGCCCGAGTTGCCAGGGAAAATAATACACCGCGCCTTGCGCGAGCCGATAACCTAACAAAGCTAGGGCGAATGAATTAATACCAATGACTAATTTTGATAATAAAAAAATACGTTTTAAACGTAACGGCAACATGGAATAAACGTAATAAGAACTTAAGATAAATAGCATCGTTAATAAGGTAGCCGCATCCACTGCCGCGGCATAAAGTAACGCCATACCAAGAAAAAACCAACTCATGGCTTGATAGTTTGTAACAGTAATGGCCTTTTGTACTAAAGGGCGATCGGGACTACTAATGGCATCTAATAAGACATCCGCTTGATTATTTGTATTAATCGCAAAAAGACAGGCAAAAAATAGACTGACGCTGACTAATAAAAAATGGCTGATGATGGCGGGCTTGAAAAAAAGCTGTGGCCATAGACCGTAATCATTGAGGCTCATTCCAACCACAACACCTAATAATAGCAATAACTCATAATGCAAAAGACGCGTTAAGCGCGCATCTTTTAAAACAACGCGTGTGGTTTCCGGCCAGGCTAGATACACGAAACCAGCCAGTAAAGGCGCCAACAAAAATAAAAAGGTTGTCGTTAAAAGCGTAGCTGAATACTGATAAACAAACCCAAGCCCCGTTAAAATACCAGCAACAAAGAGCGGCGTTGCTCCCCAGATAAAAATGAGTGTGTAAATTAACCAGACGTAAATTAATCGTGACAGCAGTGGCACGGATTTTAGTTGTAAATAGAAATACAACCCGATTAAAGCGCAGGCAACTTCTATGCGTAAACCGAGCGTTGCGCCAGGAAAATTCCCAAAGAACGTGAAATAAGTATGCATCACATTAAGTCCCGGGAAATGCGGCTGCAAATAAGCAAGACTCACGCCGGTCTTAAATGCAAAGAGAAGATCGATTAATGGATTTAACCAAAGCAACGCGCAGGCAGGAATGATCACTTGGGCAATCTTTAAAATGGGGGTAGCAGTCGCGTAGTAAAGCAATAATATTAATGCTAATAGTAAAACGACATACGACAAAGTAAAGTGCAGCATATTCGCATTCAGCTGATTAGAAGCCCAATTAAGATAATTTTGGGTTTGAGAAAAGCTTTCTAAATAATTGCGTACAAAGACGATAGCAAAGAAAGTGCAAAGCCATTGCGAAAGGGGTAATGATAAATTTTCAAGTGCAGCAATGATTTTACGCATAGTGTCCTTAAGGCTGATTTCAACTTGTTACTATAACCCTTCGTTCTTGGGTTGGTAATGGTTATAATACTCGCGGTCAGCTATTTGAGAGTAGTTTATGAGTAAAGGTCCTGAGCAGAATGAAACCCATTTTGGTTATCGTAAAGTAGAAAATTCACAAAAATCATCATTGGTCGCGCAAGTTTTTCAATCCGTCGCCCCCAATTATGATTTGATGAACGATTTAATGTCACTTGGCATGCATCGGTTATGGAAGCGACAAACCTTAGCAGAAGCCACGATTCAACCTGGTCAATTTGTGCTCGACGTGGCCTCTGGTACTGGCGATCTTGCCAAAGCATTTACCAAGCTGGTCGGCCCGCGTGGCCGCGTTATTATGAGCGACATCAATGACGCCATGCTCCAAACAGGGCGCGAACGCATGATTAATGCTGGCATTGTCGGCAACATAGACTATGTTTTGGCAGATGCAGAAAAGTTACCGTTTGATGATAACCAATTCGATTGCATTACCATCGCCTTCGGTTTACGCAATGTCACTGATAAAGATGCTGCGCTTCGCTCCATGTATCGCATTTTAAAACCCGGTGGTAAATTACTTATCTTGGAATTTTCCCATCCCACCTCCAGCGCATTAAAGAAATTTTATGACTTTTACTCTTTCCAATGCATTCCGCGCATGGGGGAGCTGGTTGCAAAAGATCGCGACAGTTATCAATACCTAGTCGAATCCATTCGCATGCATCCTGATCAAGCCACTTTAAAAAACATGCTAAACAATGCCGGCTTTGAAGATACCTACTTTACCAATTTAACGGGTGGCATCGTGGCGCTGCATAAAGGATATAAATACTAATGCTAACTGATTGGGTGTTAACACGTTTTAGTAACGCATTAAATCGCTATTTGCGCTCTGATCCCACTTCATTTGCACGCTTGATGAAGCTAAAAGGCAAAACCATTGCGATCACGCTACTACCGCGTCAACAACCCTTTTATTTACACTTTCATGCAGATGGCGTCAGTTTACTGACAGAAAGCGCCATTCCACCCACAACCCGTATCGCAGGCACACCATTACGTTTGCTAGCAACAGGCTTAAACCCACAGGATCGCAAACAATTTTTTGCCGATGATGTGCAATTATCGGGAGATGCGGAATTTGCCCAAAGTGTTATCGAGTTATTTGAGCACACCAATTTTGATTGGGAAGAACAAGCCGCCGAGTGGCTAGGGGACATTACTGCCCATAAACTCGGCAATGTTTTTCGGCAAATCCACACGCATTGGCAAGCAAGCTGTAACAGCCTCAATGCACAAGTTAGCGAATATCTGCAAGAAGAAGCCGCCTGGCTACCAGAACGCACAAAAATGGCTAACTTCTTACAAGAGGTCGATGAAATGCGCATGGCGACTGATCGACTCGAAGCTAAAATTAATTATCTACTTGCTAGTAAAAAGGATGCAGAGTGAAGCTCTTTTCTCGTTTATTCCGCTTAATGCATATCAACTGGATTTTAATTCGCTTTAATATCGATGGAATACTATTGGGTCAACATTGGTTTATTCCATTACGCATTTTAGCTTATGCCAACCCCTATTACTGGCTATTAAAAGATAAATACACTCGCGCTGAGCGCATCCGCATGGCGATTGAAATGCTTGGTCCTATCTTTGTAAAAGCAGGACAAATTGCATCGACACGACGCGATATTTTACCCGATGATATTGCTTTTGAATTAGCCAAACTACAAGATCGCGTCCCCCCTTTTTCAGGGAAGCTGGCCGTTAAATTAATTGAAAAAGCACTGGGTTTTCCGTTAACACTCGCCTTTAGCGACTTTGATGAAACAGCCCTCGCCTCCGCTTCTATCGCCCAAGTTCATGCTGCCAAATTATTAAGCGGCGAAAACGTTGTCATTAAAGTATTGCGGCCTAACATCGAACAACAAATTGCTGGCGATGTCGATCTACTCCGTTTTTTTGCGCGACTTGCAGAGCGCTATTGGTATCAAGCCAAGCACTTAAAACCCTTAGAATTAGTGGATGAAATAGCGCAAACCTTGTTCGATGAACTGGATTTAATGCGGGAAGGCGCGAATGCTTCGCAACTTAAACGTAACTTCGCGAACTCACCCGATCTTTACATTCCCAAAGTGTATTGGGACTTCACGCGCAATTCCATTTTAGTCTTGGAACGCATTTATGGTGTTCCCATGCACGATATTGAACGCTTACGCGCCTCGGGGGTTAATTTACGTGCTCTTGCCGAACGCAGTATAGAAGTATTTTTTACACAAATTTTTCGTGATAGTTATTTTCATGCAGACTTACACCCAGGCAATATTTTTGTCGATTTAACCAACAAAGAACGGCCAAGCTTAATTACGGTCGATTTTGGTATTGTTGGCTCGTTAAATCAAAAAGACCAACGCTATATCGCTGAAAACCTCATTGCCTTTTTTAATCGCGATTATCAACAAGTTGCCGAATTGCATGTGGCTTGCGGCTGGCTAGCGCCCGATACGCGCATTGATCAATTTGAAGCAGCCATTCGTGCCGTTTCGGAACCGATCTTCGAACAACCATTACACGATGTTTCATTTGGAAAATTATTATTACGCTTGTTCCAAGTAGCGCGCCGTTTTGAAATTAATATTCAACCGCAGTTAGTGTTATTGCAAAAAACGCTACTGAGTATTGAAGGATTATGCAGGCAATTATCGCCAGAGTTAGACATTTGGGCGCTCGGTGCACCGCAAATTGAAAAATGGTTACGTAAACAAGTGGGTTTCCGTGCGTTTGTAAAAAGGGTCAGGGAACAATTTCCACTGTGGTCGCAGCAATTACCTGAAATGCCAGGATTGCTTTATGAAGTATTAAAAGAAACAAAACAATCCCAAGAAATGAAACGATTTACTCGCGAACGACGCGACCCAACGGTTAAACGTCAGCTAAGACACCTTAAATTTCGCTATTTTTGTTTCGGTATTCTAACTAGCGGCGTGGTTGCGCTTGGTTTCTTAGCTTGGCTTAGGTGATTTTACGGATGCCTCTTCCCGACCAAATGCTTGGCTCCATTTTCGCAGTAAAGACCAATGCCGAGTTTGAGGTCGGCTTTGTGCTTGGTCTTTTAAGGTTTGTGCGTTAAGGAGGAATTGGTTCTTATAACGATGTATGGGTAGGGTTTTCTTTCCCTTGGGACAAAAAGCTTCGAATTGGGCAATATAACGCTCCACATCTTTGGTCGCTTTCTCGCTCAGTAGATAACGAATAAACTCAGGATCATCCATCGCGGCTTGTTTTAGCGTTTTACGTGACTCGATCAGGCGTTTCGCCACGATATCGCCATTGCATCCTGGATAAGCCTTATCGAAATCGATTAAAAACTCATCCGGCATGATTAAAAATCCCAGGCTAATTTCATGAATTTCGCTGCGGATAGTGCCCCATTGTTTCATTTCATCTTGAAGCCAAGTAGGCTTATTTCTTTTCACAATTTCGGTTTTAGCATTGTACTCAATTAAATCCAGCCAGTTAAATGGCTGAAAATCTTGAATAAATGGCAACTCTCGATAGTCTTTAACGCTAAAATACTGACGTGAGCTATGATTAGGCCGCTGCTGGTTCCAAAAACAACATCCACCATCCAATTTAATTAATTCTCTATTATTGTTAATCATTAAGTTTGCTTCTTTTAAATCCGCTTCTTGAGTAATCAAGCTCAATAAAATAATTTTACCGAAACCACTGACTGCGCCAGATTTAATATCATCAAACAATTGTGCCTTGCCCCACGCGGAAAATGACCTACAACCGGGCACTTCTTTTGAAGCAACGACTAACTCTTGGTGGTGTTTTATTAAACGGGTTTTAGGTTGTGCGGGGTACATTAAACGGAAAAATTCTTGTCCGCGCACTTCGAAATCGGCATTCTTTTCGAATTTTAGGTAATGAAAAAATTTAAATTTAGGTAAATTTGCGTCTTGTTCAGAATGCGGTAACTTTTTTTTCCGTGCTTTAATGACGTCATGTAATTGAGTGTCGCTTTTACTTAAAGTGGCACTGAATAAGTAATCATCATATTTCCGTTGCATAAATCTAACACCCCTAGCTAGCAAGGCTCTCTTCACCCCAGCCCCATCTCGCAAGCGGGAGCGCATTACTCACCGTTAAGCCCTTCTAAACCGCGTCAATGCCACCGCAATCTTGTCTTCTAATCCCTTATAACGCCAACCCAACCCTTTCGTGCCATTAATCATAATCACGAAAGCCAATGGCTCATTTTCAGCACTCACCGCATAACCGGCTAACGTATTGACCCCTGCGATCGTGCCGGTTTTGGCGCGCACGCGACGAGCAATATTGTATAAACGATGTTTGAGCGTCCCATCAACGCCAGCAATTGGCAGTGCAGAAATAAATTCAAAACTGGTGCCATAACTGTGATAGGCAAAATCCAATACATCCATCATTTGCTGCGGCGTGGTTAAGTTCGCCGGTGATAAACCAGAACCATCTAAAGCACGCAATCCGGTCGTATTCATGCCGGCATGACGCGATAGAATTTGCGCGACCGCTAAGCTACCCGTTTCCCAACTGCCTTGGCGATGAAAATACATTTGGCCTAATTTTTTAAACAACGCACCGGCGATGATATTGTCGGACTTCTTTAACATTTCTGTTACCAACGCACGTAATGCCTTCGATTGATGAATGCCAATCAGTGACGTATGCGATGGCGTTGCGCCAAGCAGCACACGACCCGCTAAGCTAATCCCTTGGTCTTGCAAAACACTTTTAATTAATGAGCGACTATATTCTGGAATATCAGCCACCACATAACTAATGCCCCAAGAATACCGCCCCGGGCGCATACAACCATCCAGCAAAATGGAGCTATCTTCATCCGTATCGACGCGTAAACGGCAGCCACTACGTGCTTGAGTGACCACATCATTTCTGATGGAAGGATAATAATATTTTGGCGAAGTTGAGATTTGCGCTATTTGGCCTGCGCTAGCAGGGGAAATTTTAAAGGAAATGCAGTTATGGTTAATGATGCTCGCGCCAATCGGGGCGGCATAACAATAGTTTTTATCTTTCCATTCCCAACCCGGACCATAGAAGTTTTGATCATAGGCCGTGTGATCGATGTAAATGTTGCCTGAGATGCCACGAATTTGCTGGTTTTTCAGTGAAAGCAATAAATCTTCAATATCATTGTAGGTAAGCGTCGGGTCTCCGCTCAATACCACATATAAATTCCCTTGCAAGATACCATTTTTGACGCCTTTGGCATCGGTTAAGAGCTTGGTAGGGAAACGGTAATCCGGCCCTAAATAAATTAAGGCTGACTCTGCTGTCAAAACTTTCAAGGTGCTGGCTGGCGTTAAGGGTTGATTGATGTTGCGGGTATAAAGGTTTTCATTGGTGCGCATTGAGCGTACGTAGACCCCAATGGCTGCCGTGGAATCAGAATTAACAATTGCGTTTAATTCATTTTGTAATTGACCAAGGCCTTCAACATTTGCTTTAACAGGTCGACTTTTGACTTGGGTAATTACCTGTGGACGCGCCAAACTCACAGCAGTCATCCCAAACACTATCCCTAGCGTTGCTAAAATGTGCGCAATTCTCACTTATATCTCCATGCTGAGCTGTTCAGACTCTGTACTAATTGGTAGAGACGTTTACTAAATCAGCGCTAATAATGTTATACTTTACTTTTAATCCAGTGAGTTTTGCAGCAACTTATGATTAACAGCATTATAAAATTATTAGGCCTCACCTTTTACACCAGCGAGCTCGACGATTTTCTGCACAATTTCGATGAGCGCCATCCTCAATTATCTGCATCACAACGTAATGAGCAAGCGAAATATTCAAGAATCAATGCATTACGCGATAAAGTCATGACTGAGAGCACCGATTCCGGTTTTTGGGGGGCATTTTAAGACTAGCAATGCGTAACCTTATGCGACAACTTACCCCGTTTTTATTCATTTGCTTGGCCGTGCTTTTGTTTGGCTTCGGCTTGATGTTATTTGCTTATTTGCTCATTTTTGCCGTCATTGTTGGCTCAGTGCTGTATGTTGCCAATTGGATCCAAAGACGATTCTTAACTCCGCCTAAAAAGCCCACTCCACGCCCAAAAACCAGCGGCCGAGTGATTGATAGTGATGATTGGCACCGGATGCCATAATCGCGCCAATGCTAGTGTAAATAACAGCCTACGCATCGCCCAGACCGCCCCCCTCTATCGTGTTATAATTAAGTAGGAAACCTTTTTAAGGCGAGAGCCATCCCCCTGATTTATTTAAGAAGGTGAATGCGATGGAAAGTGGTTTTGATATTCAATTAAAAAAAGAGCTCCGCAAAACCTATGGCGAGGAAGCAAGTGTAAACCTCGCTAAAAAGTATCTCCATGCCTTTCCTCATGCGTATGCCGATGAAAACAACCTAAGCTTGGCCATTCATGATATTGAATATTTAGAAGGGTTAAGCAACGAAACACCGATTGCTCTTTCATTTTATCAAGTTGGTGATGAATTGCATTTGCGTTTGTTTCAATGGGAACGTTCTATTGCCCTGTCTGACATCGTGCCTGCTTTAGAAAATTTCGATTTACGAATTTTAAATGAAGTGCCGCATCACATCCAACCAAACAACCATCCGGGTTTCTGGATTAGCGACTTTTTGTTGCTTTATAAAAATGCCGATGGCCTTGATATTGAGGCGGCCAATCCATTATTTCAATCTGCTTTTAAACATATTTATGCCGGACATGCCGAAAATGATGGCTTAAATCGGCTTATTTTATCAGCCAAATTAGCGTGGCGTGACGTTGTGATTTTACGCGCTTACATGCGTTACTTACGTCAAACGGTATTTCGCTTTAGTCAGCCCACTATTGAAAAAACCCTGGCCACGCACCCTAAACTCAGTAAACAGTTGGTGGATTACTTTAAACTTCGTCATGACCCTGAACTTAAAACACAAGATATTCAACTGAAAAAACATACTAATCATTTACTCAATGAAATTAGCAACATCAGTAATCTCGATGAAGACCGTATTATGCGGCGACTTTTAGAGTTAATAAACGCAACCGTGCGCACGAATTTTTTTCAAACCGCGAGCGACGGTAAATGCAAACATTTTTTCTCAATCAAACTACATTCTCGCGCCATCCCCGAATTACCGCAACCTGTCCCGCTCTATGAAATTTATGTTTATGGCATGGAATTTGAAGGCATCCATTTACGCAACAGCAAAGTGGCGCGTGGCGGCATTCGTTGGTCCGAACGCTTAGAAGATTTTCGCACGGAAATTTTAGGCTTAATGAAAGCACAAACGGTAAAAAACGCCGTCATTGTGCCTTCCGGCGCAAAAGGCGGTTTTGTTTTAAAAAAATCGGTGGCCCCGAGTGAATTAAAGAAATATGTCACTGACAGTTATTGCGCATTCATTAATGGTTTATTGGATTTAACCGATAACATTGTGAATAACCAATTTATTCCTCCCAAACAAGTGCGTTGTCATGATGATATTGATCCGTATTTAGTGGTCGCCGCGGATAAGGGCACAGCGAGTTTTTCCAATATTGCGAATGAATTAGCGGCAAAACATCACTTTTGGTTAGGTGATGCGTTTGCATCCGGTGGATCGCATGGTTACGATCACAAAGCAATGGGCATCACCGCACGCGGCGCATTTGAATCGGTTCGACGCCACTTTCGCGAATTAAACATTGATATCGACAATCACGATTTTAGCGTGGTTGGCATTGGTGATATGAGTGGTGACGTGTTTGGTAATGGAATGCTTTATTCCAAACATATTCGACTCATCGCTGCTTTTGACCATCGCCACGTGTTTATTGACCCCAACCCTGACCCAGAAAAATCTTACCAGGAACGTTTGCGTCTTTTTAATTTACCCACTTCCTCCTGGGCTGATTATGCAGCGGATTTAATTTCAAAAGGCGGCGGAATTTTTAGTCGTGACTTAAAAACCATACCACTGTCCAAAGAAGCGCGAACGGTTTTAGGCATTAGCGATGATAATCTAGCACCGTCCGATTTAATTCGTGCCATTTTAGCGGCGCCCGTGGATTTGTTATATAACGGTGGTATTGGCACCTATGTTAAAAGCAGTGAAGAAAGTAATGAGCAGGTCGGTGATCGCAGTAATGATTATTGTCGCATTAATGGGAATGAATTACGTTGCAAAATTGTGGGTGAAGGGGGCAACTTAGGCTTTACGCAACGCGGACGCATTGAATATGCCTTGCGAGGCGGCTTAATTAATACTGATTTCATCGATAATTCTGCGGGAGTTGATTGTTCTGACCATGAAGTCAATTTAAAAATTTTACTGGATACCGCCATTCACAAAAAATTACTGAAATGGAAAGAGCGTGATCCATTGTTAAAGTCTTTAACCGATGAAATTGCCCAACTCGTTTTACAAGACAATCGTCAACAAGCATTAATCATCAGTTTTACCAGTCATAAATCTGAATTAAACCTAGCATTACACCAAGGTTTCATGCAGGAATTAGAAGACTCCGGCTTATTAATGCGCAAGGTTGAATTCTTACCCGATAATAAAATACTAGCGGAGCGCAAAGCAGAAGGACGCGGCTTGACTCGTCCTGAAATTGCGGTGCTTTTAGCTTATTCCAAAATACAACTGCAGCAAGCTATTTTAAAATCGTCTCTATCCAATGATCCACTGCTTAAAAATAGCATTGCCACGGCTTTTCCACCGAAAATTCAAGAACGCTTTGGCGACATCATGGCTGAACACCGTCTCGCCCATGAAATCGGCGCAACGCAACTCAGTAATGATGTTATCAATGCCATGGGCATTACGTTTTATTATCGCATGAAATTTGAAACCGGTGCGGCATTAGAAGAAATCATTCGCGCCTACACCGTCTCATCGCATATTTTTGGCATAAAATCTTTGCAAAACATCATTCTCTCACTAGATTTTAAATTGGCGATGAATGAACAATACGACATGCTTTACAATCTGCGGCGTTTAATTAATATCGCAACGCGCTGGTTTTTACGCCATCAACATTTACTAGTTAATCCAAGTGAAACCATTGCCCTATTTTCAAGTCAAGTGCATCGCTTAGAACACATGATCTGTCACTTGATGTCAGGTCAAACTCTCACTTATTTAGAACAACTTGAGGCTCAATTTAAAGAGCTGGGTTTATGCGAAAAAGTCGCTAACCGCATTGCTAGTTATCGCGCTATTTATGCCACACTCAACATCATTGAATTAGCACGTGTGCACCAATTTGATTTGGAAAAAACCGCTAAAATGTATTTCTTGGCTGGCGAGCGCTTAAATCTAGTGTGGTTTCGTGACCAAATTGCCAATGATCATCGTGATGGTCACTGGAATGCATTAGCAAAATTAACCTTACGTGATGAACTAGACATTACGCAAACGTGGCTGACGCTCGCTATTATGCGCTGTAACGCTAAAGACTGGGATGATGTCAATGAGGCTTTCATCTGTTGGCAAGAGCAAAATCTCGCCCTACTGGCGCGCTGGGATTATTTGCAAAGTTTACTTAAAACAGCCGAGAAATATGACTACGCGGATTTCTTTACCATGATTCATGAATTAAAAATGGCCATTAAAACTAGTACCAAAGCCTAATTCCTTGCTCTGTTAATACGCCCTGTATCGCCTGGTCTTGAGGTTCCTTTGGCAGTCTTTCGACTTCCTGACAGCTAAAGCCGAGTCCCAGTGCAAAGATGGGCAATGATTCCAGGTTTTTTAATAAACGGTCATAATAACCACCACCCGACCCTAAGCGATTACCTTTCTTATCAAAACCCACTAAAGGCAGCAGCAACAAATCCAGGTCTTGTGCCGCGATGAGTTGTGTCTCTTGCGGCTCTAAAATATCCAAGGCATTTTTTGAAAGTGGCGTATTTGCATCAAACCGCCCAAACGTCAATAAACCGCTTTTTTCAATAATGGGTAGATAAGTGATTTTTTGCGCCGCCCAGCAAGCATTCAGTAGCGGCATAGTCGGAAATTCGCCACCTACCGCATGATAAAGTGCGATGTGCGTACTGGCTTGAAATTTTTCCCAATGGGTTAATGCAACGGCGGCTTTCTGTGCTGCGGCTAAACGTTCCGCAGGGGGGATCGCTTGTCTTCTCGCCCGCAATGTAGCACGCCACTCTGCCTTGGTGATCATTCGGTAATATAAATCATTTCAGTTTGCAAAGTGCGATGGATGGCGGTATCGAGCTTTTCTTGTAAGTTATTAATTTTGTTATGTATTTTGTCTATCATGCCCGTGTTTTGTTGTTCCAATTGCTGGAATTGGTGGGCAATATTGAGCGCCGCAATGACAGCCACTCGCTCTATTCCGGCTGATTTTGCCTGCTCTTGGATTTCCACCATTTTTTCATTTAAAAAAGCAGCGGCACAGAGCAGTGAATCGACTTCACCCTCAGGGCAGCGCACGGGATAATGCTTACCTAAAATTTCCACAGTGGTATTGATAATGTCGGTCATGGCAGTTTCTCTATGGCTTTCAGTTTAGTCACAAGGGAGGCGATTTGATTCACGACTTGCTTTTGCTTCATGGCCAAAGCATCATTTTCACGGCGAATAGCGGCCTTCTTACGCAGCAATTCATCGTTTGTTTCCATTAAACCCGCTTGCCGGTCGATGAGGTGGCGGATTTGCATTTCAAGGGTATTTAGCAATTCTTCCATGCTTAACTCAACCAGATAGGTAGACTACACATTGTCTTTCGCATCATATAACATAACCCGCTCTGAATAAAGCGGGTGTATCCATGATGAACTTAACCGACCTTGCTGAGTGGCATCAATTAAAGAATCATCACCAAACCATTGCCGCATCCCACATGCGCGATTGGTTTCAGCAAGACCCAAACCGGCAAACGCGATTTTCATTAGCGACCGACAGCATTTTTCTGGATTATTCCCGCAATCGCATTGTCGATGAAACCCTAAAGCATTTGTTTGCACTGGCCGAAGCGCGGCAAGTTCCCGCGCAGTTAGCCGCTTTATTTCGCGGTGACAATATCAATACCACAGAGAAGCGCCCCGCTTTACACATGCGGTTACGGGATAAAAAAGCCAACCCCGTCTTAGTCAACGGCATCGATGTACGAGAAACCATCACTAACACTCAAACCGCGATGAAAACGCTCGCACGCGCGATTGAAAGCGGTGCTTGGTGCGGAAAATCCGGTAAACCCTTTCAGCACATTATTAACATTGGAATTGGCGGTTCATTTACTGGCCCGCTATTTTGCTTAGATGCTTTAGCTGAATTTGCAACAAACTCACTGAAATTTCATTTCATTTCTAGCATCGACCCCATTCATGTACAGAGCAAGCTCAAAGAAATTGATCCTGAAACGGCGCTTTTCATCATTTCTTCAAAATCATTTACGACCATCGAAACGCTGACCAACGCCGAAACCGTTTTAAAATGGGTGGAAAATAAATTAGGGTATTCGGTCTTACAAGAACAAGTGCTGGCCGTCACCGCAGCGCCAGAGAAAGCCGTTGCCTTTGGCATTCCAGAAGAACACATTTTAACGCTGTGGGATTGGGTGGGTGGTCGTTACTCGGTTTGGTCCGCGATTGGATTACCCTTGTTATTAATGCTGGGTGAGAAACAATACCAGGCATTTTTAGACGGTGCTCATGCCATGGATGAACACGTCAGAACCGCCCCTTTAAATGAAAATCTACCCGTCATCTTAGCTTTACTGGGTATTTGGTACATTAATTTCTTTGAAGCTGCGGCGCATGCCATCATCCCGTACGCGCATCGACTACGCTATTTAATCCCTTATTTGCAGCAAGCTGACATGGAAAGTAATGGTAAGCGGGTTTCTTCGCAAGGCGAGCCCTTAACGTATGCCACCGGCCCCATTGTTTTTGGTGAGGAAGGCGTTATTGGACAACATGCTTATCATCAACTACTGCATCAAGGCCAACATTTCATTCCAGCCGATTTGATTTTAGTGGGCAAGCCGCATCAAGCATTAAACCAAGATCATCAAGCCATTTTACTAGCGAGTGCTTTAAGCCAAGCCAATGCATTAATGCGCGGTAAAACGACCCAAGAAGCCGCTAAAGCTTCGGAAGAATTAGCCGAACACTTGGCCATTCCCGGCAATAAACCTTGCCAATTATTATATTTATCGGAGCTGACGCCCTATTCCTTGGGTGCATTGGTTGCCTTATACGAACATAAAATTTTTATTCAAGGCGCAGTCTGGGGCATTAATTCTTTTGACCAATGGGGCGTTGAACTGGGTAAACAACTATTACCCGGTATTTTAAACACCATCCAAACCAAGGAGACTTCTGACCCCATTATCAGTCGCTATCAGAAGGATAATGCATAATGCGCTATTTTTGTGTTTTACTCTGCGTTTGCTTTTTGTCTGCTTGCGGACAATACGGACGTCTTTATTTACCTAACACCCCTCCTCCCGCCCCTACTGAAATGGCCCAAACATGAAGCACACCTTAACATTTAATAAAATGCACGGCATCGGTAATGATTTTGTGATCAGCGATGAGCGCTTTACTAATCGTCATTTTGATCACGACACCATTGTTGCTTTGGCCGATCGACATTGCGGTATTGGCTTTGATCAATTGTTATTGATTGAACCGAGTGAAAAAGCCGACTTCTTTTGTCGCATTTACAATCCCGATGGCAGTGAAGCAGAGCAATGTGGGAATGGCTTACGCTGTGTGGCGCGCTTTTTACATGAAGAAGGCATTCATCCTGCGTTATCCATGCGCATTGAAACGCGGGCGGGAATATTTTTAGTGACCATCAAAGATTACGACCACATCACGGTTCAATTGGGTGGCCCTAGCATTCAAACATTGGATGTTTCACTAGCAACTGCCGAGCATAAATTTAACCAAGTGGCCGTTTTATCGTTAGGTAATCCACATGCAATTATTCCTGTGAATAACTTGTCAGAAACCCCCGTTGAAAAATGGGGTAGCGCGCTTTCCGAACACCCGCATTTCCCGCAGGGTGCAAACATTGGGTTTATGGAAGTATTAGACCGTCATGCTCTTGCTCTACGAACATTTGAACGCGGCGCAGGCCCTACCTTAGCGTGTGGCAGCAATGCAGCGGCAGCAGCCTGTGTTGGTATTTTAAAAGAATTGGTGGAATCGCCGGTGAAAGTTCAATTTGCTTGCGGGGTATTGTGTGTGGAATGGCAAGGCGCTGAGAGTCCCATTTCATTAAGCGGCAGCGCGACATTGGTTTTTCGCGGCGTGAAAGGCTGAAGCCCCCCTTCTCCCCAGACAGGGAGAAGGAACTCAACAGGCTAGATAACCGGCACCATAGAAATTCTAACCTTTTCTCCATCCTTCAGCAGCGTCACGCCGCTCTTATCAATCCCGATGACTTTCGACCTATCAGGCGGCAATATATCCCCTACTTTCACGCTATATAAATTTCCTTTCGATCCCATCACCGCACCCCACTGGTTTTGCAGTAAAGACACGGACACAACGGTATAAGTTACTACATCAGGCACACTCTCCTCGGTAGTCGTCGTGGTCTGGTTTTTCGCAACGGACGGATTTACTAAATTTTGGGCATATTCCTGCGGTGTTGGCGCTGGCGGCGAGAGAATGTCTGTCATTTTCTTTTCTGCTGCGACTGCCGCTAATCGTGCTGTCATGATGGCTTGATTAGTGACTGCGATCTCGCGATTTACTTTCAATACTTGCAATTCGTTTAATGCATTTAAATATTTTTCTTGAGTATCCTGCTGCATTTTAACTAAGTTGGCGTCGCTTTCTGCTGCATTAGGCGTTAGATGCGCTTGCGGTAATGACGATGGTGAGCCAACCAGTTGCGACATTGCGCTCGTTTGATTGGGGTGTTTATTATTATTTGCGTTGGTCATTGGCGCAATCGCCGTGCTGCTGCCTCCCCCGCCACCACCGAATAAACCGATCATTTGCCAAATAATCATGGCTAATACGAGTATTAATACGCCGACCGTAATGTGTTGTCGTAAGCCGGAAGGTGCGCGAAGGTTTGCCATCGTTAGTTACCTAGTGCTTGAAGAGTAAGTGTTCCTGAAAATTGATTACCGCTTGTATCTTGGGTCACAGAAATGCCTTCTAAATTAACCGGCAAATCTTTAAATTGTTCACCAATCAAATTAATCGTTGCGGGCACCATCCCATTTAGGCGAATGGTAAGCTGAGTGGTCATAAATGAACCCTTCTTATAAAAATCTGAAATTTGCAGATTATTCCCGGGATAAACCAGCGCTAAACGGTCTATCACCGTCGCCACCACTTCTCGCAAACTATAAATTTGATTGGGCTTAGCTCGGTTCGGTAAATTCACGCCTTGGCTTAAAAAAATTCCCATTCGCGTCATGTTGACTTGGAACTGATTTGCCTCAGCATAATTGAGTAAATCAATGGAACGACCGCCTTGCGATAACATTTGCATGTTCAACCTATCATTCGCAAAATCTAATTTTTTCACGTTCCAACCAGCCACCGTATTTAACTGAATCAATACAGCCATAGCAGAAACAATTTGTTCTGTCGGATTTTTTGACATCAATAAAGATTGATAAGTCGCATATTGATTAATGGGCCCTTGTGCTGGCGCAATGTCTTGCTGCGGGGCTGAAAAAAAAACATAAGCCATCCACAACAACGTGAGTGCCGCAAGGCTGGTTAATACTTGTCGGATAGGAAAAATACCGATCCCATATTTTTTTAAAATGGGATCAACTAACTGTAACTGATACGCATTCAACAAGGGTAAGGTTGGAAAAACCGGCTTATCTAAAACCGTAAAGGATTTTACTTGTGAAGGTTCAAAATTAAATTTACCCGCTTCTTCTGCCGCATGAATTGGCACATCGCCATGCACATAAATTTCGAAATGGTTCTGCTGCGTTAGGAAAATAACAAGTTCTTCTGGAATGGTGTCTAATGGAAAACTCCCATCGAGATAGACACTACCTGCTTTTACAATGACTAATATCGCTTCCGATGTATTGGGAATCGCTTCGCAATAAATTAAATCATTCGGGCGCTTGAAATGGGCCCAAATGGATTCACCTAATAAATGGCCTGTGTCGGATGAAAAGGCCACCTCATATTGCATGGGGCCTTTCTTTTGCAGGGTAATGTATTCGCCATAGCTTTGGCTTAGCAACAAAATTTCTTTTTTTAACTGACTTTGTTGCTTGCAGGTCAGCACATCCCGGTAAGACGGTATGACAAAACGCTCACCATCTTCACGAGTAATGAATGGCATCTATGCACTTCCCTTCAAGATGATGGGAGTAATGAGCACGATGGTTTCTTTATTAAGTTGTTGTGAACCTTTACCACCTAATGCTTGTGAATAAATAAATTGGTTGGCATTCGCACGATTAGTGGTTTGACGTAAACCCGAAAGAATCAACGTATCACCGCTCTTAATTCGGCTGCGTTGATTGAAGTGTTTTTCAGTAATATTTGGCAATTGAATGGTGGTTCCTGCCGCAGCAACCGTGCTAAAACCATCATTGGTGGAAAGATCTGCATTCACTTGTAAGAAAACGTTTTCATCTAACACCTTGGGTAAAATATAGAGCGTTAAACCTGTAATTAAGTTACCGGGTGTTACTTGCGAGGTCACTGTGCTCGTTGGTGCGGTGCCGCCGCTTGCTAAAGTAGTGTTTTGAATGCTGGCTAAATAGCCATTCTGCGAAACAATCCGCACAACAGAGACTTGATTATTTAAGCAAACGACACGCGGTTCTGAAACAATCGCAGCATGACCTTGTTGATTTAATGCGTTCATTAAAATGGTATAGCTCGGCACACCATTTGGATTATTGGGATCTTGTGCTGAATTAAAACCAAATTGCGGGGCAGGGAGCAATACACCGCCAACCGATGGCTGCGTGGTAAATGACGTAATCGCAACAGGTGTACCATAATTACCATTAATAACAAATGGCGAATTATGAAAAGCATTGGCAATGACTTGCCAGTTAATCCCATATTGAAAATCATTTTCTAAATTGACTTCGATGACTTGGATTTTAACTAACACTTGTTTTGCTAAGTTATTATTCAAGTTATGGACATAACGTTCCACTAATTCAACGTTTGCGGGCCTATCACGCACGGTCACTGAAGTCGTTGCTTGCGAAACGGTGACCTGGCCTTCTTTAGACAACAAAGATTTTAAGCTGACGCTCAAATCGTCCCAAATAGAGAGTTTTCCGCTTAAATTACTGTATTCTGAATCGGATGAATCGCTGCTGACAAAGTTTTGCACTTGTCCGCCGCTCGATTGAGAAGCCGTGGATGCACCGCTATTATTTTTCTTACCCATTAAATAATCGGATGAACCGGGCATGAAGGCGACATCTAACGTTTTGGTGATAAAAGCTTGCCAATAAATGCTATTGTCATGCAGGGTATAAACATATCCTGATTTCGCGGCGAGCACATCTAAAGCGCCTTTAATCGAGCCAGAATAATTCATGCCTAAGGTTTGAGAAGGATCTAAGCCGGGTTGATATTTTGTTAAGACATTCCCGCCCGCACCCGCTGCGACAGTACGACTGTAATAAGAGAAGGGAAGTTGATCACCACGAATCGTGATGCTGTTTCGCGCCCAAGCGGGATCATGCGACAGGCTAATCGGGGTGGTGTCGACATAAGGTCCTTCCTTCACTAATAAAGAAGGAGCAGGGCGCGCATCCACATCCGATTTATGTCGGGCTGCTTGTGCTCGCAATTTCACATCGGCCACATTACTCATGGTTTGGTTATAAACGGGGGAATGACAAGCGCTTAAAATCACACACGATGAGAGCAACAAAGCAATCCACTTTTTTAACATGATGTGTTCCTATGCGCGCATTCTGGGGACAATTGCTACTGTGCGGTTTGACATATACATAACGGCTTGTAGCGGGAAAGGTTGCAATAATTTTTCAATGACATTGGGAAGGCTCGTGCCTGTGACTCTGCCGTCGAAATTATAATCATACGGCGCTTTCCAAACAACTCGCCAATGATAACGGCTTAAAATTCGTTCTAAATTTTCTTTTACCGAACCACTGATGCTGACCGCATAAAGCGAAGCAGAGGGGCCCATGTGTGCATATTGGCTAGGAAATGCAGAAGCACTGTAAGCGGGAGGAACAAATGCCGTGTTTTGCTGCGTGCCCGCTTGGAAAAAAGGCTCGTGTGGCGCAATGGCTTCTGCACGAGTGACTTCCCAACCAGCGAAACTCATTAAGGGCAGGAGACAAACGAATATACCAGTTGCTAAGTGTAAGCCCTTCATAATACGCATCCTTCTTCGGTCAACCAAAACGCATGGCACAAGATATCCGGAATTGTCGATGCGATCAAGTGCAACCCTCTCTTGAAACAAGAGAGGGAAAAGTCCTTTTGTATTGGAAGTTTTACGCGTTAATTACTGTAAACTTGAAATGTCGAACCCGCCGCTTCATCTGAAACGGCGCAACGCGTCACTGCCATTAGCGTCGCATTATTTCCCCATAAATCTGTTCGCGTCGTTTGCACATCACCTTTTTCAGTGACCACTTGCAAACAAACACGCCAATACGCTTTCGCAGCAGGGCCGGTAATTTCCTGGCTACAATCGGCGCTCGTGTTAAAAGCCGAGCTGTTATCACAATTGGGTGGCGCGGTGTTTAACGGTGAACCACCTCGCGCATAAGCAGTAAAACTGGAAATGGGGTAAACATTATTAGTGCCCGCATCATTAACACCGCTCACTTGCACCGGCACCACCATGATCTGCGGTGTCATCGTGGTTCCTGTTGCATCAACGGGACATTCTGGCACTGGCACACAACCGCCGTGATGATACAAACCCGCAAAATTAATCGCACGCGCATTATTTAAGTTTTGCCCTGGAATATTAACACTTGCCACCACATGACAGGTTAAGGAAGATGCTGTGCAATCTGACGTTGGATCGGGCGGGGTGCTGGTGCTGGATGAGGTATAAGCAAGCGGCAGAGTACCCGCAATTGCTTTCGCATTGGCAAAAGCGCCTCCCGCTGCGCTCTGCGCCGTAATCGCTGTGTAAACGTATAATAATTGCGGCGCTATGGAACTATTGGTCGTATTACTGGCTACGTGGTAACTTTGTCCCCAGGGACTGGTTAACGAGTTTGGTAAATATTGTGTTGAACTATTACAAGCAGGATCTGCACTGCCCAAACCTTGCAAACATGCAATATTATTTGGCCAGGCGCCATTTGCAACATAAAAAGCTAAACCCGCATTTAAAATTTGTTGAATTTGCAGTGATGCCCGATCATTGCGCATTTGTTGCGTTTTTTGCTGAGTATAATTTAATCCTGCATAAACCATCATGCTAATAATCACCGCAACCAACATCATTTCAACTAATGTAAAACCTTGTTGCCGCTTTATCATTGCCTTTAATTCCCGCACAAATAAGATTGTTGTGATGTTGCTAACCCATCAGTCAAAACGAGTATATTCGATGTGGTGTACATTTGCGTAAATTGATTCACGTTTGGCAATGAAGACCAATATGTCGAATTATCTCGACTACTGACTAAACTCGGTTGGCGTTCCCACACCACATAAGGCCCTGCGCTATGATCCGGTGCATTACACGGCGTAACAATATTTCCCGCTAAGTTAGATAAACAATCCCCTTGGAGTTGATGCAAGTAAGTTTGTGCATGGGCGGTATCTTTTAATAAAATCGCCACTTGAATGGTGTAATTGACTACCGTGCCAATCGCTGCACTCGCAGTGCAACTTGCACTCCCTGCGGAAAAAGCATTGGTGCCTTGCGTACAAATACGCCGCTCATGGCTTGGATATAAATTAAATTGAGCAACGTAGCCCGTTAATGGATTACCAGCAGTTTGATTGAGTAAAGGATTGAAAGCTAAAGCATTGGGTAATAAGTGATTGCCTTTTAATTCAGTGATTATGTTAATGGGAACGGTATTAGTAGGAGTGGGCACATAATTAGGATTCAAAGTACCCGGTGTCACCGCTGCTGTCGTCGGGTTTGTAGAGCCATAACAATTTTGGCGATAATACTTTGCCATTGCCTGCATGATGGTATCGATATTTTCACGTACGGCTGACGCATCTGCATCGTTTCGCCAAATCCTATATTGACGGATGCTCATATACGAAATGCTCATGCCAATTACAATCACTAACAAGAGTTCTGGCAAGCTAAGGCCGCGTTGTTGCGTTTTATTAAACCGCATAATGGCTCCGCTTAACTTCCGAGCGACATGCCGGTCATGTAAATACCTTGGATGATAATAATAATCATCAAACCACCGAGTACCAACAAAGCACCACCTGTCATTCGCGCAATGAGTTTTAACGTGGCGGTTGACTGCTCAGCACCGCGCACACCCATGCGCATTAAACCATGTTCAAATCCCTTTACTTCCGCCATGACGCGCAGACGCATTAAATCCTTGGTATCAATTAAGCCGGTGTCTAGCACATCAGCAATATTGGTTTTACCCATACTTAACAAATGTTCCATTTTACTCAAATGCGACAGGGCGTAGGGGTTTGCTTGATATTGCATAATTTTAATGGCTGATTTAAAAACCACACCGTTTGCCACTAACAAACCTAAAGTTTCAAGCACACGTGCTGCGACCAAACGACGATATAAAGAAAAGGGCGGAACAGAGTCTAATAAAGAACGCAACTCGTCAGTAAAATTTATCAACACGCGTCGAAAGAAAATAATAGTGGCAATCACCATAAAAATAGCCATCCACCACCACGCTTTAATGAAGCTACCGAGCGCGACTAATCGCCGTCCTGCTTCAGGCCACTGATCCATGGGTTTAATCATTTCGAACTGCGTTAATACCGAATTATTCAAATAAACGATCACAACGCAGGCGATGGATAAGACGAGTAAAGGGTAGGAGACAGCGCTAATAAAAGCACCCATGGCAATGCCTTGTTGCGAAAGCATATTAATCGCTGATTGAATGGTTTGCGCTAATGCACCGCCCGATTCACCCACACGAATAATTTCAACGGCGTTCGGTGCAAACCAATCCATCATGCCGTCTGCTAAGGGTTGACCTTCGGCAATTTTATTGGCAATGGATAAAGCCACTTCGCGCTGCAAACCTTGTGATGCTTGACCCATTAATTCAATGGCGCGATTTGCGGGAATACCATCGTTGATTAGCAAATATAAATCTTCTAAAAAGGCGAGTTGTGCTTTGTTGCCGAATTGCCAATATTTAAAAGGGCGGGTAATGCGTTGCGTATATTCTGTGACAATATCGAAAGATATTTCCATATGGTTTTTGCCTATCATTACGTGTAACGAAAAGTCCTTGCTTGAGTGGCGGGATTGATGGGGCCGACGACTTTTTCAGCATCGAACGGGTCACATAATCCTTGTTGGATAAGATCAATAGCACGGTCTCTAAAATCCATCCAGCCATTTTCTTTCAGGTATTTTTCCCAGTTAAGGGTATCGCATTTTTGAATGAATTGCCTTCCTTCTTCATCAACCCAAATGACCTCAGCTACCACAATGCGGCCACCGACACCCGAGCGATTGCATTTCAAACAGCCGATGCCGCGCGCTTTGGCACGATCTAAAATGTCTTTGCCTAAAACGGCCTCCCAATCGGCCATGTAGGGTTGATGCTTTACAGAAGCGCGCAGTGGTACTGCACAATCTGGGCAAACTTTTGCAATTAAACGTTGGCACATTAAACAACGTAAAACACTGCTATCGCTCAATAAAGCAGGTGAAATACCCATGTCGACTAAACGGGTGACGATGGCTGTTGCACGGTTAGTGTGAAGGGTTGTTAACACCAAGTGCCCGGTGATAGAAGCGCGCACCATAACGCGTGCCGTATCCTCATCGCGCATTTCGCCAAGGATGATGACATCAGGGTCCATCCGTAACGCAGCGCGACCCATGCTCGCAAAACCACGATCTTCTTTTTCAGTATTGACGGGCACTTGCGTTGCTTCTTCAACCAATTTTTCCACAGGATCTTCTATGGAGTATAATTTTTGTGTGGACTCCACCATCTCCATGCAACTGGCGAGTGTTGTCGTTTTACCAGCGCCCGTGGGGCCTGCAACAATGATGGCGCCAAACGGTAATTTCATTGCCATTTTAATAATTTCAATTTGTTTTGGCGTGTAACCTAATTCTTCTAATGATTTAGTATGATCATCGCCCGTTGTCAGAATCCGCATGACCATATCAAAACCACCATGCGCAGGTACGCTTGCTAAACGCAGCCGAATGTCACGACCATCCATTTTAAGCGGCATAGACGCATCTTGTGGCACTAATGGATTAAAGTGTGATGTCGCATGATCAGTTTCTTTGTTGAAGGCAACAGAAGCAATTTCTCGACCTAGTTTTTCAGACCATTCCGCATAAATACGTAATTCACCGTGTTGGCGCATGCGAATTTTTGTATAGGTTTGTCTCACTTGAATGTGAATATCACTAACGTTTTGCCTGACCGCTTCAAACACTAATTCACGTAAATGACGTTGCTGGTCACTAAATGAAATGACGGTTTCACCTTTATGACGACGTGAAAGGGTATTTTCATTGCCGCTTGCCATTAATAAACGAATTAATGCTTCTGTTGCGCCATACACTTGGCCTGGATGAATGCCCTTGCTGAGTAAGAGCGATTTGCAATTTTGAACGGTGCGGGAAGTGGGTTGGGAAGAAAGAATAATACCGCTTTTTAAGACAATAATATGATTTTGTTCACGACACCACGCGAACATTTCATCCATCACTTTATCTTTACAATCTAAATCAGCGGGACTTGAGACTACTTTTGTTTTGGTAGCACTCGCATATTGTTCTAGCAATCCTTGTTGGTTTTTTTGTTCTTCTTGTGCTGATAAAGACTCTGCCATTCTTACCTCGACGTCCGTCCAGTTAAACTCAATGTGTAAGTCCCGCTAGGTTACTTCGCCATGAACTAAAAAGCTATCAAGAAATTATTTCCTGATAGGGTTTATTCTTTGTTGAATTCCTTAGGCATTCATTCCTGAGCGGCTTTCTAATCCGCTTATTTTAGAGTCATTTTAATAAATTTGACGGTAAGATCATCACTATTAGAAATGCAAAATCCATGTTTTTTAGCGAGTGCTAACATCGGCTTATTATCAGGAAGAACAACCCCCGCAAAAGATAGGATTCCCCTATCTTTTGCGATGCTTAATAGTGATGATAATAATTTTGCTCCAATTCCTTTATGGTGCCATGCATCCGCAACAACAATTGTAAACCCCGCTGTTTCTCCATCTGGATTAATTACATAGCGTGAAATGCCAATAATTTTTTCATTTTTATTGTCTTCTTTATAAGCTGCAATCAGCGCCATTTCTTTATCATAATCAATTTGTGTAAATCGAATTAACATCGCTTGAGATAATTCATTGATATTTTCCATAAAGCGAAAACACTTGGATTGCTCAGACAAATCACGAATGAATGCTTGTTCTAATTCGGCATCTTCTGGTCGAACAGGTCGTAGCGTGATTTGCTTGTTTTCTACGGTAAAATTTGAAATTAAATGGTCAGGGTATGGATGTATTGCCATATGATAGTAGGGCCGAGGCAGTGTTATGCTGTGGATAATAATCCTGGCATCCACCGCTATTGCATTTTTATCATTAACAATAAGCGGATTGATATCCATCTCTTTAATAGCAGGTAATGCACTTATCATTTCCGAAACTTGCAATAAAATGTTTATTACCGCATCAATGTTTGCAGGCGGAAAATTGCGAAATTGACCTAATACTTTTGCTATTTTTGTTCGAGAAATTAACCTTTCTATCAGTAATTTATTTAATGGTGGGAGTTCAAGCGCACGGTCTTTGTTAACTTCAACAAACGTGCCACCTGATCCAAAACTGATGACAGGCCCAAATACGTTGTCATTCACAATTCCCACCATTAATTCACGGTCATTAAAACTCTTAATCATCGGTTCCAGTGTTACACCTAAAATGGTCGCTTTAGGGTAGATTTGTTTAGCAGAATTAATTAATTTTTCGAATGTTTCTTTTACTGTTTGCTCATTGGTGATATTCAATGCGACGCCATGAGCTTCTTGTTTATGGCTAATATCCGGCGAATTAATTTTCATTGCCAACGGAAAACCCAGCGTTTTAGCAATGGCGATCGCCTCATCTTTTGTCTTTGCTTCCTTAGCTTCTGCAACGGGTATTAAAAATGCTTTTAATATTTTTTTAGATTCCATTGCGGTCAAAACTTTTCTATTTGCAGATAATGTTGATTCAATTATCGAACGCGCGGCTGCAATATCTGGCTTAGGTTGCGGTGAAAAGGGTTTGGGTATTTGAAGGAGTAACTGTTTATTGCCGTGATAATCCGATAAATAGGAAAAAGCAGAAATGGCTTTTTCCGGTGTGTCAAAACAAGGTATTTTATGCTTTTCAAACAACTTCCAAGAGGTTTTAACTTGTTTTTCTCCCATCCAACAAGCTAAAACAATTTTTTTTGACTGTTTCGAGTCTTGAATAATTTGTTTCGCAACGCGCATTGGATACGTCATGGCAATGGGGACGAGAATTGTTAATATTCCATCAACTGCCTCGTTTGAACAAATCTGAAGAGCGGAATGATAACGCTGAGGCGTTGCATCGCCAATGATATCGACTGGATTTTGATGTGACCATTGCAAAGGAAGAACTTGGTTAAGGCTTTCTAGCGCTTTTTGGCTTAATTCAGGCAATGAAACGTTGCGTTTAGAGGCATGATCAGCCGCCATCACACCTGCGCCACCTCCATTTGTAATCACCATTAACCGATTGCCTTTCACTTGATAATGACTGCTAGAAAGGATTTCAGCCGCAGCGAACAGTTCATCAATAGCCGCTACTCTTATTACACCTGCTCGTTTCAAAGCAGCATCAAATACGTCATCATCTCCAATAATAGCGCCGGTATGAGAT
This sequence comes from uncultured Coxiellaceae bacterium, assembly GCA_964597435.1. GTDB lineage: Bacteria > Pseudomonadota > Gammaproteobacteria > DSM-16500 > DSM-16500 > Aquicella. Next base: position 40,098 of record CAZQXH010000006.1, on the reverse strand, counting down.
AAAGCAGCGCGCGAACCTTGTTGATTTATTCCTCCTTTTATAGCAATGACCGGTTTATTCCGTGCGGCAGTACGAAGTCCACTCATGAAACGCCTGGCATTTTTTATCCCTTCTATGTACAACAAAATACTTTTCGTTTTTATATCAGTCGCTAAATAATCTAATACATCACCAAAATCGACGTCCGCCCCATTTCCCAGCGATATTAACGATGAAAAACCAATTTTCTTATTCACTGCCCAATCTAAAATCGCCGCGCAAATTGCCCCTGACTGTGAAATGAGTGCAATACCACCTGACGATGCAAAATTATTATCAAATGTGGCATTCATTTTTAAATGTGGGCGCATAATCCCTAAGCAGTTTGGCCCAATTAACCGAATATGATATTGCTTAGCTATTTTTAAAATATTATCTTCTAATTCCTTGCCCGTTTTTCCTATTTCACTAAATCCTGAAGAGATAATAACCGCTGCGCGAATATTTTTTTCACCACATTCTTTAAGAATTTTTTCCACGGTATGATTAGGCGTTGTAATAATGGCAAGATCAATATTGTCTTTAATTGCTTTAACAGAAGAAAAACACCTTTGGTTTTGAACACGAGCATGTTTGGGATTAACCGCATACAATTTTCCAACGTACTGGCCTTGCGCTAAATTTTTAAATACTTTCGTTCCAACCGCATTCAGTCTGTCGCTTGCGCCAATAACAGCAATGGAATGGGGTTGAAAAAAATTATTTAGATAATGTGCCATGCAGATACCATTCGTGCTTCACGCTGGGATATCCCCCCTCGAAAAGCACTCCCAAAAATATAAAAAATGTTTATATTTTCAATTCGCTGCTCGCTAATCGTTCTATTATTATATCTTATTTGAACTTGAGCAAAATTGACTTGCCCACGCTTTTTAGCATGGGAATTGAGGATAACTTACCGCTGAATTAAATAGCCAAACTCGAGTTAAAAAGTAGACTACCGCACGTTAATGCGCCATCGACAAGCTGCACCTCGCTTGTGTCCATTTCTAAAATGGCATTGGATGGATATAGGGTTTGTATATAGGCTTTTGTTTCCGGACAGTTCATTGGGATCATGATTTTGCCATTAACCGGTAAAACATTGGCCGCATGGTTTTCGTTGGCAGGCACAACGAAATAATCACAGTTAGGGTGTGTTTTCTTTAATTCGATTATTACCGGAAGAAATGATGCTTGAATGATAAAGTGATTGGGTTTTAACGCCGTCATGCCGCTTTTAAGATGTAACCCTTCCGGAACGGGTAAGCGAACCACGTCATATCCCGAGTTTTTTACGAAGTGCTCTAATTCATCAACGGCGGCTGATTGCGTGCGCTTGGATAAGCCAACGTAAATGACTTTACCATCCACTAAAACATCACCGCCATCCATCGTATTTTGCTTGCTAAGCGTTTTTTTCAGAATATCCGTGGGTATCCAAGGGGTAAGACTCATGGGCTCGCCAGCGCGTGATTTTGCGCCAGGGTTTAATTCGATCAACAGATCGCGGTTTAAAATTAAGAAGGTGTCTTCTACAAAATTCCCATCAGGGAAACGCTCATCCGCAGGGCACACGATGACATTCAACCCCATGGCTTCCAAACCGTGAGTATATGCGGTGTGTTCTTGCAGGGCGCGTTCATAGTTGGGCTTAGGTAGGTTAGGGTGCATGGATAAGGCGTTTACGAAACTGCGGCTAGGTTGACGAGTGATAGCATGAGTAAAGGTGCGCATGGGGAATCCCTTATTTCTCTCTGGCAAGCGGGATAGGACTTAAGACAAAACAGCTTTTAACGCTCTTCTCTCCACTCACTTCCAAATCCCCCTCCCATGTCCAGGGAGGGGGAGCCTAGATGGGTTAGACGTCTAGATTAGTCACATCTAACGCATTTGTTTCGATAAACTGACGACGCGGCTCTACTTCATCGCCCATCAGGGTGGTGAAAATTTGATCAGCCGCCACTGCGTCTTCCACTCTAACTTGCAGCAATACACGACGCGTTGGATCCATCGTGGTTTCCCACAATTGCTCGGGGTTCATTTCACCCAATCCTTTATAGCGTTGTATCGCTTGGCCTTTTTTCGCTTCATTGATCAGCCAATCCACTGCTGCCTCAAAAGTAGCAACGCTTTGTTGTTTATCATCACGACTAACGATGGCGTCACCTTTAGTCAATTGATGTAATTTTTCACCAAACTCAGCAAGGCGCTTGTAGTCTTGCAGGAAGAAGAAGTCTTTATTGACGACATACTCGTGCTTAACACCGTGGTTGGTAATAATGACCTTGGGTAACCACCAATGGCGTTCCAAATCTTCGACCAACTCCATTTCATAGTAAGCAGCGCCGCCACCGACAGCATTTAAATCGGCAACAAAGGGCTCAATCCATGCTTGCATTGCAGAACGATCGCTAAGCAATGTTTCTGTGATTTGGGGCGCAAACATTAACCGCTTAATGAAATCTTCTGGGTAACGCTTAGCAATGCGCTGCGTGAGATGGCGAATACTGAAATACTCTTTCACTAACGCTTCTAACACTTCACCACTTAAACGCGAGCCATCCCCAGGCGCAAATGCCGCATCTTCCAAAGCAGATTGCATTAGCATTTCTTCTAAGGCTTTTTCATCTTTTACATAACGCTCACTCTTTCCTTTTTTCACTTTGAACAAAGGTGGCTGCGCGATATAAATGTATCCTTTTTCGATCAATTCTGGCATTTGACGATAAAAAAAGGTCAAAAGGAGCGTGCGGATGTGCGATCCGTCAACGTCGGCGTCAGTCATGATGATAATGCTGTGATAGCGCGCTTTCTCTGGCGTGTATTCGTCACGACCAATTCCACAACCTAAGGCTGTGATTAAGGAAATTAACTCCGCTGAGGAAACAAGTTTATCAAAGCGGGCTTTTTCAACATTTAAGATTTTACCTTTAAGGGGCAATACCGCTTGCGTTGCACGATTACGCGCTTGCTTAGCCGATCCACCTGCCGAGTCACCCTCTACCAAGTACAATTCAGACTTACCTGGATCTTCTTCTTGGCAATCCGCTAATTTACCGGGCAATCCTGCGATATCCAATGCGCTTTTACGCCGGGTTAATTCGCGTGCTTTTCGAGCCGCTTCACGAGCACGAGCCGCCTCGATAACCTTATTCACGATGCATTTAGCATCCTGTGGATTTTCCAGTAAATAATCTGGGAATTTGTCGCCCATCAGTGATTCAACGATGGATTTTACTTCTGATGAAACTAATTTATCTTTAGTTTGTGAGGAGAATTTAGGATCGGGCGTTTTAACAGACAAGACCGCTGTCAAACCTTCGCGAAGATCTTCGCCAGACGTCGAGACTTTCTCTTTCTTGCTATAACCTTCTTTTTCTATGTAGTTATTCAGGATACGGGTTAGAGCACTACGAAAACCCGCAAGGTGAGTACCACCATCGCGTTGCGGAATGTTGTTCGTATAACAAAATAGCTTCTCTTGATAAGTGTCATTCCACTGCAGCGCAATTTCCACCGTTACGCGATCTTTCTCTGCTACAAAATAGAAAATTTTAGGATGAATAACGGATTTATTTCGGTTTAAGTCTTCTACAAAGCCTTTTAAGCCACTGCCATATTCAAAATTGTCAGACTTACCAGCACGTTCATCTTGCAGATAAATACGCACACTCGTATTTAAAAAGGCGAGCTCACGCAAGCGCTTGGCGAGAATTTCATATTTGAATTCAATGTTTTTAAAGATGGTGGAGCTGGGTTTAAACCGAATTTCAGTTCCACGCTCAGTCGTTTCTCCTACGACCGCTAAAGGCGCTCTAGGATCGCCCATAGTGTAATATTGTTCGTGAACTTTGCCGTTAATACGGATAACTAAGTGCAGTTCTTCCGATAATGCATTAACCACAGAAGCACCCACACCGTGCAAACCGCCAGAAATCTTATAAGAATCATTATCAAACTTACCGCCTGCGTGCAGTACGGTCATAATGACTTCGGCAGAGGAGCGGCCTTCTTCTGGATGGATATCAACGGGGATGCCGCGTCCATTGTCTTTAACACTAACGGATTCATCGGTGTGAATGGTGACCCAAATGGTGTCACAGTAACCACCTAAGGCCTCGTCAATCGAATTATCGACCAGCTCAAACACCATATGATGCAAACCGGTGCCATCATCTGTGTCACCAATATACATTCCGGGACGTTTTCTAACAGCATCTAGGCCTTTTAAGACCTTGATTTTAGAGGAATCATAGTTTTCAGCGGTATTATTCGTCACAAATCTACTCCTGCACTTAAGGCTTGCGTCTCCTGGTTCACGACGCCATGTTCCACGTGAAACACTTTACTGGTTACAGCGGGATGGTGCGTAAGATCATTCGTAATACTGGCACTATCAATCGCTGTGATAAAAACTTGGGTTTGTTGCTTCGTTAATAGGGTAATGAGCTTCTGTTTACTGATTTGATCCAGCTCAGCGGGTAAATCATCAATAAGATAGATTAATGAGCGATTTACTTCGGCAGATAACAGCATCCCTTGGGCAATAATCATAGCACAAATCAATAGCTTTTGCTGTCCCCGTGACAAAATATGTTGGACAGGCACGCCGGCCTTGTAGATCAGCAAATCGGCTCTGTGAGGGCCCGCCAAGGTGAACCCAGCCCGCCATTCATCGGTGGTTAAAACAGCTAATGCGGTGGCAAAATCAGCGCTCGATTCCCAACCTGCATCATAATCTAAAGTAATATCATCGGTATTTAACAACTCAGTAATTAACGGCTGTAAATATTTATTAAGAGAAACAACATATTGGCGTCGATAACCATCTAAAACCATGCCATGCGTGATTAAAGCATCGGTCCAAGCCGCTAATTCTGGGGCTGGGCGACGAGTTTTCAATAATGCATTGCGTTGCTTTAAAGCACGCTCATATTGGCGCCAACAGGCTAAAAACCCGTCAAAAGAGTAAAACAGGCCCCAGTCCACATAACGTCGGCGATAATTAGGGCCTGCTTCAAAAATATTGTGGGATTGTGAATTAATTAATCGGACGGGGAGGTGAGCCGCAATACTGGCAATACTGTCAGCGTCTTCACCATCGACACGAGAACGTTGCCCACCGTGTTGATCCTTTTCCAAACCCACTGGAAAAGTAACACCTTGCGGATTAACTATTTGAGAAAAAATAGAAAATTTATCTTCATGGTGTTGAATTAAACGCTTTCCTACACTAGCGCGAAATGATCGACCATGACTTAAATAGTAAATTGCTTCTAATAAGCTGGTTTTACCGCTACCGTTATTGCCACAAAGAATATTGAAGCCTATTTCACAAGGCGTGATTTCTGCCGTACTAAAGTTACGAAACTGATTTAAACGTAATAAAGAAATTGGCATAAATTATATATATCAACAAGTTATAAGAGCCTCAACGCCCGCAGGCGAGAGAGGTTAGGGGCGGGCAGTCGAGATTTAGCAGCCCCGGTCACACCCCTCATTCCCCAATCCTTTTCTCCGATACTGAGGAGAAGAGAGCTTGGTTGTTTTAAAGTTAACTCAGTATACGTATCTCTTGATTAGGGGGAAAGCTCAATAAATCAACAGGTAAAAATCCTTGCAAAATAGCGTTTATGGTCATAAAGTAGACAAAAATAACGAGGGGCAAACTAAAAACATGTTTCGTCACTTTTTTAAGAAAAAACCACTGCTAGTCAGTCGTGCTGGCATTATTGGCAAGCTTACGGACGAAATTAATAATTTATATAGCACAAACAAATTATATAAAATCCATAGAGGCTCATTACCAGCACATCTTGCCGCTAGAATTATTCAAAATTTAAATGATAACCATTCTGCATCGCCGCTAAGCACACTCGATTTCCGTTTGCTTGACCAACTAGATGTGCGTCAACAAGAAGGTATTATTTTTCTTATTGCTTATCTAGTCTATAAAATAGAAAGCCATCGCCATTTCTTACAACATACATACTCTCTGCATGCGCTTGTAGGCAAAGCAGATGCAGAAGCAACCTTAACTCAAACTATTGATGCAATAAAGCCGTACAAAGAACAAGAGAAAGCGAAAAAACTTCTCCCGTCTGTTATAAAATTCATTTCTTCATTAAAATTTGATCAAGGTCGACGAGAAATTAAGAAAAACATTGCATTCGGCTTAGCCGCCGCCATTGCTCATTTTACTGATGAATTTGACCCTCATGATAGACTTCTTCAATTGTTTTTTCAGAACATCCGACCTGAATTTATAAACCTTTTTCACCCTCGCGATGCAACGGCTATCTATAAGGATTTATTTTTTGATCCTTACATGAAAAATAAATCCGATATGACCATTAAATCAATTCTAATGATGATGTTTGGCACTATCTTTAGGCAGTCGTTAAACCAACTCAATAAAGATATTCAATCTCAAAAAACTTCTCTCTTGTTTACTGAGCGGGCAAATCGACACAGTTATTTTAGCCTTTTGTCCATCGATATAGCCCAGAAGGTTGCACATAACCTCGGTTGGGAAGAGCCTAAGAAAAACCCTGAGGAATGTCTCAAACAAGCCGTAGAATTACCATCAACCGCTGATATTAGCCTGACTGGTATTAATCTCGCTGCAGTAAATGTAAGGCAAAATCCATGAGGTTTTAATCTCATGCGTAGAGGCATGAGTAGAGCAAAGACAAATAAAACTGGGGAAAATACGACTATGCTTAGACTGGGTTAGGACTAAACTTGCGGCCCCGCGGTCAAGCCGCGGGACGAAGTCTTCTAAGTAACGGAATTGGCTTTATCTAAAGCCTTAATGGCATAACCACGTAACGCCCAACATCACCTTCTGCCGGCTCAATTAACACGCCATCACCCGGCCCTGTGAACACAAAGCGAATGGTTTTAGTCGCAATAGCAGAGACAATATCCAGCAAATAAGCGACATTAAATCCAATTTCCATTTTCTCCCCGGCATAATCCACACCGAGTGCCTCTTCCGCATGCTCTTGGTCCGCATTATTCGCAGAAATACGCAATGCATTCGGTTCAATTTGAAACCGCACACCACGGAATTTTTCATTACAAAGAATCGAAGCGCGCGTTAATGCTTGTTTAATCGCATCTCGATCTCCTAACGCCACCGTCGTGCCACGAGGAATTAAGCGCGTATAATCTGGGTACTGCGCATTAATCAGTTTGGAGGTAAAAATAAAATCATTCGTCACCATGCGAAACCGCGCATCCGCCAAATAAAGCGTCACAGCTTGGTCCGTTTCCGATGCCAACAAACGTATAAGCTCCAAAACACTCTTACGCGGCACGATCACGCGTGCGCTCGTATCGCCCAGGGCCTCATCTTCTAATGCCGCTAGCGCTAAACGGTGGCCGTCTGCAGCCACACAAGTAATTGATTGTTTTCCAATATCCAAATACGTGCCATTTAGATAATGCCGCACATCTTGTTGCGCCATTGCAAAATAAGTGCGCGCGAATAAATTTTTCAAAGCGGCTTGTTTTAATGAAAATTGCACACGGTATTCGCAATCTTCTAAATTCGGAAATTCATCCGCGGGCAACGTGTTTAATTTAAAATTACTATCCGCCGCACGCACGATTAAATGGTTTTTTTCAAGCAGCAAACGCACTTGACAGCCTTCCGGTAAAGCACGGCAAATATCAAATAATTTACGGGCTGAAACGGTCGTAGCACCACCGGCTTGTTGCTCGATAATCGGCACAAAACCGATTAATTCGATTTCCATGTCCGTACCGGTTAACCACAATTGGTTGTCTTTAATGGATAACAACACATTCGCAAGTAGTGGTAAGGTTTGTTTTTTCTCCACAATGCCGCTTAATGCTTGCAAGGGTTTTAACAGTAATTCGCGCTGTACAATGATATCCATGCGGTCCTCTTTAGGTCGTTAAGATACGCAGTAAATTCGTATAATCTTCTTCAATATCAGCATCGGTTTGCCTTAATTCTTGAATCATGCGGCAAGCGTGCAATACGGTCGTATGATCACGTCCACCAAAGGCATCGCCAATTTCAGGAAGACTATGATTCGTTAACTCTTTCGCAAGTGCCATCGCAATTTGCCGCGGACGCGCAATAGAACGATTACGGCGTTTCGATAATAAATCAGCCACTTTAATTTTGTAATATTCAGCCACGGTGCGTTGAATATTTTCAATGGTAACTAGCTTATCTTGCAAGGCGAGTAAATCACGCAGCGCTTCTTTGACAAAATCCAAAGTAATCGCTTTACCCGTAAAATGCGCATTGGCAATAATGCGTTTTAAAGCACCTTCCAATTCACGCACATTCGAGCGAATGCGTTTTGCCACAAAGAATGCCACTTCATACGGCAACACAATATTCGCAAGTTCCGCTTTACTCATCAAAATAGCCACTCGCGTTTCCAGTTCCGGTGGCTCCACCGCAACCGTTAATCCCCAACCAAAGCGGGATTTTAAGCGCTCTTCGACGCCATTGATTTCTTTTGGATAACGATCGCAGGTTAAAATGACTTGCTGCTGACTTTCCAATAAAGCATTAAACGTATGGAAAAATTCTTCTTGAGTCCGATCTTTACCGGCAAAAAATTGAATGTCGTCAATTAAGAGTGCATCCACATTGCGATAGTAGCGTTTAAACTCATTCATCGCGTTGGTTTGCAACGCTTTCACCATGTCCGCGACAAAACGCTCGGAATGCAAATATAAAACCCGTGCTTTTGGATTATCACGCATGATTTGATTGCCAATGGCATGCATTAAATGTGTTTTACCTAAACCCACGCCACCGTATAAAAAGAGGGGATTATAAGCAACGGCTGGATGACAACCCACTTGCAAACAAGCCGCTTTGGCCAATTGGTTCGATTTACCTTCCACAAAATTTTCAAAGGTAAAATTCGGATTTAAATTACTTTGATGCGTTTTTGTATCCGTGTGACCAAAAGCCATTTTGGTATTAGCCGGCGCAGCAGATTGTGCTGCTTGCGGGGCTGCTTGCATCGCACCCGGTGCTTCGCGAGTGAGGGCTGCGGCCGCTTTACTACCAATTTCTAAACTCACCACTGGCGTCATATCGCCGGTTGCAAATTCTTGGACCAATTCATTAATGCGCGCTAAAAAACGCTGCACGATCCAATCTAAAACAAACCGATTCGGTGCTAGCAATGTCAATTTACCCTCACCGTATTCTGCTTGTAAGGGCCTTATCCACGTATTGAATTGTTGTTGCGGGAATTCACTTGCTAGCGCAGTTAAGCATTTGTCCCACAGAGGTTCGCTCACAGGTAACTCCATTCAGGTCTCGATTGACACTGCTACGTAATTGTATATACCACTCACACTTCAAGATGCGATTTTTGCATCTTGAAGTGCTCCCTACGCGATGGGGTTTCCAAAGGGGAGAATCGCGATTCACCCCTTTGGTGAGCGGTGCGAATTTATTCGCACCGCTCATAAAAACATGGGCCTATACCCATTACGCTTCGCGTTTTGAAGTGTAATGGGTATATACCACTCACACTCAAAATGCGATTTCGCTTTTTAAGGTGTATCATGCTAGCCATTGCACTTTAATTCAGCAAAGTGATAGGTAGAGGAACGCGAGCGGCAAAGCCGTCGCGATAAAAGTCATCCAAGTGGTATGCCGATCCTATAATGACTAGCGCTTAAAAGCAAAACCAAAGTATAGGGTCAAGGTTGAGATTGCTGTGTTTAAAACATTGTCAGCAAGGTTGAAATTGGTAAAGGCCCAATTACTTTGACCAGTAAAGCCGCAGACTGCAAAAAAGGCATACAGTAAACCGCATAACTTGCAAAAATTTTGGGAAGCTTCTGTACTGGAAGCAGCCATGATGGCTAATAAACCGGTAACCAAGTGCACAATGTTTTGAGATGCATCAACATAGAAGTAGCCGTAAAGTAAGCCGCCATCCATCATGTTGGGCAAAAAACCAGCGACACCAGTAAAAATGAAAGCGATACCAAGCAAAATAACAAAAAGGCGAACCATACGAACTCCCTGTCGAATATTTCTTTAACCTGCTTTGATTATAATGAAAAAACACGCCAATGCGAGCAAAAACAAGTCAACTTTATGCCACGTCCTATATACCCTCCATGCTTCAAGATGCGATCTTCGCCCCATTCATAAAAATAAGTGCATATCCATTACACTTCGCTTTTCGAAGTGCACTGGATATATTATTCTCAACCCTCACTTTATCAGTTGCCAGGAAAACTCATGTCAGATGTTTCAAAACCCATTATTTTAGTGGATGGCTCATCGTATCTTTATCGTGCATTTCATGCGCTTCCTAATCTTACCAACTCAACCGGCATGCCAACCGGTGCCGTTTATGGGATGATTAACATGCTGAAAAAGCTGATAAATGATTATCAGCCAACGCACATGGCCGTGGTGTTTGACACAAAGGCAAAAACCTTCCGCGATGAGCTTTATCCTGCCTATAAAGCCACCCGAGAAGCCATGCCATCTGCACTGTCGCAGCAAATTGCACCCATTCATGCCATCATTAAAGCATTTGGCATTCCCATTTTAACGGTTGATGGGGTAGAAGCCGATGATGTGATCGGAACACTCGCAAAACAAGCAGCAAAAGAAGCGAATGTCTTAATTTCAACAGGTGATAAAGATTTAGCGCAATTGGTCAATGAACATGTCACGCTCATCAACACGATGAATAATACGATTTTAAATCCTGAAAACGTTAAAACCAAATTTGGCGTACCGCCTGATCTCATCATCGATTACTTAACGCTAGTGGGTGATACGTCCGATAACATTCCCGGCGTGCCCATGGTTGGCCCAAAAACGGCAGAAAAATGGCTTACTGCTTATGGTTCACTAGATGCCATCGTCAATGCGGCGGGGAGTATCACGGGTAAGGTCGGTGAAAACTTACGCAATACACTGGCGCAACTGCCACTGACCAAAAGCCTCGTCACCATCAAATGCGATGTCGTGCTGCCATTTACCTTGCAAGAATTACACGTGAAAACGGCAGATCAAGCTGAGCTCATTACCTTATTTCGGCAAATGGAATTTAAAGCTTGGTTGGCAGAAATGTTAGCGAAGCAACCTAAAGCACCCGAGTTAGCGCATTATCATCCCGGTTATGAAACGATTTTAGATGAGACGGCTTTAAAAAAATGGGTCGATCGTTTAACCGCCGCAAAAATATTTGCTTTCGATACTGAAACAACCAGTCTTAATTACATGGATGCGAGAGTCGTTGGTCTGTCGTTTGCAACGGAAAAAGGACAAGCTGCTTATGTACCATTTGGACATGATTATTTAGGCGCGCCCTCACAACTTAGCAAAGCCACCGTGTATGCGCATTTAAAACCATTATTAGAAGATCCTAACCACATTAAAATCGGTCAAAATTTAAAATATGATGCGGAAGTATTAGCCAACGATGACATTCACATGCAAGGCATTGGCTTTGACACCATGCTGCAATCTTTCGTTTTAGACAGCGCAAGCAATGCGCATGATATGGATTCTTTATCGCTGAAATATTTAGGCCATCGTCCGGTGACGTTTACAGAGATTGCAGGAAAAGGAAGTAAACAATTAACCTTCAATCAAATTGAAATTGAAAAAGCCGCGCATTATGCAGCGGAAGATGCCGATGTCACCTTGCAATTGCATCAAACCTTATTCCCGCGCATTCAAAAAGAAAGCGGTTTACTGCATATTTTTTCACAAATTGAAATGCCGCTAGTACCTGTTTTAGTGCGCATGGAACGACAAGGCGTATTAATTGATCCTGTGTTACTAGAAGAACACGGTAAAAATTTACAAAAGCGTTTAAATGAATTGGAACAAGAAGCATTTGAATTAGCAGGCGGTCCTTTTAATTTAAATTCTCCAAAACAATTACAAGCTATTTTGTTTGATCAATTAAAATTACCAGTTATCAGCAAAACGCCGACAGGACAGCCTTCCACTGCGGAATCTGTATTACAAGAATTAGCGCGCGATTTTGCACTGCCTAATCACATTATTGAATACCGCGGCTTAAGCAAATTAATTTCAACGTATACTTCGCGCTTAGTTGCACAAATCAATCCTGCTACGAAACGCGTGCACACATCGTATAACCAAACGGGCGCTGCCACGGGACGTTTATCTTCCTCCGAACCTAATTTGCAAAATATTCCAGTGCGTTCGCCAGAAGGACGTAAAATTCGCGAAGCATTTATTGCGCCAAAAGGGTTTCAGATCGTGAGCGCCGATTACTCACAAATTGAATTACGCCTCATGGCACATATATCAGGTGATTTAGGGTTACGTCGTGCTTTTGCAGAAAAAATTGATGTGCACACCGCCACCGCTTCCGAAGTCTGGGATGTGCCACTCGATCAAGTAACTAGCGATTTAAGGCGCAATGCCAAAGCCATTAATTTCGGCTTAATTTACGGCATGTCGGCATTTGGTTTAACGCAACAATTAGGTATTGATCGTCATTCAGCACAAGCTTATATCGATCGGTATTTTGCACGTTACCCGCTGGTATTAAAATACATGGAAGATACACGCGCAAAAGCGCATGAACGCGGCTTTGTGGAAACCATTTGGGGTCGACGTTTATATTTATCCGATATTAATTCCAGTCAAATGATGCGCCAAAAAGCGGCGGAACGCGCTGCGATTAACGCACCATTACAAGGCAGTGCGGCAGATGTTATCAAAATGGCGATGCTTAGAATTGATCATTGGATTCAAACAGAAAAACCACCCGTGCGCATGATCATGCAAGTGCACGACGAATTGGTTTTTGAAGTGGCAGATGAGGCCGTGGCAACCGTTACGCAAATCATTCAAGAGCACATGGTCAATGCAGTCTCCTTAAATGTACCATTAGAAGTTTCTATTGGCATTGGCCCCAATTGGGATGCCGCATCGGCACACTGAGGTAATGATGAATACCACTCTTCCCAAAATTGTGATAGGCATTGATTTTGGTTTGAAACGGATTGGTTTGGCCATCGGCCAAACCATTACCCGCTCAGCACGCCCATTGGAAACGTTAGCCGCAAAAGCAGGCGAGCCCGATTGGCAACGATTTAATGTCCTTATTAAAACCTGGCGCCCCGAAGCATTTGTTATCGGTATTCCGCTCAATATGGATGGTACTGATCAACCCATCACGTTAACGGTGCGTGAATTTGCCAACCGTTTGGCAGAACACTATTCCTTACCCGTTTACCCAATGGATGAACGCTTAACAACCAAAGCGGCCCGCGAACACCTTTTTAACCAGGGCGGATTTAAGGCATTGCAAGATGGACAAGTTGATCAAGTCGCTGCACAATTAATTCTCGAAAATTGGTTCAGCGAAAATTGCTTATAAAACGGACAATATTATGACTATGCGCAATACTTATTTAATCAGTTTCCTGATCATCGTTGGTCTACTCTCCGCCAGCGCTTATTTTCAATTAGTCGATGGCATGACCCCGTGCCCACTTTGCACCTTGCAACGGATAACATTTGGGGTATTAGGAATCATTTTTTTAGCCGGAATTATCTGGCACCGCAAACACTTAAGTAGAATAATCATAAACTTAAGCTGCTTCTTGGTTTCGGCGCTGGGTCTATTTTTTTCTGGCAGACAAGTTTGGCTGCAGCATTTTCCACCCGCCGGCAATTCAGAATGTGGCGCTAGCTTGCAATATATGATGCAAGTCTTGCCAGTCAATGAAGTCATTCAAAAAGTCTTTACTGGCACCGCTGAGTGCACACAACGTGGTTTTGAGTTCATGAATTTAAATATGGCTGAATGGGCATTAATTTGGTTTTTAGGTTTTTTTGTTTTAGCCGTTTGTTTGTTTTTCAAAGAATTTAAACAGAAATAACTAAACTGCCGTCATTGCAAAACAAAAACAGCTTTTCAATGACGGTTGAATGACAGTGCTTGCAAAATTCGGTTAGAATGGAATGATCGCTTGAAGGAGCCTATTCCATGCAAGGTTTGCGTATTAAATTCTTAAGTTTGATTAGCTTGGCCCTTTGTTCATTGCCGCTCTTTGCTAACCCCAATCCCGATGCTCCTTTTGGTCAAATGATTGAAATTCGCACGCATTTAACCTCCTTTATTGGTGATCCGGTTTGGTCATTGGAAATTCGTGATATTGATAACAACCAAACCCTCCCTTATGTTTTTGATATCGCACGAGGTGATAATTATTGGGTTGCATTAACGTATGGCCACAATTATTTAATCCAAGCATCGCGTATGCAGTTTGTTTCTTATCAATCTCGCTATAACACTTACCGCAATTACCGTATTAAAAATTTCTGTCATATCGAAAGCAATGGGCGCATTCTGCGCAATCGCTCGGCAACCATTTATTTGGAAGGGGATTTATCGCCTAACACCGATACGTACTCTTGCCATATGACAACTTATCCCACTTATCAGGCAGCCATTCGTTACTAGGAGCTTATGTTACTACCATCCATTTTAGATGCTATTGGCAAAACACCCATTGTGCCGTTAAAGCGTATTGGCGCACCCTTAAAGTGTGAACTCTATGCTAAATGCGAATTTTTAAGTGCGGGTGGTTCGATCAAAGATCGCATTGCGCTTGCGATGATTGAACAAGCCGAGCGCGAAGGACGTATTAAACCAGGGGATACCTTAGTTGAAGCCACTTCAGGCAACACTGGCATTGGTTTGGCATTAGTCGGCGCAGTAAAAGGCTATAAGGTTATTATCACGATGCCGGAAAAAATGAGTCGCGAAAAACAAGTGGTGCTAGAAGCGTTAGGCGCAACCATTTATCGCACGCCAACAGAAGCCCAATGGGATCATCCCGACAGTCACCTTTCTTTAGCAAAACGTTTTGCGAAAGAAAAACCCAATTGTCATTTTTTAGATCAATACAGTAATGCGGCTAATCCCGGCGCGCACTTTAATACGACCGCAGAAGAAATCTTAGCGGATTTAGGCCCAAAATTAGATATGGTCGTAATGGGGGTTGGCACAGGCGGCACGATTTCGGGTGTGGCAAAGCGCTTAAAAGAAGTGAACCCTGCCATCAAAATTATTGGTGTCGATCCTTACGGTTCCATTCTCGGCGGCGGCACTGAAGTGTTTCCTTATTTAGTCGAAGGTATTGGTTACGACTTCCTTCCGGACGTATTAGATAATCAACTGATTGATGAATACATTAAAATCAATGACGCTGATTCTTTCACCATGGCACGGCGATTAATTAAAGAAGAAGGCTTATTAGCCGGTGGTTCCAGTGGTTCTGCCGTGCATGCCGCTATACAAGCGGCGCAATCATTATCAGCAGAACAGCGTTGTTTGGTCATCTTACCGGATGGCATTCGCAATTATTTATCAAAATTCGCTGATGATCGGTGGCTACGTGAACATCACTTACTAGCCAATGAAGCGACTGGAAATACCGTATGAAAAAAAATTGGGAGCTAAGCACCCGCACCATTCACGCCGGACAAACGCCTGATCCCAGCACCGGCGCGATCATGACACCGATTTATGCGACATCGACTTACGTGCAAAAAAGTCCCGGCGAACATCAAGGGTATGAATATTCGCGCACGCGCAACCCAACCCGTACGGCTTATGAAGCGTGTATCGCGGACTTAGAAGGTGGCATCGCAGGATTTGCTTTTGCATCGGGCATGGCCGCAACCGGAACGATCTTAGAATTATTATCCCCGGGCGATCATGTGATTGTGTGTGACGATGTCTACGGCGGCACCTATCGTATTTTTGATAAAGTACGCAAACGCTCAGCGGGCTTATCAGTTTCATTTGTCGATTTAATGGATAGCAAGGCACTGGCCAATGCCTTAACGCCTAAAACGCGGTTAATTTGGGTAGAAACACCAACTAACCCATTATTAAAATTAATCGATTTAAGAACTATCGCCGCATTTGCCAAACAGCATCAGTTGCTGAGTGTCGTTGATAACACCTTTGCAACCCCTTTATTACAACAACCTTTCGACTATGGATTTGATATTGTGGTTCATTCAGCCACGAAATATTTAAATGGTCATTCCGATATGGTGGGTGGAATCGCTGTGGTGGGGAGTGACAAAGCATTGGCCGAACAGGTGGGTTTTTTGCAAAATGCGGTCGGTAGTGTTCAAGGACCTTTTGACAGCTTCTTAGCCTTACGCGGCTTAAAAACATTATCCGTCCGCATGGAGCGTCATTGTCAAAATGCGCTGGAATTAGCGGCCTGGCTAGAAAAAGATCCACGTGTAAAAAAAGTCATTTACCCGGGTTTGGCCACCCATCCACAACATGCTTTAGCAAAACAGCAGATGAAAGCATTCGGCGGCATGATTACGGTCGTTTTAAATACTGATTTAACCGGCAGTAAGCGCATGTTAGAACGCTGCGAGTTATTTGCATTAGCGGAAAGTTTAGGGGGCGTGGAAAGTTTAATTGAGCACCCAGCGATTATGACTCATGCTTCTATTCCGAAAGAAACACGGGAAACGCTGGGAATTAGTGATAGCTTAATTCGCTTATCAGTCGGAATTGAAGCACTGGATGATTTGAAACACGATTTAGACCAGGCTTTGGGTTAGATTACTAAATCACCTCAATCCGACCGCGGTAGGCGCCTGATTGGCAAGTGAAATCAATTTCGCCTCGTGGCATGGCTGGCATGGCAACTTCTACCCGTTGATGGGGTTGTAAACGATAACCGAGATTTAATTGTGGGAATAACACATCCGATGCGCAAGGGGTTGTGTCTTCTTGAACAAACTGCAATTTAAAAGGTTTATCACGCGGCACTTGGATGAAAGAAGGTTGGTAATGATTATTACGAATAGTGACCACAATCGTTGCGGTGGATGCTTCGGCAGGTTGCAGGGCAAAATACAGCATCATGACAGCAATCAAAAACAGTCCTGCTAAACCATTAACCAGTAATACCCGACTTTTCATAGCAACTCCCTACAATCCATTTCCATTCGAGCAAGTTTAGCACAAAATCAAAAAAATAGCGGCCAGCCGCCCCCTTCCGAGGCCGAAGGGGGCGATATATACTGCGCGTTCAAAATTTGAGGCCGTCATGAATTCATCACTTAGAAACCGTGTTCAAAAAGAAGCTTACTATCTTGTCCTCCTCCAACTGGCGGGAGTGTGCTTTATCGCGCTCATGGGTTTAATTTTTTTTAGCGCTAAAATTGGTCTATCCATTCTTGCCGGCGGTTTAGCGTACAGCCTTCCCAATCTTATTTTCGTTTGGCGCGTCTTTCGTTATGTCGGTGCGCAACAAATGACCCGATTTATGACAGCGTTCTTTTTTGGTGAAATGTTAAAGCTAATTTTCAGCGGAATTTTTGTATTAATGGTTGTGAAAACAATGCCAATTAGTTTATCATCCGTCCTCGTTGGGTTTGTGGGGGCCATTATTTCGTTTTGGTTCGCCTGCATGTGGTATTTTTCCCAACAGAGTAAGCAATCTGCGCAGCAGCGCCATTGAAGGAGTGGCTAGATGAGTGAAATGGGTCTCATTACCCCTGGTCAATATATTCAGCATCACCTTGAGCATCTAACGCTCAATTTAAAAACCATGTCCATCGGCGAAGGCGGCGGGTTTTGGTCCTTAAACTTAGATACCATGATTACATCCATTATATTGGGTATAATTGTGTTCGGTGCCATGCGTTATGTCGCAACGCACCTCACTGAGATTCCTGGAAAATTGCAAAACTTTGTTGAAATGGTTATCGGCTTTGTCGACAAAGCCGTGCATGAAATCTTTCATCATAAATCCACTTTCTTGCCATCCCTTGCGTTGACCATTTTCGTGTGGATTTTCGCGATGAATGCGATGGACTTGTTGCCAGTTGACCTGATCCCCCGCTTTTTAGGTTTATTTGGTGTTCCCTATTTCAAAACTGTTCCCACTGCCGATCCAAATGCAACGTTTGCAATGTCGATCACGGTATTTTTCTTAATCATCATCTTCAACTTAAAGGCGAAAAAACACCGTTTATTGAAAGAAATGCTGACCTTCCCATTTGGTCCTTATCTTTTCCCGGTAAACTTTGCTTTCCGCGTTGTTGAAGAATGCGTCAAGCCCTTGTCATTAGCCTTGCGGTTATTTGGCAACATGTTTGCAGGTGAATTAATTTTCATCCTTATCGCTATCATGCCGTGGTGGATGCAATGGCCAGCCGGTGGTATTTGGGCCATTTTCCATATCTTGGTTATTACCTTGCAAGCCTTCCTGTTCATGATGTTGACCATCATTTACTTAAGCATGGCAAACGATAATCACTAAAAGCTCATTGTTACTTAACTGTTTTTGTTACGTTTAATTTTTTAGGAGGCTCCATGGAAATCGTAAGTATTATTGGCCAAGTCGAAGGCTTCAGCGTATTAGCCGCAGGCTTATTAATCAGCTTAGCAGCATTAGGTACCGGCATTGGTTTCGGTTTGCTCGGCGGTAAATTCTTAGAAGGTGTAGCTCGCCAACCAGAATTAGGTCCTATGTTAATGATGCGTATGTTTATTATGGCCGGTTTAGTCGATGCTTTCGCCGCAATCTCAATCGTGATGGGCTTGTTATTGTTCTTCGCAAGCAACCCATTTGTTGCTGCCGTCGTTAATGCAGCTAAGCCCGCAGTAGGCGCATAAGAGCGAGGTTAGCCAATGGATATTAATGCCACAATTATCGGCCAATTTATCACCTTTGCCTTGTTGATTTGGTTCACCATGAAATATGTGTGGCCACCAATCATCAAAGCGATCGATGATCGTGAAAAGAAAATTGCTGCCGGTCTTGAAGCCGCGGAACGCAGCAAGCGTGAACTTGAAATGGCCGAGCATAAGGCATTGTCCATTATTCGCGAAGCCAAGCAGCAATCTCTGCAAATCGTCGAGCAGGCTCATTTGCGTAATGCGCAAATGTTAGATGAGTCGAAAAACCAAGCGAAACAAGAAAGCCAACGCATCATTGATATGGCGCAAGGCGAAATTGATCGTAGTGTTGCGCAAGCGAAAGAAGCGTTAAAAGCGCAGCTCGCAACATTAGCAATTGCTGGTGCTGAAAAAATTATTCAGCAAAAACTCGATGCTAAAACGCACGATGATTTATTGACCTCTCTCGCTGCTGAGATTTAATTGTAGGGTGTAACGATATGGCCAATCTTTCAAGTATAGCTAGACCTTATGCCCAAGCTGCATTTGAATCGGCTCGAAAAGAGAGCGATATCTCGGCGTGGAAAACGTTTTTGAAATCAGCTGCTGAAATGAGTCAAATTCCAGCGGCGGCAAAACTTCTTGGTAATCCGGAAGTCACTAGCCAGCAATTGTTTCAACTTTTTCATGACGTTTTAAAAAATCAAACCAGCGCAGGCCGCACTAATTTTTTACGGCTTTTAGCTGAGCACAAACGCTTTAATGCACTCGATGCTATTCATAAGCAATTTGATGCCATCAGCGCACAGTTTGAAAAAGCCAGTGTCGTCCGTGTTGTGACTGCCGTGCCTGCAGGCGATGAGTTTAAAGCTAACTTAACCACTAAGTTAGGCAAACGCATGCAACGTGATGTTAAGCTCGAATGCGAAATCGATCCACAAATCCTCGGGGGAGCTATCATTTACATGGGTGATCATGTCATTGATGGATCTGTACGCAGTAAGTTAGCTCGCTTACTTGAATTTTCATTAAGGTAATTATTTATGCAACAAATCCAGCCTCTTAATCCCACAGAAATTACTAGTCTTCTTTTAGAACGTATTTCTGAATTTAATTTAAAACCAGAAGTGCGCACTGAAGGTCAAATTGTCAGCGTAAAAGACGGTATCATTAGTCTTTATGGTTTAGAAGATGCAATGCAAGGTGAAATGATCGAATTTGCCGATAACACCTTTGGTCTTGCGTTGAACTTAGAACGTGATTCCGTTGGTGCTGTTATTTTGGGTCGCTCCGATCATTTATCGGAAGGTCAAACCGCAAAATGTACCGGTCGCATTCTTGAAGTGCCCGTGGGTGAAGGTTTGCTGGGTCGTGTTGTCGATGCTTTAGGTAATCCTATTGATGGTAAAGGTAGCGTGCAAGCAACGGAAACTTATCCTGTTGAACGCGTTGCTCCCGGCGTTATCTTCCGTAAACCCGTATCGCAGCCCATGCAAACCGGTTTAAAAGCCATCGATGCCATGGTGCCAGTCGGTCGTGGTCAGCGTGAATTAATCATTGGTGACCGTCAAACGGGTAAAACCGCTATTGCAATCGATGCCATCATCAATCAACGTGATACCGGCGTTAAATGTATTTACGTTGCTATCGGTCAAAAAGCTTCTTCGATTGCTGCCGTGGTTCGCCGTTTAGAAGAGTACGATGCATTAAAAAATACTATTATCGTTGCTGCAACCGCTTCTGATCCTGCAGCAATGCAATACATTGCTGCTTATTCTGGTTGTGCAATGGGTGAATACTTCATGAATAAAGGCGAAGACGCCTTGATCATTTATGATGATTTAACCAAGCACGCCTGGGCTTATCGTCAAATCTCCTTATTGTTAAAGCGCCCACCGGGTCGTGAAGCTTACCCTGGTGACGTGTTCTATTTGCATTCACGTTTATTAGAACGTGCCGCACGTGTTAATGAAATCTTTGTTGAAAAAGCCACGAATGGCAAAGTGAAAGGCAAAACGGGTTCATTAACCGCACTGCCGATCATTGAAACCCAAGCGGGCGACGTATCAGCTTTCGTTCCCACCAACGTCATCTCCATTACCGACGGTCAAATCTTCTTGGAAACTGACCTGTTCAACGCCGGTATTCGTCCTGCTATTAACGCCGGTCTTTCCGTATCGCGTGTCGGTGGTGCAGCTCAAACCAAGTTCGTTAAGAAATACGCCGGTGGTGTTCGTTTGGCTCTCGCGCAATACCGCGAATTAGCAGCGTTCTCCCAATTTGCTTCTGACTTAGACGAAGCAACCCGTCGTGACTTAGAGCGCGGTCAACGCATGACTGAATTGATGAAACAAAAACAATTCCATCCGTTATCCGTGGGTCAAGAAGGTCTCATCTTGTTTGCAGCAGATTTGGGTTACTTAGACGATGTACCGTTGAACCAAATTGCTAACTTTGAACAAGGGTTACATAACTACGCGCAAGCTAACCATGCTGACTTCATCAATGAATTAAGCAAAACCGGTGCTTGGAGCGAAGAAATTGTTGCCACAATGAAGACCATTGTCACCTCCTTTAAATCCACCCAAGTGTGGGAGTAAGAGGGTAATCGCATGGCAGTAGGCAAAGAGATACGCGTTAAAATCCAGAGCGTGAAGAACACGCAAAAGATTACCAAAGCCATGGAAATGGTAGCGGCCAGTAAAATGCGCAAAACCCAAGAGCGCATGAGTCGTGCTATTCCTTACGCAAAAAAGATTTTGAACGTGATTGGCCATGTTGCCCGTAGTAGCGCTGAATATCGTCATCCTTTCATGGAAAGCCGGCCGGTTAAACGCGTCGGCTACATTGTTGTGACAACGGATCGCGGTTTATGCGGTGGCTTAAATAGTAACTTATTAAAAGCAACCATTCGCTCCATTAAGCAACAAAGTGAAGCTGGCATTGAAATTGACTTATGCTTAATTGGTAACAAAGGCATGAGCTTTTTTAAGCGCATCGGTGGCAATATTTTAGCGCATCGTCGTAGCTTAGGTGATATGCCCAATGTCACCGATTTAATCGGTATTGTGCGGGTCATGTTAGATGCTTACCTCGAAAAACGCATTGATGCGTTATACATTTGCGGTAACGAATTTATCAATACCATGCGCCAAGAGCCACGCGTGCAACAAGTTTTACCTTTAATTCCTTCTGATGATTCCGTTTTACAACATCATTGGGATTACATTTACGAACCAGACAATGCCCCATTACTGCTCGATACATTGCTGACTCGCTATACCGAATCGCAAGTGTATCGCACCGTAATTGAAAACATTGCGTGTGAACAAGCCGCGCGAATGCTCGCAATGCGAAGCGCAACCGATAATGCGGCTGAATTAATTAGCGCACTGCAATTGGCTTACAACAAGGCCCGTCAAGCCTCTATTACCCAAGAATTATCGGAAATTGTGGGTGGTGCAGCGGTTGTTTAAAACATCACGTGTTAGTGGTTTCACTAACACATAGTAGTCACTAGTGTATTGAGGTAGCAACATGAGTAGAGACAAACGAGAGAAAGGTAAAATCGTCCAAATTATTGGCGCCGTCGTTGACGTTCAATTTCCTCAGCACGATGTGCCACGTATTTATGATGCGTTAAATGTTGATGAAAAAAATTTGGTGTTGGAAGTTCAACAACAGTTAGGTGACGGCGTGGTTAGAACCATCGCTCTTGGAACCACAGAAGGCTTACGCCGTGGTTTAGATGTCACCAATACTGGCAACCCCATTATGGTGCCAGTTGGCCAACCGATGTTAGGCCGTATTGTGAACGTATTAGGTGATGCTATTGACGAAGCCGGCCCAATCAATGCCGAGCAATATCGTCCCATTCACCGTCCAGCACCAAGCTTTGCCGAACAAGCTGCCTCACAAGAATTATTAGAAACCGGTATCAAGGTCATCGACTTAATTGCTCCTTTTGCTAAAGGGGGTAAAGTGGGTCTATTTGGTGGCGCCGGCGTCGGTAAAACCGTTAACATGATGGAATTAATTAATAACATCGCGAAAGAACACTCTGGTTTATCCGTATTTACCGGCGTGGGTGAACGTACTCGTGAAGGTAATGACTTCTATCTAGAAATGGAAGAATCCAAAGTATTAGACAAAGTAGCACTGGTATATGGTCAGATGAATGAACCACCAGGTAACCGTTTGCGCGTTGCCTTAACCGGTTTAACCATTGCAGAAAGCTTCCGTGATGAAGGCAAAGACGTCTTATTATTCATCGACAACATCTTCCGTTACACCTTATCTGGCGTCGAAGTATCCGCATTGCTCGGCCGTATTCCTTCTGCAGTAGGTTATCAACCGACCTTGGCTGAAGAAATGGGTGTATTGCAAGAACGGATTACCTCTACCAAAAACGGCTCGATCACGTCCGTGCAAGCGGTTTACGTTCCTGCTGACGACTTAACTGATCCGTCTCCAGCAACCACCTTTGCTCACTTAGACGCAACCGTTGTATTATCACGTCAAATTGCTGAGTTAGGTATTTATCCTGCCATTGACCCACTCGATTCGACCAGCCGTCAGTTAGATCCATTAATCGTCGGTCAAGAACACTACGAAGTGGCTTTGTCAGTGCAAAAAACCTTACAGCGCTACAAAGAATTAAAGGACATTATCGCCATTTTAGGTATGGACGAATTGTCAGAAGAAGATCGTCAAACCGTATTACGCGCACGTCGTATCCAACGCTTCTTGTCACAACCTTTCTTCGTGGCCGAAGTGTTTACCGGTACCAAAGGCCGTTATGTATCGGCTAAAGAAACCATTCGTGGCTTTAAAGCGATCTTAAGTGGTGAATATGATCACTTACCGGAAAAAGCTTTCTACATGGTCGGTACCATTGACGAAGCAGTGGAAAAGGCTAAAACCCTATGAACAAAGCCAGTCTCCGCTTAGACATTGTAAGCGCAGAAAAGCAAATCTTCTCTGGTGATGTAGCGACTGTGCTCGTCACCGGTGAAGAGGGTGAACTGGGTATTGCGCCTGGTCACTCTCAATTGCTTACCATCCTGCGTCCCGGTTTTGTTCGTGCGTTAATGCCAAATCAAACTGAAGAAGTGTTTTATATCTCTGGCGGCATGTTAGAAGTGCAACCTTACATTGTTTCAGTTTTAGCAGATACCGCCGCTCGTGCGACTGATCTCGATGAGGCAGCAGCCCTTGCCGCAAAAGAACAAGCTGAAAAAGCTTTGTCTGGCAAAATGGCCGCTATGGATATTGCTCGCGCCACCTCCGAACTCGCCGAAGCCATTGCGCAAATTCGTGCTATACAACATTTGCGTAAACGTCTCAAAACGGACTAATGCGGTTGTCGCTTATCGGCGACCGCGGTTCTTCAAAAGGAGCTTGAATCATGATTGGAACCAAATCTCCGTCACCGCCAGTTAATTCCTCTGCTCAAACAGGAAACCGTATGACTACTAAAAAAATCCGCACCGCAGATAGTTTGATGCGTTATGCCGAATCCTTAGGCTATGGTTCAATCCATACCAAAATCGATAAAAAAACCGGTCTATTTGCAATTGTTGCCATCAATAATTTAAACCGTGGCCCCGCGATCGGTGGCTGCCGCATGGTGCATTACGCCAGTGTCAATAAAGCCATGGAAGATGCGCTGCGTTTAGGCTACATGATGAGTTATAAAGCCGCCATTACCAATTTAGTACACGGTGGTGCAAAATCCGTCATCATCAAACCTAAAGTCATTAAAGATCGTGAAGCCTTTTTTGAAACCTTTGGTGAATTTGTAAATGACTTAGGTGGCGACTACATTACGGCCGTGGATAGCGGCACTAGCCCGCATGAAATGGACATTATCGCCCGCCGCACAAAATTTGTAACCTGTACCACCAATTCAGAAGGAAGTGATGATCCTTCTCCCTTGACGGCTATCGGTGTACGTCGCGGCATTGAAGCTGCTGTAAAATTCAAACTCGACAAAGATACATTAGATGGCGTACACGTTGCTATTCAAGGCGCAGGCCACGTTGGCTATTGGTTGGCGAAAGAATTACATGAACGAGGTGCCCGTCTTACCATGACGGATATCAACCAAACCAATTTAAATCGCTGCGTTGAAGAGTTTGGGGCTGAAACCTGTGAACCCCAGGCGATTTATCAAGTAAAAGCTGATGTTTTTGCCCCTTGTGCGTTAGGTGCTATTTTAAACTTAAACACCATTAACGAATTACAAGCCGGCATTGTAGCAGGCTCAGCGAATAATCAATTGTCACACTCCCGTCACGCTAGGTTATTGCATGAGCGTGACATTTTATATGCCCCGGATTTCTTAATTAATGCCGGCGGCTTAATCCATGTTGCTGTTATTTATAATCATGGCACACGCCAAAAATCGTCAGAGAAAATCGACGCCATTTATGATCAAACGTATGAAATATTTGAACGCTCTGCGCGTGAAAATCGTTCGACACATGAAATTGCATTGGAAATCGCTCGCGAAAGACTAAGGTAATACGCATGTATCGTCCATTAAGGAAAATGGCCTTAGTTTTTATCATATATGGATTAATGAGCGCTGCCATTGCTGCTGAAACGGTTGGTGGTAAAGTCAGCAGCAACAGCGCTTACATTAAAGTATTAGAGCGTGTCTCATTAGAAATAAGTCCTAAAGAAGATACGACCAAATTTTTAGAACGCATGGTGAAATTGACCCCAACCTTTAAGCTGGGTAAATTCCCTCCCAATGATGAGGCTTATGCTAGTCTACGCGGCTACACGTATGGCGCGCCTTATAATGTCCATTTTGATACGGCCTATCAAAACTTACTTAAACAATTACCGCCAGCGGTTTATCAAAAAAACGGGTGGTTAGCTAACTTAGCTAATTTAACCGCTTATCCAACGCAATTTTATCAAACACCGATTGGCAATTTTGTGGGTCTATCAGCCTGCAAGCCGCATAATTGCCCCACCAGTGTACGCATGTTGTTTGATGTTAAAACCAATCAACTGTGGGGCATTGTTCACACTGATGATGGAAAAAATTATTTACTCGGCAATCCGTCTGAGGATCAATTAGTTTATTTAATTTTGTTCATTGGCAATGAATTGATTTTATATTAGGGGAAAGCATGCAACAGCACATTGAATTAAGCAGCGCCGTCAAACAAGCCCTCGCTGATAGAACCCCCATTCTCGCACTTGAATCTACTCTTATTACGCATGGCCTACCCGAAAAAACCAATTTAGAAACGGCGCATTTATTAGAAGAGATTGTGCGTAAACAAGACGTGGTTCCGGCAACCATTGCTATCTTAAATGGTAAAATTAAAATTGGTTTAGAAGCAGCTGATTTCGAAGTGTTAACTGAGTCTAAAAACATCCTAAAAGCGAGCACCCGTGATTTACCGTATGTGATCACTAAAAAATTAAACGCAGGTACCACCGTGGCCGCGACCTTATTTTGCGCCGAATTAGCGGGTATTCGCGTGTTTGCAACCGGCGGAATTGGTGGCGTACATCGCGGCGACCCCTTTGATGTTTCTGCTGATTTAATGGCACTTAGCAAATCATCGCTTGCCGTGGTTTGCGCAGGCGCTAAAGCCATTTTGGATATTCCTAAAACATTAGAATATTTAGATAGCGTCGGAGTATCCGTTGTCGGTTATCGCACCGACTATTTCCCAGCCTTTTACAGTGCAGCTAGCTCTGAACATTTATCAAATCGGGTAGATGATATTGCCACGCTCGTTCAATTATTAAGAACCCATTGGGAATTAGGATTGCCAGGTAGCATTTTAATTGCCAATCCTATCCCGCTAGAAGATGAAATTCCCATTGAAGTGGTGGAACCTGCCATTGTAACGGCCTTACAAGAAGCCGACACAAAAGCCATTCGCGGCAAAGCTGTAACGCCATTTTTGTTAGCAAAAGTGAGCCAAGCCACCGAAGCAAAAAGCTTACAAGCCAATATTCAATTAATTAAAAACAATGTGCGTTTAGGCGCAATGATAGCGAAAGCATTAACCACGTCTTAAGGAGAATTATGGCGCACTCAGGGAAGAGACTCGCTTTATTTGATAATACGGAAGTGACATGTGAAGCATTACACTGTTTACCGTCGAAATTATCAGCCTCACATCTCAATGCTGAAGGCAAATTACTGTCATCTGTCGCTATTGAAAAAGCACAGGTTTTTTTAAAATCAAACCCTGATGTAGACCGCTTATTAGTGACAGAAGGTAATGCTTCTTATCATGTTATCAAGCTAAAACACCCCGCAACCCAGCAAGACGAATTTTATATTGTTTATTTAGGTGAGAAACACCAAGCATTAATTGGTAAAGGCGGTTTTGGCAGTTTGCGTTTAATGCAGCATGCTGACAAAAAAACTTGGCATGTTTTAAAAACTAAGCCTTTTGCGGGTAAATTCAAAGACGGAAACAAAGCGCCCAGCGAAGAAGAAGCACACATAGAAATTAATGCTTTAACTCGTTTATCTTTAAATTTAGGGTATTTTGAAAGATCTGGCAAACAGAGCATGAAACTTTCTGTTGGCATGCCCCTGCACCCTGGCACTAATTTAGATAAATTTATAGATGACCTACCCCAGAAAC
Source organism: uncultured Coxiellaceae bacterium (assembly GCA_964597435.1). Classification (GTDB taxonomy): domain Bacteria; phylum Pseudomonadota; class Gammaproteobacteria; order DSM-16500; family DSM-16500; genus Aquicella. The sequence goes on along the minus strand of CAZQXH010000006.1, from coordinate 12,755 downwards.
CTTATGTCAATTTACTATTAATCGCGATTTCCATTATTGAAGCACTGCAAGCTTTACATGCGCGCAATGAATTGCATGGGGATTTTAATCCTTATAATATTTTTTATCATGCCGCTAGCGGTCGTATCGATTTAATCGATTTTGATAATTGCAAAAAACGGGATGATTATCCGCTTGGCGCCATTATTTATAAGGTTGGTTATGTGGTGCCAGAAGATTCTTCCAATACTTACAATATCGCAAGCGAAATATATTGTTTAGGTGTTACCTTAGGTAAATTATTTGGGTTAAGTGAAAATGGCACTACTCACAATGGTTATCAATGGGCCTTTCCATTTTACGATGAAAATAGCCCTCATTTCAAAAACAGCACTCACGTTTCTTGTGAAGAACTTAGAAAAGAATTACTCATTTTTTTAAAACGAATGACGGATTTAAAACCGGAAAATCGTCCTAATCACGATGAAATAAGCACTTTTTTTAAAAACTTACTTTTTAGACATTTAAATCCCGCGAATGCAGCAAGACGCATTGCCTTAGTCGATGTGAATGAGCTAATTACTACCGTTGACGACGATAAAAAATTCGCTGCTTTTATTGCGCCACTAGCGCACATGGAAGAAATTTGGCTTGTAGATGCCAAATGCAAATTGAATAAAAAATCGTATGAAAAATTAATCAATTTTATGGCACTCCTTAATTTACCTGTGCGTCATTTTATTTGGCGGGCTAATAATCCTAATGCTATCACTTTAGCCATGGCCTTATGCGCTATTGTTAAAAAAGCTCCGCGCACGATTAATAGCGTGCCGAATGCTTATTTTTTATTTACGATGCACTCGTTTGTTCCGGAAGTGAAAGACAATTTATTTAAACTCGGCGTTGCTGTTATTACTGACAACCAAGATCTGCCTATTAAGATCACAGAACACATTCGTGACACAGTCTGGGCGGATGCAATTTATTTACAGGTCAAAAACAGTTTAGAAAGAAAATCTGCGAAATTAGCCGAAGAATATCCGAACAATGCCAGCGCAGAAAAAAAACGCTTTGAAATTAGCCACGTGTTAGAAGTGTTAGCGCATCAATATGAAGTCCATGATCTTAATATTGAATCAATGCAAATCGCGCTAAGCTGCCTTGAAGATAGTATTTTAAAAACCGCAACCACACTGATAAAACAGTTGGACACCTTCGCAAATAGGGAAGCGCAAAACAATTTACCGGTTTCTCTATTACTAAAAACACCTTAAAATAGAAATTGTATTTTTTTGGTGAATTTCTGATCATCGCACGAGCTTAACCCCGACAAAGAGGGAAAAAATAGCTTGTAGCTCGATAACGGATATTCAAAATAACAAACGACAACAAACGAGGTGTAACGTGGATTCGAGAAACATGAAACCATCCTTAAACATACAACCATCCTTAATTTCATTACCTACCGATGTAACAGTGAATGTCATCGGTCCATTTTTAAATGCAGGCGATATTCTCAACTTGGCCAAAACTTCGAAACAACATTTTTATTCCTTGTTTTCCGAACGTCCGTTGTATGTTCATGCACGTTTAGCATTAAAAAATCTGCTTAACCATGCTGCGCTTGGTGAGTGGGAAAAGGCTGAGAAGATATGGGAAATGCACCCTGGCTTATTAACATGCCGCGGCACAGTCTATCATCCTAATTATATCTATGAAGAATGGGGTGAAGCAGTAGCCAGTATTCCATTCTATATCAACCCTGGCCGTTATAAATATGTAAATTTGACAACATTTCAAATTGCATTAGTGAATGAAGAATGGGAAGAAGCCGGCCGGATGACAAAATACATGACGGTAGAGGAACAGCAAAAACAGCTTACAGAAGTTTTTCCCGATAAAAAAATCATCAAATTTGATTGGAATTTGGAAGAGGCAAAGAGACTGCTACACGCTGTACTCACTGAGATAATCAAGGATCCTCACATTAATGATCTAACCCCGATGAGTAATGATCTAACCCTGATGAGCGAATCTACCAGGAAAGCGCTGTTTGCTTTATATGCCTATACGAAGCCTAAAGCAGAACATAAAGCTGGCTTGGTATTCGATGCCAATTTTTACTTAGAAGCGCTGAATATGTATGGCAAACAATTTGGTAAATTTAAGAATAACGCCCAGCGCTCATTTTGGTGCATTCGAGTGGAAGAATGGTTGGCGGGCTGTTTGGGAACAGCCTATTTACGCCCGCATGCCCAAGGGCCTGGATTTAAATTACATCGTCGTGGTTGTATATTATCAGATGGTTCGTCCTATTTTTCATTTCATCGCCCTAATAGTTCTATTCCTGGATATCATCATTTTGTTGGATATTATGGCTCGACATGTCAGCAGCTATCACGAGGGGCGCGTTGCCAATTCTTTCCTATTTTTCAGCAGCTTATATCAAAAACAATGAGTGCAGGAACAGCGTTTATGCAACAATATTCGCCCCCGGAAAAGGCGACATGTCTCATTTGCTGAAATAGCTTTGTAACAAAGTGGTGACAGGCGCAACAGGATAAATATCCTGAAACACCGCAATAAACCAGAGAAACACATCGCGCTAAGGAAGTACTCCAGAATGCAAAAATCGCTTCTGGAGTACGAAAGGTATATGCCTAGTTACCATTTGCTGTACTTGTATTCTTGCTTTACGCAATGTGCAAGGATAGAAACTCGTGCTCACCTTAGAATAGAAACTCAACGACAACAATGTACGACAAGAAGTCAGAAGCAAGCATTGGCATCGTTTATTTTTGTAATAATTCAGTCACTTCAGCATCACTGGTTTGAGGAAACGCGTCATACCACTTAGCCACCGCATTAAAATCTCGCGGCACTAACGGACACACCACTTCATCTACCTCTTGCGCAATCAACTCTAAACTATCTCGTGCCGCAACCGGCACGGCAACAATGATTTTATGAGGATCTAATTGCCGAAGTCCCGCAATCGCAGCACGCATCGTCGCACCCGTTGCAATGCCATCATCCACTAAAATCACCGTGTTACCTTTAATCGCCGGATAAGCTCTTTCGCCACGATAAACACTTTCTCGGCGCGCTAATTCCGCTTCTTCTCGTTCAGTCACGTGGGCCAGTTGCGAAGGACTAAGCGCCAATTCTTTCAACACGTTCTCATTTAAAATGCGCACACCACCACTACCAATCGCGCCCATGGCTAATTCTTCATGGCCAGGAACACCCAGTTTTCGCACAATATAAACATCCAATGGCAGATCTAACGCTTTAGCAATTTCATGGGCAACCGGCACGCCACCGCGTGGCAGGGCCAACACAATCACGTGTTTTGAATGCGCATAGCGGCGTAATTCACCCGCTAAAATTCGTCCTGCATCGATACGATTTTGATACGTTGTCATGATTATTTTCCTATACAAAAACTTGAAAAAATCCGTCCAAGTAAATCATCTGCCGTAAATTCCCCAGTGATTTCATTTAAAGCGAGCTGCGTTAAACGTAATTCTTCAGCAGCAAGCTCGGGTGTCTCAATAATCGATAATTGTTGGATACCCGCATTGACGTGTTCATTCGCACGCGCCAATGCATCAAGATGCCGGCGTCTCGCTAAATAAATTCCTTCCGTTGTACCGGTAAAACCAACTTTCGTTTTAATAGCGTGGCGTAACAAATCTAACCCTTGTTGATGTTTCGCTGAAATGGTCACGATATGCCGATTTTCAAAAAACACTTCTTGGGGCTGATCCGCGTGTAAGTCAATTTTGTTGCGGACATATAACCAATTCGGATCATGATCCGCCGTAAAGTTAGGGTGACCCACTGAAACATAGAGCACCAAATCGGCATTCGCCATTTCCACTTGCGCACGACGAATACCTTCTTGCTCCACCACATCGTCACTATCGCGCAAACCCGCCGTGTCGATAATATGCAGCGGCATGCCATCAATTAAAATGGATTCGCGCAATACATCGCGCGTAGTGCCAGGGATGTCTGTCACAATCGCCACTTCTTTTCCACTTAACGCATTCAGTAGCGTTGACTTACCCACATTCGGCTCGCCCACAATGACGACATTAATTCCTTCGCGCAAAAAACTCGTTTGTTTTGCTTTGGCTTGAATAGCCGCTAAATCCGTTTGAATTTGCGTCAAAGCATCACTCACCCGCGAGTCGCTTAAAAAATCGATTGCCTCATCGGAAAAATCAATGGCTGCTTCAATGTAGATACGTAAATGAATAACCTTCTCTGTTAAAGCAGCGATCTCTTTTGAGAAATCACCCTGCAAGGAACGCATGGCAGAACGCGCGGCTTGCGCGGAGCTAGCGTGAATTAAATCGGCAATTGCCTCAGCTTGCGCTAAATCTAATTTACCATTTAAAAACGCGCGTTCTGAAAACTCACCTGGTCTTGCCAACCGGCAACCTAAACCCAACAAGCGTTGCAATAATAAATCCACAACGACAGGGCCGCCGTGACCTTGCAGCTCCAAAACATCTTCACCTGTAAAGGAATGGGGGTTGGGAAAATAGAGTGCAATGCCTTCATCAATGACATTGCCATCAACATCGGGAAAAGGAAGGTAAGTGGCCTGACGAGGGGTTAATTCACGCTGAAACAGTTGCGCGATAATAGCAGGAACCTTTGGACCAGACACTCGAATAACCGCCACACCGCCAAGACCTGGCGGTGTGGTTAACGCGGTAATTGTATCCATTATTTTGCAACGGCTTTATCCATGCTGCGCATAATCCACCATTGCTGCAGGAAGGATAAACTGTTATTCACGAACCAGTACAACATCAAACCGGCCGGGAAGTTAGCAAATAACACCGTGAAAATAACCGGCATTAACATCATCATTTTTTGTTGCATCGGATCTGGCGCGGGTGGATTCAAGCGTTGTTGCAAGAACATGGACGCACCCATCAAAAGCGGCAGGATGTAATAAGGATCAGCTTGGGATAAATCATGAATCCACAAGATCCACGGCGCTTGACGCAATTGCACGCTTTCAACCAATACCCAATACAAGGCAATAAACACGGGGACTTGCACTAACATTGGCAAGCAACCACCCATCGGGTTCACTTTTTCTGTTTTATACAAATCAAGCGTGGCTTGCGTCATTTTTTGCTTATCATCGCCATGACGCTGCTTTAACGCTTCAATCTTCGGCTGCAATTTCTTCATCGCGCTCATGGAACGGAAACTTTTTGCAGATAATTGATAAAACAAAATTTTGATAATGATGGTGACGAGAACAATCGACCAACCCCAGTTCCCAACCACATCATAAATTTTTTGCATCATCCAGAAGATGGCAACGGAGATAAACCAAAACATGCCATAGTCGATGGTTAGTTTTAAGCCTGGCGCAGCATGTTCCAACCGTTCCGCAATCGCAGGGCCAACATACAATTTTGCACCGGTGTTAGCGCTAGCGCCGGGTGCCACCGTAAGCGGTTCACTCATTGAGCCAATCGTGTACAAACCATTTGGCGTGACTTGCGAATAAAAATTATTAGTGGATTTGGCCGAGGGGATCCACGCTGACACGAAATAATGCTGGATCATTGCCGTCCAACCGCCCGTAACCGTGCGGCTCAAGGCTTGTTTATCCATGTCTTTGAACGCGATTTTTTCAAACGGCTTATTCGGCGTTGAAATCGCGGCGCCAAAATAAGTGGATAAATTCATCATGCCGGTGTGATGTTCTGGCAAGTTATTGGTTCGCATTAATTGCGAGTAAAAACGACCTTGCCAGGGCGTACTGCCTTGGTTAGCGATGGTGTAATCGACATTAATTTCATAACTGTTACGGGAAAAGGTTAGCGTTTTGATTACTTTAACGCCATTTTGCTCCCAGGTAAGCGGCACGGTGATGGTGCTTTGACTCGGTTGTAAATCGTAGTTCGTGTTTAAAGATTGGTAATTGGCTTGCGCATTCAGTGTATCAGGGCCAACTTGGCTCAATAATCCACTTTCGGCAATGTAACGTGTCTTGTCATCATCGTTTAATAAAACGAATGGTGTCTTGGAATTCAGCGATTCGGGATATTTATGTAATTGAATTTCAACAATATCACCACCTAAGGTATCCACTTTCGCGGTCAATAAATCGGTTTGCACTGTCACAATCGTGCCCGTGCTGACCGTGGTGGGTACATTAACAGCCGGTTGCGCAGCCGTGGTCGTTGCGGCATTGGCAGGTAGATTCACCGCAGGTGCCGCATAACGGCTAGTGGTGGCAGCAGGCTGAACGGGCGCTGCAACAGGGGGATGATCTTGGTTCCAGGCTTGGATCATAAAAAAGCCTAAAACCGCCAATAAAAAATACAGAGCAATGCGTAAGTAATCTAACATGGTATTTAACATCTGCTTAATTTCTCTTATTTAAAGGAGGCACCGCTTGCGTGGGTAACAAGGGCACTGGATCAATACCGCCAGGGCACCACGGATGGCAACGCACAATGCGTTTTAGTCCGATGAAGGAACCTTTCAAGCTGCCATGGATTCTAATCGATTCTTGGGTATATGTGGAGCAACTTGGTATAAACCGACAACGATGGCCTAAAAAACCACTGATGAGGAGCTGGTAAACGCGAATTAGCCCAATTAAACCAGTTTGGATAAGCTTTGCCATAGCTGATCTACCTCTAAGCGTAAGGCCGATTTGCTTAAACGTTGCGCCCCATGCCTTACAATAATGATGATATCGAGTGGGGGTAGTTGTGCGTTACGAAAGCTTTCGCGAATGATACGGCGGCAGCGATTGCGGCTGACAGCTAGACGAATTTGCTGCTTTGCAATAATAACGCCTAAACGCGCTTTATCTTGCTGTGCTGGAATATAGAGCAAGACCAAGTTTTTTTTAGCAATTTTTTTTGCAGACGCAAAAACAGACTGGAAATCTTGTTTACTGACCAGTCTGCTTTGTTTTTGAAAGACTTGCATGAACCCCAAGGACTACGGGATTAATTTAGCACGGCCTTTAGCACGGCGGCGGCTAAGCACTGCACGACCATTTTTTGTGGCCATACGGGCACGGAAACCATGGGTTCTTTTTCTTTTTAAAACACTGGGTTGGAATGTTCTTTTCATTGCAAAATACCTAATATGCCAAAAATAGCTGTAGGGGCGCTATAATAAGAGTGACGTACTGAAAAGTCAATGCGGTTTAAGGGCAACTTAATAGTTGTTTATTATAATGTCTCGTAATTAAGTGACTATAACTATTAGTAGGCTTAAGCCTTAGGCGAGGGGATGATGAGTCAAACGCGATTAACAAATGTTAATAAAGACAATTATGAAGAATTAGCTCGCGGACAAAAGATCGCGAATACTTTCATAGCTGAAGCATTTGACCCTCAACACGACGACGAGCCCGGGCATGGATTGTTTTTTGTGGGCGATGCCGAACAAGGAATGATGGGGTTACCCAGCATTATGAATGGTTTGGCCCGTGCCGCGCATGATTCCCCCGAACGGGGATTTGAATTATTAAACACAACCGCACTCAGAATATTTTTAAAAGATGGCACAAGCACTTCTGCTCTAGAGTTACCCAATCTCATGTCACCGCAAGAACTATCCCGTTTTAATGCCCAAAAAGACCCTAACATTAGAAAAGAAATGGTTATAACAGCATATTTGAAAAATAATTTAGGGAGTGCTTACCAACCCTTTATTGCTGGCTATGTTTTTTCACCCACCAATATCTTTTCAATGCTTATTCAGGCGGGGTTAACCGAAGAGGCAAAATCAAAATGGATGCTTTCATTAAATACTGATGCGGATAAAAATGATAAAAATGACCTAACCTCGACTATCATGTTTAAAACCCTAGATAACGGTCAAACGAGAGTGATTTGTTATGTTAGCTTAAAAAATGTTAACTTCACTAACACCGAAACCTTCGATTACGTGGATAATACGAGTTTTCCTGTTAACAGAGACGGTGGTAATACTTATGCACAATTTGAACTCGCTAAAAATAACGAGGGTAAATGGGGTTGGCAGCTTTTAAACTGTCAAACTCGTGATCCATTGTTGGCTAAAATTATTGAAGCTAAAGAATTAGTTACTTTAGAGGAATTGGAAAAACGTTTAGGCATACAGCCCACGATGAAACAAGAAACCCGCCAAAACACTTCTTCTCCTAACACTTCGGGAATGGAGCAACGCCAAGCTTTCTCCGCTTCAAATGTAACTAGCTCACTTACTCAATCTGCCAAAAAGAATATTTTGCCGGAAGAGAAAGCTTATATCCCATCAGCGAAAAGTGCGCCCAACGCATTCCATACTTCAACTGAAGTCAAAGAAAGGGCGGCACCTGAAAAACAACCAGATGCTTCTTCACCAAATCTATCTGATTCGGTAAAACAACATCTATCTAACACGCTAAAAGGACAAGAAGCCTCGTCAACATCTGTGTCATCTAAAGCGAGTAGCGCTACTAGTTCCAACTTTGTCAGCGTGCCGCAGATTGAAGGGATTGCGTCTATTGCATCTAGAGATAATAAAAATGAATCTAATGAAACCACTCTGATTATTATTAAACTAAGTCAAATATTGAATACCTATAAAGAGCATATTAAAACTAAACTTGGATCAACCGCTTTTAAAGAAGATCGCTGGGAAACTATTGCCGAGCAAGCTTTCAACCACAAAAATCCACCCGATATGCCACGCGCTAAAAGGTTGGCATTTAAAAAATATCATGCCTTAATTTTGTTAGAAGAAATATTGGAAAGGCAAAACAGTGGTACCGACAGACTTGCTGAATTTACAAAAAAACTGCATGAAATGCGCGGCATACTAGATCAAAAACGTAATTGGTACGATTTAAGCTCCTCTGAAGGCAGCAAAATCACTCAGCAAATAACGATGCTTCTCAATGAACAACAGCTTCCTCGCCTTACTAAATCAATTAGGAAAAAATAATGCTGCGCCCGCCAGAAACACCGAATGAAACCGATCTATTATTAGTTAATTATAAAGCGGACGCGGCTCTTCCTTATAAAATGACTTTAAAAGATTTTCAAAAAATTGATCCTAGCGAAAATAAAAATCTCGCCTTAGTGACTTTTTCTAAAAGCGATTTTTTTGATGTGGGGCCTAATGACCCAGAACAAGGCATTAAGCAATTAGCAAAAGATTTGGTGCGCGATCTTTCTTTAAATGGAGGAATGCAGCAAGCATTAGTTACGTTAAAACAAGAACAAAATTTAACGCACGAAGAACTTAAACAACCAACACGCAAGCTTTTTATGCAACACTTTAATGTCGATCCTAGCATCGTATTTTCTGGTTACAGCCAAGGTCCTGCCGGCTTTATTCCATTTTTACTGGGGAGCGCCACAGGAGATAAATATAAAATTCTGCAGCCGCAAGTGCGCATGAACAATTTATTTTATGATGAAAAAGCTAAGAACTTCTATCTGGATTTTTATGCAGAATCATTCCCCATTGATGGTGAAACAAAGGGCATTTTACCAGCGAAAGTAAAAGCACAATTTGTGTTTGCTAAAAAAGGGTTTTTACAAAAAGATTATGGTTGTGAATTGGTTAGCGTTGCGACCGATTCTGCTGAAGTCTACGTGATGTTGAAAGGCCACACATACAACAATGAAACTTTTCCCCGCGCTTTTGCTCGATATATTAATCCAGCGAAAAATGCAGCGGATTCTCCCCCGTTTGCTACTCCCTCCATTACGGTGATGAAACACTATATCAATTTGATTGAGCTGATTAATAGCTACAAAGTATACGCGCTCAGTAAGCTAGCAAAATTTAAGCTATCTGAAGAAAAAATAAAAGAATTGGCGGCAAACATTGAGGCAAAGCAAGAAATCAACTATCCCCTTGGACAAGAAAACATCAACCTTTGTCGTAAATATGCGCATGCTGATAGGTATTTACAAGTGCTGCTCGCTAATAGACCTTATGAAGAACGATTTAAACGCCTACGCGAGATCTGCCAAACCTCATTCCCTTTTATGAGCCAGCATCGTGACAATAAATTATTTTCAGCCAAAGGGTCGCGCTTAATTATCGCAATATTAAAAGAATTGGATGCATTAGACATCATGATGCCAACTGCCAATCAAAGCGCTCTGCAAAGATAGGGACAAAAAAAGGGGGCTACTAAGCCCCCTTTTTATTATTGCGCAGATTGTTGTTCCTGCGGCGGGATTTCAATCACTTCTTTCATACTCAAACGAATGCGGCCTTGGCGATCAATTTCCAAGACTTTAACGCGCACTTGTTGGCCTTCTGATAAACGATCCGATACATTCGCGATACGCTCATTGGCGATTTGCGAAATGTGCACTAAACCTTGTTTACCGGGTAAGAAGGAAACGATCGCGCCAAAATCCATAAGCTTCGTCACTGTGCCATCATACATTTGACCCACAGAAACATCGGCTGTCAGCAATTCAATGCGGCGAACGGTTTCTTCACAGGCAGATAAATCAGAACCCGCTACTTTCACCGTACCGTCATCGCTAATATCAATTACGGTGCCCGTTTCTTCCGTTAAGGCACGGATGGTTACGCCACCTTTACCAATAACGTCACGGATTTTATCCACAGGAATGCGTAAACTGATAATGCGTGGTGCATAAGCAGACATTTGTTCACGTGGGCTAGAAATCGCTTGGTTCATCACGCCTAAAATATGTAAACGACCGGCACGTGCTTGATCTAACGCTTGGCCCATGATCGTTTCGGTGATGCCATCAATTTTGATGTCCATTTGTAAGGCAGTAATACCTTGCGTGGTACCGGCTACTTTAAAGTCCATGTCACCTAAGTGATCTTCATCACCTAAGATGTCCGTTAATACCGCAAATTGATCGCCTTCTTTCACTAAGCCCATTGCAACGCCTGCAACCGGTGCTTTAATCGGCACGCCCGCATCCATTAACGCTAAGCTGGAACCGCAAACCGACGCCATGGAGCTGGAACCATTCGATTCAGTGATCTCAGACACAACACGAATCACATAAGAAAACTCTTTCATGCTGGGTAAAACGGCTTTCAAAGCACGCTTTGCTAAATTACCGTGACCAATTTCACGACGCTTCGGGCTACCGACCATGCCAATTTCGCCTACCGAGTAAGGAGGGAAGTTGTAATGCAACATAAAGGTTTCTTTACGTTCACCTTCTAAAGCATCAATGGTTTGGGCATCACGTTCCGTGCCTAACGTTGCAACCACAATCGCCTGCGTTTCACCACGGGTGAAAAGGGCAGAACCGTGGGTACGGGGTAATAAACCAGGACGAATCGCAATCGGACGGACCGTTTTCGTATCACGACCATCAATACGGGGTTGACCTTGCAAAATACGGCCGCGTACCACTTGGCTCTCTAAACGACCGAAAATGTACTTACCTTGACCAATGATACGGCCTTCTTCATCCGGTTGATCATTTTCAGCCACCAACTTATCGAGCATATTGTCTTTCAAGCTCGCAATCGTGTCTTGGCGTTCAATTTTATTTTTAACTTGGTAAGCTTGCTCTAATTCGGCACGGCATAATTCATGCACACGACGTTCCAAGGCGGCATCCATCGTGGGTGCGGCCCAAGTCGACACTTCAACACCGGCATCATGAGCTAATTCTTTAATAGCAGAAATGGCCATTTGCATTTCACGGTGGGCATACATCACAGCACCCAACATGATTTCTTCGCTTAATTCTTTTGCTTCCGATTCCACCATCAACACGGCTTGTTCAGTACCGGCAACGACCATGTCTAATTGGGATTGTTCTAATTGAGCAAAAGTCGGATTTAACACATAACCACCATCGACATAGCCAACGCGTGCGGCTGCTAAATGGCTAGAAACAGGCATGCCGGATAAAGCAACGGCTGCAGAAGCACCCAAGAGGGCAGGAACATCCGGGTCAACTTGTGGATTAACCGACAAGACGGTGATCACAATTTGAACTTCGCAGTTGAAGCCTTTTGGGAACAAAGGACGTAATGGACGGTCAATTAAACGTGCCGTTAATACTTCTTTTTCGCTCGGCTTGCCTTCACGCTTGAAATAACCACCCGGGATGCGGCCAGCAGCGTAGGTACGTTCTTGGTAATTTACCGTTAGGGGGAAGAAATCCCGGTCTTCTGAATCGCTTTCAGCAGCAACCAGGGTGGCTAAAATAACAGTGTCATCCATATTAACTAATACGGCTGCCGTGGCTTGGCGGGCAATTTCAGCCGTTTCAAGCGTGACGGTATGGTTGCCGTAACGGAAGGATTTGGTAAGTGCAGTCAAGATATTCACCTTTACATAGATTAATTTATTGAAAAAATCCTCATTCACTCAGCTAGATAGCGAAAATGAATGAGGATCCGTAGGAAAAGCGTTAAACGAGGTTAATTAACCGCGAACTTCTAACGCTTTGATTAAATTCTTATAACTATCAAGGTCATAGTTTTTTAAGTAACGCATCAGTCTGCGACGCTTGCTAACCATTTTGGTTAAGCCATAACGAGAATGGACATCGTGCTTATGAATTTTTAAGTGTTCCGTTAACGCATTGATTCGAGTCGTTAAAAGAGCGATCTGGACTTCAGATGAGCCCGTATCATTTTTGCCGGTTCTATACGTTTTAACGATCTGCGCCTTGGTAGCTCTAGATAACGCCATTGAATTCTTCTCCACAATCTTAGTCGGTACTTCACATAAAAGGGGGCTATTGTAGCGGGGAGTGAGCCTTTGAACAAGACCCCCC
>CAZQXH010000005.1:47129-127871 GCA_964597435.1 uncultured Coxiellaceae bacterium | reverse complement strand
CGCAGGGAGTACTTCAAGTTGCAAAAAGCGCATCTTGAAGTACGAATGGTATATATCAATCATAGCACAGGGTATTAGCTAGAAAATTTTTAGCCATAAATCAACTGCTTAATGAGTGAATGTCGCGACAATCTTTATTTTATTGAAAAATAAGGATTAATATCCGTTCGTACGCCAACATGCGATTTGCATTTTGGAGTGTAATAAGTATATTTTTATCGTGTTAAGGTTGGTTTAATTTCAACAATTTATCATTAGTACAAGCCAAAAAATACAGATGAGGAGTTAAGCTTAATGCCAGAACCTACCCGAGAGTTACCGCTAAAAGAACCTAGGCTTCCTAAGCCCGTACCACGTTGGAAATATTGGTTAGGAATCGGCTTGATCGTTGGCGGTGTTGCATTATTGGTGCTTTCCGGGGTTTCGTTAATGTTTAGTATGTTCGGCGCGCCTGCCGTTATTGGGGCTGTTGGTCTAGTGGCGGCTGCTGGGCTTATTGGTGCCGGTGCTGCGCAACTTGGCACTTACAGGCTTGAAGGCCGGGGTGAACAATTGCGGTATGAAAATGAAAAAGCGCGCTATAAAAAGGCAATGGCACGTCGTGAAGCAGGACAGGCTGGATTAGAAAAAGCACAAAAGCATCATCCCATTCCTTCCAGTGAAAAACAAAAAGAGCGATTAGCGCTAGGACAAGATGAATCAAAAGCAGTAAAATCGGCTGCTACTCAGTCAGAGTCAACAAGATGGAGCCCCAGTATTTTGCGCCCTGAGGCTTGGATCCGCCGCAGAAAAAAAGCTCCCCATTCAACCAGTGGTTCACGACCTGCTTCAGTTGCTCAATTGGGCGTGTTGCGGCGAAGTTCAATGGCGGTTTCTTCTGAAAATGATGTTTGCATACGCCTGAAGCAAAGTCAGTAGGATAAATAAATAATTTACCCGCGGCTTGTGCGCGGGTAAACTTTAAAAAAGCCATTCCATCGTCCATCGGTTTTGTCATGAGGCGACGAGGCATTAAGCAATGGCGCAGGATGACGATACTCAAGGACTAAGCGATGACCATAGCATTAATTTCTCATCCCGATTGTCTGCTCCATGACATGGGGGCGGGGCATCCAGAGCAACCCTCGCGGCTTACGGCCATTATGGAAGCGTTACAAAAACTCCCACAAATCACTTATTTTGAAGCCCCAGTGGCTGAGCGCCAGCATTTACTACTGGCTCATGATGAGGAATATGTGGATGGGATTATGGCGATTGCGCCAAGCACGGGTCTTGTTACGTTAGACCCAGACACAGCCATGAATCGTTATACGTTGAGGGCGGCCTTGTTGGCAGCCGGCGCTGGTATTAAAGGCGTTGATTTAGTCTTAGAAGGAAAAGTAAAAGCCGCATTTTGTAATGTTCGCCCGCCGGGCCATCATGCTGAGCGCCATCGTGCCATGGGTTTTTGCTTTTTTAATAATGTGGCCATTGCCGCTTTACATGCGTTGGAAAAGCATGGATTAAAACGCGTCGCGATCATTGACTTTGATGTGCACCATGGAAATGGCACCGAAGATATTATTAAAGATGATAAACGCATTTTATTTTGCTCCTCGTTCGAACATCCTTTTTATCCATTTTCAGGAGCAGACACCAAAAGCGAACACATTATCAACGTGCCACTACAAGAAGGTGCCGATGGTGCACGCTTTCGTGCGCAAGTGTTAATGCACTGGTTGAATGCGATAGAAGTGTTCAAACCCGAATTAATTATATTTTCTGCTGGTTTTGATGCCTACAAAGATGATCGCATGGCGGATTTGAATTTTTTACCCGATGATTATGCTTGGGTAACAGCGGAAATTCGTAAGATTGCAAAAAAAACTTGTCAAGGTCGTATAGTGTCTATGTTGGAAGGAGGGTATTCTTTGGTTGGATTAGCCGAGTGTGTCAAAGTGCACGTAGAAAATCTTACGGCTTAGTTGGTAGGCGCTTTTCTAAATTCAAAAGCGCTTGCCTCATCTCGTTGGTATAACGAATATCTTTTGCTTCAATTTGATTAAGTTTTACTAAAATATCTTGAATTAAAATTTCTGCTTTCAAATTTACTTGATAATCTAAGTCGGCAGTAATGCGATCGGTTTTCGCTTGCCGACCTTGGCTCATCATAATGACTGGCCCTTGGATCGCGGCAATGCAGGATAAGCTTAAATTTAAAAAAATAAAAGGAAAGGGGTCGATTGGATGAGCAATTAAAATAATGGCATTTAATACCATCCACAATAAGACAAAAGAGGAGAATACTAAAATAAACGTCCAGCTACCGATAAATTCTGCAAAGCGATCCGCTATCCGTTCAGAAAAATTTGAATTTTGCGCTAAGGTTTCATTCACGTTACGCGTTGCTTGGCGCTCTAAAATTTTATTGGAATCGCGAATTCGTCGTCCGAGAATAATAATCATATTAATGGCTACTTCTGGATGGCTTTTCATAAACGAAATGAATTGTTCGCGGTGTAAGGTTAATAATTCACATTTTTCAAATGCAACAGCAGAAGCCGTGCGTGGCGATTGATCAAAAAGGGTTAATTCACCAAAGAAATCCCCGCTTTCTAACGTGGTTAACGTCACCACTTCATGATGGATGCCTTCGACAGAAATTTTCACATTACCAGAACGTATCACATACAAAATATCGCCCAGATCACCTTTTTTAAAGATGATATCATTTTCATTTACAATGACGGGACGAAATAATTGGGCAAGTTTGCGCAGTTCATCCACGTCCAGGGAAGAAAAGAGCGGTACACTTGCTAAAAAATCCGTATCAATCATTTCCATTCCTAACTGGTTAACAGAGCATTCGATGGAGATAGTTCATCATTGCGAATACGTGCTAACAAATCTTCTAGGGTTAATGGTTTCGCAAGATAGAAACCCTGCACTTGATTGCAACCTAGCGATTGTAAAAAATACAATTGCTCCAGGGTCTCAACCCCTTCGGCAATGGTTTGTAAGCCCAGCGCTTGCGATAATTTAATGGTGGCTAACACAATGGCAGCATCATTGTCACTTTCAGTAACATGTTGAATGAAGCTTTTATCAATTTTAATAAATGAAATCGGTAAGCTTTTTAAATATTGCATTGAGGAATAACCAACACCGAAATCATCTAGCATGAATTTAATGCCCATTGCGCGTAATTGGTTAATGACTTGAGCGGTGTGCTCTGGACGTTGTACCAAAGCAGTTTCGGTGATTTCAAATAATATGGATTGAGGCGGCACCCCTTTTTCTTGAATGATGCGCTGCACGGTGCTGATGAATTGTTTATGTTCTAATTGTTTTGCTGAAACATTGACTGATAACGACAATGGTTTTGGTGATACCCTTAAAATTTTAAGATAATCACTGCAAGCCCGATTTAAAACCCATTCACCAATTTCTTGAATAAAACCGGTATCTTCTGCAATCGGAATAAATTCGGTAGGTGAAATCGTATCTAAAATGGGATTTTTCCAGCGTACCAATGCCTCCAGACCCACACAGGTTGGATCATTCGCTGTGTATTGCGGTTGATAATGAATATAGAGTTCATGGTTTTTAATGGCATTACGCATTTCTACGTCTATTATATGACGACGCTGAGTGCGTTCGCTGGTTTTTTTATTGAAAAAGACATACGTGTTTTTGCCTTGTTCTTTAGCTTGATACATGGCAATGTCAGCATTTTTAATTAATTCTTCAGGCGTGCTGCCGCCGGTTGGATAAACCGCAATACCAATGCTCATGCGTACATTAATTTCAATGGAATTTATGACGTAGGGTTTGCTTAAAATGGTGTAAATACTACGCATGATGTTTTCGATAGCTTCGATGGAATCGATTTCTTCCAGGGTTAATACAAATTCATCACCACCTAGGCGCGCCATGTAAATATTTTCAGATAGGGCGGGTTGAAATAATGTTGGGACGAGCCGAATAATTTCATCCCCTATTTGATGGCCTAAGCTATCATTGATGTGTTTAAAGTTATCTAAATCAATAAAACACACGGCTAATACTTTGTTAGATCGTTGTGAGCGTATAATGGCTGAGGGTAAATGTTCTAAAAAGCTTAACCGATTAGGAATATTTGTTAAGGTGTCATGTCGCGCTAAATAAAGTAATTTTTCATCGGCAGCACGGCGTGCGGTAATATCTGAAAAAATGACGACTACGCCCATGATGCGTTGGTTTTTAATAATGGGTGTACAGTTATATTCAACCCAAAAGAAACTCCCATTTTTTCGCCAGTAAATTTCATCGGTAATGCGTTGTCCTTTGCCCTCTTTGAACGTTAAGCTGACCGGATTATCGCTGCTAGGGTAAGGGGAGCCATCAAAATGGCGTGGTTGGATTAAAGGTAAAATTACTTTACCAACTAATTCCTCGGCGCTGTAGCCAAGCATTTTACAGGCGGCATTGTTAATAAAAGTAAGGCAACCCAATTCATCAAGGCCGTAAATTCCTTCACCAGCGGATTGTAATAATAATAAATTTTTATTTTTTTCAACGTTTAGGGCTAATGTTTTGATACGCACTTCATTTTGAATAATCCGTTTTTGTCCATACAGGGTAAATATAATAATGTTCATGAGTAAAGTTAAGATAAGTGCCGTGAAATAAACGGTCCAAACCTGCCAAGAATATAATGTATTACCAAAAAAGAGAGCGGAAATGGCATTCACTTCCCAAAGCCTTCCGCCCAATTCGATGGTGCGAGAATAATCGACGCGATAATTGTTGCGGGGATTATAACTTTTGGGGTTGCGGTATTCATAAATGGTGCGAATATCATGTGGATTAGTGACATCTTGCAGTGAAAGCTCATAATAAGTACGTTGACTTAACGGAATGCTTGTTAATAATTTCTCTAAATTAATCACGGATAAGGCAAAGCCTAAAAACTGCTTATTTTGTTGCACAGGTGCATACACTAACAAACTCTTATCTTGCTGCCTTAAGGGATCAATCGTAATCGGAGCTGTCATTAAGCCACTATTTGTTTGATAGGCAGGACGAACTGTTTGTTGGCGCTCTGACGGGGAATTTAGCTGTGCGCCGACAACTATTTCATTGTTGCTAAATGGCGCGACAAAACGCAGCGGAAAATTGTTATGAGCGTTTTTCGTTTCAGTTAATCGTTTTGGCTTTTCATTCGCGATTTCAGCCATTAAAAATTGCACGAAATTACTTTTTTCAATTTTTTCAGTGGTTTTTCTATCCCGTGGCACCCATTCAATGGCTTGAATATAGTTGTTATTTTGTAACGTCATGAGGGCAAAATCTGAAAACCGTTTTTGATTGATGTCTGGTTGAATCATGAGGTAGTTAGCAAAAGACGTTGTGAATAGCTGCGCTGCATCAATTCGATTTTTTATTAGCCATAAATCATTATTTACCTGTCGTGAAAAAATAAAGCGGACACGATTTAATTCGGCTTTGCTAAATTCCACATA
Source organism: uncultured Coxiellaceae bacterium (assembly GCA_964597435.1). Classification (GTDB taxonomy): domain Bacteria; phylum Pseudomonadota; class Gammaproteobacteria; order DSM-16500; family DSM-16500; genus Aquicella. Next base: position 122,388 of record CAZQXH010000005.1, on the reverse strand, counting down.
AGCTAGCATAACCAGCAAGAAAATAGCGCTTAATGGAATTAAGACAAAGCTAAGGCGTGGCTGCCAGACACTGCGTGGCCTAGCAAACAGAATTAACATAATGGGTGTAAAAATTAATACACTGATACTATCGCCTATCCACCAGGTGGACCAGTTCAATATAATGGTTTTAGAAGAAATAACGTTTAATTGATATAACCAAAAAACGCTTGAGCTGGCATTGATTACACAAGAAACCGGCCCAGACAATAGGGCGAACAATAAAATGTCTCGTGGATAAAAAAGTGAATTGTGCGGGCCGAGAACCGCAATAATGAGGCGCGAACCACCATAGGCTTGTAAAATGGCACCGACACCAATTAAAGCGGCGATGATAAAAGTAGACGTTGTAAAAAGCATTTGACCGTTTTGAATGGTCATGTATAAATTAATTAAAAATGAACCCAGGAAAATTCCAGGTAAAGTGCGCGATCCAAAAATTAATAAGCTAGCGAGAGCAATACCAGCAGGTGGCCAAATGACGGTGGCATAGCCAGGTGGAACGGCAAGGAGTAAACCGAAATAACCGGTAATAGCATACACGCAGGCAATAGTTAGATTGCTGACAATGAAGTTAACCTTTTGAAATACCTGTTCCTTCCTTGGCCTCATTTCACACCCATTGCAAACCTAATCCATCGGTTTGTCTTAAGTCGCTGTTGCTAAAGAGAACCGTTTTGTTAATTATATCAAAAATTCACATATCCGTTTTTTGTAAAATATACGTCCCCAAGCCCACTGGGTGGTCAAATTAAAAGCAAATATTCTCCTTCGATAGTCATTCAAAACGGTTAAGGTTATAATTTTCGTTCAATTGTCAGTTGAGGATAAATCGTGCAACACGAATTTAAAAAAATGTTACACGGCTATCACGAATTTCGTGAAAAATACGCGCAAGGTGATCATTCGATCATGAAATCCCTTTCCTACGGTCAATCGCCGAACACCATGGTGGTGGCTTGTTGTGATTCGCGGGTCGATCCTGCTTTAATTTTACAATGTGACCCGGGTGATTTATTCGTGGTGCGCAATGTTGCCAATATTGTGCCGCCGTATCGAAAAGATGATGCGCATCACGGCACCAGTGCGGCATTAGAATTCGGCATTTGTATGTTGAGAGTTAAAAATTTAATTTTGCTCGGGCATAGCCAATGTGGTGGTATTGAAGCCTTGTTGAATAATACCGCAACGCCTAGCAATGATTTTATTCATTCTTGGGTGTCTATCATTCGTCAATCAGACCAAGCGCAATACACACCAAATGAATATGCGAAAATCGCTTTGCATCAGTCGCGACAAAATTGTTTATCTTTTCCTTGGTTAAAAGAAAAAGTGGAGAGTGGTGAATTAACTTTGCATTTGTGGTTCTTTGACATTAAGGAAGGTCAAATTTATGCTTATTCGCCCGCACATAACGTGTTTCAACCGTTGGACGCGCGTTCATGATGCGCTATTTCGTTGCGTTTTTTAGCCTCTGCTGTTTTTTAAGCTGTCAGGGCGCGCCTTACATGGTGGTGACAGAACAGAATGCCGCTTCAGAAGTGGGCCGCCAAGTATTAGCAAAAGGCGGTAATGCGATTGATGCCGCCGTTGCGGTAGGTTATGCGTTGAGCGTTGTGAATCCTTGCTGCGGCAATATTGGTGGCGGTGGATTCATGCTGATACATTTAGCGAATGGAAAGAATACGTTCCTTAATTTTCGTGAGCGTGCGCCATTAGCGGCTAGTGAAACGATGTATTTTAAAAATCCCGAACATAGTGTCAGTGGGTATCTTGCAGTCGGTGTGCCTGGCACGGTTTTAGGATTAGACACGGCATTAAAAAAGTATGGTACTTGGTCAAGACAAGCTGTTATGCAACCTGCAATTGATCTTGCAAACAACGGTTACCGCGTGACAGCACGGGATGCTAAATTATTCGCGCAATATGCAAAGGATTTTGCAGCCAATCCCAATGTGGCGTCTATTTTTTTAAAATCAGGCAAGCCGTATGCGCCGAATGCAGTGTTAGTGCAAAAAGACTTAGCAACAACACTACGCTTAATTGCCAATCACGGGCCCAAAGCATTTTATGACGGGCCCATTGCAAAAAGCATTGTCGCTGCGAGCCAAGAACAGGGCGGCATTTTAAGCTTAAATGATTTTAAACACTATAAAGTACAAGAGTTGGCGCCAATTCAGTGTGCCTATCATGACCTAACCATTTTTACTGCGCCGCCGCCCAGCTCTGGCGGTGTCGTATTATGTGAAATGTTAACCATCTTAGAAAATTTTCCATTAAACACGCTGGGATATAATACGACACAAAGTATCAAAACCATTGTTGAAACCATGCGTTATGGATTTTTAGATCGTAATAGGTTGGGTGACCCCGATTTTGTAAAAAATCCCATTAAAGAATTGCTTTCTAAATCGTATACCAAAGCACTTTCGGAGCGTATTTCAAAGGCAAAAGAAGCGCCCGTGGTTCCCACACAATCATCTGTTCCAGAGCTCACCGACACCACACATTATTCCATTGTGGATGGGAAGGGTAATGCCGTTTCCGTTACTTACACTTTAAATGGTGAATTTGGTGCGCGCGTTATCGCGGGGAATACGGGTTTTTTCTTAAATAATGAAATGAATGATTTCACCTTAAAACCCGGTGTGCCTAATAAATTTGGATTGGAACAAAATAAAGCGAATGCCATTGCGCCCGGTAAAAGACCGCTGAGTTCAATGACTCCTACCATTATTTTAAAAAATAAGCAGGTGCGTTTTGTATTGGGCAGTCCTGGTGGGCCCAGAATTATTACCGCGGTTTTATTAACCTTAATTAATCGCTTAGATTATCACATGAGTTTGCAGCAAGCGATTGATGCACCGCGTTATCATTATCAAGTTTTGCCCAATACTATTTTTACTGAACCAGAGGCATTTCCATTTTTTACCCGCTTAGGTTTGAACCGCTTCGGTTACACGCTTTATCCGCAATCGACGTGGGCTGCCGTTGAGGGAATTGAAATTGATCCCGTTACGCAAAAAGTAACGGGTGCAAACGATAAGCGCAGGGTAGCGGGTAGTGCGTTAGGAAACCCCATCGCGAATGGTATAGGTAACATAAGCTCAAATTTGTAAGGAATAAAACATGATTAAGCACCTCAATGCGGATGCAGCGGCAGCTGCTATTCAAGCAAAGTTAGGTAATCGCATCGTCATTGGTGTGCCATTGGGTATTGGTAAGCCAGTCGGGTTATTGAATGCATTGTATGATCTGGCTCTTAAGGATCCAGCATTCAATTTAACCATTGTCACCGGTCTAACCCTTTCACGGCCGTTAATGAAATCGGGTTTAGAAGAACGTTTTTTAAAACCCATCTTAGAGCGCTTATTACCGAATTATGAAGATTTGCATTATGAAATGGCCCGCTTAAAACAAAAGTTGCCGCCCAATGTGAATGTGATTGAGTTCTATTTAACGCCGGGTAAATATTTAAATAATCAATATGTGCAAGAACACTATATTAGTAGTAGCTATGCCTATGCTGTTGCAGATGCAACTCATTTCGGTATTAATGTTTTAGCGCAACAAATCGCGCCGCCAATGGAAAATGAAACCCATTATAGCCTAAGTGCTAATTCCGATTTGTTTGCAGCAACGGCGATAGCGCTCAAAAAAAGCGGCGCGCCCTATGTTATTTTTGGCGAGATAAATAAAAACTTACCTTACATGAAAGGTGATGCCGTTGTTTCGGAAGAAGAATTTACTGATTTATTGCAATTATCACAGGCACCGAGTTTATTTCCCATTCCGCACGAAGAATTGTCCCCACAAGACCATTTAATTGGATTGTATACAGCGAGCTTAATTAAAGATGGAGGCAGTTTACAAATTGGCATTGGGAAACTAGGCATGTCGGTGGCAAGTGGTTTAATTACACGGCACGCTGCACCTCAAGCTTATAAAGCCTTTTTAGAACAATTAAACGTGATGGAAAAATTTGGTGATATCATCCAAAAGGAGGGTGGCACTGATGCATTTACCACGGGTTTATATGCCTCCACCGAAATGATGAGCGATGAATACATGGAAATTTATCGTGCAGGGATCATTAAGCGAAAAGTATATGATAATGTCGGATTGCAACGTTTAATTAATTCTAACCAATTAGCTGAACCATTTTCGTTGGCAAGTTTAGATTGTTTGGTTGAAAATGGCATTATTCCTGAAAAGCTAACGGCAAGTGCACTGCAATTTTTGCAACGCTTTGGAATATTGCAAGATGAAATAAAATGGGCGGAAGATAAATTATTATTTGCAGATGGCACCGTCTGCGAGCCAAATCTGACTGACCCTAAAGCGCGGTCAGCGTTACAAACGCAATTAGGTAAAGCGCTGAAAAATGGGCAAGTGATTCATGCCGGATTTTTTGCTGGCAGCGGTAAGTTTTATGATTGGCTGCACAACTTATCGAATACAGAGCGCGATCTTATTCATATGACAAATATTGCGCGCACCAATACGCTAACGTGGTCGCCGGAATTGGCCACATTACAACGGCAACACGCGCGATTTGTTAACACAGGGATGATGATCACTTTAAATGGCTGCGTGGTAGCCGATGCCATTGAAAATTTAAAGCAAGTGAGTGGCGTTGGCGGCCAGTTTGATTTTGTGAATATGGCGAAACAATTACCCGATGCGCGCTTAATGATTAATTGTCGGAGTACGCGTGAGAGTAAGCATGGGGTGAAAAGTAATATTGTTATGCAGTATCCTACTATCACTATTCCGCGGTATTTGCGCGATATCGTGATCACTGAATATGGCATTGCTGATTTGCGTAGTAAAACAGATGGCGATATTATCAAAGAACTTTTAAAAGTCACTGATTCACGGTTTCAAGATTCGTTACTGGCACAAGCTAAGAAATTTAAAAAAATCGCATCCGATTATGTGGTTCCGACTGCGTATCGTAACAATACGCCAGAGCATATTTTAAAAGTGGTACAGGCTTTACAAGCGCTAAATTCTTGTCGACCATATCCCTTTGGTAGTGAGTTGACGCCTGAAGAAATTCGCCTAACGGCAGTGTTAACCAATCTCAAAAATTTATCAACCGCAAAATTATTTAAAAAAATTATTAATGCATTGTTAAACCCTGCTAAAACGACGCCAGAAACGGATCGTTGTCTTGAGCGATTGGAATTATTAAAACCAAAGACTTGGCAAGATTGGATCTACAAAAAATTAATTAGTTATCAATTAGCCCAGTGATTTATTTTGCAATAATACCTCTAGCGCTAAGTGATCCGATAAAATGCGCCAGGGGTATTTGGTAAGGCGAGAAGCGCGCTCAGTAATAAAGCCGCGACTGTAGAGACGGTCTAGCTGCAAAAGGGGCGCCCAGGCCGGATAGCTTTTAGCATATTTGCCTTGATAATCTAAAAATGCTTCATTTAAGCCAGTTTTTCGCACGAGTAAATCGGTTGCATGTTCGCGCCAATCGTTAAAATCACCGCCTAAAATAACGGATTCATTACTGGGAATTTCTTGTTTTATATAATCTGCAATAATGCTTATTTGTTTAAGGCGGGCTTTGCCGAGCAGACTTAAGTGCACACATAGGACATGCAAAGGTTTATTGGGTAATTGCACAACGGCATGTAACAAGCCGCGTTGTTCGTACCAGCCCATTGAAATATTAAGATTTTGAGATTGAATAATCGGAAATTTGCTCAACACAGCGTTACCGTGATGGCCTTTTGTATAAACCGCGTTTTTTCCATAACAAACATGCGGCCAAATTTCCTCGGCAAGAAATTCAAATTGTAAATCGCGAGTTTCTTGCAGCAAGATAAAGTCAGGACTTAAACGCCTAATCTCGTCGCGAACTCTCGCAACGGTTGAGCGTTTGGAAAGCCAACCAACGCCTTTATGCATGTTAAATGAAAGTAAATGTAAGTGTTGCATAATTCCATTATATACCCATTACACTTCAAAACGCGAAGTGTAATGGGTAGGCCCATGTTTTTATGAGTTGCGCGAATTAAATTCGCACCACTCACCAAAGGGGAGAATCGCGATTCTCCCCTTTGGAAACCCCATCGCGCAGGGAGTACTTCAAGTTGCAAAAAGCGCATCTTGAAGTACGAATAATCTATATCGAGCCGCCATTGCGCAAAGCTATTGAAAAGCGTGCCGGACCTGTTTGATGGACGAACAAAGATCTTAAGTGGTTGAAAAACCTATTTTTATCAGCCAACTACTTGAATATGCTACTATTATATACAGGGGCAAGCGTTAATATAGAGTAAGGAGACAGGGATGAGCGTTAATCCACAGCACTTAGACGTTCTGCGTAAAGTTGAGATTCTTCAGGGCTTAGATGACCAACAACTCTCTCACTTACTTAAAATTAATAAAATTCTAGCGTTTAAAAAAGATAATTTTATTTTCCAGCAAAACAGCGACAGTACTGAGATGTATATTGTGTTGAAGGGCGGCGTTTTATTAATCATCGATCCTGAAATGATAAGTGATGAAGTGGAGACGGGCTCAATTGGTTTATATCCTTTGGGCATTATACGTACGGGGGAAGTATTTGGTGAGCTCGCATTATTTGATAAAAAACCGCGTTCGGTTTCTGCAATGGCGGCAGAAGATTGCGAATTGTTAGCGATTCCCGCTGATTTCTTTTCACACTATCTGCTCGAGGCGCGCACCAAAAAGCAAAATGCCATACCCATTATTATTCACAATGTGATTAAAGACATTGCAAAAAAACTACGTAAAAGCAACCATAACATTATTAATGAAATGCTATCAGTTTATTTTATTAAAATGCTGGCTGAAGAATTGGTGCTAAGTAATTATGAGTGCAGTTTGGTCAACCCCTTAAAAAGGCAAGCCATTATCCATCTTCCTGAATATTTCATATTAGGGAATTTTATTAAATCGAAAGAAGATAATCTTAAGAAAGAACTGATTGATATTTATTTCTTTTCAACGGCTGAAACCATTAAATCACTTTTATCAGTCGAGTCGCCAACGGGAGAAGTGATTATTAATACGCTTTTTTCCATTATCCGCAGTGGTAAGGTGCCGCATCGCGTGCAGCTGGATAATTTTGATGTGCGCCTAAATGACCCGCAGGATTTTAGGCAAGGCATGCTCATTATAAAGAAAAGGGTGAACAATAAAACGGAAAACTTTTTTTTAAAATGGGAATTAAAAGGGATTATCAGTAAAAGTACACATCAATTTAATTATGCAAATTTATTTATATCCATTGCCAAAGAATCTGCCAATCAAATTGAGCTTGAAACTAATAATATTATCCGTAATTTCTTTATGCCGATTCAAAAGAGTATTTGCTCTACCTTATCGCGCAGCGTAAACAATAAAAGCCGCTTAATTGTTATTCATCACCGCACTAATGAAGTGGTGGTAACCTTAAAATCATTAATTGATTTGGGTTACCGTTTAGATGCCATGATTGGTATTCCTTACGGCGATGTGGATTGGCGCACCATTATTACGCTGGATTATGCTTCTAATCATCGCTTTAAATCATTGAAAACCATTAGCGATCCGTTGTTTCCCAATAAATATGTGTTCGATTTCAAAGCTTCATCATTTTTATCTGTTGATGAAGAAAAAACATTATTGGACCTTTTTGATGATCCCAAAATCAATAGTTCCTATATGACGGCTATGCAGGCATTGGCAAAATATTCCCTAGTGGAATCATTAAAAACTTGCATGGCGTTGGGTGAGAAATTAATTATTTATGAAGATGGCGCTTATATTGCTGATATTATTTATAGAGCCTATCATGATAAAACGCATGAATTGCATACGTTAATCAAGACCGCGTTACAGCAAAATCACCTTATCGGCATTGTGGAAGGCACGATGTCAGGTGAAAGGGTTCACCTTAAATATTTGGCTGAGCACAACCAAACCGCACTATTACCCATTTTGTCATCCGCGCGCAGTGTGCTAAAAATTATTTTTGAATCGAAAGGGATTGCGGAATCGATTATTTATTCCGCCGCCACGGCATTAGGTCGAATGGGTTTGCCCGCATTCCAAGAGCGAAAGGTGGTGGTGATTGGCGGAAATGGTGTAATCGGACGACGCGTGGTGGAGCAGTTTGCCAACATGCATAATAATACCTCAGATTTAACAGTGGCTGATATTAATCCTTTACAGCCTTTGCCCTCCGTGACTGAGAATTTACCTTATTTAGAAGACCGCATTCGTTACGCTGAGTTACCACGTTATTTGGTAACAGGCCATTCAGAATGTATTTGGTTGACAAGTAATTATAGTAAGTCGCAAGAAGATTTTAAAGAATCAACATTAGCTGAACAAATTTTAAATTTTCTGATGGGTGAAAATGGTAACAATAAGTTACTCATTTTAAATTGTAATATAGTGAATAATAGCTGCTACTTTGAGTCCTTGCTGCAAAATATGTTTAAAGAAATGAATTTGCAATTTAAGCGGCACGTCGATTTAAACGATTTTAATGGCATAGAATATCAATTCCTCCACATTAATAATAAAGCCTTAGTTTTATTACCACAAAATATTGTGCTCGCCTCTGAAGAGTTTGATGGATTTTTACTGGATCACATTGATACCGTAATTGGTGTGACGGGTGTTAATGTCATTCATGCAAGGCACATTGTTAAATTATTAACGCGGTCGGTAGAAAACGATGACTCTGACCAAATTGTCTTTATCAGTGGCTCTTCAAAAGATTATGAGTTTAAAGGCGGAATTGCCTTTCTAGATGCCTTAATGCATTTACAGTTGCATGACGAAAACGATGAGTTGTCCATCCAATATAAAAATCAATATCAAAATGAACTTACTGTATTATTTAATGCGGACAAACGTGGCATCGATTTTAACTTGCAGCATTCACTGCGCATTAATAAATACATTTATCCTGATATTGGCACTTCCTTTTTGATTGAATTGCATGGTCGACAAAAAGTCATTCATTTATTGGCAAATGGATTGGTAATTAATTTTTTTGCCAAACATGAAAAAGGGGCAAAATCAGAATATATTGACCCGATTGTGACCTTGCAATTATTAAGTGTGGTGCGTTTTGCGCATGGATTAGAATTGCAGCCTGCATTATATGATGCGGCAACAAAAGTTGGTGATGAATACATAGCCGCCATTTGGGAAGCCATTAATAAACAATGTAAACCGATGTTCGGCGTGGATTTTAAAAATGACTAACTTATTTCCACCCGTAAAAGAAACAATCTTGTTTAATAGCCAATATTATGATGAGTTAATTCGGGATATCAATGCTGCAAAAAAAACGATACAGCTTGAGGTTTATATTTTTGATTCGGATCCATTAGGTGAAAAAATAGCAACAGCACTGATTGCAGCGGCAAAACGAGGTGTGAGTGTGATGGTGCTAGTTGATAGCGTGGGAACGCCTTCTTGGGGTGATGCACTAACCAAAAAAATGGAAGCAGCGGGGGTCAATACGCGCATATTTCACCCGTTCCCGATTTATCTCACGCACTGGCATAAGGCCGCGCATACCCCCACTAAATGGTGGGAAAAATGGCTTTATATTTTTCTGCGTTTTAATTCGCGTAATCATCGTAAACTCACCGTCATTGATAATAAAATTGTGTATGTGAGCAGTGCAAATATTGTTTATTATCATCTAAAAAAGGAAGACGGTGGGCAAGGCTGGCGCGATACTAGCGTGCGCTTAGAAAATGTTGATATCTCAAATTTACAAATAGCATTTATGCGCGCTTGGAATCATGTTCCACTTCGATTGCGCATTCAACGTGTGTTACATCGCCACCAAATAACGGACAAGGTTTTCTTGCTGAATTACACTTGGTATCAACGGCGACGTAATTATCGGTCAATCTTGCATAAAATCTATCAGGCTAAACACACCATCTGGATTACCAGCGCTTATTTTGTGCCGGATCAACGTATTTTAACGGCTTTATATAAAGCGGCTAAACGTCACGTAGATGTGCGATTACTATTAACGCATGTTTCGGATGTGCCAATCACCACTTTAGTTGCGGCGACATTTTATGGTGCTTTATTAAAAAGTGGCGTGAAAATTTATGAATACCTTCCGAGTATGTTACACGCCAAATCATCCATTATTGATGATTGGTATAATGTCGGTTCTACTAATTTAAACTCCCGCAGCCTTTTTTATGATTATGAAGTGGATGTCAGTATTCAAACCCAGGCTGCGAAGGAAATTTTAAAAAATCAATTTTTAGCGGATCTTAAAGAATCACGGCAAATTAACATGAATGATATTAAACATCAGTCATTTTTCAAGCGAGTGTTAGGGCATATCTTTTTAATAGGCCGTAATATCCTCTAAAATTATTTTGGCGTGAAAGGTGCTGCATTACGATTAAGTATCTCTCTAGCAATGGGCTCCGCAGGAACTTGATTCAAGAAGGCAGTGATCTTTTCGGGGCGCACATCATAAATGACTTCCCGTTTGCTACGACGATTCTCAGCAATATTATCTTTATGACAAATATTATTACGGATAATGCGAGCACACTTTAATATCGTCAATGGGTTTTTATTATTAGTCCAGACGATTATTGGAAGATGGCCATATAAAAGTTGAGCAAATTTTGGATGCTCTGTTTCCATTACATGCCAATGCTCGCCAATGCGGACAATCAGCATTTTAACACAGGCTGAAAGGTGTGTTCGTTGTCTTAGTATGGCTTCAGGTGATCTCTTTAAAAGAATCCCGTTTAATAACTGGAAAGCGGTCTCAATTTGAGTTTTGCAATCTTCATAACTCAGAACTAGACCCTTATCATATTGATCAAACAATGGTAACGATTCTAAATGCGTGTTATTTACCAGGTCGATGAAGGCTGAAATGGATTTGTCTTTTGAGGAAGATTGGTAATTTTGACATAGATCATTTATCGGGAACAGTAATTTTTCGTGTAACGCATTGGCCAACTCAAGAATTTGCTTTGATTTCATTTCAGAATCCATATCAAAGCAAGCAAAGTGTACGATAAAATGACGCATTTGTTCAATGCGTATTTTAATTGCGGATGGTGCCGTACTGGTGCCGCTAATTTCCCAGCAAGATTGAAATAGGCGGATCATGTAATAGAGCAAGCTATGAGTGACTTGGATGGGTTCTAGCCCGTCATCATTTTTTACCGCGCTAGCAATGAAGTCTAGTGTATTTTTAATATTGTCTAAATGTAAGCGAGTAGACGCTTGCTTGTACTGTGGATCCGTTGTCAAAACGCTTAGATTTACTAATGGTGATGGAATACTGGTTAAAGGTCTTTGCTCTCTCAATAAATAAGGCGCATGTGTTAAGGCTTCTGGCAAGGCTGACTTAGGTTGTGCCGGTTGCGCAGGTTGTGGGTTTTTGATTGGCTCAATATTTAATCTTTCAATTATTTCTGATGTCGTGCCAGGGATTTCTTCTTTATCCACAAAAGAAATATCGGCAAATGCCGCTACAAATTGCTTGCGGCGCTTTTCTGCTTGGATGCTAGCAATAGTGTTTTCAGCAACGGCTAGCAAGGAATGAATTTGTTTAGTCATCTCCTGCATACCATTTTCAAATTGCGTGAAACTGCCATCATCTTTTTTTAGATCCGTTTTAAACTTTTCCACCTTTTCAACGGTAAAATCATACCGTTCTTGGGTTAGCGTTACATCCGCAGGTGTTTGAGCCGGGTTTTTAAAATTAGAAAACGGATTAGTATAATGAGGATATTTTTCTTTAAATTGAGCAAATAATTCAGTTAATTGTTTCAGTGTCTCAGCGCTAGTTTCAATGTGCTTTAATTCTGTTTTTGCTCTTTCAATGCGGGACTTGAGTTTTTCCCGCAGACTGTCAATGCTCTGATTAAACTGTGTCAGCTTAAGTTGATGACTTTCTAGAAGCTGATTAATCACAAGCTCCTCATTTTTTAAGCGCTGCCCCAGTGTTTTCATCTTGTAGGATTGGTTAAATTCCGTCAGCTGTTTTTGCCATTCTTCAAATAAATGCTCGCTCTGCTTTGTATCATTGATTTTTAAGTGAGAAACTTGCCATTGCTTCCGCAGATTGGTTAACTTTGACGCGTTATGTTCTTTGAGAAACGATTTCAGCAAATCAAATAATTCATGTTGAATTTTTTCATCACGATATTCCGCGGAAAATTCAGCGTTGAGTGTGTACCTCTCACCCTGCTTTTCCCATGTTCCGTTTAAAAAGGTGGAATTAATCTGATTGAGGAGTTTTAAGCCGTAATCAATACCTGGTTTGGTTAACAGCGCTTTAATTTTATGTGTTTGGCTACGCGCTATTGCAATTAGTAAAATAATCAATCCAGCAATAAGCACAGCAGGATTTTTAACCGCTTCAAGTAAGAAATTACGCGTTAATTTGACGTAATTCATTTCCAATAAAATCCATTCAATCTGCTTAAATTCCAGGTTCGCAGCATCTTCACGTTTTTCAAAAGCCAGTTTAACTTCTTCCATGTCGAATGTTGCACCCGCTTCACGCAGCTGTTGAATGGCAGCTAATGTGCCTTGCTTTATCGCTAATAGCAGCGGTGTTTCACCTGCCGCATTCTTTACATTAACTTTCGCACCGGCTTTCACCAAAAGTGGAATAAGATCGGGATTATGGATGGCGGCAAAATGAAGCGCCGTCATCTTATTTTTATCGGCTGCTTTGACATTTGCTTTGTGAGCAATCAAGCTGCGCACAGCATCATAATGTCCATTTTTCGCCGCGGCAAGGAGCGGGGTAGTGAGCGACGAAGTATTAGGAAGGTCAATATTTTTTGGGTTATTTTCTAAAATTAAATTAATCAACTGTGGGTGATGAGTGGCCACTATCAATAGCGGAGTGGCATTATCATTTCCGATTGGGTTTTCATCGCGGTAAATCACTGCTGCATGCGCTAACCTATAGGAATCGCCTGAGGCAGCCGCAATATGATAAGCAGTATTTCCGTTATCGTCTTTTGCATGTCTATCGGCTCCTAGGCCAACCAAATAAGCAATCGCTTCTGGTGCGTGGCTGGCTGCATAATGCAGAGCGGTTTGACCATGTTCTGTTTGCTGAATGTCCAAACCTCTACTGATTAAATGTTCGAGGATGACGGTTTTGTGTTGACGAATACAGTGAAATAATAATGAATCAAATGAATTGTCTTCTGTATTGTGAAATACAATGTTTACAAATAAAGAAATAGGATCATTGATAAAGGCTGATTTAATTAATCCGATATTATTTTCAACGACTGCCTCGGAAAATGATTCAATTTTTTTATTTTCAGATACCGCGGTTCGGATAATATTTTGAAATTCATTTTTCGGAATGATCGTTTCTTCGCCATATTGATCCGCTACTTTTTTCCACATTTCAGTTAAACTGGGTTCATCCACTTCAGTGACAATGTGCAAAATATTCCGTAATTCGGTTGGTTGATTATGCTGGATAATATAGGCGATGACAGGATTTTTTGATCCAATCTCTGCGCCATGATTAACTAATGGGAGGACTGCGTCTGGATTGGATGCGGCAGCGATCATTAACGGCGTCGTGCCTCCAGCGCTGGCAATATTGGGGTTGGCGCCGGCAGCGATAAGCGCTGGAATGGCTTTTGCATTATATTCTGCGGCTAAATGTAATGCTGAAAGACCATGCTCTGATTGCCAATTAGGATCTGCATGGATGAGTAATAAATATTCCATGAGTTTTTGTTTTTTAAAGCGTACCGTTTGCGCCAGTAAGCTTAGCTTGCTACCTTTTTGAATGAAAATGGGATCATTTATGTTTATATGGCCTGCATTAATCGCGGCGCTAAAATAGTCAATTTGCTCATTTAAAAAGGCTGCTTCCATTTCCTTGGGTGGGCAACTTGGCGTTATTACTTTAGGTGGGGTTGATGTTTTCAGTTTTGGTTTGTAATGCTTAATTTTTGCGGGCGATAAAAAGCCTAATGCGTTTTGATCGTGAATGCTGGGCGTCATTAAAGCAACGCCATATTGCTCTTCACGCCGTGCGCGGCGATTTGCTGTGGCGGCGCCTAAACCAACCTGTGATGCTAAAAGGATCGCAAAAAGGTATGCCCCAGCCGTGTTGTTGGGTAGCATTCTGAGCGGTTCATAAACGCCTAACACCTGGTCACGAATGGTTCGGTTTCGTTCATTAGCACGCGCTGCAGCGATAAAAGAGGGGTCTTTATAGATTGGTCGCGATCTCGACATACGGCCCTTTGGATTGATTAAAATTGATACAATGATAGCAAATTTGATAGCAATAAAGCAATTAGAATTAAGTCATTAAAATTCATGGGATTATAGAAGGGAGGTGGATGTTGCAGCAAGTTAGTTAAAGTGTAAATGCATTCTCACTTGCTTTTATAAACGCATTCACTGCGTAATTGTAAACACTCAAAGTAAATGTATTTTGGGATAGGTCAATGACATTAAATGAGTTAGGCGCGCTTGTGCGATGTGAAATGGCTGTGCCAGCCGTAATAATATAGAGCGCATGGTTTAAATAAGGCTTATGGAGTAGTTCAATTTTTGGTAAATGAATATGGCCACCTAATACAAGATTGACACCGGCGGCGCCAAAAACACTTAAAATTTTATCCGCATCATTAATAATGCGATGCCGTTCTGATTGAATTAAATTATGATGCATGACCACCATTTTAATTTTATGCGGCTGATTTTCAAAAAAAGTTGCCACATTATTTAATTGTTTATCGGTGATAAATCCGCCCATGCCTTTAAACGGTGTCACTGAATTTAAACCTAGAATGGCTATTTCATCATTTTTCCATTCGTTAGCAGTGCGTTTTCCAATCCAGTGCTGATATTTCCAAAAGGGAAATAGCAGGCGCTCAAATGGATTATAAAGTGATATATCATGATTGCCGGGTACGGATAATATTGGAGCGGGTAGTTGCGTTAAAAACTTAACAGTTTGTCGAAATTGTGAAGCGCGTGCGCGTTGCGTTAAATCGCCACTAATGATAGTTAAATCAGGTTGTAGGGTTTTGGCGCTGCTAATAAGAGCAGGAATTAACGGTGGTAATTCCGTGCCAAAATGTAAATCGGATAAGTGCAAGATTTTCATTAGGGCACCGCCACAGTGAGTTGGCGTTGATGGATAACAAAGTGTAATGGTGTTTTGAGTTTAAAAAGTTCACCGTCAATCACTATATTAATGTGTTCTTTGCTCGAATCTACTTTTAATTCATTGACGCGAAAATGGCTGATATATTTAGATTGTTTAAAATCACCAAAAATAATATGTAACATGCATCTAAATAGTTGCCAGCGTGTGTGACAATTTAAAATGCTGATGGAAAATAAGCCGCTACTTAAATGAATGCGCTCCCCAAAATTCAACCAATTCGCAGATGAATCATTATTGGCAATGAATAATAAACAGGTTTTAAAAGCGATACGTTTGTCATCTAATTTCACTTCAAAATAATAGTAGGGCACGCGTTTAAATAGGAATAGGGTATTAAAAATGGCTTTTAATAAGCGGCTTTTACGCAACCATTCTTTGTGTTTTTCGCGTTCTTTTAAAATATTATAATAAATACCCAACCATGCATGATTCACAATGACGTTGCCATTCACTTCAGCCACATCAATTTGTTTGTATTTTTTATTTTTAATCATTTGCAGGATGCTTTCTAAGTCACTGGAGTGATTAAGTGATTTGCCTAATACATTAAATGTGCCAAGCGTCATGATGGCAAGGGGTACTTCTTTGTCAATTAGCACTTGTACGGCACTGCGTACTGTGCCGTCACCACCGCCAATGACGATGACGGTATATTGATCGTATTGTAAATTTTCTAGGGTCTTAGTTAATTCTTCTGGCTTTGGGGAAAAAACATCATGCTGAATTTGATATTTTTCTGCTAAATTATTTGCCTCAAGCTCGCTTTTTAAGCCAGGCGTCATGCGTTCATCATTAATGATAATGGCAATTTTCATAGGCTTCCTTTACTTTCCATTATACCGGATGTTGGTTTTTAAAGCACAACCTAAGCTAACTCATTGTGTAACAATAAGAAATAATCAAGGTTGGTCATAAACACCTAAAATCAGGTAAAATAAAGAATAAACTCATAAATCAAAAGGACATTGCCATGTCGAAATTCTTAAAACTCATCGCATTAAGCACCATTTTAGTTGGTGTTGCTGCACAAAGCGTTGCACTATCTGTTAGCGTGCAATCCTCAGGCAGTGTTTCTGCTTTAGGTTTTACTTTAAATGGCAAAAACTATGGCAGCGCTGGTACGAGCTACAGCAAGTCCGGTTTGCCGGCTGGTAAATATAGTTTCGGTGTGCGCGTAAACGGGCTATTTGGTAACGATGTGCCCTGTACTTATAATGGTAAGTCTACTGTTGCATTAAACAAAGATAGTACTGCAATGTTAAAATATAGTGGTAATCGTTGTACCGTTTCAATCAATTAATTTCCGTTGTCCCGTGGCTTTGACCACGGGGCTTCACTTTGTTAAGTGAGCAATCTAACCTTTCTTCACTTGCGGCAAAGTGTAACCAGTATTATCATGCGGCATTAACCACCCTGCAGGAATTCGCCATGCCGTACCAACCCCCCGCCAATCCCGATGATAACAGTAAATCCAAACGTAAAAACGAGATGCTAAACCTGCAAAAACTGGGAGAAACTTTACTACGGCTTCCTGCGACCCAACTTGAAAAAGTACCGCTTCCCAGTATCTTGTCTCAAGCGTTAGCCGAAGCAAAACGCATTACTGCCAATGAAGCTAAACGACGTCATTTACAATACATTGGCAAAATTATGCGTGATATTGACGTCGAGCCGATAAAAGCGGCGCTGCAAATATTACAACGCGCCCATCAACAAACGACGCAACAATTTCATGAAGTGGAAGCGTGGCGCGAAACTTTAATCACAAAAGGTGATGCGGCAATCAATGAATTATTAGTGGAGCATCCGCATATTGATCGCCAGCAATTAAGGCAGCTCATTCGTAACGCGCAAAACGATCGGAAAATTGGTAAAAATACCGGCGGAGAAAAAGCATTATTTCAATTTCTCCGCGAAATATTAACCTAATGGTCTTGTCATTATAGTGTGGGTGGTTTGGGCGGTGGATCGATGGGTTTAACTGAAACCCCATCCGCGCGAAAGATTGAAGAATTACTGGCTGATCGTTTTAAATTTTTTTCATATTCATCTAGCTCTGCCAGTTCCTTTTCTTGTAAAGGCAGTGCTTTTAACTCGATGATGGTTTTTGCTAATGCTTCCCGGTTAAGCTGAGCATAAAACAATTTACATTTTAATAATAACGCACCGCGATGCTGAGGATTAAACTGCATAACTTGATCTAATTTTTTAAATGCTTCTGAAGCGGATAGTTTGCAGGCTTCTTGATACAGTGTTTCAGCATGTTGTATTTTTTTATAATACTTAATGGCGTGAAATTTTAATCGTGTGGCTGTAACAGGAATTATTGATAAATCAATTTTTTTAAATTCAGCGACAGCCATGGCCTCGTTTTTTTGCTTAATGTAAATTGCAGTCCGTGTTAAATGAGCTAAATGAACAAATTGCGGCGATATATCTGGCCTGAAAAGGTCAATGCAATGGAGTGCTTCACCTAGTTTACCCTCGATATAATAAATCCGTGCGCGATATAAATGGATAGTATCCAATGAGGAGTCTTTAATTTCAGCCAATACTTTCCATGCGGCTTCGTAATTGGCAATACAGGCATAGGTGAGGGCCAATTCCAATTGGTGAGTAGCGATGGGAGATGGGCTGTCTACTGATTTTTTAAAGTCCGCTAAAGCAGCGCTGAAATGACCGACTTCACGATAGGCTAAGCCCCGAAAAAAATAGGCGGCATGACTAGGTAAATTTAATGCATTTGAAAAATGAGAAATAGCGCAGGCAAGCTCATGTTCTACTTCATTCTGGGAAGAGAGAAGCATTGATCGTTCTAAACATTCGGTACCCATCTTCAATGCTTTAGAAGCGAGGAGAGAGTCTGCGCTTAATTTGACTTGTAGCTTTTTCGCTTCTTCTAACTTTCTAAATAACCATTGTAATTCAAACGATTCACTACCCAGTAAACTTTCACATTTGGCGACTTGACATAATCTATTTTCTGCTTCAACAAAATTATCAATTGCCAGTGCATTGGTTGCTATTGCTAATTGATAGGATGCGCTCTTATTATCTTGTCCAATCCCCTGATTAAAAATCGAATGAGCTTTACAGAAATCATTCAGAAAAACATAGCGCATGGCAATTAAAAATAATCGACGCGTTGAATTTTTTTCATTCGCATTTAGTATTCTAACCACTTCTAGCTCATGGTTATGTTGTAAAGTATAAATTTGTAAGCGCAATAACTCGCTATCGATAGTTGAAGAAGATGGCGTTTTTGCTAATTGGCCCATTGCTTCATCAAAGCGAGACAAGGCAATTAACGTTTTAATACGGAGTAATTGTGTGTGATCATCTTGAATTGGGCATTGATCCAGGGCTGGAAGTGCTTCTTGATAATTTTTATTTAAATAATGAATGATTGCTAAGAATAAAAAGGAACGATTATCCTTCCCTGGTTTCTTGGCGGCAGTTTTTAAATCTTGTCTGGCTTTTTGATGATTGCCCATTCGAACGTGGGTAAGGGCGCGCCGAACATAATGACGAGGGTTGTTTGGATCGGTTTCGATTAATAAATCACAATCTTGTTTTGCCTCTTCAATGCGGTAAGCTTGAATATTGGCTTTTTGCCTTAATTTTATGGCTTTAATTTGATGCGGTACGGATTTTTCTTGTTTAGCCAGTTGTAGTGCCGAGGTGCAATCAGTGGCGGCCCAAATGGGCGTGCCTGTTTTGATTAAGGCTTTCGCTCGATAGATATACAGCTCTGCTTTGATTTCATGACGCGGAATGAGCGTAGTTGCCTTGCAGAAATCGGATAATGACGTTTCAGGATCCAATTTTAATTGCGCTTTTGCGCGTAAAAAATAATATTTACCATTGTTTGGATCGGATGCAATGGCTTTAGAAAAATATTCTATAGCAGTAGTAGGCTTTTCAAGCGCCAGTTCAATGGCGCCTTTAGTGGCGAAATGGACTAAATTTCCGGCTTTAATGGAATCTTCTTTTGCTTTTGAGTAGTTGTGTAGTGCCATGCGAGCAATGCAGCGCAGTGCATAAGCATTAGCAAAATCCGGGCAATGAGCCAATAAATCGGTTGCCGCTAATTCAGCTTTCTCCCATTCCCGCATTTTTTGATAAATGGTAGCAATAGTAAGGCGAGCATGGTTAATGCGCTCTGGCGTTAAATTACCTTCTAAGCAAATGGCTTTTTGCAAAGCATCTAAGGCGTTAGCATGGTCATGCAATTCATGCGCGCAAAGCCCTAAAAAAAGATAACATAAGCGCGAAGGTTTAATAGTAACAGCTTGCTTAAACTGCGAAAAGGCGTTGCTGAATTGTTTTTCGTGATAGTAAAGAATGCCTAAGTGTTTATGAAGTTTATATTTCAAAGCCGCGTGTGGATTTAATGTTAGCGCACGCTCAAGGTGAAGGATAGCATGCTTACGCTGTCCTTGTTGTTCATGAGCTTTTCCCAAGTAATAATTCAGTTTGCTTAAATTAATCTCCGTGGAATTGCGTTGCTTACTTTCGTTTAATAATAGTTCGAAATGTTGAAGGGCAGCGACCACTTGATTATTTTTATAGAGCAATCTGGCTAATAGAAAACGTGCTCGAAAATGTTTTGGATCAAGTCGCGTCGCTTCTTTGCATTCTTGAATGGCTTCCTCTATTAAACCTGTTTTATATTTCTGACGCGACACAAGGTAGCGAACATCTGCGCGGTTTGGTGCGAGGCGAACAAGGCGCTGCAATGTTTCTGGTGCCTCTGTTTCACCCATCTTAAGTTGATATTTCGCTACAGCTAATAAACAATCAACCTGTTCTGGATTAAGCCGCAGTGCTTCGGCAAAGTTTTCTTGAGCAAGTTTCGGTGCATTTTTTTTAAGATAAGCGAGGGCGCAAAGATAATAAGCCTGAGCGGTTGGTTGTAATGTTGTAACGAGCGCAGCATCGCGAATTACCTTCTCATACTCTTGATTATCTAAGCGGGTTTGCATGCGTTTTAAGTAAGCATTAACGGCAATGGCAGTTAATTGGTGGCTTTTGATCGAGTCATTAATAAAGGGTGGGGTAACATCATCAGCAATCATCTGCTTTAAAATAATTTCATTTAAATAATAATCGCTAGCAAGGTCCTTGTGTTCATTGATGCATTCGATAACCATTTCTTTTAAAGCGCTAACCACATCGCTGTATTGCGTTGGCTTCCGACAATTGGGGCAATTATTTGATCGATTAACAGCGAAATAATTTTGCAAGGCGCTTTTTTCAAAAGCATGACCACAAAGTGTTATGACGGGTTGGCAAAAAAATTCTTGAGTGATTGGGCAGGTGAAATGCTTCAACCAATTAGGATGAATGGCAGGCGGGCGCGGTTGCATCGTTTCCTCGGGCTGTGCTGATTATTTTATATGCATGTTAACAAAATACAGTAGTTAAGTAAAACGTGAGGATTAAGCCGCTTGATTCATAAGGCATTTTTTATAGGCGGACAGTGAATCAAAGCCAATATTGCAAGCATAATAACGCCAATTTTGCCCCGTAATGACGCTAGGTTGGTGATCCACTTCAAAAAAAGTTTGAAAGGAATGGGCGGCGGTGCCTTGTAAATTTAGGTGAGAAAAACTGTAAGTAAGACCGGAATTAGGGTTATTCACCTGATATAACTGATTAAAATCGTACGCTAATTGCCATGTATTATTTCGATAATGGTACGTTTGATAGTTCAGCAACTGCTGCGTATAAGTGATTACTTTATAGCCGGGAGCATTATGTTGTGGGCTGATGGAGTTTACGCCAATGATCGGAATCGATTGCAAACGACCAAACCAATCACTGTGCGTGTGGGCTGCGAAAATGCCAATAATGTCGGCAGCATGGTCCTTTAATTCTTGATTAAATTGTTGGCTTGGTTTTTCTTGCCATTGCAACATTAATGATTTTTTTAACGAAGAATACACATCAATGTTGTTAGGAATATGCATCACGATAAAAACTTTTTCATGCTGTTTTGATGCATGAGTTAATGCGCGATGCAGAAAGTGTAATTGTGCTTTTTGCAAAGTAAGGTCAGGTTTAGCTTGTCTTGCAAAAGGTGTCGAATTTAACGCAATTAAACGCACCGGCGGATCAGTAGGCAAAAGCAGGGTGTAGAAACCACGCTGATTAAATTGTTTGGTAAACTGCACTCGCCTGTTTTTATGATGTAAGGCACTCCCTAACCATTGACTTAAGTCACGTGTGACGGCATTTTGCGTGGTTAAATCAAAGTGGTCTGCATAAGTATCGTTATTGCCTAGCGCGGCATAAATATCCGTTTGTGGAAAGCGTGTGCTCAATGTTTGTGTTAAATAATGAAATGTTTTGCGGACAAATTGGCGATAGTCAGCTGCATTTTGCTGCGCAGTAAATTTAAAATAATTTTCGCGGTAATCATGTGCGAGTAAATCCCCGAGTAATAAAATAAACGCGGGATGAAGCAAGCGGTTGCGTGATTGTAATTCACTCAACGTGCTTTGCCACAAGGCATAATTGGTATCTTGTCCTAGTGTCGAAGGCTGGGCGGGAGTTTGTTTTAACAAGGCATCCCATTGAGTAATAGGGGCTTTTTGAAGTTGTTGAATTAGAGAGCAGGGCGTATCGCCTTTGCAGGCAGCGTACGGGTCAAAATGAAGATCTGAGATAGCGAGGATAGCCGTAGGATTGGCTGAAAAAGCCAATGGGGTCATCAAACACATGAAGTAAAAAATCAGATTCATTAAAAAGCGCATGCAGCTCTTTCCGCGTTTTGAGTGCGGAAATTATGCCATAAAAAAATAATTGCTGCAGCTTCATCTAAAGATAAGGTGTTAACATTGATTAATCAGTAAGTTATGCTATCTTACGCGGATTCATCTCCCTCTCGTCAGGAAATTTTTTCATGAAATGGCTTGTTTCAATCCTAATTCTGGTTAGCTTTAGTTTTGCTGATGCCGCCTTAGCTAAAGAAAAAAACTTACCTGCTCCTGTCTTTGATAACTTAGGCACTTACCATCGCGCTGTCTCCACGAGCGTCCCTAAAGCGCAGCACTATTTTGACCAAGGCATGATTTTATTTTATGGTTTTGAGTGGGGTGAATCGATCCGCTCGTTTCGTGCCGCTACGGTACTCGATCCGAAATGCAGTTTATGTTATTGGGGGTTGGCGCTGGCGCTTGGCAATAAAATGAATGCGCCCATGAATGGACATGAATACCGTGACGCGCGGGATGCGATTAAAACTGCGCAAAGTTTAAAAGCGACACCGATTGAGCAGGCATTAATTAAAGCCTTGGCATTGCGTTATCAACATCCCCCCAAAACGGCTAAAGCGGGTGGATCAGTCATGGATGAGACGTCGAAGCAAGAAAAATTGGCTTATGCCGCGGCAATGAAAAATGTCGTGAAGAAATTCCCAAATGATATTGATGCGAAAGCCTTATATGCCGCTGCTTTATATTGGGGTGTCGCTGGAACAAATCCGCACGCATCCAACCCCAACGTAAAGCTCGCTACCCAAGTGCTGCAAACCGCGCTAACAAAAGAAAAGAATCAGGTTGGCTTAAACCATTATTTTATTCACGTCACCGAACCTTTTGCACACCCTCAGCAAGCGCTGCCTAGCGCTAATTTATTTCGTACCCTGGTGCCGGGCTCTGAACATTTAGTCCACATGCCTGCACACATTTATTTTTTAACGGGACGGTATCACGAAGCAACGGATGCTAATTTGCAAGCCGTTTTTGTTTATCAAGATTATAATAAAAGCTGTACACGCCAAGGCTTTAAGCCAGAAATTAATTATCTTTACTTTCATAATTACGATTTTCTACGCACAGCTGCGGCGATGGAAGGGCGCAAATCGCTTGCCTTACGCGCGGCGAAACAAATTCGCGAGGCACCCTTTCCAACTTGGTTTGCGCATGCCCCTTCCTTGCAGTGGTTTATCCCGGTTCCTTATTATGTGGAAGCGCGCTTTGGTTTGTGGCGTGAAATTTTAAAAGAACCAAAACCCGCCGCAAAATCCGCTTATGCATTAGGCATGCTTGAATATGCGCGCGGACTCGCTTTTGCAGAAAAGGAAGATTTAAAAACAGCGAAAAAAGCAGAGGTGCAATTAGCAACCATTATTAAAAAAGGCCCAACGGAAAATAATTTGGGTGATAGCGGCGTTAAACTTTTAAAAATAGCAGACGCAGTGTTACAAGCAAAAATCGCAGATGGGGAAAAAAACGCTAAACAAGTTTTTAAACAATTGCATAATGCATTATCAATTCAAGAGGGCATGGGTTACCGCGAGCCGCCCGATTGGTATTTTCCAATACGCCAGGCATTGGGTGATGCTTATTTAAAATGGAATCAACCGAAAGAAGCGAAAGCGATGTATGAGGCAGATTTAAAGCAATATCCAAAAAATGGCTGGTCGCTTTACGGATTAGCCCGCAGTCTGCGTGCATTGCATGAAAATAAAAAAGCAGAGCTTGCCATGGCGCAATTTAAAGAGGCTTGGAAATATGCTGATATTGCGGAGCCATATGCATTGTTTAGATAATGTTATCCGGCCCCTAACTTACGTGTATTGCGTCTTTCTTCTTGATCACTCAGCGGGGCGGATCGTCCAGGGCTTCGTTCACGACTCGTTGGCTGGCATGAGGCAGGCTTTTTTCTTTCTTTAGATGGGGGAAGTAAAGCATGCGCGCTAGATGCGACAGGCGTCTTTCTAGCGAAAGTAGGGCGTTGCTCTAACATGGTCTGCGCCCGTTGCAATAAATGTTGCTTAAAGGCAATAAAATTATGTGGTTTCAGGCTAAGCATCTTAACAAAAATCGTAGCAATTCCATAGGCGGCACACTCTTCATTATTGGTTTTGTAATCATCCACTAACAACGCATTTTGAAGATTAATTTGATGCAAGTTACAATGATTAATAATGGCTAATGCTTTACTCTTATGTTCGGTAAAGAGAATATGCTCTGGAGCAAAGAAAGAGCCAAACTGCTGCAGGAAATATTCATACATTTCATCTTTGCCGTTTTCTAGTTTTCTGGCTGTGCAAAGACCAATAAGAAATCCGCGTGCTTGCAAGTGGGTAAAGATTTCCACCCATTCCTGACGGGACCCAATGATAAAACTTTCTGGATATTCTTTTGAGGCAGTTCGTTGTTTGAAGGGTAAATGGTAATAGCTGTTCGGATTCCGGGATGCTTTAATTAGGGTATCGTCTAAATCGAAGTAAATAATGCATTGTTGGGTAAAAAAAAGTGTGCGCAGATAACTTCGCTGAGTTTTAATCGCTGCAAGCTGGTTTATCCGGGTCATCTTTTTTTCTATCTGTCTTCTTTCTTTATGTCCGTCTGTGGCTTTGTCACCTTCACGGCAAGGTGAGTTGCTGCTTAAAGTGGTGGTTGGTAATTTAGCTAAAATACCCTGTAAAATAGTTTTTGCTTCTTGATAGCGGCCTTGTAATGTATATAATTTTACTAAACAATAATAAGCCTCATCCCCCTTTAAATCTATTGCGCGCTTAAATTGTGCTTCCGCCACGTCATATTGAAAATTTTCTTTTGCGAGTTTTCCCATGGTAATGCATGCAACAGCTGAACCGCGTTTCGTTGCTGCTTCAAGCAATACATGAATCGCTGTATTTTTGGAATAGGTTTGAGGATGCGTTAATGCATGATTTTCAATTAAATCTGCTATTTCTATTAAAGCACTAATCTCAATTGTATCTAGATTCGACGGAGAGTTAAGCAAATAGTTCGCTAATTGCTGGTAGCTTTCAAGATTATAATATTTTTCTGAAAATTGTTGATAAGTTCCTGCTTCGCCTTTGCAAATTGCCTCAAGCATCGCTTGGGATGGGGTCGTTTTTTCTAAATTAGCATGTGATTGCATAAAAAGCTCTCGTTTGTGTGGCTGTATTATAATCAATGATGATTAACACTTTCTTAGCAGTTTGAAAGTAGATAAACTAACATTAACAACTATTTAAGGAGCTGCTATGAAATTATTTTATTCGAGAGGGGCTTGTTCTTTAGCTGTGCGGATTGTAGCGAATGAAATTAACATACCGTGCGAATACGAAGCGGTTGATTTGAAAACGAAGCTTACACAATCGGGATCGAATTTTTTAGCAATTAATCCTAAAGGTGCCGTGCCGACGTTAATTACCGACGAAGGACAAGTATTAACAGAAAACGCCGTGATTCAGCAATACCTCGCTGATGTTAATAAGGCCACGCAAGTTTTACCGGGCTTGGGTGATTTTAAACGGTATCAAGTTTTGGAATGGTTAAATTTTGTGACCACTGAGTTGCATAAAGGATTCGGACCATTATTTACTCCGGATTATCCTAAAGAGGCTATCGAAAAATTCACTCTCCCCAAATTGACGGATCGATTTAGCTTTGTGGACAAGCAATTAGTCGGCAAAACATTTTTAATGGGCGATACATTTACTTTGCCTGATGCATATTTATTTGTGATGTTACTGTGGGCAAGTTCCATGAAAATTAATATTCAATCCATGGAGCATTTAACCCGTTATTATCATGAATTATTGCAGCGGGATTCCATTAAACGGTCTTTAGAAGAAGAAGGCATTAAGCGCTAATGAGTAAGGCATTCACAAAAGAAACGGATGCTGATGACGATGATGAGCCAGAAAAACCCGATGCGTTAGCGAATAAAAAAAATTATGTGACACCAGCGGGTTTAGCGGCTTTGCAAGCGGAATATCGCCATTTGCGTTCGGTCGAACGTCCGAAAGTGGTGGAAACCGTGCGCTGGGCTGCGGGGAATGGCGATCGTTCCGAAAATGGCGATTACATTTACGGAAAAAAGCGCTTACGCGAAATTGATCGGCGTTTGCGCTATTTAACGAAGCGTCTTGAAACGGCTGAAGTGGTTGATACGAGTTTACAGAAACATTTAACGAGAGTCTTTTTTGGCGCAACAGTCACCTACGCTACGTTAGATAATGAGCAGCAGACTGTTCAAATTGTTGGCATAGATGAGGCTGACCTTGATCAGCAAAAGATAAGTTGGACTTCGCCCCTCGCCAAGGCGTTATTAAAGGCAAGTGTAGGGGATGAGGTAAAATTTAATTCGCCCAGCGGCGTTATTGTCTTAGAAGTCATTGAAATTTCATATAAATGACATGTTGTGCAAAAGTGTGCACATTTGACTCAATGTGGTAACTGCAATATAATTCCCGCCACAAAAAAATAGATAAGATTTTTACGAGGAGCCCCCCCCCACATGAAGAAAATAATGAATTTTCTGGATGAGCATTGCTCAAAACCAGAGGGTTTTGCCGCCTATTTAAAATTGCTTGAAGAAGAAAAGCGCAGTAATCCGAATTTTTTAGATGAGTGGGATCCTTGGTGTTATCTCGTTTATTTTACTAATCACCCCAATATAACGTTAGTCGACCCCCAGTTTTTATGCCATTTT
The DNA here is from genome assembly GCA_964597435.1 of uncultured Coxiellaceae bacterium. GTDB lineage: Bacteria > Pseudomonadota > Gammaproteobacteria > DSM-16500 > DSM-16500 > Aquicella. Next base: position 95,678 of record CAZQXH010000005.1, on the reverse strand, counting down.
TCTGAGCTGATCTCAGCCAATGTGAGATTAAGCACGATCAAAGAACGTGAAATAGCCGGAACAAAATATCAGCTTAATTTCGAACGATTTTACCAGCAGGTTGGTGTTTTAATCCAGCGCGACCCTCTTTCAGCTCCCTCAATAGCGCTGGGACTTTTTTTAGTGAGGTGCATAGGCTCTAAAACGGAGGATGCACGTAATTTTGTTAACCATTTAAAATTACAGTTGCTAGATGCAATTGAAAAAATTGCAGAGATATCCCCATTGTTATTAAATACTGCTTGTGAAACCATTTTAATAGCAAGCAAGTTTTTAAATGAGCCGCTTTATAGCTTCGAGAAAGAATTACCGCTTCTTATAAGTAAAGAGAAGCCAGGTGAGGCTTTAAATTTTTTCGTACAATTCGCTTTAAATGGCGTTAATCCTAATCTTGAAGAACGCGCACAACAATTAATAAAAAATAAACATACCAGAGCATTATATATAATAGGTCGGCATTTCTCAAAAAATGACGAAAACCAGGGAGATTTAGAGAAAATGCGCAAAGGTGCGGATTGGTTGTTGCAAGCCGCAGAGCTAGGGGATGGGATGTCGCAATATTTGATTTCGCAATGTTATTTGCGAGGGCAAGGTGTGCCAAAGAATTTACCACTCAGTTGTATCTGGTTAAAACGTTCAGCAATGCAAGGTGTGCTGGCGGCGCAAATGGACATGGGTGAAATTCGGTTTGCACAAAAACAATATTTTGAAGCAGCACAATGGTATGCAAAAGATTTTCAAGGCAAGATACTTAAAGCAAATAGTAGATTAGATGAATGCTATCAATCGCAATTAAATGCCACAACGAATAATGAAGAAAAAAAAGAACTGCTAATAACATACGCCCAATTCGGATCCCCGCAAGCGATGTACCAGTATAGCGAGTGGTGTGAAATGTTGGGTGTCACTGCGCAAATTAATTTTACACGCTACCAAGAAGCCGCACGACGCGGCAGTAGAGATGCAAAAAGAAAACTAGCGTTCTGTTACGAAGTGGGCCGTTATGTAACACCGGATCCAAAAAAAGCGTATGAACTTTATTTAGAAGCAGCAAAGGCTGGTTGCACCACTTCTATGATAAAAGTTGGATTTTGCTTAGAGCTAGGCTTTGGTGTAGATAAGGACCAGCAGAAAGCATTTTCATTTTATTTAGAAGCAGCTGATGCTGGTAATGCGGATGGCCACTATAATGTCGGATTATATTATTTATATGCTAATAATGGGGGTAAATATGCCGATAAAATTTTCTCCTCATTTAGCATCGCGAGTGAAAAAGATCATCTTTTTGCAAAATATTACCTGGGTATGTGTTATTACTGGGGGTTAGGCGTTGCTGCAAATATCAAAAAGGGCAAAGAAATTCTCGAGGAATTGGCGGCGAGAAATTTTTTACTGGCGAAAGATCAGTTACAGTTGTTAACAAGTGACAACTCTTCTAATGATAGAAGGACTGCACGAGCAGTACTTAGCAAGCCACCTGTAGAGGGAGAAAACACTACGCAGTCTCTACCTCAAGCATCGCCTGTAAAAAGGCATAAGCCATCTCGACGCACTTTAGCTGTCGTTAATGGGCCGGCACAACCTGCAATACCTTTAAGTTTATTTGGTCCGCGAGCAGAAGAACCGACCTTCCTAAAAAGAAAACAGCCCAAAAAACAGCCCAAAAAGCAACCCGAAAAGCAACCCGAAAAGCAACCCGAAAAGCAACCCGAAAAGCAAGTGGCAACCGCAAGAGCAGAATGGTTTGGTTTGATAGCTTTAAGTGATGCCTGTGCAAAGTCAAAAAAAATACGAGAAGAAGCGCATGCTCACTATGTGAAGAAATAAAGCGGGAAGCGAGTTGTTCCGAGGCCAAGCCACGGGACAACAGGGCTAATGTCGAGTTGAGTGCCGTTTTGCATGCGTGGTTTTTACAGGAACCCGTTTCTTTAATTTCGCCGCGCTTGTTTTTGCCTTCGCAGTGCTGCTCTTTCCCGATGCAAGGCTCTTTTTCAAAAGATCAACGAAATTTAAAACATTTGTTGCTTTTTTAGCATGAGACCGAGCAGCCATTTTCGTTTTGGGTAAGTGATTTATTTTATCCTCTACCCATTGATCGACTGCTTCTTTATATTCATCTTTGAATTTTTCTGGTTTCCACTTTGCAGTCATGGAAGTAATTAATTTTTTGGCGATTTCTATTTCAGCATTTGTTACTTTGTATTTTTTTAATTCGGTATCGGGAATATTGAAATCCGCTAGATCACGAATTTCATCATTATAATGGAGTAAGTACATCACTAGTGCATCTTCATAGACAGAAACGGCCGCCAAATATTCTTTTGTGCTTAAAATCACTTTAGCAATGCCGATTTTATTCGTCTTTTTTAACGCTTCGCGCAATAACACATAACCCTTTTCTCCTTTTTTATCTGGAACCAAATAATAGGTCGATTCCACATCCACAAAATTAATGGTGGATTTTTCAATAAATTCTTCAATGGCAATGGTGCGTGCGTTTTCACCTGCTACTTGCTTTAATTCATCATCCTCCACGGGTAAAATTAATTCTTTATCGTATTGGTAACCTTTACCAATATCTTCCCATGCTACTTCTTTTTCTGTTTCAGCATCTACTCGTTTATATTTTATTGGTGCACCGGTTTTTTTATTTATTTGTCTAAAGGAAACGCGGCTGCTTGGTTCGACGGAATTAAATAAAACGATAGGAATGCTGACTAGCCCAAATGAAATCGTACCTTTCCAATTTGACCTTGGCATAGTAAGACTCCTGATTAACCTCAATTAAAGAAACCCTTTGATTTATTTTAACTGATACGGTTAGCTTAAAGATTAATAGAAGAGATTCAAGTAATTAACCCGTGTTTTGGCTGCCGGGATCGTCCTGGATGTCTTTTTTGCTTTTTGGGTTTTTTTCATTATAACCAGGTTTGGGTTCTTTACGTGGATCATGCGGATTGACTTTAAACTTTTTTTTAAGAGGTTGCTTTTTCATCGTCTTAACTCCTCAGCTTATTTTGTACTGATTAGTTATATTTTAACATAAATCGAAGGTTGAGACTTCGCTTTCGACTTGGCAACTTAAATTAATCTGGATATTATCAGAAGATGAAAAATCCCTATTTTGATTTAATTAGCGTGGTTTGGAAAAATGGTAAGCCGTGGCGGCATATCATTATTGCTTATTATTGTGCTTACATTGTAGCTCAAGGCTGCTTGAGTTTAAGTCCTTATGCCTTTGGACGTACCATTGACGTGTTGCAGCACTTTACCCCTTCGCGTTTATATGAAGTCATTGGCTGGTTAAGCGTTGGGATTATCGTCTTACTTTTATTCTGGTTGTTCCATGGTCCCGCGCGTATTAAAGAGCGTGAAGTTGCTTTAAAAATTCAACAAGATTACCGTATTGGTTTTTATGAAAAACTCACCCAGTTGCCCCTCAAGTGGCATCAAGACCATCACTCTGGCAACATTATCACGCGCTTTAATCGGGCAGCCCTTTCCTTGTATCGCTTTGCGGGTGATCAGTTTTTATATATAGAAACGATCATTTCCTTTCTAGCTTCACTTGGTTTTTTGTTATGGATTTCTGTTCCAGTCGGATTGCTTAGCATTTTAACGTGTGGTTTAACGATTGCTACGGTGCTGTTATTTGACCGCGTGTTAATTCCAATGTATCAAACGGAAAATGAAATTGATAATCATGCTGGCGCTGTTCTTTTTGATTATGTCAGTAACATGACGACCATTTTAACGTTGCGTTTGAATAAATTGACCCGAAATAGTTATCTAAAGCGTTTGTTAGCGGTTTGGCCTATTTTTCGGCGGGAAATTATTTGGAATGAAGTGAAATGGTTTTGCATGGGATTAATTTTATCTACGCTGCAATCACTCATTCTGATTGGGTATATTATTTATCACCTAAAAGCGGCTGGCGGTATTTTAATTGGTACGGTCGTTATGATTTTCCGCTATCAAAATTCATTGAGCGATGTGTTTTACATGTTTAGCGCGAATTATGGCGAATTGGTGCGTATGGATACCGATGTGAAAGGAATGCAGCCAATATTGGCTGATATCGAAGAATTGGCACATGAGCCACCGGGTGTGGCTATTGCAGAGCATTGGCACACGATTAAAATTCAACACCTAACCTTTCATCATGTTGGTAATCGCCATCATAAATTATTATTTGATGAATTTGCGTTAACGCTAAAGCGTGGCGAAACCATTGCTTTGATTGGGTTAAGCGGTGGGGGGAAAAGTTCATTATTAAATATTTTACGCGGTTTATATAAGCCGGAAAAAGTTTCATTAATTATCGATGAAACGCATTTTGATAATTTAGAACCCTTACAATCGATTACTACACTTATCCCGCAAGATCCGGAGTTATTTGAAAATACCCTTGAATTTAATATTACGTTAGATGTGCCGACGGAAGTGGGTGATATTGACCAGGCAATTCAATTAGCAGGATTTTCACCGGTTCTTGCCACTTTGCCGGAGGGTTTGGAAACAGATATCCGCGAAAAAGGGTTGAATTTATCCGTGGGCCAAAAGCAACGTTTGGCCTTAGCGCGCGGTTTATTTGCGGCCCGATTTAGCTCACTGATTTTAATGGATGAGCCAACGTCAAGTGTTGATTTACCGACGGAGAAGGAAATCTTAAATAACGTGATTGCGGCTTATCCCAATACAACGATTATTGTTTCGTTGCATCGCTTACATTTGCTGCCGAAGTTTGATCGGGTGATTATGTTAAAGCAGGGCAAGATTGTGGCGGATGGGGCGACGACAGTATTGCTTGCGAAAGAAGGGCCAGTAAGGGATTTGTGGCAGGCGTATCAGGAGTAAATGATGGGGGAGTAGGGCTCTCTATGCTCCCTCTCATCCCCCAACCGTTCTTCAATGAGCCATATTAAAATCTAAATTCTGCATAATCCAAATTGTGCCGCCGACGATAAGAAACACGATGATAATCATGAACAAATACGGCAAGAGCTGCAAGCGTCCTTCATCCGATTTATTGTTTAAACCCAGAAAACAGATACTTTGCACCGTAAATTGTAAAATCGCTAAACCACTTAATGCCATATACAACGACATCTCACTTAACATTTTCATGCTAGTTAAAGTAAATGCCATAATGGTTAGTAATAAACACAGTGAAAAACCCGTAAAGTAAGCTGCTAAAGTCTTTTGGTTATTCATTTAAGCCGCTCCCATTAAATACACGGTGGTGAAAACGAAAATCCAAATAATGTCTAAAAACGCCCAAAAGATACCTAAATAGTTTAAACGGCGTTGAATGCTTGGGGTGAATCCCTCTTTGCAGAGTTGAAAAAAGAGCACGCCCATCCACAATAATCCAATGCTGACATGCAAACCGTGCGTGCCAACTAACGTAAAGAAAGCTGAAAAGGCAGCACTGGTTTGCCACGTCATGCCTTCATGGGCGAGATTGATAAATTCATTTAATTCCATGCCGATGAAGAGTAAACCGAATAATCCAGTAATGCTTAACCAAAGCAAGGCGGGTTTCAATTTCTGTTTATAAGCATTCATCATCGTTAAGCCATAAGTAAAACTGCTGACTAACAATGCTAAAGTTTCAATGAACACGTAACGTAAATCACTGATGCCTCTTAAGCTTGGACCCGTGTAAATATTATTATGCAAAGCCGCAAACGTCGCGAACAAGCTCGCGAACAAAATACAATCGCTTAAAATGTAAATCCAAAAACCAAATAAATCGGTTTCATCACTGCTTGGGTGATGATCGTGATGTGCTGCGGTAATGGTTCCCATAATTTACCCCTTCACTAAACTTGCTTCAATTTGCGCAACTTCTTCCGCTGATAAGGTGTAATCAATATCAGTATCCACGCTGCGGTAAATAATGCTGGCGGCAATGGCAATTAAACTGCCAATTGCAATTAACGTCATGTTCCAAACCATCGCAAAACCAAACACGCCACTTAAAATCCCGATGATGACACCTGTGCTGGTATTTCTTGGCATGTGAATCGGTTCATACGGTTTTGGCGCACCAATGCCTTGCTGTTTTTGCAGCCAGAATGCATCGCGTCCTTCTACAATGGGTAAGTGCGCAAAATTATAAAAAGGTGGTGGTGATGGAATAGACCATTCGAGCGTGCGGCCATTCCAGGGATCACCCGTGACATCGCGATAACGGCGGCGATTAATAAAGCCTTCCAGGAGTTGAATCACTTGGAACATAAAACCAATACCAATTAAACAGGTACCGATGGCAGCCACCACTAAGTAAGGATGCCAGCCCGTTGCGCTATCATAATGACTTAAACGTCGCGTCATTCCCATCAAGCCCACAAAGTAAATGGGTGTGAAGGCAACATAAAAGCCAATAAACCAGCACCAAAACGCACATTTTCCTAACGTTTCATTTAATTTGAAACCAAATGCTTTAGGGAACCAATAGGTAACACCCGCTAAATAACCAAAGACAACGCCACCAATGATGGTGTTATGAAAGTGAGCGACTAAAAATAAACTGTTATGCACTTGGAAATCGATCCCAGGCACAGCCATCATCACACCCGTCATGCCGCCAAAGACGAAGGTGGTGATAAACGCAATCGTCCAGAGCATGGGCGTTGTGAAGCGCACACGACCGCGATACATCGTAAATAACCAGTTAAATACTTTAACACCTGTCGGAATCGCGATAATCATCGTCGCAATACCAAAGACGGCGTTAACATTTGCTCCGGCGCCCATGGTGAAAAAGTGATGTAACCACACTAAAAATGAAAGTAGGGCGATTGATGCAGTTGCCCAAACCATCGTGGCATAACCAAATAAATATTTTTTCGAAAACGTTGCAGCGACTTCTGAATAAATACCAAAGGCGGGCAAAATTAAAATATAAACTTCCGGATGTCCCCATACCCAAATGAGATTGATATAAAGCATCGCATTGCCGCCAAAATCTGCGGTGAAAAAGTGCATGCCGAAATAACGATCTAAAAAGAGCAAACCTAATGTGACGGTTAACACCGGGAAAGCAAGGATTACTAAAATCATGGAGCAGAGGGTGGTCCAAACAAAGATGGGCATTCTCATTAAGGTCATGCCAGGACAACGCATTTTAAAAATCGTTGCGACAAAATTAATCGCTGAAAGCAGTGTGCCAACGCCGGATATTTGTAACGCCCAAATGTAATAATCAACGCCAACGCTCGGACTTAATGCCAGTTCTGATAAAGGGGGATAGGCAAGCCAACCCGTAGCAGCAAAATCACCGACAAACAATGAAATATTCATTAAGGTCGCACCCGCAACGGCCAACCACAAACTTAACGAATTCAAATAGGGGTATGCCACATCGCGTGCGCCAATCATTAATGGCAATACAATATTAATCAAACCAAACATGAGTGGCATGGCCATGAAGAAAATCATGATAACGCCGTGCGCAGTGAAAATTTGGTTGTAATGTTCGGGGGGTAAGTAACCCATGCTACCATCGACGGAGAGCGCTAATTGTAAGCGCATCATGAAAGCATCGATAAAACCACGAAATAACATGATTAATGCTAAACCGATATACATGACACCAATTCTTTTATGATCAACGGACGTGATCCACTCGTTCCAAAGATACGGCCATTTTTTATAATAGGTAATAGCAGCAAGAATCGCTAAAAAAATGCCACCCATGAAAAGCACCGCACCCATAATGATGGGGTTTTCATAGGGAATTGCTTGCAAAGTTAATTTACCAAAGAGTAATTGTTGCAGCATATTCTTTACCTTAATTAATCGAAACTAAACTATTAGCGTTGCAAAGCGCAGCGCCATCTTTGCTTGGCATCATAGGTTGCATGATGAGTGTTGTATAAATGCGTTGGTCCGTGTTTGCGAATAGTTGCACGGGGTTATTACTGCTGGGTTTTTGTAATTGATTAAATTGCGTTAAGTCCAGCGTGTTACTGCTCAACTTCACTTGTTTCACCCATTGCGTAAACTCACTCGCGCTAGTGGCTTTGGCGATAAATTTCATACCGTAAAAACCTTCGCCGCTAAAATTTGCAGAGAAACCTAAATAATTGCCGGGTTGATCCGCCACTAAATGCAGTTTGGTTTGCATGCCCGCCATGGCATAGATTTGTCCGCCTAATTGCGGTATCAAAAATGAATTCATCGCATCTTGAGCGGTAATTAAAAAGCGAACGGGCCTGCCGACTGGGAATTCAATGAAATTGACGGTGGCGATGTTTTCTTTGGGGTAAATGAAGAGCCATTTCCAATCAAGAGCAATGGCTTCGATAGTGAGGGGTTCCTGGTTGGCAATCGTGATGGGGCGATAGGGGTCTAAATCGTGTGAGCTAGTCCAGGTGATGGTGGCTAAAATGGCAATAATAATACAGGGAATGCCCCACCAAATGATTTCCAGCCAAGTGTTATGGGTCCATTCGGGAGCGTAGGTGGCTTTCTCGTTGGATTCGCGAAAATGGTAGGCAAAAGCGATGGTCATGATGATAACGGGGATGACGACCAGCAGCATTAATAGTAAGGAGAGCATGAAAAGCTTTTTTTCAGCCACAGCAACCATGCCATGCGGGGCTAAAGTTAACACATTCGTATCAATATAGGTAAAAAATGTCTGAAAAATACTCATTAGCCCTACCCTCTTTTGGCGATAATCTATAAAATGGCGTACCTAGACGCCTTGATCTAGATCATGGCTTTTTGAGACAAAAGGTGAACCAATGACCACTTTTCGAGCTAACGAAGCAGCCTGTCAGTGCTGCAATTTTGCCCCATTCTGTTTAACAAACGAACAGATCGGCCAACCCACATTTGATAACCATGTTCATTTAAATCGCAGCGAGAATTTACACTTCCCAAAGCACCCTGGTTTAAAATTGTTCGCGGTGAAAAAGGGGGCATTGAAGGCCTATCAAGTGGAGGCGGAAGGGCGAGAAATTATTCGTGGCTTTTATTTTATGGGCGACATCATTGGTTATGAAGCGATTTATAACAAAGAATATTTGTATACGACGATCGCTTTGACCGATTCAGAACTGTGTGAAATTCCTTACGAACAATTTTTAACGTTGCTGCAAACGCGGCCGAAATTGCAGGAGCGTATTTTATATTTAATGAGTCGGGAATTAACGGTTGGTACTTACTCGATGGCGGTGCCGGCAGAACAGCGGTTGGCGGCGTTTTTATTGGATATTAAAAAACGCTTAAAATGTACGGCTGGATATGTGGAACTGCCAATGACGCGGCAAGACATTGGTAATTATTTGAGTTTGACAGCGGAAACAGTGAGTCGCATTTTGTCGCGGTTTCAACAGCAAGCATTTATCGGGTTGCAGGGGAAAACGATTTATTTGTTGAATGAAGGGCAGTTGCAACAGATTGCAACGGGGCTTGGGGCTTAATTATCAGCGGTAGGAATTCCGTAAAAGTGGTATTGGTTTGTGCTGACCTGTGTGCATGGGAATAACTTTGAATTGGAATAGGATATATAAGTAGGATGCGTCGTGTTGCTACTCTCATAAATACGAGCTTAACAATAATTACACGACTTTACACCTAGTTAATAAATCTTGCTCCTTAGCTAGGTGTAAGTAAATTGTGGCTAGCTCAACATTTTGTGTTATGCAATTCTCGTAGCACTCATGCATCCATTTCCAATAAAATATGCTCCAGGAGTCGTCCAGGCTGCTCTCAAGGTAAAGTATAAAATAGTGGGTGAGGAAAAAGAAAATACCACTGGAGACATTCCCATAAATATTGCAGCATTAGGGTTTAAAACAAGTCCGTTCAAGTAATAGGCGCCGTTACTATCGCGGGCTTGACTACTCACAGTAGCTATAGCACCCTGAACTAAGTACATTACTACATTATTATGACCTACATGCCATGCTGAACCCGAAACAAGCCAGGTACCTGCAGGAATTAACACTCCCATCAAATCTACCAAAGCAGCGGAAGTCGCTCCCATTATCCCAATATTGCAGGTTTGAGTGCCTGATTGTGAACCGCTTGTATTAATTTTTGTACCAGCAAAAGCATTAGAAACACTTGAAGCTAATGAAAAAGTATTATCATCGATAACAATTACATAATAGTTAGTATTAGCCAACAATCCTGTTGGTAGTGAACCAGTTGTCGTAAAAAATACTGCTATACCAGTTTGCAATCCATGGCTTGGGTAAGTAACAACACACGGTGAAGCAATTGATATAGTAACAGTTGCAGTTGTTGCAATATAAGATTGACGTATAATGGTTTCACCAATATTGCCGCTAGCAGGATAGTTGCCATCTGTTCGTCCTTGGATTGCTATGCCTGCTGTTGTTGGCGCTTTTATTTGTTCTGCAGTTAAGTTTGAAATGTAACCTTCAGTAACAGGTGCGCCGCTTGAACTGAGATTTCCTGTCATTGTAATATTATTTGTCCCTACCGTAATATCGCCTTCCATAGTGAGATCAGAAAGAATATTTGTCATTTTAATTTTCCTTATATTAAATGAGAAATTAACGCTTATAAATTCTACCTGCTAATTTTTACTTTAAATCTAAGCATTATTTTTTGCTATACTCTTTTTTATAAGCCTAGCTATTGATATGAATAACTTGCAAATACTTCCTATATTTTTTTAAATTTGTAATTCACTTTCAATTTAAAGTGCGAAGACAAAATGCTTGGTTCTGTTGCCAATCTACGTTGGCAACCATGTGTTGTCGCATGCTAAAGTAATATTAATGGATAATTTTCTCATTAATTTATTATGTTACGATAGGGAAAAGTGTTTCGAATATGAAAAAATATTTTTACTCAAAAAAAATAAGTTGCTAGACTAGTTCTTCGGCACTCTTCCAAAATAGAGGCTCTTATTTCTCAATGGTAGCAACAGTCAGGTAATATAGTAATGCTAACGCTTTTCATTGAAAGTTATAAATGGTATGTTAATCGTATATTCAGAAATAGACATGTTAGAAACGATTTTTAACAGTTAAGGTAAGCAGGATGCTAAAGAAGGAACCTATTCGTTTAGTGATCTGGGATCTTGATGAAACCTTTTGGAAGGGAACGCTGACCGAAGGTGGTATTCGAGAATACATTCATGATAACCATCATATTGTCATGGAGCTTGCAAGGCGCGGCATTGTTAGCTCTATTTGTTCTAAGAATGATTTCAATCTTGTAGAGAAAATTTTAAAAGAGCAAGAAATTTGGGACCATTTTATTTTACCTAGCATTGATTGGTCCTCAAAAGGCCCTAGAATTAAAAATCTGATATACGATATTCAATTACGCCCTGAAACAGTTTTGTTTATTGATGATAATGCCAGCAATCGCGCTGAGGCAGCAGCTCACGTACCTGGTTTGCAAATTGCTGATGAATCTATTATTCCCACACTTTTGACTAATGAATTGCTCAAAGGAAAGGATGATCCAGGTCTGAGTCGTCTAAAGCAATATCAATTACTACAACGTCGTAAAATAGATGAAAAAGCCGCAGGTATAGATAATATTGCATTTTTACGCACTAGTAATATTCGCGTTATTATAGAGCCAAATGTTATGGCGCATTTAGATCGAGCAATCGAGCTTATTAATCGTACGAATCAACTTAATTTTACTAAACGACGACTTCCTGAAGATCAGGCATTGGCACAAACAGAGCTCACAAAGGTTATAAATCGATATTGTATTCAGGCAGGTTTAGTAAGGGTTATTGATAATTACGGTGATTATGGATTTTGCGGTATATATGCCATTTTCACACGTCACGATGTTAAACAAATAATGTATTTTTGTTTTTCTTGCCGCATTTTAGGAATGAATGTTGAGCGTTGGTTATATCAAAAATTAGGTCGCCCACCCCTTCAAATATCTGAAGAAGAAGTAATACCCCACCATTTTTCTGAAGAAAACATTGATTGGATTAATCAAGAAATCAATGGCGAATTGATTTTTGCTGAAGGTGATGGTAGCTCGCCGCTGATTAATAATTCTAGTAAGAAAAAACGGGTACCCGAAATTCGTTTAAGAGGCGGGTGTGAGCTCGATGCGCTTTCACATTATTTAGAGCAAGATACAGAAACGCTTATTTCTCATACAAATTATCCTTATGGTGCCTTTTTGCGAAGACAAGATACCACGACGAGTATCGCCTTATCATTAAGACCATTCGATAATATCATTAAAAAAGAACTAGACGCGCTTGCATTGGATCACAAAGATTTTGATGGCCAGATTTTTTTATCGCCACAATCAGGAACTTTATTTGTGCTTAGTACGTGGGGTGATCTTTATTTGCCGCGTTATCGTCATCGTACCTTAGAATTAGAAGTAGAAGTTGCAATGCATTTTCCAGGCTTACACGATCTCACTAAAATTAGTTCAGAAAATTTAGAAAATTTTTTTACGCATAATGAATCTGCGGTTAAATATTTTTCCGAAGAGAAAAAAGAGCAAGTGAGACAAGTCGTGAAACACCTTTCTGAAAATTATGTATATTTAGGTATTACCGATCAAGAATCATTACGCCGTAATTGTACAAAAATATTTTCTCAAATTCCTAAAAATTGTATGGCAGTTGTTTTGTTGCCTAATTCGCAAAGAGGGTCAGATACAATAGTAGCGATTCATTACCATGCAATTGTTCGTGATGTCGCGAAAAACTTTCCACAGATACATATTATTGATGTTACAAAATATGTTACTAAAAAAGAAGATTTACAGGATGCAGTAGATCATTTTGACCGTATGGTATATTTCAAAGTGTATAAAGATTTAGTACACGAGTACGGACGTCGACACAATGCCCATGGCCTGGAAGAGAAAGTTGTTGCATGAGATGTACTAAGCAAGCTAAATGATTTTTTCCCAATGGGTGGGGAAGCTTACGACCTGACAGTCACTCATTTTAATGCTATGAATTATTGCTAAGCCCAAATTACCACAAAGAAATAAAGTTATAACTCATAGGGTATTTGTATCATGAGGTTTTTTTATGGAATTATCAAACTTCAAATCAAGTTTTTCGTAGTAAAAAGCCAGCTTTTAATCCTGCAAAGTTTTCCTTTACTGGCTTGGGGTTATGTTCAGGCTTAGAGGATGGTATTGAGTCTTTAGTAATAAAACCTAGCGTCATTTGGGAGTGAGCTTTACTTTTTGCTTTTTCCTTTTTCGTCATTATCAAGCTTTGCTTCTTTTGCTGCTGATTTTGGAGTTGGAGCAATTAAAGTCCGCATATAATCGGCTATAGCTAACAGTGTATCAGCATCTCCTCGTATATTTTTTATTTTCGGATTACCGTCAGTATAGCCACATAGCTGATTATAAAGCTGGTCAGTAAGCTGCTGGTTATTTTTGCTCGAATTTAATACGCAGCGAAATTTTATTTTGAGATAATGTTGTTTGACTTCATCGCTTAAGTTTGTGTGCATCTTCCAGACAAACCCACTTAATCCTCGCTTGAGATTAAAATTTGAGCAAACATACCTCAAAGACATTTTTTTTGTAAATATGTTGTCTGCCTTTGGCCAGCTTTAAAATAGACAGGAGCCCCCTACTGACAAAGAGCTTAAGCCTTATGTTATTCTAATAAAAATGGATTTTGATGCCAAAAAGGATGCCTCTATGCAAGCAGGAAAGGAAGCGATTCGTTTAGTTATTTGGGACTTGGATGAAACCTTCTGGCGCGGCACGGTCAGTGAAGGGGGAATCACCGAATATATCCAAGATCATCACGATCTTATCATTGAGCTTGCCAAGCGCGGCATCATCAGTTCTATTTGTTCTAAAAATAATTTTGAAACCATTGAGGCGATCTTAAAAGAAAAAGGCTTGTGGGAATATTTTATTTTACCCAGCATTGATTGGTCGCCTAAAGGCCCGCGCATTAAACAACTGATAGAAGATATTCAGTTGCGGCCGGAAACGGTCTTGTTTATTGATGACAATGCACTTAATCGTGCTGAAGCAGTCAGTGTTAATCCCGGTTTGCAAGTTTCAGATGAGTTCATTATTCCTACCATCCGGCATCACGCATTATTTAAAGGAAAAAATGATGAGCAACTGACGCGGTTGAAACAATATCAGTTATTACAACGCCGCAAGCAAGATGAGAAAGCGGTGGGTGGTGATAATAGAGCGTTTTTACGAGGTAGTAATATTCATGTCGCTATTATTCCTAATATTGAACCGCATCTGGATCGCGCCATTGAGCTGATTAACCGAACGAACCAATTGAATTTCACTAAACGCCGCTTGCCCGATGATGGAGTCGCTGCAAAAAATGAATTATTGCAATTAGCCAATCGATATTTCAATCAAGCAGGTTTAGTGCGCGTTTGGGATGATTATGGTGATTACGGATTTTGTGGCTTATATGTCACCCACACAGTACACGATATCAAAAGGTTAGTTCACTTTTGTTTTTCTTGTCGCACGTTAGGCATGGAGGTGGAGCGTTGGTTGTACCAAAAATTAGGTTCTCCTGAAATTCACATTAATGGTGAGGTTCAAAGCGATTTACACGCTGTAGAAACAATAGATTGGATAAACCAAGACATAGGTGGATCGTTGTTGTTTTCAGAAGGTGGTGAAGAATCACCGTTGCCAACGACAGGTTCAACTGTGGTGAAAGCTTTAGCGCCGGAAATTCGTTTGCTGGGTGGTTGTGAGTTAGATGCATTATCGCATTATTTAGGCCAGGAAACGCCAAAATTAACGCGTGAGACAAATTATGTGAATGGCGTGTTTTTAGTGCGTAAAGATGCAACGACTAATATGGCGCTTGGTTCAAGTGAATTAACACCTGAAATTAAAAGCGAATTAAAAGCACTGGCGTTGAACGAAGCAGACTTTAATGGGGGCATTTTTAAAGAAGCCGCTCCCGGTACATTGTTTGTCATGAGCACGTGGGGTGATATCTATCTGCCCGTTTATCGGCATAATCGTTTAGGGTTTGAAGTGAATGTCGCGTTGCGAGTGTATGGCATTCATGATTTAACGCGCGCCACGCCTGAAATTTTAACGCGCTATTTTATACAACAAAAATACAATGAAGAGACATGTGAACAAGTGCGACAAGTGGCCGCACATTTGAAGCAACATTATACCTGCGTTGGGCGTATCCAAGAGGGGGCGGCACGGGAAAACTGGCGGAAAATTTTTGAAAAAATTCCTAAGGATTGTGCATTAGTGGTTATTTTACCGAATAGCAATCGTGGCGTGGACAGGGAGTGGGCATTGCAATACCATGCGTTGGTGCGCGATGTGTCGCGAGCATTTCCACAAGTTTATACGTTAGATGTTACGCAATATTTAGTGCGCAAAGAAGACCAGCAAGATGCGATTGATCATTTAGATCGCATGGTGTATTTCAATATTTATAAAGACATTGTGCAAGAGTTTGGGGCTGCAGAGGAATTAACGGCAGTTGGCTAAGCCGTCATTTTGAGGAGTCGAAGCAATTGCAATAACGATTGCTGCATCGCTTGACTCCTCACCATGACATTAAGGGCGTGGTTTTTGCGGTATCGGCGGTGGTGGATGAGAAGGCGGTGGCGGTATCAACAGCGTTGGTTGGTTTTTTTGTAAATTATTAACCGCCGCGACGGCTTCAAGGTGGCTAAATTGCAAATCAATTTTAGTGTTTATCTCGCTTTTATTCTTGCTAGTGATTAAAAAATTCTTCTCGCTCGTTTTAAAGTTCGCTAAAGCATCTTTAAATTGGCTAACAACAAGTTTTGCCTCATTACTTTCTAAATAATTTAAAAAGCTAGCATTATCCAAGGCTGATTTAAGTAATTGATTTTGTCTACCCACGAGAAAGTTTAGTGCGGGAGCTAAAATATTATTTTTTTCTGCAACCGGATTATTGTAATGCTGAAAAAAGTCTTTTAAGAGCTCGGGTGGAGTGAGTAGCACTTTAAGTATTTGTTCGTTAACTTCTTGGCGAAAGCCGGAATGATTACTCATCCGAAAATCTAAAAAGGGAGATTCGTAAAGTAATTCAGCAGTGCGATGATTAAGCCAATTATAAGCTTCATAGTTATAAACAAAAGGCAGGTCGGCGATGACGGCCTCGGTAATGATGTTATCATTCCTATTCGGGTTTTCTAAGCGTAAATTACCAAAGCACCAATCCCCATCAATTTTAATAAACTGATTATTAGATAAGGCAACGTTACCTGGTTTAAAATCATCTTCATTTAAAAATAATGCCATCACACAGAGATTGCCGAGGCCGGTATATTTTCCACTGAGAATACCATTTTTCATGTCATCATTGGGTAAGTTGTAAGGGGTGGTAAAGTTTTTTACTTCTTCAGAGGCAACAGAAATAATCACGTTTTTATGATCAACCACTAAGCGCGTTTTAGGCTGATTGGGAATATAGAGGCGAAATAATTCTTGCGCGATCACTTCTCGTGTTGCGATATCGATGTACGTAGCGTCACTGAGGTTAAGAGGCGCGTTAGGGTCCTTAAAATTTTTGTCATAAACGACTTTAACAAACCAGTCTTTATTATCTTTGCGTACTTTGCGCTGTATAGTGACATCATGCGATTTTCTTTCGATAGGTTCACCGAGTGTACGCAACACCTTATATGACGTGCTATGTTTATTAGGTCCTGGTCGTGTTTTGCTCATGGTCATCCTGCCGACTTATTTGCTTTAAGTATAGGCAAGATTCTGGTTTTTTTTATGCTTGCCTATCTTTTAAAGTTATTTAAAAAAGAAGGCGAGTCAGGATTGGAAAACCCATTTTGTTTGATTTGTAATGCTTTAATTGTATTGCGAATTTCTTCTAATCTTCGATCATATTCCTCAAGCATCTTTAAATTTTCAGGCGTCTTATACTGTAGCAGTTTTTCTTTTAAATCAGTTACATCAGTCAGTATTTTTTCTTGTTGTTGCTGATTTGAGCAGGTTTCGGCTGCTTGTTCTAAATAATCGATTTGGGCAGGTAGCTTTTGAAGGGGCGCAAACAAGCTGTTACGCTCTTTGCCTAATTTTCGATACTCAGCCTGCAATTCTTGTAGTTTTCTTGATTCCATCTCCGCCTCCTCATTTCATTTAATTATAGTTTAATTTACAATGTGTAACTAACTATTTGATTTTTAGGTTTTACTATGGCTAACTTGTTAACTTTCGTGCCGAAAGACAGTCCTATTTTACGGGAAACAATGCCCGTCGTTAAAGACTTTAACGATACCACCCTGCAACAGTTAATTGAAGATATGTGTTATTCCATTCGTCCAGAGCGCTTAAGAGAAGCCGATGGCGCGCATGATAATGCGGCAGGCATGGCAGCAAACCAATGGGGAATTAAGCGACGGGTGTTTATTTTTACCCCTGATGGTTCGGAAGAAAATAAACGTTTAGACGTCATGATCAACCCAAGCTACGTTCCTTACTTAAAGCATGGGGAGAAAGAACCCGCGACGACTTCTGCTTATGAAGGGTGTTTTTCAGTTCCCTTAACCACCGGTGTTGTGACCCGTTATGAATCCATTTACGCAACTTATTACACACCGCAAGGCAAAAAAGTAGAAAAATTAATGCACGGCTGGGAAGCGCGCGTGTTTCAGCATGAAACCGATCATTTGAATGGTAAATTGTTCGATGGGCAATGCGATAATTTGCCAGGTCCTGAATGTGCCGACCGCATTATTTTTAAAGATCGTGCTGAAATGGATGCTTATTGGGAAAAATTGCGAACGGAAGATGAATAATAAAATTTAGCAGTTTGAAATTTTTATTTGGGTTCAACTCTTCTTTCAGGAGAGGTATTGTTGTTCGCATGCCTTAAAGATAACAAACCCTGCTGAGTGAGGGTCACGGGCGTCAAATAGGAGTTGAGTGTCGGGATTAAGTGCGTGTGATGCTGCAAGAACACATCCCTGTAGGCTTTAGCGAATAAGTGTTGTAACGCCTGTAAGCACTCTTTATTTTGTAAGGCTTGAGAATAAAGTTGATCGATTTGTTTAACTGAGTTTAGTGCTGTTAGGAAATGCGGAGATTCCACCAGCGCTAATTCAAATAAATGTTTTTTTGCGGCTGCGCGTTCATGGATCAAGCTATCGTCAAATGCGGCTAATTCTTTTTCAAGTAGATAAAAATTATTAAAATAATTAATTTTCGCTGCCGGAAATTGCGAGAGTAGATCGGTAACGGACACGCCAAATACTAATAACCTGATAAAAATCTCATTATGCCCCAGTTTAAAGGCTACATTTAACGCCTCACGCTGCGCTGCTTGGCTTGCACCGTGTTCAATAAAATAAATAACCCAATGCAGTTGATTGCTTTCCACGGCGCTTAGTAATAATGCGTCAGGATGATTGCTGGGAATGGAGCGATCGGCTTTTTCAAGTAAGTAGAAAATGACTTCATTGTGTCCTAGGAAAATCGCTTCTTGCAACGGAGAGGATTTTTTCGAAGGGCTATTGATAAGGGTCGGTGCTAAACAATGAATTTCCATCACGCGAGATAAGGAGCCAATTTGCGCGGCGATATGCAAAATATGTTCTTCATGAAAGCCGCGCCGCAACGTTTTTGCCTCATCTATTTCAAAAAGCACATTATAAAGGGGGTTTTCTTGTAGGCATTTTATAAATTGATTAAGGTTTTTTTGAGTTAAAGCAAGGAAACGCATACTGACAATAACATTAGCCTCTCCAGCAAAAAGAATTTTAAGTGCCGACGCTTGTGCTAATGTGTTGGTGTTATCGGCGATACCACAAAATTGCGCATCAGCATGGTGCCAGGCGTTTTCTTTAGTATTATAGGTGATTAACGTGCTATGCGTTGTTGAATGGAGTTCAATCAAAATCGGTGATGGGACAGTTTCACTGGCCAATTTCACTAAACTAAGAAAATCAGCCAATTCACTATAATCAAATGCACTGAGGTGCCACTCTGATGTTGCGACAGTGGGTTTGCCATCGATATGTTCTAATTCTTCTTCTAATGCTTTTGGCATCGTTAAAGGTAAAGTTTTTAAGAAATCATATTGCAAGGGCGCTTCGTTTATAGGGAACCAGTCGCAAAATAATTCTGGCTGATAATGAAATAAAATGGCCTGACAAAAAGCATTAATTTCATCTGCGATCTGCCTTTGGGCTGGGGTTAAAGTATTTAAGAAGTGTTGTGATTTAATTTTATAATCATTTTCATTACAAGAATTGCTTTTATGCAGGTCGAGTAAATCCTTCATTATCGACAAGCGTAAATTGACGCGGGCCGTTTCTCTTAGAAAAAACGCTGGCAGGGTTGCACCCAGAAAGCCATAGCAAACGGATTCTGGCGCGGCTAGACCATGAAGGTGCATCACACTGATAAGGTCAGAGTGAGACAAAGGCATTGCTGGCGGCGTATGACTACTTTGCATATATGTTAGGTATTTAAATTATAAAAAACCATTCATAACAAGAGAAAATAGAGCAATTAAAAAGAAATAGCAACTGTAAATATGCTTTATTTTTCAATTAGTTTATAAGATAACCCGACAATCAAAAGCGGTGTTATGATAAAATAAAATGAAAGGAGAAGCAGTTCATGGATGGCATTAATTTTCACCTCATTTTACTCATTATTCAACGCTCCATTTCTTCTATTGGTGTGCTCATTATCATCAGTGGGGTTTTGTATTGCTTGGCTCAATATCTCATGAGTATTATTACGGGGCAATTTATCACGCAAGTTTCCGTCATCAATAAAATTCGTTTAACCTTGGGTCGAATTATTATTTTAGGATTAGAATTCATTGTGGCAGGCGATTTAATTGGAACCATGACCTCACCAGGTTATTATGAGGTCGGCATTTTAGCCATTATTGTTGTCATTCGAACGGTGCTTAGTTATTCAATTAATCGTGAAATAATGTCTCTCGAAAAAGAAACCTCTTAAGGATACTGATGAGTTGCTTGATTTGTGAGATTATTGAAGGCAATAAAAAAAGCTATACCGTTTTTGAAGATGCGAACTTTATGGCTTTTTTAGATATTAAGCCTCTATTTGTGGGTCATTGTTTATTGGTGCCGAAAGAGCATTATCAAACGCTCTATCATTTGCCAACTGAGCTGAGTAGCCCCTTTCTGATTGCCATTCAAACCGTTGGCTTAGCCATTGAAAAAGCCATGGGTGCGGCCGGTACTTTTGTTGCTAACAATAATACAGTCAGTCAGAGCATCCCACATTTACACGTGCATATCGTACCAAGAAATAAAGGCGATGGATTGAAGGGCTTTTTTTGGCCGCGAACGGTTTATGTAAATGAAAAGCACTTCCTGGAAACTCAGGAAAAAATTAAAATAGCGATAGGGTGATGTTCCACTGCTGAAGGTGGATTCTTAGAAAGTAATATTTGAATCAAGACGCTTGCAAGGTTAACATGATCCTTTGGAATTATTCATAAGGATATCATGATGTTCAAGCGTACTGTGGCGACTCTTCTTTTTCTCTGCGCAAGTTTTATGGCTAATGCAGAAGTTCCTAATCCGTGTATCCAAAACATCGATAAAAAAATTGGCACGTTGTATTTGTGTGGTTTTGGTGGCCAATTTAAAGTGTTATCGCTTGAGCGTTGTGATCTAAAAAATTCGGATATCCCAGCGGTGGTAAAATTCCTAACGGAGCATCCACGCGTCAATGCTTTAGATGTTGGTCAAAACAAACTGACGAATGGCGCGGCATTGAGGCTTGCACAAATCACCTCGTTAGCTTGGCTTAACTTTAGCTATAACAGTATTAGTGGCACAGGTATCGCCGCTCTCGCTAGTATGCCGCTTACGCATTTAGAATTAATTTCAGACCAAGTGGGTGATGAAGGCTTAAGTGCTTTTGAAAACAATACGCATTTGCAGTCGTTAGAATTATCTTTTAATCATATTACCAGCATAGGGGCTGCCTCTCTTGCAAAAAATAACTCGTTACGTATTCTCACTTTAGATTTTAACCGGGTGGATGATGCGAGCGTTAAGCTGATTGCTGATATGCCAGCATTGACCCATCTGTATTTGCGTAATAATTATGTTACTGATGAGGGCGTGGTTAAATTGGCTGATAACCCTAACTTGCTCCATGTAAGTTTAATAGCCAATCAAATTGGGGATGTCGGTGCATTAGCGCTTGCGAAAACAACGCATATTCAGTGGTTGTATTTAGATGATAATCATATTAGTTCGGTGGGGATTGAAGCTTTAAATAATAACCCAACGTTTATTGATGTAACGACTTCGGGAAATAATGGCGAGAAAAGTGAGGTCGCTGCAATTAGTAAATATTTATCACCGCTGAGTCAGGGTAAGTCGCATGTGAGTTGTGAAAGATAGATAGCGTGACATTCTCTATGTCGTCCCGCTGTCAGGGACGACGAGACTTATTGATTGTTAATTAAATATCTCAGCTCAGCAGCGCTAAATTGTTCGGCCATTGTGGTAAATTCATCATCGGGAGTCAGCAGTAATGCATCTGCCGGATCTTTGTTTCCTTGCACTGCAACAGGATGTTCAGGAGTTAAAATGGGCATTGTTTGCGTGAAAGAAAAAATCCCCACTGCGTTAAGTGGGCTGCTTTTAGGTTTGGCGTCTTGCGCAGAATGAGGTAGCGTGTGAGAACTCTCTTTGTTCGGCTCAAGGTTAATACTTAAAGCGATTAAACATTCACGATTCGTGATGCGACTTAGCACAGTGGAAATTTTTACTGGATTATTTTCACGGTTTAACCACTGTTTTAAAAATCGAAATTGTTCTTCACTAGGACACTGATTGATATGATGATAAATAGCAGGCTGTTCCTTTAATAGGTTATAAAAAAGATTAGTATTCTTTTTATTGGAATTTTGGATGATGACCAGTAATTCGAATAATTCTTCTGCGCTTGTCTCTTGCCGTACCCATAACCTAAATTTTCCACATTCAAAGAGGTGTTCCATGCCGGAAAGAATGCCTAATTTAGCATAAAACCTAAAAAAATCTTTAATAATTTCAGTTGGTTGAGAGTAAAGCGCGTCTCTGAAAGCGTTGTTTGTTTCAACAATTACCTTGGGAATTAATCGAGAGTTTTTGGAAAGAGCATGGGCTAAAATCTGATTAAGGTCCTCTAGGCAAATGCTGTTGGCAAGCCAGTGGATGAGCCCTGGTATTACTGCTAGGGTGGCTAAGGTTTGAAGGGCTTTAGAATAATTCATTATTCTAAAGCATTGCTGCATGAAAAAAGGGTTATTTTCATTTTCATGCAACTGTTTTCTTTTTTGATCTGTATTGCTTCTACTACTAATCATACTAGCCTACAGGCATTCTCAATTTGACGGTTAAATACTAAATATGTTAAATAATAGACCAAATAGTCTATTCCACAGGAAATTGACAATGAAACACGCAACGAGAGCGCTCCTACTGATCAGTTTTTTATCCTCGCCAGTTGCTTTTGCTGCCGACCCTTTTATGCAAACTTGGTATTATAACGATGGATTAGCCACCTATCATTTAACCATTATGCCAAGCACCGCTCCGAATCAAACGCATCACATTGAATACACCTTTCCCGAAGGTGTCGGTAGCTCAGACATGTGCCATTTAACTGCTTCTGATCATTTTACCTGCTATGGTACTGAATCAGGACAGCTTGATTTTAATTTACATGCTGTAAAATTTCACCATCCCGTAGGTGATTTTGTTTATTACGATCAACAATATATGCCAATCAATGATGGCATACTGGGCACTTGGCGTTACCAGCGCGTTGATTCGTATGGTACCACAAAGTATGAAATTCAAATTGCCAAAGGTGATGATGATAGCCATTTCTTAGTGAGCGGCAAGATGGCTGATTCAAATGGTAACCACTGTGGTGACTTGGGTTTTACTACTTTTACCAGTCAGACGAACGCTGATGGCACGCGAACGCTAATTCATGATCAGGGCGCCTGGGGAAAACATCTAGTGCATTATGATCCGATCAATAATCAAATTGACAATGCAAACCCTGAGCATCTTTTAAAAATTGGTAGCTGTCTCAACTTGGATCACAATCCAGTGGTGTTTAAGAAAGGATAAACAGTAACGCAAACAATCCTCCTAAAATTGCAATGCTATTATTAAAGCCTTGCAATTTTAATCGAAACGCATCGCCACTTGCTTTCCAGAAATCATGGAAAATAAAATTGGCGACGACGGTAAAAGCAATTAAGACATACACCGCATACAGCGGTAAAAGATTAATCATTAGAAAAAAACCCGCACTTACCTGCGTTACAATTCCAATCGCTAAAATAAAATTGGCAAACGGTAATTTGGCGCTTATCACTTCTTTTTTATTTTGACGATAATAAAGGTTTGCAAAACCTGCAAAGACAAAGGTGAATCCAATACATAGGCGCGCTAGCATTAGCCAGTCCATCTTGCCTCCTATTTTCCCACCACCTGCGTTGCACTGTGCATATAAAACTGTTTAATTGCGCTCGTTAAGCGTTCGACAATTAAATCGGCTTCTTCCTTATTTAAAATATAAGGGGGTAAAAGACGCACCACTTTATCTGTCGCGATATTAAATAATAATCCTA
This sequence comes from uncultured Coxiellaceae bacterium, assembly GCA_964597435.1. Lineage (GTDB taxonomy): Bacteria > Pseudomonadota > Gammaproteobacteria > DSM-16500 > DSM-16500 > Aquicella. The sequence continues at coordinate 72,049 of CAZQXH010000005.1, read as the reverse complement.
CATCTAAGCCGTATTTATATAATTTATTGCAAGGCTGATCCAGCTCAATGCCAATCATTAAACCTTTACCGCGAATTTCTACTACGCCTTCGGCATTATCTAAGTTGTGGTGCAGGCTTTGTAATAAGTAGTCACCCATTTCACCGGCATGCGCTGTTAATCCTTCTTCTTCATACACTTTTAATACTGTCCGTGCAACATGGCAACAGAGTGGATTGCCACCAAATGTCGTGCCATGCTTTCCAGAAACCATTAATTCGGCAATTTCATTGGTTGCCATGCAGGCCGCAATGGGTAAGCCATTACCCAGTGCTTTGGCTGTGGTTAACACATCCGGTTGAATGGGGTAAAACTGATAAGCAAAATTTTTCCCGGTCCTACTCATGCCAGTTTGAATTTCATCAAGAATAAACAATAAATTGTTTTCATTGGCAATGCGTCTTAATTGAATCAGAAAATTATCATCGGGTAATACTACGCCGCCTTGGCCTAAAATGGGTTCGACCATGATCGAGCAGATATTAGGGTTTTCTTTTACGACTTTTTCAACTTCTGCAATTTCATTATAGGTGAGGTAATTGAACCCTTCTAAAATGGGTTCAAAACCCTTTTGTAAGGCAATATTGGCTGATGCACTTAAGGAGCCAAAGGTCCGACCATGGAAACCGCCTTTGAACGTGATCATTTCAGGAATTTTTATTTCTTTTCTATGGCCATATAGTCTTGCGATTTTAATTGCTACCTCAGACGCTTCAGCGCCTGAGTTAATAAAAATAGCTTTATCCATGCCAGCATATTGCGTTAATTCATCACTTAACTTTTCTTGTTCATCAATAACAAAAGTATTTGAAGTGTGAATTAAGCGTTTTGCTTGCGTGGTGATTGCTTCTATGATTGCAGGATGAGAGTGGCCTAAACTGACCACGCCCATACCACTTAACGCATCTAAATAGCGATTGTTGTTGCTATCGAATAACCACATGCCTTGTCCGTGGGTAAAGGAGACAGGTAAGCGTGAGAAGATGGGCATTAACGAAGAATTTTTCATGTTATCCCTTTGTTTATTACTATTTAAATTATAGCAGTGACTTTTCATTTATCCACTATACTTAACCTATAGAATAAATAGGGAGTTCGGTGTATGACTGTCATTGCAACGTTTGAAAAAAATCCTCAAATGCGTGTTGTCACTTTGAAATTTATTCATCCAAAATTAAATGCACCTGATATTTCTAAAGCATTATCTCAATTTGAGTCCGAATTACATGCGGTTGGCGAGGATTCGCAATATGATTTTTTTGTTATTCAATCAGATGATGGGGCGAATGGGGGCGCGGGTATTCACGCACTCTTTTTGGAAGAAATGAATGTGAAAGAAATTTCGCGGTGGGAAAAAATTATTGTTTACATTGAAAGAATGCGAAAAATTACGATCATGGCTTTGCCGGAACACGTAGATGATACTTTATTTCAATTAGCATTGGTTTGCGATTATTGTCTATGCCTGCCGAAAACAACGTTTAAGTTTTCCTCAATTAAATCTGGCTATCTTCCGGGAATGGCTGTGTTTCGTTTAACAAAATTTATTGGTTTAGGAAAGGCGAAGCAAGTGCTTTATAAACAATTAACACTGAGCACGAGAACAGCATTAGAGGCAGGGATTGTGGAAGAGGTGGTGACGGATCTTGAAAAGGGTATTAACGAGCGGATTAAAGCGATTAAACCGATTGAAATTGAGCCGACCATTTTAGCGCGTTTGATTATGACAGATAGTTATCATGATAGTTATGAAGATGAAGTGGGAACGTATTTAGCGGCGCAAGTGCGGTGCTTTGAGCGGTTGAAGCAGGCGGAGCGGCAGTCTTAATTAGCCAAGTTAGACGGACTCACCGTAGGGAAAAATATCAAACATCGTCCCGAAGGACGATGTTGCGGATTTAAGCGGCCAAACGACTTAAAAATTAAAGCCGTCCTTGCTTTTTATCTTCAATATATTGCTGTTCTACCTGATGCTGCAATTGATAATCAATTGTTTCCTTTAACTTCACGCGTTCTGGTTCAACCATACTAGGTTGCACTGCTTCTCCCGTTTGATTTCCAAACGCATTACGTTCATACGTTGTAATAGCAGCGAGTTCGAGATTATTTAAACGTCCAGCAAAACTGCGCATGATGCTTCCCGGTACGCCCGTTAAAATAATATCAATGTGTTTCGTAACATTTTCTTTCAAAATCAATTGGCTTCCTTTCAACGCCGGTACACCGGGTTGCGCTCCGCCCAATCCCGTTGTTAAATGACAGCGTGCACAAAAAGCCCGATACTTTGGTTCGCCTAAAGCCATTAAGGTTTTCAATGAGTAAGTTTTATTTTCATCCGGAGTGGCTTTCGCTAATTTCATTCGCGCGGATTGCACCATGCGTGGTTGAATGATTTGCTGATTAATATTGTTGCCCCATGCATTCGAAATATACGTGATAATGCTAGCTAACTGTTGATTATTGAGTTGGTCAGCATAGCCGCGCATGCGTGTACCGGCTGCACCTTGTAAAATTTCCTTAATCTTATATTCTTGCAAATCCGCATCACGTGCTACAAAACTACCTTTTAATTTCGGCCCATGCGGTGCTTTACCGCGACCATCCAGTTGATGGCAGCGTGCACAATATAATTGATAATTGCTCGCACCGCTTTGCATTAACGCTGCGTATGTTTCATCTTTTAATGAATCGATGGTTTGTGCTTTTCGTCGCGCTGCAATGTCTTGTGGGGTAATATATTGCTGTGAATGATTACCCCAAGCATTCCGTTCATACGTAATAATATCCGCAAGCACTTTGTCGCTGAGGCTGGCAAAACTTGCCATCAATGTTTTCGGCACACCCTTTAGCACCAGATCAATATGCGGCGCGCTTGAGGGATAGGTTGTCATTTGACTGCTGTAAATAAAGCCCTTTTTAAGCGGCGGCGCACCTAATACTTGTCCACCACCATCTGCTTGATGGCAAGCGGCACAATATTGTTTATAAGACTGTTCCCCTTGTTTTAAAGCAGTTATTAAATCTTGCGCTAATCCTGCCTGCATGAAGACGCTGCTAAAAAGTAGGGCATAGAAACGCTTCATTCGATGCTCCCGTCCACTTTAACGCCTTCTAACCAAACGGCATGGATTTTTTCAGTATTGCGAATATCTTGCAGCGGATTGGAATTGAGGATAATAAAACTGGCAACATTACCTGGTTTTAGTACGCCAATTTTATTATCAATCCCTAATATATGTGCTGTACCGCCAGTGGCAATGTGAAGTGCCGCGGCATTCGGTAATCCTGCTTGTACCATCAGTTGCAATTCACGATGCTCAGCAAATCCTTGCGCGCGCGTTGGTGTTGCGCCCGAATCCGTGCCAAAGGCAATGGGAATGTTTTCATCATATAATGTTTTTAAATTCTGTTGCGCTATCTTCAACGCTTCCTTTTCCTCCGACTTAATCGGGTAACTTGAATCCATTAATTGTTGCCAAACGTGCGGTTGTAATGCATTTTTAAAAAACGGTGTCATCATCCACTGCGGTTTTTCCTGATAAACAAAATACGCTTCATCCAGTTGTAAGGTGGGAATATAAGCCACGTGATTTTTTTTCATCAATGCGATAAATTCTTTATCCACTAATTTATCACGTACGCTGTGGCCTAATATATTGATGCCGGCTTTCGCTAATGCTTTTGCATCGTCAAGATAATAAATGTGTCCGACAACGGGTAAGTGATGCTGGTGTGCGGATTTGATAATGGCTTGATAGATGTCCGGCTGCATTTTTTGCATGGTGCCATACCAGTTATCCAGCCAAAGTTTTACAATATTCGGTTTGTTTTTCGCAAGCTGCGACATGGCCGCGGGGACTTCTGCTGCGGTTTTAGGCCTATAAACGGGATCAATGCCTTTATTCAATGCAGGTGGCATGCCAACGGGCACACCAAACCCTTGGCCAGCAGTTAATACGAGCGGATAGGAAGCGGGCAATTCTTTACGAAGCTCATAAATAAACGTTTGATCACGACCCAAAGAGAGTACCGTCCCAACGCCATACTGAGCGTATTTTTTTAATTGGGCGCGCACATTTTCTGGCGTGTTATTTGCATCGGATGTTGTAATGCCTGATACCAACCCTAAATGCGCATGCGCTGCAATTAACGTTGGCATAATCGTTTTACCGGTTAAATCGAGTACGACCGCATTGACGGGGGCATGTGCTACCGGTTTGGCTAATACTTTTTTTACGATTTTCCCTTCAATTACCAGCGCGCCGTTATTTATGACAGGACGTTTTGAGCCATCAATAATCGTCACATGATTTAAAATTGTGGTGTGAGCGAAAGACGTGAGCGACAACGCGCTCAAAACTAAAGCCAGTGTCATTTTACGCATGAGTAGTCCTTATTTTTTAACGCACCATATGCCAATAGTTGCAGTAATAATAAACTTAAAAAAATCCAAGCTAGGGTTTGTACATTTTCGACTTTAAGATGGCTGATAACAAAAATACCGAAAGCGCTTAAGGCCATAAACAAACAGGATTGGATGGCGGTATTCATGCCGGCATTTTTCGGGAAGAGTTGTAAGCAGATGCCGACGACATTGCCAAATAAAAACCCCAAGCCGAAATTAAATAAAATGATGGGGCTTAATAACGTCATTAACGTTAATGGCTGGATGCTTACTATAAATTGCAAAAAGACGGCGCCTGCTAATATTCCAAATCCGACCAGAATGAGATTTAAAGCGCTTAGCCATTCTAATAAAATGCGATTACACAATGTGCCGATTAAATAGCTAAGTCCAACCAGTAAAGCCGTATTACCGTATTGAATGGCGTTATAATGCAATGTATTTTGCACAATGAACACGCCCAACGTAGGATAAATTAATTGTTCAATTAACACGATGCCCAGTATGAACGTGCCAGCTAAAAAGACAGGGTGGATGATGATCGGTAAATAAAATTTTGTCATTTCCCATAATGAGTTTGTCGAGGGATTCGCTAAACTTTCATGTACCCAAACAATCATTATTACTTCAATAAAAGCCGCAATGAGCGCATAAGCGTAAAAATTAGCTTGCCAACCAAAATGGTATTGCAAATAGCCGCCAAAAAAGGGGCCGATTACCAAGCCTAATCCGTAGGCAATCGACATATATAAAATAACGACGAAAAAGCGTTTTCCTGTAAAATAATCCATGACCATAGCGCGCGCGCCGATGCTTGCCGCGGCGGTAAAGATGCCTTGTAAAAAACGCACCGCTAATAATTGCTGTACTGATGAAACGCTTGCACCTAGGACACTGACGAGAATATAGAGAAAGAGGGCTGGCACGATAATGGTGCGCCGTCCAAAACGATCAATTAAGACTCCGAGCATTAAACTACCTAATGCAAAACCAAGCATGGTGATCGTGATCGTGTTTTTAATGGCAAGGGTGGACGTTTGTAGGGCTTTTGCTATGGCGGGCATAGAGGGGGCATATAAGTCAAAGCTGATGCCCGCTAAGAAATTTAGCAGGGGAACAATGATGACAATCAAGTTTAAGTAAAGCGTTTCATTGCTTTCTATCAGGGCCCGCTTTGAAAAAAACATTCCTTGTCCTATTTCGCAAACCATCAATGGCTTATTTTACACTTTTCCTGGCAATTTCCCACCAGAAGTAGAGGAGATTATGCTATAGTTAAAGAGGTAAAGGTTGATAGATGCTATTCACAATTCTTTTAATAATTAGATGCTTATGAATGGAACTTCAAGTCAATTTGCTAAAATTCTGACGGTAGCCACGGCGGTACCGCAAACAGCCTATACTCAGCAGGACTTAATTAAACGCATGCAGATCGATGATCCGCTGATCGTGCGTTTATTTGCCTCCACGCAAATAAAACAGCGCTATTTGATTCTGCCGGAGGGAGATGAGCTAAATGAGTCGCAAGAGAAGCTCATCAAAAAGCATTTACAAGGTGCCCTGCAAATTGGGCGAGAAGCGATAGAGAAAGCCTTGGCTAATTGCAACCTAAACCCCACGGATATTGATTTTCTTTGTGTCGTAACGAGCACAGGCTTTCTTTTGCCGGGTTTGACTGCGCATTTAATTAAAGCGATGGGGCTACGCTTAAACTGTCAACGCGTTGATATTGTGGGCATGGGTTGCAATGCGGGGTTAAATGGCTTAAATACGGTGCGAAATTGGTCGCAAGCGAATCCTAATAAAATTGCATTGTTACTTTGTGTTGAAATTTGCTCCGCTATTTATGTGAATAATAAATCGTTGCGTTCTCATGTTGTGAACAGTTTATTTGGCGATGGCGCCGGCGCATTAATTATTACAACCAATAATGAGCGAACGGTTAAGTCACCGCAAATCATTGATTTTTATAGTCATATCATCCCAGATGCCATTGATGCGATGCATTATGATTGGGATGCGGAAGCCAATAAATTCAGTTTTTATTTACACCATAATAATCCTTATGTCGTCGGTAAATTCATTAAAGAACCGGTACAGGAATTATTAAATAAACACAATATCCCGCAACCTGATATTGCGCACTGGATTATCCATGGTGGTGGGCGGAATGTGATTAGTGCAGTTAAATTGAATCTTGGGATTAGTACACATGATATGCGTCACACGATTTCAGTATTGCGGGATTATGGCAATGTCTCGTCTGGATCGTTTTTATTTTCGTATGAGCGTTTATTAAAAGAAAACATCGTACAAGATAATGATTATGGGATTTGCATTACCATTGGCCCAGGCGCGCAGTTAGAAACGGCGCTGTTGAAATGGTAAATATGAGGTAATTTTTCTCTTTTACCTCGTGCAGTCGTCTCGCAATGACAACCCCATTTGCCTTCACCATCATTTCTTCGAAATTTGATACCAGTTATCATGTCCGCGCACAATGTCTTTCCAAATATGGTCTAATTTACCGCGATTCATCTTATCTAAATTGGGCACGTGAGAGACAAATAATTCACCCAGCGTTTGGCATAAACTTAATAAGTCCTTTCCATCGCGTTGACGCTCCACACTCCAATTTTCCATGGCATTCGTAATATCATCCTGTTTTCCTAAATGGAAGTTAAGGGCCAATGCATCTTCAATGGCTTTTGTTGAGCCCGCACCCACGTGAGGGCGAACTAAAATTGAGGCATCACCCACTAATGCAATATTATTTTCAAAATATTGCGGAACATACGCATCATATATTGCTTGGGTAAAGGGTTTTTCAGTTTGGTATACAATTTCTCGAGCAAATTGCGGGAAATATTTTGCTACTAAATGATGTAAATAGTCTAAATATTCTGGTTTCATGGCATTGGCGGGTAAGTTGGCCGTTTCATTGTTATCTTTGTAAAGCGGGTGATTTACATCAATATTTTCATAAATTAACCAATTAATAGAATATTCTCGCTCCGTATCCTGCGCATTTTTGAGTGGAATAGCATAAATTAACAAATGCCCTTTTTCATACAAATAAAAGGGGACGGAATTTTTAAGGCGCTGCGATAAGTCATCATCCATGCGAAATAAAATACCACGCCAGGCGATATAGCCGCTGTAATTGGGTTTTGATGTGGGGAATAAGAACTGTCTGCCGATGGAGTTGAATCCATCAGCGAAAATAACATAATCAAATTCTGCTTGTTCTTGATTGGTCAAGGTTAATTGAATTTTGTTGTTAGGCGCTCGATTCACAGCGACGACTTTAGTATCATAGAAGGTCTGTTGATCGGGCATGCGTTTCGATAAGTTGGTATAAAGCGTTCCCCAATGCACGGCGGAAGCGCGAAACGGTTTAACAGTTAAAACACGTTCTTCATCATTGTAAGGATCATGTGCGATAAAAATGCGGTCATCGACATTAATAATCGGAAAGTTTTTATCTAATATATCTAAACTAATTAGTTTCTTAACTAAATCTTTAGGCATGGCAATGCCAGCCCCGCGATCATCCAGTAAACCTTTTGGCCTTGATTCATAAATTGTTACGTCAAAACCAGCCCGTTTTAAAAAAATAGCGGTTGAACATCCGGCAATGGATGCACCCACAATCGCAAATTTTTTACCCTTATTCATAAATATCCTGTTTTACTTATTTCGTTAACATTTTTTGATAATCCATTGCATGTTCCATGATGTTTAAAATAGCCACATTGGTTCGTTGAACGCGCGTTACAATAATTTGCAGAAATTCAAATAATACTTTATAGCCAAGTTCAGGATCACTTTCTAAAAAGGTTTTGAAGGAATTAACGTCAATTTTAATGATGGTGCATTCAGATACGGTAATTACGTCTGCGCCTGCTGCCAAGTCGTTAAAAATAACAAATTCGCCAAATACATCGCCGGCGACTAATTTGTTAATGACCGTATGAATATTTTTCTTCCGATGTAATTCATTGATAACGACGCGTAATTGTCCTGATTTGACAAAGTAAAAACAGTCATATTTGTTGCCTTGTTGAATCAATTTTACGTTGGGTGCAATTAATTCCTCTGAAACTAGGACTTTTTTAGAAAAGATATCATGATAAAAAGCCTCATTGCGGAATAATGAATTTAATGTCTCATTCATAATTTATTTGCCCCTTGGCGGCAATTAATTGCGCATTCGTTTTGTAAATTTGTTTTGAGCTTGGATAACTCGATGTAGTTTACGAATATATTCTGGATTCATATCTAAAGCTGTCTGGAGCCACGTATTCTTAAAAGTTTCTAATTCCGCATAAGTAATAACAACGTTGGCCCGTTTACGTTTAAACATTTCCGCATAAATCACATGATGTTTGTCTAACTGTTTGATCCGTTCTTTAATAAAATCGATGCCACACCCTTTTTCTACTTTGTTATCGACGACACTCATTTTAATTAAAGTATCTAAATTTAAGTTTTTACCTTCAAATAATAATTCTTCAATGACGCTAATCGGATATTGCCTAAGTAACATATCAATCGTGCCGATGGAAGGCAGCATATTATAGTTGATTTCTGGAAAGCGGCATTTAGCATGATTTTCAGCAATCACAATGTCGCAGGCGAGGGCGGTATCTAAACCGCCACCATAGGCTCTGCCACTAATTAAACTCATGGTGATGAGTGGATTAATATCTAAATGCGCAAGGTTAATATAGTAAGCGTCAATACACAGTTGAATGTAGTGCGTTAGTCTATTTACATCTTTTTCAATAATTAATTGCAATATATATTCAAGATCAATTCCTAAATTAAATATGCACGAGCTATCTGAAAGCCAAACCATGTATTTCGGCTGCGCTTTCGGATTTGCCTTACAATGCTGAGCAACATTGTCTTGTAAATGGCGGATATCATTTAGGAGTGGAATAGAAAGCACGGGGGTTTGGGAGGTTTTTAATGTACACCAAAGCGCATGGTAGGTGCTATCGTAATGCGTAGTAATATGATCAAACTGCATATCTAAATAGTGATGGTCTAATTTATTCGAGGCCGTATGGTTAATTTGATTATTTTCACTATGATTTATTTGATTATTTATTAACGCCATAACATCCTCACAACAAAATAAAAATAGCTCTAGTAAATTAACTATAGACTATATTATGGGCAATTGTGCGGTTGCGATAAGGGTATAAGTTTTTGATTGTAAGGGGTTAAAAAATAGATGAATTAGCCAAAATTTTAGGGCTAGTAAAATTAGGTGAAGGAAGAGTAAGTTAAAGTGCCCCTTGCGGTAGCCTAACCGTTTACACTTCTACGGCGGTAGTAGAGTGAGCCAGCCCTTTCCAGCGGTTAACGTCTTCGGTATGAATATCAAATAAATCTAAGCAACGCATCACCGTGTGATTGATCATATCATCCAGGGTTTGCGGCTTGGCATAAAAGGCAGGAACGGGGGGCATAATGGTGGCACCATTTTCATTTGCTTGTGCCATGGATCGAATGTGGCCCGCATGCAAGGGCGTTTCTCTTGCAAGTAAAACTAAGCGGCGACGTTCTTTCAACGTCACATCAGCAGCGCGTGATAATAAATTGGAAGAAATTCCGGTGGCAATTTCACTTAAGGTACGCATCGAGCAAGGTGCCACTATCATGCCGGCGGTAATAAAAGAGCCTGATGCGATCACTGCGCCAATATTCTTATTAGCATGTACGTAACTTGCCATTTCGATTACCTGCTCATATTTCATTTCCGTTTCAGCGCGCAATGTCATTTTAGCGGCGTCCGACATGACCAAATGAGTCTCTACATTTAGCGTGCGCAATTTTTCTAATAATCGAATTCCATAAATAATTCCCGAGGCACCCGTCATGCCGATCACTATTGGCTTAATGTTAGTTGTTAGCATGTGGTTCCTCTAATTCGACAAATATTTCATATTTTCGTTCACTGGGTAAGCCGACTTGCTTAGATAGAATGGCTAAATCGGCAGAAAATTTTTCCATTTCGTTGCTTTGAATGCCGCCATAGGTTTCCATCCAAAGCTCACGTTGCTCCGAATCTAATTCGGGTCTTTTTTGATGTTTGGTTTTTAAATGGGGATAGCGCGCCGTGACAGCCTCATTTAAGGCTGTCAAAACGGTGAGATAATGTGATCGTTCATGCGTTGGAATTTTGTAATAAACATACATTGTCAACGCGCTAGCTTTTTCAGTCATTACTTTATACCCAATTATTTTGCATGACGTGGATCATAGTTTGTAGTGGTGGATTCTACCGCAAAATTGCTTGGCGAAAAGGTATAGCGAAACCATGGCTCGTCATTCATGCGACCTAATTCATGCCGAATGTTACCAAACGCACGATAAATAATAGGATACGGTTGGCCATGGTATTCCGTTAAAATTTCTTTCCATGAGCGCGGTGCAGCCTTAATGAAGTCTGTCATCTGTTTTGTTAACTCCGCTTCACTGAGTACGGTGATATTTTTAGGAATATCACCCAAATCAACCGCTGCACTTCGATCGAAATCACTTCGGTTGAAGCCACCTTGCAAGGGAATGGTACAATCAAAACCAATTTTAGAGGCAGTTCCTGGCGCATCAAACGTTGAAATTTTAGGGTCAACGGTCATGGTATTGCATTCGGGAATAATAACGGTATCTCTGTGGGGCATGTATCGAAATGCCATGGCCCAATTAATTTGGGCATCATCCCAAATGTCCACGTCTTCATCGAAAACCCAAGCTAGCTTAGGCAGGCCTTGTTTAGAACCGGTGAGCATTATTCCTAATGCCTGCTTTGCATCACCCGCGCCACCCGTGCGTATTTTTGCATAAGCCATATTAGACAGTCCCGCTGCGGGTGAGCGTACTTCTAACACATTAATGCCAGCATTTTTTAAACTATTGAAAAGATCTGCTTCAATAGCGGGGAGTTGTAACATGTTGTCGGTGTACCAGGGGTGGGAGCAACCAATGGTGGCATACTGATAAATTCCACCTTTTCGATAGGTCATTGCTTTGACGATGCAACGGATGTTGTGTTTCATTCCGCCGCCATACATCCCTGTGAATTCGCCGAATGGGCCTTCATCATGCACCCAACCCTCAACTGCGAGCAATTCACATTCCAAAACAATTTCTGCGTTGGCAGGAACTAAGACATCAATTGTCTCACACTTTACTAATTTGGCAGGTTCATTATAAAAACTACCCAACACTTCAAAATCATCAACATCATCGCTGGAACCTTGTAAAGCGGCAATTTTATCGACAATAGGGCCGCCAATGACAATTGCCATTTCTAAATTTTTTCCTTGCTGTGCAGCAATTTGCGCATGGATTCGTTGACGATGTGAGGTGCAAGTCATGTCAAATGTTTTACTGTTTTTGGTGCGAAACATACTTCGGTAAATACCCCAATCGTAAATGCCGGTGTTGGGATTTTTGCTAATTAATAAATTATCGTCCGTATAAGCATGGCCATCACGATCGTGATGCAAAAAAAGTGGGAGGCGAGTTAAATCAACATCATCCCCTTTTAAAATGACTTCTTTGCAGGGAGCCGTATCAACAATAGTGGGTTTAATACGTCCACTTGCCGCCTCAACAATTTTAAAACCGGTTTCGGTTTTTTTACAATTCATCGCCCACGCATATTGGTCTTGATTGGAATAAGCATTGGCCAGAAATTGAAATTCACAATCTTTTATCTTTTCCACCAATACTGCTTTAAGTGGATATTGCTCCATGAGTTTGGGTAATTCATCAACCCGTTTTTCTTCCTTAATTCGGATTAATAGATTTGCTTTTTCCATCGCATCGACAAATTCTTGTAAACTTTGCTGGGCCATATTTCATTCCATCCGTTGGGTTAATGATAGGCAGGTTCCGATTTTCCCATTTCACAATACTGCTGCAAATGGTTCATTAACGTGCGCCAAATATCAATGCATTTTGATAGTTTCGGATCGTTGTCTTGCCAACCACGGTGCGAAATAGTCAGAGTGGTTTGGTTATTCGCCTGTGGTGTCAGCCGAAATTCAACTTGAGTCCCTGCTGCATTGCCAGGTCCTTGCAGGCACTTCCAGGCGATGTGTTGCGGGTCCGCGGCGATAATTTCCCACTTAAAAGAGGGTTGATCAGTAAAATTTAACTCCCAAATCGTTCCCACTTTTCCCGAGCCACTGACTTGCAAGGTAAACCAAGATTTTAACCCTTGCGCTGAAGTGAGTGCTTGATAAATGGTTTCGGGTTTAGCATTAATTGCAATATCATGCGTGATGTCTGTCATTAAAATACCCATCCCTAGCTTTTTTAATTAATTAATAGCTTACCAAACTTTAGCATTAGAAAGTAGAGCGCCACTTCAATGCTTTAGCATCGCCTGATCCAATTCCGGAAAATCGTAACTCTGCCAACCGGGAATCTCCGCCACTTTAAAATATAATTTATCATCCTTTTTATTCGTTGGCAGTGCATCTACCACTGATCCAAAAGGATAAGTCGCATCAATGCCGATGGCAGAGCCCAAGCGTTGCTCGAGCGGAATATCATCCGCGATGGAAGGATCTAATGGGCCTGCCGGCACATCTTTAATAACAATCACATCTTGCTGCGGCTGCATGCGAAATGACATTGCCCATTGCACTTGGTCTGGATTTTGCACATCAATATCGGTATTGACGACCACCACCATTTTGGGCCTGACATTGCTTGAGATGGCGGCAAGAATTGCTTGTTGCGCTTCCCCTGCAAATCTAGGTTCCATGGCCATGACCACATAAAAAGACACACCGCCAGAGGGAGGAATAGCCACGCGTTTTAAGGTGGGAAACGTTTTCTGCATGGTATTTAAAAATGAAGTTTCAAAAGGAATTTGTTTGAGAATGTGGTTTTCTGTTGGCGGCACTCCCGTTAATAAACCTTGAAAATACGGTTTATTACGATGCGTGATCGCAATGACGTTAGCAATGGGCTTTTCAGAACCTGGCGTATAATAACCGGTATATTCGCCCAGCGGGCCTTCAAACACCTTTTGCGTTAGGTCAATTTCCATTTCAATGACAAATTCAGCGGTTGCTGGCACTAGTACATCAATTTTCTGGCATTTCACTAATTCAATGGGCGCACCACGCAATCCCCCCGCCACCGTATAATCATTCGTATTGTCTGAAGATTGAAATTGGCATGTGTATTCTAAAATAGGATCTACGCCGATGACTAAAGCGGCATGAAATTTAGTGATGCCTTGCTTTTGCGCTTTGGCGATGTTCTTGCCAAAGCGATGATTAGGTTGCGCTAGAAAAGAAAGTGTTGTTTTGTTGATAAATTCAAAACGATAATTTCCTAAATCCGTGATCCCTGTTTCTGGATCATTACTGACTACAATCCCTGGCGTGATATACGGCCCACCATCAAGCGGACTGTATTTTGGTATCGGAAGTTGGGATAAATCAATTTGTTCTGCTAGTAAAATGTTTTCGCAAACCGGTGCAGTAGTGGTGGTGATGGGGGGAATGGGATTGGTTAAGCCCGCTAAAATTTTATCAACCAACGTCTCTTCGGTTGCTTCAAATGCCAATAATGCTTTAGAGCGGGTGTTATAAAGTCCGCCGATTAAAGGAAAGGGTGTGCCAGTGTTAGTAAAAATGATTGCGGGACCATTAACCGCAGCGCTTTTTTGCAATGCTTTGCCGATTTCAAATTGCAAGGCAACGGGGCGATGCACTTCAATTAATTCACCATGCTGGCGCAGCACATCGATATAGGCTCTTAAATCCTTAAATGCCATGAGATATCCCTAACTTGTGATAAGAAAAAAAATTATTTCCAATCCATATAAAAAGAAAACCACACCCGCCCCTAAGAGTTTTTTGGCAGTCGTTTTCGCGCTTAACCACCAACCTAATGCAAATATAGATAGTGGCATTAATATCCAAGAAATAGAACAGACAATGATAATAACACCTAAAAAGCGCATGATAACCGGGTTAAGATTGCTCATTAGCGGTAGAATATAGCGCGTTTCTAAAACGACCGCGGGAAATAGGGTTAAAAGGATTAACATGCTTTGCATCCACACGGGCGGCACAACCGCAGAGGGATTGTCGTTAAACCAATTTCCAAATGAAGAAAGTAATTTATATTTTTCTTGCGCATTAATGTAAGTGTTTGCTTCTTCCAACAAGGCTTGTCGTTCTGGCGAATTTAGCCAATTTTCTAAATGGCTTTCAGAATCAAATTGCAAAAAGGTAATCCAATGTTCTTCTTGTGAGCTTTTAGAAACTTGAACGTTGACCTTTTCAAATCCAGGAAAAGTCGCCTCCTGTTGCCGCAATTTTTTAAGCCATTCCACAAAAGCATTAACATTATTTTTCTGCACAGAGGTAATATAAACCTCAGTGGCGCCATTTTTTGAAGAGGGATCAATTTTGCTAGCCATATCATCCATGATAGGTTATCTGCTTGAGTAGAAAGTTAAACCATACTCATTACACTTTGTGTGATGGATATGGCCCTAATTTTATGAAGGGGAAAATCGCGATTCTCCCCTTTGAAAACCCCATCGCGTAGGGAGTACTTCAAGATGTAAAAATCGCATCTTGAAGTACGAATAGTCTATATTATCTACTTAAGGGATTTAATTCAATTTGGTTCCTTGTGCCAACACCTCCTGTGCATCAAGTAGGCTTTGGATTATCCCCCATATGCCGACGATTCTCTCTCTGCTCATCCCGCTTTTCCTCTAATTGTTTTCTGCGAGCCTCGCTAAGCGGTGACCCTTGCATCCAAGAGGAAGCATGGCCGTGGAATAATGTTGGAGAGGCGGGCTCCTTTGCTGATTCAATGAGTTTTTTACCATCCACTATTTCGATTTTATCCGCGGGATCTTTGCCGTTATTTTTCGGCTCATAGATGGCATAGGTGACATTGAGATTGGGTGGGAGCGTGGTATAGATAACGCAATGGAGCTGGGTTAATTTATCCTTTTTGGGATTGCGCAGATAATCTTTAATAATATGTTGGATTTCAACCTTAGATTGATTATTGGCATCCACAAGACAATCTTCGCCATTGACTCGCTTAAGTTCCATTCCGTCAGGTATCGGTATGTAAAATTTCATAAATTTTTCCTATAAATAGTTTGGGCTTATTTATTAGTATAGGTATGATTTTTGCCTAAAATGGCACGAAGTATAATTTTTTTTAAGATTTGGCTCAATAAACAAATAATGTGATGCGTGTATTAATAGCACGCTTGTCCGACCAAAATGACAGTGATCTTGTTGGGGCAGCTTTGCGCAAATTAAAATTTAAAGCGTTAATAGTCTTGAACACCGAACTCCTAGCGCAGAATCTTTACCAACCGTTAATTGAAAACTGCCGCCACCGGAAGCGAAATACTCATTCCAGGCAAGGAATTGGGGAGCGCTTGAAAATTCGGTAGAGCTCCAGTAATAACCGACAAGACAATTCGCTCCATACGTGCAACTCGTACTAGGAGTGCCCGCATTAGGATCGCCAATTAAATCAGGCAAATTGTCTACTATATTGGCCATTGTGCCGCAACCGGCGCCAGTCCCCATTTCGCAAGCCGCCGGTAGATACCAATCTGAATAGCCGTTGAGAGTTTGTTTACAAATCCCAGCGGCATAATCCGTAAAATTAATGGGAGGGTTGGTAGTGGGTGGCGTGTAATATTGAATGATATTGTTGGTATTGCAAGCGCCATCTTCTCCGCCGTTACAAGCCATTTGACCAGAAATTTGTCCACTATTGGGGTTTGGACTTAAAGTCGTTGAGGTTTCTGAAATTCCATAAATGATGGCACCGCCATCATAATTACCCGAGTTGTCAGCACTCCAAAGAATGCCACTCGGGCCTGTTTGATCAGCCAATGAAACAACTTTCCCACCAATGCTGCTCATTGTTGGCGTGGTGTCATCTATTGCATATAAATAACCTGATTGATACACGCTGCCGAAGGTCAAAATATTCAAGGTCGGCGTTAAGGTGTTGGTATTGCTACCCGCTATGCTCAAGGCAATGGGAGTTGGTGCAGTATCGCCAGGCATTGCGCTTGGTGTTGCGCCGGGCGTGATGGTTAAAGTGCAAGTGTCAGATGGCGCAATCGTGCCACACGTTGCGGGTGATATGATGGAGCCGGCAGGGAGCGCCGGCGATACACTATAAGCCACATCAAATGCAGGTGTTTGACTGGTATTCGTTAAGAGGATCGTTCTAGCATTTCCACTCGTTGCTAATGCCAGTGTTGCTACATTGCTAGTTAACATTGCATTCGATGCGGTGATTCGCGTGATATTTAAACTATTGGCTACGCTGGGTTGATAACACTGCAAAACATTGCCTTGCTGGCAGACCTTAGGGCCACCTAGCACATCCGCTGGTAGTGCGTTGCCCGTGATTTCTAAAGTCAGTGTGCACGATTGTTGATAAGCCAATGTAAATGGATTGGCGCAATTACCCAGGGTGGTTTTTTGCTGAATCCCTGCGATCGGAAGCATTGCAAGCGTGTGAGATTTTTGCGATTGATTAGTAATTAAATATTGAATCGTTGCTGTCGTATTGACAGGAACGGCGAGAGTAGTAGCGGTTAATGGGGTAAACGTCCAAAGCGGGCTGGCGGTTTTTGCGCTACTCAATTGGCAAAAAATCAGTGCGCTAATTAACAACCCGATCGATGGTTTCATAAGATAATCTTTACTCACGCATAAGTTAAACTGAAAAGAAGACCATTGGTGTAAAGATGTGATAATGACAAACCGCGATGCAGGGTTTGTCCCGATGCTTTGCCTAATTGGCTAGCTCCCCAATCGGCGAATTCATAACCGATGCCGGCTTGCCAGTGTCGATTCAACGCGGTTTGTGCGCCAATGCCGAGTGTGTAAGTGAATGCGGTGACGGTTTTGTTAGAAAAATTGGGTGCGGCAATGGCTTCGCTTATTAAAGGGGTATTGCTGAAATGGTGTGCCTGGTTAAAGCCGGCCCCTATGCTCATGCTGACCCAGGGAATGACTTTATAGCAATAGTCTGCAAGCAACTTCGCTTTCATGGCAACGTGAGTGTGCCTGACTTGATAGCGGTAAGAATAATTGTTGAATGTCGGATCCGCATCGTCCCAAATGGTGCCTGATAAGGTTGCATTATTAGAGGCTGTAAAAGCAACGCCCATCTGGGCTTTAAATGTATTGCTTATGGTCTTTTGTAAACCCAGAAAAAGTTCGCCATCGGCTAGTGAATGCGTTGAGCGCTGTGCCGCGTAGGTTTTTTCAATGCCGGGGGCTAAAAAGAAGGTTTGAGATTTACCGGCGCTTTCCCATGCAGGCCCAATACTGACGGTTGCTAGAAAGTTTTCAGCAAAAGAGGAGGATGACAAAGCCATTGCTAGGAGAGTGGTGTAATACGATTTCGGAAAGGTCATTGCAATATCCCTATGCACATGGACACATCATATAAGGTAAAAAAATAATTAACAAATCTTTATTTTACTAAAGCGCTTTAAACTGCACACGCTTTCAGCCAATATTCTGCCACACCCAAAATCCGTTCACTGCTGCTATGCGATAATTCGTTAAAGCACTTAACATCAAGTAAAAGCGAACCTGCGTCCAGGCGCTGCTTTATAGCCCGGAATTAATTAAATGCTGTATCTATTTTTATGATGATCCAGTGATTGTAACATGGGTATTAGCGCTCCTTTTTCCTCGTCCTGTACAATGTTAAGCTGGGGATATAGTTCATTCGCAGTTACATTTCCCACAGTAAATCGGCTTATTTCTTCTTCTGATGTGTTATAGCTAAGTTGGGCTTGATGAAATAGATGCATCCTATAGACGATGATTGCTGAACTGACAGTGATAACCGACCCAAATAATATTGGCAGTAACGTCAAAAAAATTTCATTTTTTGGAAAGTCATTTCGCATTTCCAAAATAACTAATGCTAATCCACCTATTATGACCAAAAGTCCAGAGAAAAGTAGACCCATGAACAATGCTTTATTCCATTCTGTATCCTCTAAATCCGCAAAGTCCATTTTTTCATTCAAGGTATTCAAGCTTTCTTTCAGTAGGGCGTTATGTTCAACTAATGGATTAAATTCAGCTGGGTTATTGAAAACTAAAGCTATGCTTTGCCTTTGTAGATCCTCCATAGTCATATTGGCATTGTGAATAATTTTGGCTTGAAATAGCCCTGGTAATGAGGCAAAAGTTAATTTTACACCAAGCTCCAGGAGGAATGGTTGAATGTTGTTATACGTTGTCTTAGAGCTACGAGAGAAAGCCGAAATCGCCTTTTTATCCTCTCCCAGAAACTTTGCGATTAGTAGCCATAATTCCAGGGGTAATTTAAATAATTCAGTGTTATGATTTTGTTCGACTTTAAAAATACTTAACTTCGATAAGTGTGGCATAATAAGTCTCTTGATTATTAGCTAAAATGAACGGTGCCATCCAATTCGTGCACTGATTATATATGTCTTAGATTATCCTAATCTTAAATCCTGACCCTGCTGACAATGTTTCGCTTATACAAGGCCTTATTGCTCGTGAGGAACAGGAAGCGATAGCGCAGTCATAATCAGTAAAGAAAAACGGCATAGTTCGTATCTGTTACTAATCGAGTGGATTTTATTGGGGTTAATCTAGATGTTTTAGCCGCTGTTAAACGATGCTAAGCGGCAGCAATAATTGTTAAAAATGAGAGCCATCACTGCACTTGTGCAGAGGTGGCTCTTATTTTTGGAGAGCGCACGCTCCCGCATGTTGCGAAATGTGAGCGTGCTGCTTATCGCAAGGCCATTACAAATTATGGGGAACCAGTGCTTTAGCCTCTTCTTTTACTTCCGCGGGGCGTGGGGTGGTTTTCCATAAGTGACTGTCTAAACTTAGGCGTTGAATCTCAGCTTGATAAGTCGCGCGAATACGATCGGCAAATTCAGGATGAGGATTGTTGGTTAAGGCATTTACTTCAAATAAATGCAAAGCACAAGATGATGTTAAGGCGTGGTGTAATGGGTTGCCCTGGTGTAATCCTTCCAAGCCCGAAAACTCTTTTCTTGAAATGGCAACATCAATAAAACTGGCAACGTCGCTTAAAGGATAAGGCATTTCCCAATCTCTACCACCATTACCATCTTTCACAACAGCGCTTAAAAAATTGGTTTCCACTGGGAAGTTCACATCCGATGACCAGGCTTGTGCGCCGAGCTGCTTCCAGCGGCTATAGATAGCCCAAAAACGCTCCCGCAATTCTTGTGCGCAGAGCACTAATTCTTTCGGTAGTGTTAATTGTTTTAACGTGTTTTCATCTTTATTTAAAAAAGGATGCAATAAAGTTAAACAAGGCAGGGCATTCTTTTTGACGTATTCTCCCACTTCTTGAGCGCCTAAAATACTATAAAATTCTCCTTTTTCAAGGATGGAAATTTTTTGATTTTTAGGATCAAATGATGTCACGACATAACCGAATGAAAATCCGGCTTGATGCAAATCTTGTGCGCCGACATCGAATAAAAATCGCAATTTAGGCTTGCTTTCTAAATGTAATAATTTTTCTTTTTCATTTTCAAATTTTTGTAAAGAATAAGCCACGGCCAAGCTGTCGTCTAACGGATTGTGTCGGCGTAAATTGGAAATTCCGCAATAATCAATGCGCGAAATATTAACGTCTAAAAAATTAGCGGCATCATGCAATGGATAAGGCATTTCAAAATCTCTACTGCCTTGGCCATCTTTAACAACGGCGCTTAAAAAATTCGTTTCAACGGGGAAGTTAACATCTGACCAAAACTCGGCGCCCTGTTTTTTCCATTTCTGATAAATTTGATAAAAGCGTTCACGTAACTCAAAAGTAGTTAATACAATTTCAGGTGGTAACGTGTCTTTATTCACTTGATTAGGATCAACTGATAAAAAAGATTGAAGAAGAGTAAGCCCTGGTAGCACATTGGTTTTCACCCATTCGCAAGCACCTTGTGCGCCAACGATACTGTAGCATTCACCTTTTTCCAGAACGGTTAATTGATTGTTCGATGGATTGGTTTGCACCACTACATAACCAAAGGCAAAACCTTCTTTATGCAAATCTTGTGATTCAATATCGAAATAGAAACGAGTTTTCATGGTTTGCCTCGGCAATTCTAAGCTATTTAATGTTTTATTGGTTATCTTTATATCAAAAAATATTAAATCTTTCAAATTAGCTTCAATTTGTAGGTAAAAGGAGCAAGTTGTTATGTGCGCATATTTTAGACATGCCCGCTCATTATTTAGTATGTGTTGTGTAACGCTCCCCCGCTAAAGCAGGTGCACCTAGTTGTTAATTAACGGATATCTTGGCGTTCTCGTGCGGATTGTTCACATCCGTGATCGGTATCAGTTGGTGCTAAAGGTTTTGTGCCTCTAGCTTTAAATACATTTAAATCGATGCCCGTTTTGCGAAAAATGTTTCCTAGTGTGCCGTTACTGATCGCTGCGAAATGGGCGTTTAATTCCTGTATAGTGTATTTTTCTTCATCGAATATGCCATCGATAATTGCAATCGCCACTTTAACGGCACCGCTTTTTCGCCCTGCGTTAAATCCAAAATTTTTAGCATGACCGAATAAGGTTAGTTTAGTTTTGTAATCGGAAGGTTCACGCAGGTTACATTTGCGCTGATATTCCTCTAATTGCGCTTTAATATTAGCGCGCTTTTCTGCAGATAACGCCATGAGCGGTTTTAACTGGTTCACTTTGTGGCTAATGAAGAAGCGATATTTAAAGTCAAATTGATTGAGATCTTCGGGCGATATTTCAGTGGACAAGGGCTGCTTGCATCTCGCAATAATGGCATTCAACACATCTGCTGGTAGCTTATCGCGTATCGCCTCAAGAAGGAATCCATTCTCAATGGGAGGAAGTTGTCGAAGTTTGTTTAGATCGCTAATGCTTCTAATCGCTGTGAGTAAGCTTGGTTTAACTAGGTTTCCGGATAAAAGTAAACGCAGTGTCAAAGAACGATTTAAGATAAACGCGGCACGAAGTTTGTTCTCAACTCCAGGGGTATTGATTTGCAAACTTGCCCCGCATTCAGTAAGAAATTGCCAATTTTCTTGTGCATTGCTTTTAACAGCCTCTATCGCGATACATTCCCACCCAGAGGTTGTTAAATTGAGATCAATACCTTCTTCTTTTATCGCCTGAATTAATATTTTGAAAGTAGCAAGCCTTGCGCTTTGAACTGCTCTTAAAACCATAATAGATATATTTACACAACCTGTATCGTATAGCGCAAATACATGAGTCTTTTTTGTCTTGAAAGCAATTAATATCTCAAGGCATTTTCTTTGATCTTGCCCAATTGCTGTCTCGATAAAGCTATATAAATCCACGCTTCGCGTGGTACTACTGTCAGGATAGTTCGCTAATATCCTTTCGTACAACTCTAATTGGGATGGAAGTTGTAAAGAGTAGCCTCCTCGAATAGTGCCTCTTATACTCGAACAGAGACGATTCTTTTTTTGTAATTTATTTTCGCTTGAAGATAAATAGTGCTTAATAACGTCGAAGTTGCCAAAGCGGCATGCGTCTGCCAGCATGCCAGGATCTATGGATGAATGAACAGGAGATATTTGAATCACTTCCTTGTTATCACAACTTAACGCTACTTCGACAGGGGATTGCCAACCCAGGTCGCAGTGTTGGCGATCTAGAAAGCATGCTGGGTTACCCTTAGATAACCTTTCAATTTCTTTCATGTCTCGCCTACATATAATAGTGAAATTTAACAAATTAATATGAAGTGTGGGATATCGTCTAGCGTGGCTGTAAATAAAATCGAGAATGGCGGTTGAGCGACTGATGCTTGCTAGGTCAAGTAGGCTACCGGGAAGGCCTACGTAATTATTAAATAATGTACGAGAAAATTTTTTCGCACTGGCTTTTTTTGCAAATTCAACCACCACGGCTAAATCATCCGCCATCATTGCAAAATATAATTTTCGATTTTTCACTTTACGATAAAAAAATGCATTTCTAGAGCATTCATGTTTATAAACATCAAACCAGCTCAGCATTTCTTCCTGATCTGATGACTGATAATCTCTATAAGCACTTGGAAAGTCTCTCTCAACATATTGGCGCCAGACATGATTTATTGTGCTCTGTAATCGGGAAAAATAAAGTTTTTTGGTGCTGATTAAAAATCGTGCGGCGGCTGCGCGCGGTAACTGTTGAATGATTAATGCCGTGATTTCCGGAAGTGGAGCATTCAAGAAATTTTTTTGATTGTCTGGCCGCGAATTCATAGAGTGTTCCAGGAAAATATTTTTAGTGCATCATATGTGGAGGATAGGCGATCGTTATTATTAATAGTCTTGGTTTTGTGTTTGGCAGCTATCAAAATTTAAATAGAAATTGGCATATGCGGAAGCAGTAGATCGTTGGAAAGCTTAAAAAACCTATTATCTTCTTCATGATTTCTCATTAAAGTGGCAATAGCAAAGAGGCGGTGATGCTAATCCAAAAATGAGGCGAATTCAATCTGTTATTGCAATGTGGTATCCTTTTTGACCAAGAAAAAATCAGGGGCCATTCATCCTCAGGGTGCAGATCTGATGTTATCTTTATTAATACCTTGTCGTTTTTAATTCTGCCTTAATGGCATGTCTGTACACTACATGACACATTATATAAATGAGGATTTATAAGATGAAATTAATCAAGGCGATGGTTGCTACGGCATTAGTAATCAGTGGATCTTATTCTTTAGCTGATCCCGCAGGTCCGCAGCCAAACCTCAGTGTGGGCAATGGCACTCAACACTATGTGGCTCATGTTATTTATCAAACACCTAGCCAGCCCTATGATCATGAGCTTACGGTTCAACAAAATTTTGCCAGCCCCATGCCAGGATTTCCCGATGGAGAAAGTGTAAAAGTGACACGCTTTTACTTTACCTATTCTGATGGTTCTATTATGACTGATCCAATAAGTAACAATGGGTGCAGTAACCTAGATAAAAATCGCTTTTACGTTTGGGTGGAAATGCAAGCCACTGAAAAGGATGGTCACGTTGCGTTAAATTGTGCAACCGCTTACTAAACGTAATTCACTCTTAAAATGCCTTTATAAAGAGCTATCCGCACGTAGGTAGTGGCCGAAAGGCCGCTCTACCTTGCGGCTCTGATGGGCGTTACTCGCGCATTGCATTACTTATCAAAAGCTTTCCCTGATATTTTATTTATTTCTGCCAGCTCTCATTAAATTAGACCATTCTTTCTCATGAGTCCGCCGTGGTATCAAAATGGTGGTTATTTTATCTAATTGGGTTTGGTCGTAAACTATGGGATAACATTTAACCCCTGTGTTGGAGCTTCTATTGTGGCCGATGGTTGCGTTGTTTGCTTAAATAGGCGTGGATTATAAATTGCTTTAGTGTGCAGTGGTGGTAAAAGGGCGCATGCATCTTTTAATAGCGTCATCATATCGCTGTTAGCTGATTTTTTATTGTAGGGTTGCAGGGAATGAAGTGTGGCATTTGCTGTTCTCAATTTTAAACCAGGATTTCGCGCCATAATAATTTCATGCGTAATAATTTCGTGAAGTTCATTGGCAGTGCTTGCGGATCTCACGGCCTTTAGTAAGCTGTGTTGTCTGCTGACATTAGCAAAAAAGCTTTTGCTAATATGACGGCTTATTTCATAAATAAGGAAGTATTTGGTAAATTGTGTGCGATTATCTTCGGTGCGAAAGTTTCTTAACTGTATCGGTGTGAAATAGTTAGGCAAGATAAATTTGCCGATTATATTGTAAATATCAAGTGTTGCATTGGGGTGTAAAGTGTTCTTAGGGTATAAATTAAGAATATATAAAAAAGCATATAAATCCTTAAAATCTGCACGTAATATTAAGGAAGCCATTGGTTGCACATCCGCTAATTGATAGGTATTAAATATTGCGAAGATTTTTTCAAGCTTATTTTTAGTTTTTGAGTTTGCTTTTATATAAGTCCAGCAATCTGAACCATCACTAGTGCGGGTGTTTAAATCATCTCTCTTCGGAGTAATTCCACGATCTAATAAGCGTGAGAAAATTGCAATCCTATCCTTGTCACTGGCTAGCCAAAACCACGTATTAGTATTGTCGCTAATGCGGCGGGCTGCTAAATCTTCAGGCTGAGGCATTATCTCAAGATTTAATAGGCGCGAGAAAATTGCAATCCTATCATTGTCACTGCCTAGCCAAAACCACGTATTAGTATTGTCGGTATTGAGGCGGGCTGCTAAATCTTCAGGCTGAGGCATTATCTCAAGATTTAATAGGCGCGAGAAAATTGCAATCCTATCATTGTCACTGCCTAGCCAAAACCACGTATTAGTATTGTCGGTATTGAGGCGGGCTGCTAAATCTTCAGGCTGAGGCATTATCTCAAGATTTAATAGGCGCGA
>CAZQXH010000005.1:0-47029 GCA_964597435.1 uncultured Coxiellaceae bacterium | reverse complement strand
AATTGCAATCCTATCATTGTCACTGCCTAGCCAAAACCACGTATTAGTATTGTCGCTAATACGGCGGGCTGCTAAATCTTCAGGCTGAGGCATTATCTCAAGATTTAATAGGCGCGAGAAAATTGCAATCCTATCATTGTCACTGCCTAGCCAAAACCACGTATTAGTATTGTCGGTATTGAGGCGGGCTGCTAAATCTTCAGGCTGAGGCATTATCTCAAGGTTTAATAGGCGCGAGAAAATTGCAATCCTATTAGTGTGACTGGCTAGCCAAAACCACGTATTAGCATTGTCGCTAATGCGGCGGGCTGCTAAATCGGTAAGCCCGGGCAGCATCCCAAGATCTAATAAGCGTGAGAAAATTGCAATCCTATCATTGTCACCGGCTAGACAAAACCACGTATTAGTATTGTCGCTAATGCGGCGGGCTGCTAAATCGGTAAGCCCGGGAAGCATCCCAAGATCTAATAAGCGGGAGAAAATTGCAATCCTATCATTGCTACAGGCTAGCCAAAACCACGTATTGGTATTATCAGTGGTATCACGCACAGTTAAAACTTCAACTTGCGGTTTTATTCCCATATCGAGGAGACGAGAAAAGAAATGGATTCCTTGATCGCTTTTGCTCAGTAAAAACCAAGCATTTACCTTGAAAATAGGGGATGTTTTCCCCATTTCAGCTGCAGAAGGCCAAATTCCCTGAACATATAATTCATTCACTGATTCAAATAGATTATTTTTAAATAAAAAACACCATAAGTCACTAATGGAGCTAATATTAGCGACTAGTTCTTTATTTTCTAGTGATAATGCAACAGAACTTTTATTTAGTAAAAAAGCTTTGATTGCAGCAAGTTTAATTTCTTCAAAATCAGTTTCCTGTGGCATGTATTTTCTCGTTTTATTTAAAAGCCTGGAAGAATGCCCATTTTCTTGATGCGATACTATAACAAATTATGCTTAAAATAAGCTTACTGGCAATTTAAAGGTTACGGTCATAACCGCTTGAATTTAAAAATAATTAAAACCCTAAATTAATAAGCTATACTTTCTTCATGACCAATACAGAGTATTAGGGGGGGGGCATGAGGAACCGCTTAGGATTTTGGGAGAAAAATCGATATTTATTAGGAATAGGTGAATATGGCACGGCCACTAAAATCATCAAGACATTAATCTCAAAAATATATTTTGAAAAAAAACTGCCACCGGACTCCGTAGATAGATTTAGAGATAATGAGATCCACCCATTAATTATTAATCTAGCAAAATTATTAAGTTCTAAAATCGATTATAAAGAATACCAAAAATGCCCTGATGAAACGAAAGTGCAAATACAAAATATTATTGCCCAGGCTATTATAAAAGAATCAGAAGATTTTGTAGGTGAATTTGGCAAGGGGATAATTGTTCTGGTTAAGCCAAGATCAATAGCGAGTAGAATATTTAGCGAGAGCGAAGACTCTATCACATCTGGGGATCGCGGTTGGGATAATCTGGATTCTAAATTTATTAATGAATGGTATTTTCTACCAGAGTCATATCAAAAACTTGATAGTATATTGGAACAAACTCTCCCAAAAATCCAAGAAATAATAATTATTAATACCAAAGGAGTTGACGCCAAAATAAAATTTGAAAAACTGCTTTCACAAAACCTTGCTGGGGAAAAAAATTATTTTTGTTTGCTGCTACCTGAGCTAAATCAACTTGTTAGTACTTACATGGTCTTATCTATTTATGCTAATGAAGCACAAAAAATAAATGGAGAGGCTAACATAATGAGTAATGATGGCTCTAAACAATACCGGTAAAATACTTTGAAGTAAATTTAGCGTGCTTAGTACATCTCATGCAGCAACCTTCTCTTTTGCGCCAAGAGCATTGCGTCGACGTCAGTATTCATGCACTAAACCTTTACACATTGAAATATACCCATTACACTTCAAAACGCGAAGCGTAATGGGTATAGGCCCATGTTTTTATGAGCGGTGCGAATAAATTCGCACCGCTCACCAAAGGGGTGAATCGCGATTCTCCCCTTTGGAAACCCCATCGCGTAGGGAGCACTTCAAGATGCAAAAATCGCATCTTGAAGTGCGAGTGGTATATAATATGCGGTCCCTGATTTGTAATGAGAAGTGTAATCAATAAAGCGATAAAATATCTCGGCTTAACACAGACATGCTTTTTTAGCACGACTAATCATTTAATTTAATCTAAGCCAGCCTGGCATTCAATGGTCAAGGTTTACGGTAATGCTAAATGCTGTTTTTGTTCATACCCAAAAGTTCTTATGCTACTAAAAAGTCTGATACCATCATTTATTTTTTTTTTGTCATTTTTATAAATGGCATTTATCGTTAATGCGCCCGTGAGAAATAACATTAATGCAATTGCTAATAGGTCTGTCTCATTTAATTTAGTCGTATTACAGATTGGATTTTTAAATTTATAAGCAAGAAAAGATAATAAAAATAGTGAGATTAAAAATACCGTAGAATATTTTCGTGTTTTTTTGATCTGGTTTTTTTCCTCCCAATAAACTAATTCATGATCTAGAGGGGTTTGT
Source organism: uncultured Coxiellaceae bacterium (assembly GCA_964597435.1). Taxonomy (GTDB): domain Bacteria; phylum Pseudomonadota; class Gammaproteobacteria; order DSM-16500; family DSM-16500; genus Aquicella. The sequence continues at coordinate 44,457 of CAZQXH010000005.1, read as the reverse complement.
TGGAGACTTAGGTTGTTAAACCTCTTAATCTGCGGAAATAACGTGTTAAGTTTTTGATAAGTAGTGGAGGGTAGGCGGAATGCACATTCAGAAGTAAAGTAATAATAACTTTCAGGAACGAGTTTGGAATAAATAATTCCTTTAAATCTTTTACAAACACGAGCAAGGTGAGGAAAGTGTTCAAGTCCGCAATAATCGAATATCATATGAAGGATGTCGAGCGCCAATGAGCCTAAATTGCTCTGTTGTTGTGATAAATTATAGTGTGGTAACTCCACTCGATCTAGCATGGCTTATTCCTTGAATTGAGTGCTCTTATAGTTTGAATTTTAAAATTGCTTATTGTCAAAATTAGATGGGTTTAATTATATCTAAATGGCTTATTATAGACAATTTTAATTCTTATTCAGTGCAAGTTACCCGGCAAACCAACCCAGAATGGAGGAGACAGCACACCTGATGGGTATGATCTCGTGCAATCCGGTCTTGTTACAATGGCTGTCCAGCGCGTTTGGCCTTGAGTGTTGTGAAGGATGGTATGCATTATTAGTAGCGGAAGCAACAGCAAGAAAGATTTTTCCCTTGAATCGGGGATCAATAAAGTGTACTACTTTAAACATATGCTATTAAAGCAGCAAGAACCACTTAAAATGCGAAGCTATTTATAAGTTTAAGAATGCAGGTATGACCACATTTATTTCCCTAGGAGAATTTTATGAAGGAAGTTACACAGAATGAAAAGCTAATAATTACCGAGTGGAAAGAACGTCAGGCACGGTATGAACAAGCGAAGCAAGCATTGAAGCATGTTTTAGGTAAATATGGCGTCGCTTCAAGTGAATTTAATGCTGCTAGAGTGGAGTTTGAGATGCTTAAAGAAGAATTTGATAATTTTGAGAAAGAGCACCATGATGTTTTGTCTGACCATCGCTAAATGGTCTTATCAATTCGTCATGTTCTGTCATATCAATTTTTGTTTCCTTGATCTTTCCCTGACGCCGAGAGGTTATTTTTTAATTAACTAGAAAAATATTTCTAAACTAGAGCAATGCGATTAGCAAAGGTGTTTAACGCCCACTCTTTTCATTGCTAGTGGTTATTCAATGTGTTTTCGCACATTAGCATTTCATTATTAATGATATTCGCCAGTTGTCTGACATGAGGTTCTTTAATGATACTCTGGTGATTGCCAGGCATAGAGTAAATCTTTATATCAGGCACATACGCAAGCCAGCCATTGTCTTTGCTAGGTGTAATGATGTCATCCGCGTCCGTTGGCTCACTGGCCTTAATCAGGGTCACTGCATCAGGTTCAGGATAAACGTCAGGTTTATACTCACGCATCAGCATTATTCTATGCATGAATTCTGCGGCAACTTGATTTAACCAGGTGGACTTGTCCTTTATGGCAGGGTGCAGTGTAAGCGAATTTCCCTCGCTTATCAGGGTTTTAATTTCATTAAATTGCTCAGTATATAATTTCATTTGTCGCTTTTTATGCATATTCATGGGGCTGTCAATTAATATGATTCTTGCTACAGTTTCGCCTTCTGCTAATAATTGCTGTGCGATTTCATAAGCAATCACGCCGCCTAAGCACCAGCCAGCCAGATGATAGGGTCCATGATGTTGGATCTTTCTGATTGAGGAGGCATAGCTTGTCGCCATTTCCTTGATGCTAGCAAAGCGCGCCTCTTTGCCTGCAGTCGGATCTTGAATGCCATAAATAGGATGCTCCGCATTAATATGATGACTTAAAGTTAGGTAATGAAAAGCAATACCGGTCACTTCATGAATTAAAAATAGTGGCGGTCTGTTACCCGTTTCGCGTAATGTCACGACTGGACTGACGGCAGCGGTGCTTTCTTCCGTCATCATGGCTGCGGCAAGTTGTTCTATAGTTGGTTTGGCATAGATTAATGAAATAGGGAGTTTTTTATTAAATATTTTTTCGATTTGAATCAGTAATGACACTAACAACAGCGAATGACCGCCTAAAGCGAAGAAGTTTTCTCGGATACCGACTGAATCAACTTTCAAAATATTTTTCCACAGCTTAACTAACTGAAATTCCATTTGATTACGCGGATGCTGATATTTTTTTTCAGATGATAGTGTCGTAATTGGTGTCATCAGCAATGCTTTTTTATCAATTTTTTGATTCGTTGTCATCGGCAGTTTTTCCATGATAACAAACGCATTGGGTAGCATGTAATCAGGCAGTCTTGCACTGAGAAAATCACGCAATTCATTAGGGTTGAGCACTGCCAAATTAGCTGGCGTCAAATAGGCAATTAACTTTGCGTCATGTTCGGTTTCTTTACGTAGAACGACAGACTGGGCAATATCAGCATGGCTTTGCAACTGACGTTCGATTTCACCCAGCTCAATGCGGAATCCTCGTATCTTCACTTGGTCATCATCACGACCCAGAAATTCCAGGCTACCATCTGGCAACCACCGCACCATGTCACCTGTTTTATAAAGTCGCGCTGCCGGATTAGTGCTAAAGGGATTAGCAATAAATTTAGACTGAGTTAATTCTGGAAGATTTAAATAGCCACGAGAAACACCTGGCCCACCAATATAAAGTTCGCCACGCACATTGATCGGTAGTGGCTGCATGTACTCATTTAGCACGTATACTAGAACATTTGCTAACGGTTTGCCGATAGACGGCTTATTCGCGCTAATTTTGCAAACGGCAAGTGTTGCGCAAATTGAAATCTCAGTTGGACCGTAAGCATTAATGCAGCGATAATCAACCGCCCAACGGTTCATCAAATCAGCTGTACATGCCTCACCTGCGCTGACAAGCGTACGTAACGTAGAGTATTTCCTGACAGGAAGTAATTCGAGCGCTGCAGGGGGTAAGGTAACAATGGAGATTTGCTGACGTTCCAGTGTTTCAGCAAGAACTTCACCAGGTGTATTTAGTGCAGCAGGGTTTAGCACCAGCGTTGCTCCGCTTAGCAAAGTCCGAAACGTTTCACCTACAGCTGAATCAAAACTGAATGAGGCAAATTGCAATGTTCGGCTTGTGTTAGAAATTTGAAACAGGGGGATTTGTGATAATAGGGTATTTACAATCCCCCCGTGTTCAATCATCACTCCTTTTGGCTGTCCAGTGGATCCAGATGTGTAAATGAGGTAAGCCAAATTATGGGGGCCGCTCAATGACTGAGGGTTTTCTTGCGAATAATCCGCGATATTTTTCCAATCTCTATCAAGTAACAGATAGACAAGTTTGTCATTGTCATCCGCTGCGAAGGCTTGCATTTTCTCCGCTATGTGCTCCTGTATTAACACCAAGCTTGCTTTGCAGTCATCAAGCATGTAGCGAATGCGTTCTTGCGGAAGAGAAGGATTAATCGGCACGTAAGCACTGCCAGCTTTAAGAACGCCAAGCAGACCAACGATCATTTCAATACTTTTATCGACAATAATGGGTACCAGAGAATCCGGTTGAAGGTTATGGTTCTTCCGCAGGTAATGCGCCAGTTGATTAGCGCGGCTATTTAATTCTCTGTATGTAAGCTGTGAATCCAAATAGGTCACAGCGATGTGATTCGGCGTCCGCTGAACTTGCTCTTCAAATAATTGATGCAATGTTGTGTCATACGAATAGTTGCAATCAGTCTGGTTCCAGTCGATAAGAACCTTTTTTTGCTCTAGATCAGTCAGCATACTTAATTGTGTGACAGGTACCAAGGGTTGGGTGACAACTTGTTGCAACAGGTTTGTGTAATGCAACCACAAGCACTGTATCGTTTCTGCTTTGAATAAATCAGTGTTGAATTCTATAACACCAGAGATCTGATCCTTGTGCTCACTCAATAACAGCGTCAGATCAAATTTAGCAATATTTAATTTTAGCGGATAGGGAGTGACGTTAACATCGACAATGTCCCATTCGTGTTGCGGTGCATTCTGCAAGACAAACATAATTTGAAAGAGTGGGCTTCGGCTCGGGTCGCGCGCAGGGTCAACCGTTTCAACGACTTTTTCAAATGGCGCGTCCTGATTAGCAAATGATGCAAGCGCCATGTGATGATTACGCTGCAACAGCGTCATGAAATCCGGCTGACCCGCCAGGTTGCTGCGTAAAACCAGTGTGTTGACAAAAAAACCGACCAGATTCTCAATTTCTTGATTCAGCCTGCCTGCGACAGGTGTGCCAACAACAATATCTTCTTGCCTGCTGTAACGGCCAAGTATCAAGGTAAATACCGAGAATAATGCAGTAAATAACGTGACATTTGCTTGCAGGCTGAGCTGCCGAATTTGTTTTGTCAGTGCAGGTGACAGTGAGACAGGGCATTGACTACCTACGAATGTCTGGATTGGTGGTCGCGGATAATCAGTGGGGAATTCCAGCGTTGTAAGATCATTTAATTGATTCCGCCAGAAACGCAATTGCTGCTGTAGAGGAGTGCCTTGCAGCCATTCACGCTGCCAACTGGAATAATCAGCATATTGAATAGGCAACGGGATCAACGCAGGTGTTTTATTAGTCATTGCCGCCTGATACATAATGCCAATCTCATGATTGATAATCCCCATAGACCAGTCATCCGTAATAATGTGATGCATGAGCATAACAATCAAATATTCGTCCGGTAAGATTTGAAATATTTTTACTCGCAATAAAGGAGCAGCGCTAAGATCAAAAGGAATTTTTGCGTATTGCGCAGCCTGGGCACTGGCTTTCTCAATACTGCTTGCCTGTATTACTTCAATGGCAGCGTCAAAAGGAAAATTTTCATGCTCGATAATTGTTTGCTTCAGATGATCATTCTCGCGCGTGAAAATTGTCCGTAATGACTCATGTCTAACGATTAAGTCGCAAAACGCTTTTTTCAGCGCGGCAAGGTTAACAGCACCTCGTAGATGTAAACCGCGGACAATATGATAAAATGAACTTTCTGGTTGAAGTTGATCAAGAAACCATAGCCGTTCCTGGGCGAATGATAATACATTGCTGCTTCCGGCCTGGCGACGTTTGCACGTGGGTCGAACAGGCAGTTCGATAGGGTTTTTCTTTTTTGAATTGATATAACCGGCTAGCTCTTTAATTGTTGTATAGGAAAATATATCAGAGAGCGTGAGCTCTATTTGAAACTGCGTGCGAATGCGTGTAATCATCTGGATGGCCAATAAGGAATGACCGCCAAGTAAAAAAAATTTTTCATCAACGCTAAGTGAAGCTGAGTTTATTTTTAATAGATCAGACCAAATCAACACAAGCACTTTTTCATCGTGTGTTTGTGGTGCGACATAGAGTCGGTTAGAAGTAAGGTTATTTATGGGATATCGTAATAACGCTTGTCGATCAATCTTGCCGTGTGCTGTTAGTGGAATAGCGTCAAGCATTACGTATGCATTTGGCAGCATATAAACAGGTAGATATTGCCGGAGAAAGTGATCTAACTCATGCATATCGATAGAGGTTAGTTGTTTGGGAACGATGTAGGCAATCAAGTGTTTATCATCTTCAGTGGATTTTACCAACACAACACTTTGTTGCACATTTTGATGGTTGAGCAGTTGGCTCTCAATTTCCCCTGCTTCAATTCTTAATCCGCGGATTTTGAATTGATCGTCGTTGCGGCCGATGAACTCAATTGTTCCATCATGCAGTATTCTCGCCTGATCTCCTGTTTTATAGAGTCTTATATTGTTATTAGAATGAATAAGACAATGCACAAATTTACTGTGCGTCAACTCAGGCTGATTTAAATATCCACGCGCCAAACTAGGGCCTGCGATATGAAGCTCGCCAGTCTCGCCATCTGGCACGATATTCATATTAGCATCCATAATAAATATAGAGGTATTCGCTAACGGTTTGCCAATGGAGATGGGAAGCAAGCTCTCACCTCGTTTAATTTCATGCAGCGTTGACCAGATGGTGGCTTCAGTTGGTCCGTAAACATTCCAGAATGAATGAACATACGTGAGTAATTGCTTTGCTAAATTGGCAGTGAGGGCTTCGCCGCCGCATAATATTTGCATGTCAGCGGGAATAAGGAAATTTTTAGTTAATAGCACTTGCCACGTCGATGGGGTGGCCTGCATTATCGTGACTTTATGCTGAAAAATTAAGGCGCTGACCAATTGCTGGTTGACCATGGTGTCTTTATTTACCAGCACGCAGCAACCACCGTTAAGCAGGGGCAAGAGTATTTCTAATACGGAGATATCAAAGGTAAATTCCGTGCCTGCCAATAACACTGTGTTTTCGTCAACGCGTAAATGCCTATTAATGGCATTGAAAAAATGCATCAGATTATCGTGTTGTATCATGACTCCTTTTGGGTTTCCTGTTGTTCCTGATGTGTAAATAACATAAGCGAGATGCTGATGGTGGGTGGTATTAATGATATTTTCAGGGGGATAGACTGTCACACAATCCCAATCGTTATCTAATTCAAGTAATTTTAAATTAAGATGAAATTGTTCGATCAAAGCTTGAATTTTTAGTGAGTGGGCTCCTTGAGTTAAAATAATTCCTCCGCATCCTTGAAGCATATGGCGAATGCGCTCAGCTGGAAAATTCGGCTGAATGGGAACGTAAGCTGCTCCAGATTTAAGTACTGCTAAAATTCCAATTATCATTTCAAGGCTGCGATCTATTACTATTGGGATTAATGTATCAGGTTGCACCTGAATACTGGCACGCAAATACCCGGCCAATTGATTTGCCCTGGTGTTCAGTTGCTGGTATGTCAGTTCTAGGTCGCCATAACACACAGCTATTTTATGCGGACTATGCCTTACCTGCGCTTCAAACAGATACTGCAAATTCAAGGCGTGGGCGTTATTATCATCATGCTCCATCAGAAAGCATCTCCGGTGACAAAATCTTTTTCTCAAAAAAATTCAAATCTAATTCAGGTAATTGTCCGAGAAAAAAAGCATATTCTTTGTGCGCCTTTAATTCTTCTTGAAAATCTCCCTCCTGCCAGGTAACAGGATGCATAAAGACAGACAGACCGTTGCGATTACACATGAGCCATGCAATGGCTATGCCTATTCTTGACAGAATATTTTCGTCCGGCGTTTCAAATTTAACCTCCCATCCTTGCAGAATATGCGGGCCATTTTCTCTTGGCGCATACAGACGAGTACTGGTCGGTATGAGATTTTCTTCCCGTAAATAAACCTGAAATTCATCAAAAATCGCTAATGCTAAATCTGCTTCTTCGATTTTATAATCCATATGAATATGAAAGCCGCGAATAATGACAGTAAATGGATCGCGAAATGATGACCATTGCAGTTTATCCGTTCCGATAGCAATCAACCTGTCTTTTTCAATTTCCTGCATGATGCGTGGCGTTCTTGTATCTAAAATTTTATTATTTTTATCTGTTGGCGGGTTGAAGAAGAAATCTTGATGTTGCGGCACCCTGTAGCTAAACCATAAAGCATTTGCTTGATTTTCCTTTCCTTCCGCTGTCAAAGCCTCAGCTTCAGGCAGGGTGGCGTCATGCATGAGTGGGTGAATATAGGCGCTTAGCCTGAATCGATTAACAGCCATATATGAAATTGCGAGGCCTAATTTTTCAAGAACCTGTTGTGAGAGATTTTCCACACGCAATTCCCACATATAATCCAGATGGGGGCCGTATCCTGGTTTAATTACATCGCTAGCATTAATGGTTATAGCGTGTTTGTTTAAAAACTCAGAACAATTTTTCTGGATAACTAATGCGGTTGAAAACTCATTGATAGGTAATTCTTGATGGACATGAAAACCCCAAATTTTATTACGGGGATTTATCCATTCACTTTGATGAAATTTATTAATCCTATTTATCTTAGCCATGCGTGATTTTTCCGAAAATTGCGGGAAGGAATGGGTAACGCAACAGTTGTCGCTTAGCAATTAGTGCATAATACGAAATCATTATCAATATTGCTGTCCTAGATGGAACTACAGAGAATAGAGGAGTTTGTTGCATTCGTATAATGCATAATATATATTTCCACTATGCATGAAACGAATCTAAGAAGTATAGATCTGAATTTGCTTGTGGCCCTCCACGCTTTGCTTGAGGAGAAACACGTCACACGAGCAGCTGAGCGTATTAGTCTTAGTCAGCCAGCCATGAGTCGCGCTTTAACTCGTCTAAGAGAAACGTTTCAAGACCCTTTGCTAGTTAAAGGGGCGAGGGGAATGGTGCTAACAGCAAGAGCGATTGATCTTTACCATCCATTGCAGAATATTTTGCGTGAGATAAGCAACATTGTCTCAACACCCTCTATCGATCCTGCCACCATGCAGGGAGAAATTGTTATTGCAACTCGCGATTACGAGTTGGCAGCCGTTCTACCTAAAGTCATTGGTCAGGCGACATTAGATGCGCCCCATTTAAAACTATCTATTGTTCCTCTATCAGGTGATGATTTAGGTCCGCTAGAGCATCATAATGTGGATTTTGTGTTAGCGGGTACTGATAAAACCACTTCAACGTTGCACCGCTACACTCTTTATGAAGAAGACTTCGTGTGCCTAATATCAAGAAATAATCCTGTGATGCATCGCAAGATGGATTTAGAAACATATGTCAGCATGAAGCATTGCCTGGTGACAATTAAAAATTTTGGATTAGGATATGTTGATACACTTCTTGCAAAAAGAAATCTCAAGCGTAATGTGGTTGTTCGTATTCCTCATTTTTTAGCTGCCTCACATATCATCGCGGATTCAGAATTAGTAGTAACACTTCCACGACGGTTAGGCGAATTGTTATCAATAAATGAAAAAATAGTATTAGTTGCTCCACAATTTAATATACCTCGTTTCCCTGTTTTTTTGTATTGGCATGCTCGCAATCAAAATAATCCCATACATAAATGGTTAAGAATGATAATCCGGGTCAGCTGCCGAGGTTAATTAGGATGTATGTTTTTTTGGGAGCTTCAGGTTTGCTGGTTCGAGCTTCGAAATTATGGATGGTTTCCCCTGCGCAGTTTACTTTCCAAGTGATGAGCTTGCTTAAATTTTTCGTAATAGTCAGGATATTTATGTTCAGTACTAAGTAATATTGATTCTATAATACCTTGCTTATCTGCTTCATTAGCAGTTGCCAATATTTCCTCTGCTTTATCAAAATAACCACCAAAGGCTGCGCCGGCAGTGATAGATGCCCACAGAATATTCATACCGTTTTTTTCGGCATATTTTATGACTTCATCAACTTGATTAAATAGACCACAATATGCAAACCCACGGGCTATAGCTGATGCAGAGGCACCTTCGTGAAGTAACTCAAAGGAATAATCTGTGAATCCTTTTGACGCGGCAGCTCGCGCTAATTCAGTGCGATTGATAGAGCAACATTTCCTTAGTGCGCGAACCGTATCAATATGTTTATTATTCAGAGCTTCAAAAGGCAATTTTGTGATACGCGCTAAATCGGGATATTTGCTAATTAGTTTTAACAAAAACTCAGTTTTTCCTAACTTTGCAAATCTAGTTGCAATATCTATTACTGGATTACCCTCAGAGAAAAATGCGTTTGGATTTTTAGCTTTCAATCTTTCCTGCTCTATTAGTAAGAGCGCATGTTCATCATAACCATGTTCTACGCATTCGAGGATTGACGCGAATTGATTAGCTGTCTGCGGTTCATTCGATCGTTGCATATGAAACTGCCTGTGTTATAAAACTTAGTTGCGTAGCGCAGCAAAATCAATCGCTGCCTATATGTTAATGCTATAATTTTTTAGATTTTTGGAAAAGTGAAATGTGACCCTATCTCGATTTTGGCACTTTTTCCGTGAGATTAATTTTTAAGCCGAGGCACTATCGAAGAAAAATTGTTATAATTCAATTGGTTATACTGTATTGTTGTCAGCCATACGTCTGTTGGGGTATTCAGTTGAAACTTGTTCGTAAATAGCACGAAACTTATTAGTTCCTGGAGAACCTTTAACATATGAGACTTCGCAATGAATCTTGTTGGCATTTAATCACTTATACGAAACATATGAACTTAGTAACCATAGTAAAAAAATGTCTTACAAAACTTATTAGGCACAACAAAATTTGAAAAACGAAAACAACTCGTTCCTCCTGGTGCTACTTTCCAAGTATCGCCCTCTAAATATTCCAAATGAAAATTATAAAACAACCAACCTCTAATTTGTTGAATGCGAGTTTGACGGGTTGCAGCGATTCTACAACATTCAATAAATCCTTCCAGTGCTTGTTGCTGAGATTTAACTGAATCGGGTAAGAATATAAACGTCCCATACCAGAAATAATATTTCTTAGATTCATGCCTTAGCTTTGCAGCTATCTGAAAATAACAATCGTAATCGAGATCAAGATAAATTTTAAAATCGTAACGCGCTTCTTTTCCTAATACTATTTCAGCCTCATTCTCATTCAGCCAAGTAATATGTTGAATAGAATTCAATTGTGATTTAATTTTCTCTTTGCTTAACATAGTCTTTTTGATGCCTTTTTACTTATCTATACCCATTACACTTCAAAACGCGAAGTGTAATGGGTATAGGCCCATGTTTTTATGAGTGGCGCGAATAAAATTCGCACCACTCACCAAAGGGGAGAATCGCGATTCTCCCCTTTGGAAACCCCATCGCGCAGGGAGTACTTCAAGTTGCAAAAAGCGCATCTTGAAGTACGAATGGTATATAGTTCGCTATACGCCGGAATACATGTTACTCCCATAAGCTCAAAACAGGTATTGTTTATTCCATGCTAGGGTTGTTGCCAGAATTCAATATAGTGCTAAGCTAACAATTTTTCACCCTGCCAAATTGAGTTAATCTTTTTGCAAAATATGAATGTATTCTCGGGCATATATTTCGCATATTTTGATTTTTCAAGACCCTCTATGATCACATTTATTAAAAGGCCTCTCACAATCTCTGCTTGTACTATTTCGTGAGCATCAATTAGCCCAGAATCGATAATTTGAAAAATGTTTGCTAAGGTTTTTTCATCATAATCGATGATACTTCCATTTAAAAACACGAATAGCATTACTAAGCAATTATCACCTTCTCTAAAATCAACATCATCATTCCATTCTTCGGCGAATTTTGGAATTGCTTCAATGAATTTAGATATATATTTTTGGCGCAATTTTTCATCTGATTCGGTTGGAAAAAAAACCATAGTTTTTTCACTTAAATAATCTTTAAAAAGAATTAATTTAGCTTCATCAGTTTCCACGTTTGTAAATATCTGGTCTTTTTGTTGAGCTAATGATTCATAATGATAAAGTAAATCTTTCACCTTAGAAGGAATATCTGGATTATTTTGTTGTAAACGCTTAGACCAATCGATTAATTCCTGAATGCTTTTAATGCTTATTACTTTTGTTTGTAACAAACCAATCCATGTAGGTTCGTAAATATCAAACATAATACTTGTTTTATTCATTATAGCCTCGCTGGTGTCACTTGATTGTAGAAATACTTATAAAAACATCCATGAATTTTTACAACGGTTATTGAGGGTTGTTGGAACCCATCTGTAGCTAGCCTAGCATCGCAAAATGTTGTACCAACATCACTTCAACACACTATACATCCGGTCGAGTGCTGGTGTTGCATAAGTTCTGCAAGCCTGAAGTTTTTGTTCGACATGTGATATCCCATGAGGTCGCGACGGCGCGCCATCGCCCGCTCCCGCCTGCAGCCCGCCGCAATGTGCACCCGCACGGCGCATATTGCCGCAACAAAACCAAGACCAGCGAGTTCCTCGCTACCAAATGAAATATTAGGAAACGAACCGTTATCATATTTATAATTAACTATGCGCTCCGCATCCTCAAAAGCACGAGCAAAAGCGAATCGATCAACTGCCGGTAAGCTGCGTTGCAAATAACCAATAACTTGCTGACAGGCTAAATCACACTTATCATAATTTGTATAGTTGTTGCTTAATGTTTTCCATTCAGTGTACAACAGATCAAATGCCTGCATGAGCGTGGTGTAGTGTTCATAATGCATCTCACCACTCGTTTTTATTTTAGGTTTAACAGCTCTTCTAAATTTAGCAAATTCCTTGCGAAGAAGCGTATTGTGCGTCACTGTACGATTAGGATCATTGATCGTTAGTGCATCAGTGATTTCCTCATCAGTGCTATCTTTAATCGCTTTTATCAATGGTCTTAAATCAAATGCTGGTTGTTTTGCTTTGGTTTGTGTTGCCAGCGCTTCAATGTGCGGTCGATAGCGTGCGAATTGACGTTCTCGCTCTTCTGTACCTTCCTCTATTTTCTCAAAACCAAATTCAATTTGTTTGGCGCCGTGGGGATAGCCTTCACCTAGGAAAAATTCATATAACTTGATTCGCTTGACAAAAACACCACCCCGCGTCACGACATCCCCTGCTTGCAATAATAAGCGCGGGTTTGTTTTTACCAGCTCAACCAGCGCGTCAATATCTGCTTTTGTTCCAGAGGCCGCGTGCCGCAATGCGATGGTAATTTCACTGTTAGGATCAGTGTCGTAATCTACGCAGCTGACTGAATTGGCGACATCGCGTGGTAGCAGACTGAAAAAAGAAGTTCTATCTTTTCTAAGTTCAAAGAGTTTATCTACTTGCGAATGGCTGAGCATGGGGGTTAAGTCTCGTTATGTGATTAATGGTTCTATTGGCAGTCAATATACATTATATAACCAACATGGCCGGCGACAAGGCAGAATAAGCGCTTGATTTAGAACATATTGTTCCACTTTAAGCGCCTTACGCAACAGACCGCAGCGATTTACACCACAATTAGTAATATTTTAATTTTCAATATGAAACAAAAATTAATAAATTATTTTCTACCTGGTGAAACTGAGGTCTGTTTTGCCTCATTCGCAACTGTATTCGCCTCGGTAGAGCTATTGTTGAGTTCTAAACTCGTGAACATTGAAAGCGATTTCAATAGAGGTTGTAATGCATTTCCTGGCAGTCTGACTATTTTACTGGCTTGTGATGGTGTGCTTTGTGCTTCTACTTCACCCTCTGGATTTGCTCGTTTTAAAGTTGAGGCAGTAGCTGGGTTCATGGGCGCAGTGACAGCAGTAGCAGCACGAATTATATTTCCTTCGTGGATAACCGTGCAGTTACGGGGAAATTTTTGAGCAAAGGTATTAAGGGTATTATAGTCATTTAATAAAATATGTACTCTTAAAGGATGTTGCAAATATCGGGAATAATTAACACCAAAATCACCGTATACTACAATATCAGTCACGTGGTTAGGTATTATTGCGCGGCTTAGCTCCCAGGGGTGGGTAAGGTGAAATTTGGTTATCTGCTTTGGTAATGCCGCTAATAAATGGTCAAGTGCAACCCCATTATCATAACTAAGCTCGGTTACATGTGGAGGTAGCCAAGAAATAGTGCGCCAGTTATCTGCTATAGTTACCTTGGTTACGTGTCTGGGTAATTCTCCCAATAATTTTCCTGAAAATGGAGAGAGGGTACCAATTTCAGATACCGATTGCGGCAATTCGCGAATCGCAGATGGGTCAATGATGCCTTGAATTATTACTCTAACTACCTGCTTTGGCAATGCACGAGTCATTTCTCCGTCAATACCAGGATGAATTGCAACAGTTGTTATTTGTTGCGGTAGATTCTTTATGGTCTGTAGGCTTATTTTTTCTAAAAAATTTACTTGGATAATATGATTTGGTAAATTTTTAATGACTTCTTCATTAACCCCTGCGTGAAGATTTACGGCATATACTTGTTTGGGTAAGTGCTGTAGCAGTTTTGGATTGATGTCGGCAGAAAGGCCAACAAATGTAACTGCACATGGAATGAGACGAACATGATTTGCGTGAGCACCGGGATTGATCCTAACCTTTTTGTAAAGATGCACACGGGAGAACATGTCATTGTCAGTTGTATCTTGATTTAACTCAAAATATTCAATAATCGTTGGTTGTAATCGTTGCATAAAGGATTCTTTGATATTTAATGATTAATTACGCATTAATTCTATATATGTATAGTAATTTGTCAATTAAATTATCATATCTAAAGGGCTGGATCAGTTGTTTGTGAGATTTGTAGATATAATATTTAAGTTAATGAAATTAGAGTCAAAATGACCTGCCGGGTTTCTTAGTACCAAAACTACCTAGAGAAATCAGCCCCAGTTGTTAAGTAATTTCCCAATGTCTTTTTAAATTCATTAGGCGTTTGGTAGTTCAAGCTGGAATGTGGCCTGACATCATTGTAATGCACGCGCCAGTCATCAATGACTACTTTTGCTTCCATTCGATTTCGGAACCATTCTATTGATAAACATTCATCCCGGAATTTTCCGTTAAAACTTTCATTTGTACCATTTTGCCAAGGCTTGCCAGGCTTAATATCAATGCAAGTTGCAATGATTCTTTTATTACTAAGCTTTTTAGAGTGTTATTTAAAGGTTTTAGGTGATTGTAATATGATTTTTACTGTAGGAAAACCACAAGAACATAGACTTTTACTCGTTTAATCGAGCCCGCAGTAAGTACCCCGGATTGACCGTGCTCAATCCGGGTTCACTATATGAACTATAAACCTCCCAATATAAAACCAACTGTAGCTGCCTTCTCCAGCGAAGAAGTTTTCCGTTCAAAATAATTTAAACGAAGGTAATCAATGCACTCTACTACTGCTTGGAAATTCGTTTCTGTTCCTTGGCAACTTTTCGAAATGGCGGAATAAAACATTCGCGTTGCTTCTTTTCTTTTATTAAATACACTAGCTTTCTTAGGGTCGATGTCGGTTGGCAATAGCGTTGGAAACTGAAAGCGCCAGGCTTCAATGGGATAATTATTAGTTATATTTTGCATTGCTACAATTGTATTTGGAAAAGAAGCACCGCCTTTTGTCTGCTGTTTCCAAAACGCTTCATCGTTTAAAAAACGCTTAATTTCATATTCCCAATTTCCCATCAATTCTGATTGATTTCTTTGCATGTAATTCCCCAAGCATTGCGTTAAAAACATCAGCTATTGTAAAGAGATAATCTTAATATTTGCTTAAACAATGAGCTTCATGTGGTTTTCTTTCCCATTGCCGCTTGATTAATATAATTCAAACATCGAAACCAAATAGCGAATTATTATAATTATAATCATCAAGTTATATCGCAACTCATAACGTTAACCCTTCCTTAATGTCCACTTCTGCATAATAAATGAAACAGGGCGCTTTTTAACAGGGAGTACGTATGCAAAGAAATTATACCTATCAAAATTACAAAACCGATTTAGATCAGTTAATTTCCGCTATGCAAGAAGATGAAAAAGAAGTACAGCAAACGCTTGATAGCAGTAGAAATAATGATGATCTTACTTTCATGAATGACATGCGTTGCCTGCATAAATTATCCAGTGAATGGGTGCATGTTTTAAAAGCAGATAGCACGCTGAAATTAATTTCCGCAGGCAGAGCATTATTAAATGTTTATAAAGAAACGCGTTTTTCGACGCGCGATTATTATCCAGGGGTGGTGGGGCCGCGAACATTAAAATTAGCAGAACAGTATCTTGAATTGATGCATAAAGCGCAGAGTATTATTGTACCTCTTGTTGGCAATCTAGTAACCCAACCTGCCATTGAGTTGGCGGCTAAAGTTGAAAAAAAAGATGGACGACGTTGCATGAAAAAATTAGATGCTTTGATTAAGCAGCATATTGATCATTGTGCCTCTTTGCAATGTCGACCGCGTCGATAATGAATTAAGCTCAGAATCGCTGCGTGTTCATTTATTTTGAACACGCAGGGAGAGAGAATGTCACTTTGACCATTATGATTTTCGTTTGACTCGCTAATTATTTTCAGTGTTATATAATATTTTCTTAATTTAGCTAGCCTACAATTCAGAACGAGCTAATTAAGGAGAATTTTTATGCATAGAAATGATATTTACGACTATTTTTTTAAAATAATATTGTTTTCGGATGAAAGATTGAGATCTGCTCGAGGAAAGCTAATTTCTGAATTTACTGGAAACGAATTACCATCTAATCTTGCGTCTTATGACGTGAAATCCATTAAGCTAAAATCTGGTGAGGATGAAGTTATTACCAGGTTGCAAATATGGAATCCTGATCCACAAGCTGTCATTTGCGGTCAATTTGAGTATAACGATAGGCCTACAGCGAATTTACGTGGGGCAAGTGCTTGTGTCTTTATCTATGATATGGCTAATCCTGACCCTGAGTTTGCGAAACTACATATGAAAATATTCAATGAATGGTATGGCGATAACAGACCTGTAATTTGTGTTGTTGGAATAAAATCAAGTGCTCCAGCACAAAATGATAGTGAGTTACAAGAGATAGCACGTGTTAATGAAGCCTTATTCATCAATAATGTCTCATCGACGAATAGCATCAACGAATTGTTTCATAAATTAGCCCAAAAAGTATTAAAAAAACACGGAGTTGATGCGACTATCCCTTACAAACCAGTATTGTTTCAACCCAAAATTGATAATCGAGATTCCACTGCCAATTCAGGTTGCAAGCTAATGTAGTTTATTGCTTATCCAAAAAATTGGGTCAGGTCGAGTTCGCCATGAATGTTAATGAACAATCGTGGTCAATATAAACCTGCCCAGATTTGACGCGAACACTCAAAAGGAGTCAATGGCTCATTGAAGAGTTAAACCGGTTTCGCAAGGAAACCATATACCCACTACTCAGGGATAATTGGAAAAAATAATGACATCAACATTGCTACGCAGCACAACATAATTGTGAATATAAATTTTCTGTAATTAGTGCTTAAAAAGCCTTTATTGAACCGCCTGAGCAAAAAAGAAAATTCAGATAACATGAATATGAGATATGGCTCGACTACAGCATTAGATATGCTTTTTCTGGGCATTAAAATTAATCCCACTAACAGCCAAGTCAAAACTGGCATGATCAATATAGCAATATCCAATATCTTGCATTCTATTTTCGAATAAAAAAATACTATGAATGGAAAACTTAAAAAAATAAGAAAAATAAACCACGGAATTAAATCGTTAGTCATAAATTGCTATGTTCATTTAAAGAAGAAATCTATTTATTATTGAGCGGTTTTTTCTTGTATGAATTCAAGAATATCATTTTTGCTCGAAAGTTCATGATTTTTTAGTCCAACTTTTGAGTGTGCATAATTATAAAGTAATATGGCTGGTGTTTCAGCATTAATATTTCCCATATACTCTTCCTCTCCATATCACATATTAGTAAGACATCCTTTAACAGTTTGCCAAATAAGTTTGTTTTCTTTTGCATCAGCCTTTGGATTAAAAACATTGAGCGCAAATAAATGTCTGTTGGGATATTCAGTTGAAACTTGTTCGTAAATAGCGCGAAACTTATTAATTTCTGGAGAACCTTTAACGTATAGCATTAGAATATTTCGATCCCATTTATCGTTTTTAAGCTGCTCCTCACAATGCATGATGTTATGGTTATCAAGCTCAATTACTTTAGCGTACGTAAGTTGAGACATAAAAATAATAATTAAAAAGGCAATATCTTTTATCATTTGAGCCCCCGCGATGAATCTTGTTGGCATTTCTATTGAGCCCATATTTTAGGCAAGTATTGGCCATATATCAATGTTTGTGCATGCTTATGAGACTTAGTGAAGCATGATATTGAAATTATTAAACTTTGTCTTTTCCCCAGCGTGTTACATCAGCTTTCATTAGGCCGAGAGTGATGGGGAAAAAGCGAAGTTGTTGTCATGCCCATAAATGATAGCATTTTTATTTTTGTTTAACTCAATCTTTTAAGATGGCGTTAAATTTAAGTTTGAGGGGCGAATTAACACTTGAAGTTAAACATGGTGTGCGATTGACCACCGATCAGATTGGTTTTCCTTATCACCCGATTGGATATATTGATTATTCCGTTTAACTCTTAATGTATATAGTAGCGCTACAAGTTTTAATGTGATTGCATGGGAGTGAAAATGTTAAATCGTCAAGGCCATGGTAATAAACGTCAGCATACCAAGAAAGTAAAAGAGAATTACGGAAAGAAAATCAATTTCGAACAAAAGCATTATCATTCAAAACATATCGCAGTGGAAATTAATCTATCTTCAAAGATTCTTTTAATTACATTTTGTATTTTATTATTGTCGCAAGCAGCATTAGCAGAAAAAAATAAAATTACCATCAGTCATCGTGGTAATTCAAATCCATCATCACCATCCAATAGTAAACTCGTCGCTGGAATAGGTTTTCCATTTCCTAACGGTGTGGCTAATCTAAATTTTAGCGCCGGTGATGCATCATTAAGTGCGGAATGTGTTTTACCTTCGTTACACTCCGCGGAGCGTGATGGTTGTAATATTTTTGCTGCTCAAGTAGAAAATGATTTAGTAGGACGGGTTGAAAAACAGCATCACGTTGCTGATTCTGCCTATGAAAATCGCAATCAAACCGGTTTTTCTGTGGGACTGGTTAAAGAGGGTGATCATAAAACCAGTTATTTAATTGATGAAAGGCCAACTTCAAAAACGCGCTTACTTATCCATTCATTCTTTGCAGGCCAAGATAAAGTTACAGTAGATCATGAAAATTCGGCTAGTCATGTCAAGGCGGAAGTACCTATCACTCCTCCAAAAAATATACCGCAAAAAAGTGGCGGAACAATGGGGCTGGAAATGCGTAAAGGCACTTTGGCAGTGAAAGCAAATTGCGAAACAACAAGTCAAGGTTGCAATATTGTTGCAACGGAAGAGGGCGATACACTGACTATTCAAGTCTCGTCAAAAAAACCGAATAGCGTAGCATTTTTTAATTCTAAAAGCGGGCAGGATAAAAAATATGAATTGAGCCATCAATGTCATGGTGATCATGCAGAAGTATCTTTCAGTGCTGATCAATCTTCATCTGATGTGACATATAGATATAATAATTAGCTAAAATCGGGTTCTGATCCCAGCAGAGCCTGCAGCAACTATTCCGCATGCTTTGCATATGGCTGGAACGCAGGAGTTACAGTAACAGAGATCAATATTTTCATGCAATAAGCCTGTTCCATTAGCTAAGAGAGGTGCTTTATTATTCTTTGCCTAATTAAAGTATCATAAATTGCGTTACTTCATGATTGTATATTAATAAATTTGAAGTCCGCTAATTTAACTGTATACTATCAGTCTACTATATCGGCGATTTAAGCTTCACCCAATCGGAGCGTTGCGTATGTCATGGAATGAGCCTGGTGGAAACAATCAACAAAATGATCCATGGAATAAAAAGCGTGATCAAGATTTTGATCAAGTAATCGCTAAATTCATTGATAAGCTGCGCAATGATTTTGGCTTTAAAAAGAATAAAAGCAATCCCAACGATCCCATTCTCCCGCCCAGTCGCCATTACGGTATTATTATCATAGCCATCGTATTAGTCGCTATTTGGGGATTATCGGGTTTTTATATCGTTAACCCCGCTGAAAAATCAGTGGTATTAAGATTCGGTAAATACGTGGATGTTAATCCACCCGGGTTACACTGGATCGCAAGATTTATTGAAACAAAATACTTAGTGGATACCCAGAAAATTTATTCATTTTCATTAGATGGAGATTTTCTAACAAAATCAGCTGATCAGAGTGATTTACCTAACCAAGCGGTGCAGGTAACACCTAAAGATGGAAGTGGTAATATAAATGATTTATCAAAAAACCTGGTTAACGTCGAATTAAATGTACAATATCGAGTAAGTGATCCTCGTGCTTATTTATTTAATGTAGTGAATCCCAATAAAACCGTGCAACAAGTAGCAGCAGGATCATTATCTGCTGTCATTGGGCAAATGAAACTCGACGATGTATTAACAACAGGAAGAGAATTCTTAAGTTCAAAAGTGTTCGAAGCAACGAAGCTTGTGCTTTCCAATTATAATGCTGGAGTAGAAGTTATTGCGGTAACGTTACGAAAAGCGCAAGCACCTGACCAAGTCCGTGCGGCATTCAACGATGTAAATAGAGCAGACCAGGATAAGGCCACCTATATTCAACAAGCACAAGCCTATGCAAGCAAAAACATTCCGCTTGCGCAGGGTATGGCAGCACGTGCATTAGCGGATGCAACAGGCTATCAACAAAAGGTAGTATTAACAGCGCAGGCCAATATTGCAAGATATCAAGCATTACTGAATGTTTACTCTCTTGCGCCGGCTGTGACCAGGGAGCGTATGTACCTTGAGACCATACAATCCATGCTAAGTCATACTACAAAAATATTAGTGGATGTTAATGCCAGTAACAATATGCTATACCTGCCATTGGATAAATTACTAAAACAAACTCAACCGTCACCAGCATCCGCGGGAACATCAAATACTCAGTTATCTGACGTAACACAAAATGGTGGATCGCAAGCAGCAGGCTCGGAGGTAAGTAATGAAATTAATTAACATCGCTATTGCAACCATTGTTGCCATTTTTATTCTCATCACTCCGTTAGTGTTATTCACTGTCAGCGAAGGTCAAAATGGGTTGTTGCTGCGATTAGGTAAAATCACGAGTGACTCTGAAACCAATGCGCCCATTGTCTTGCAACCTGGATTACATTTCAAAATTCCGTTTATTGATCGCGCAAGAATTTTTGATACCCGCATACAAGAACTTGCCACGCCTAGCTCACAACCCTTAACGGTTGTAACCAAGGAACAAACCTATCTAGTTGTCGAATATTTTGCGAAATGGCGAATTAATAATCTTGTAAAATTTTATACGAGTACCGGTGGCAGTGTGGTCTGGGCAGAAAATTTGCTTGAACAACGCTTGAATGACATTGTCCGTGCTGAATATGGGAAACGTACTAGTTATCAAGCCATTTCCTCTGATCGTGCAGCCATGATGGCATCGATGAAAAACGAAGCAAATCACATAGGCAAGGAACAAGGTATTGAAGTTATCGACGTACGCGTGCAAACCATTACTTTACCTAAAGATGTGATGGATTCAGTATTTAAGCGCATGGAAGCCGAGCGCAAACAATTTGCAGAGGCGAAACGCGCAGAAGGCATGGAGAAGTCCGAAGAAATTAAAGCCCTTGCCGACCAAAAAGTTACTGTTATTAAAGCAGAAGCACTAATGAAGGCAGCAGCAATACGGGCCAAAGGGGATCAAATGGCTGCTGAAATCTATGCAAAAGCTTATGGGACTGATCCCAAATTTTATGCTTTTTATCGAAGTCTGGAGGCTTATGAAAATAGCTTTAGTCGTAAAAATGATATTCTCATATTAAAACCGGAAGGGCAGTTTTTTAATTATTTTCATCATGCTGAGGGTAAGGGTGCAGCAAAATGAAATGTTTTTTGCATTAGCACGTGTTAAAAACTTTTCACCATGCATAGCCTCGACCTTGAGGCTATGCTTCCAGGTTTTCATATCAACAATTAAAGCAGGGCATAGCTAGAAGGGTTTGCTAAGCATTTGCATTTATTAGTTATGGCATAAAATATTTTCTTTATTGCACCTCGATTACCTCTTCAACCATTTCTTCAGCAAGTGCTTTCCGAATAGACAATCTATCATTCAGTTTTAAAAAATAATTATGTAAATGTGGCCAGTGTGATAATTCAATTTTCAAAAAAATCGGCAGCCAAAATAATACTGTAAATAGATATGTATCTGGGATGGTAAATTGATCACCCACTAAACATTGGTTTTGAGCTAAGTGATTATTAACTAGGTTTAATTTTATTTTTAAACCTGTATTAAAAAGAACACCTTTAGTTTCATCGGGAATATTAGGGTTGAGAAGTGCAGCTACATTTTTATGTAACTCTGTACCAATAAAAGTAAGCCATTCAAGAACATGATAACGATCCGCATTTCCAATTTCAGGTAGCAGAGTTGTAGCCTGATGTTGTTCAGCGAGATATTGAAGAATTACAGCTGTTTCTGTAATAATTTGTTTGCCAGTTTTCAAAGCCGGAACATATCCTTTGGGAGTAATTTTAAAATAATTATTTCCTGTTTTAGTTAGCTTGGTTTTTAAGTCAACCGCTTCATACACACAGGAAAGATTTATTTCATTTATCATGATTCTAACCGCTAAAGAGGCGGCATATTTTGCATAATAGAGTTTCATAGATATGATCCAGCCTTATCATTACAAAAATTAACGATGGCTAAAACGCACATTCATTTACATTGGTATTGAAACTGGTGCATAAATAATAACGATCCCCAGACGAATTCCACCTTGAAAGTCCGTCCATATGTGCCTCGTTAAAGAATTCCACGGTATCAATTTCTTGGCTGAATCTCCCGGTTTCATCGTAATAATGGCATCTTATTTGACTTGTACTACTCGAATGGTTTCCCCACGCTGCCACACGGAATAAAAATCCGCTTGGTGGGTACGGACAAGTCTGTGCGTAGGACAATAGTGAAACAAAATATAAACAACTTAATACTAAAAAACGTATCATATTCTTTCCTTCTTTAAATTGAATCTACACATTACTCGATTTCGTTTCCTTTAAGGTAATGCAAGTTTTGAATTATGAGATAAGTAAATATGATCACGGAATTTGAGAAAGCGTGTTAAATAATGGTGTCTAATATTGCAAGGAAATATCGGGGAGGTTTGGGACGTGAATACCAGGCTAGCGATAGAGAATGTTCAAATATCTTTCCAGAATTTAATTTAATTAAATCACCTTTTTTAAGATAGGGAGCAGCAAATTCTTTAGTGAGAGTCCCATATCCATAACCATCCAAAAACATCTTACAAAGCGATTCGTTTCGATTGACAAATAATCTATCGGTTTGTGAAAATTTTAAAAGATCGAATTTGTTAAGATAGTTTAATGTTGTTTTATCTGATTCATCAAAATCGATGATGCGTTCCGTTTTGATGATATCCAATAATTTTCTGCCTTTCCATTGACTGGTGCAAACTAATAAATACTCTTCTGATGTGATTGTTTTAAATTCCATATCACGAGTAATTTTATCCGGGTCCAAAATGGCAAATTGACTGGTGCCACAACGTAGCTGTGTGACAATATCATCTGTATCATTAATATCGAACGTAATATATAGCATTGGAAATTTTTTCATAAGTGTTAAGCATTTTGGGATGATGCGAGAAATCATTATGCTGGATGGGCCTGATATTTTAACTCGTTGAATTTGATCTATCCCTGCGTTTGCTATGTTTGCCAGTGTTTCATTGCTATAATCTGACACCACGTGACAATAACGTAAAAGCTGTTCTCCTTCAGATGTCAAATGCATGCCTTGCCGGGTTCGAATAAATAAAGTGATTTTTAGTTTTTGCTCTAATGCATGAATTCTTTGTGTCATTGCGGTTTGAGAAATATGTATAGCACGTGCACCAGCGTGTACTGATTTATGCTTGGCTACCGCCATAAATGCTTCTAAGTGTGTGCTTAATAATCCAATATATTTATTCATAAAGCCTCATATATAAAAGCACTTATTTCAAAATCCTCAGGGTATCGAATTCCTCCCAACCAAATTCTCTACAAAAAAGCGCCTTATGGTGTAACCTATTAATTATTTCAGAATTACTGTTTGCTTGAGCACCCTTTTTAAAATTAATTTCATACTCCGCAAAATCTTTTTTAATTTTTTCAAAATCTATATTCGTGTCACTCTGATCGATGTTTGTATTAAGTGATCTTTTAAATAATTCTGAAGCCTCACCAAAATCTTTCTTAATTCTTTCAAACTCTACCTGCGCGTTATTTTGATCGATATTTATGTTAAGTGATCCTTTAAATAATTCTGCGGCTTCTCTATATAACTTTTTGGCTTTAGTTAAATCTTGTGAAATGCCTTTTCCTTGTGTATACAGGTCTCCTAAATTCACATCTAGACAAGGATCTGCCAGTAGTGACTGATAGGATTTTTTCAGCCATTCTTCTGATTTTTTTAAGTGATTTGGGTCATTATTCTTTTTCAAGAAGTAGAAACCAATTTTGTAATATGCAACCCCAGCTGGTGGGAAGTGGGTTGCTGCTAAATAGTAGTTAAATGCTTTCTCGCGATTCTGCTGGATACCATACCCACCCGTAAAATAAATATCGCCCATATAAATATCGCTAATTGAATCAATGCCAGCTACTTTAGACATCGCGAACCAACTTAGAGCTCGTTGATAATCACGAGGGATGTTTCCGTCACCAAAATAATAAATTTCACCTAAATCAAACATTGAGCTTGGATCATTTTCCGCGGCAGCTTTTTTCAACCACTTGATTGCTTCTTGGGAATTTTGTGGAACCGCGTGACCCCATAAATACAAATGCCCGATTAAATTGTTATCTTCGGCGTTTTCTTTTTTACTTAATCTTTGAAGGGCTAGTTGGTAAGCTTCAGTGTATTGCTTTTGAGAATATTTCATATAGGGTATTCTATCTAAATGCTGATTTGCTGAAAAATTAAAATAAATCAACTCAGCGCCTAGGAAAACTGGCAATAGTAGTAGAGCTTTCCCACCCGTAAAAAACATTTGCTCCGATTTTTTTAAAGATATTTTGCTAATCAAAAAAGAAAGGTAAAATAAGATAACTCCAAGTCCTAAAAAAGCTAATGTAGCTTCCAGTTTAGGAATTAAATTGTAGGGCATTAATATATAATCGTTTTTTGTTAAGACGGTATTTATAAGAATAGATAAAATAAAAAAATTGAATAGTAAAAGCGTGGGAAATAACATTTTTTGAAAAAATTTAAATATTCTTCCATCTTTTTTATGAGAGATGCTTTTTTTAAGGTTTTCTTTTCCCATTTCTTAAATTATCCCCGCTGTATTTAAATCTAACATGGCTCATTAGTGTGCTTATTGTAGGGCTAAAACTTTGATGCAGGATAATTCACTACGGATGACTGAATTTGAAGTCAGAGTTAATTATAGCTCCTCTTATAATTGCAGTTATTTTACTCGCTGCCTGGCTTTGTAGTCAATGTATACACAGGTTATCGTATCCCTCCTTTGCTTAAGTTAAATAAACTCTTAATCAATGTCTTATAAGCGGTAAGTTGGATTAATATTTTTGCTCGCTGCAGCCAGGCATCAATAGAATTGAATAATGATATGTAATCCCAGATGAAACGCTTTGTGTTTCATCTGGGTTAAGCCACTAAGCTTTGTAGGCTCGCTGATTGGTATTTACTTCATCGAGCCATTCGTGGACTTTCTGGCTCTAATTCATGAGGGGCACCCATTTCGTGTTGTGCAGGTGGAATATAATGAAATGGAAAACATGATTTGGGAGTGCTGGATGTGGTGGTGCTATCTGTGCGAGGCGTTTTACAATCTTCACCACATCCAGAACTTGCGCATCCAACGACCGCACTAAAGCCTACTACACCGGCAACCGTTTCCACTTCAGTTAGGCACGCACCTTTCGCTGCGTGTGCGCCGTGTGTAATAAGCGTGCCAACTGGATAACCTGCCACACCGAGTGTAGTGCATATAACGGTTGTGGTGACACAGCACGGGCTTACATTGTATGAACCGCCAGTTTCTGACTTGCAAACAGCAATGGTGGGTTCAAATAGAAAATTCATAATCTTCTTAAACATAGAATCTTCGTTTTGTGAAATTAAGGGGCTATCTTCTTTTGCTTGTCTTTGCATAAAGCATCTCCAAAAGGATAAATAATACCTTATTAATCTTTATATGTCCTTAAATTGCTCATTTGGAGCGAAAAGTAAAAGTTATTGTATAATCAAGCGAAGACGTTGTGGGATTGGCCGGGTTGTTCACAATTTAACCGTTGAGAGGAAATTCTCAACCAAATAATGGGCTAAAATTTAGAGTTAAATATTAATTTTGTTTTATGGTTTTGGGGTGCTGGTCTATTCTCAGCGGTTTTTTTGTATGCAAATAACTAATCTCTTAAAAACGGACGTTTGCAAGAAAGTATTGATACGATATTGGAAGTGTCGCACCCAATACATTATGCAAACACTATAATATATTATGCAGCGAATAATATTGAGCTAACATTAACACGATTAAATAATCTTAAATCGCAAGAGCAGCACCTCATGAAAATTTATGCGATTGTTAAAATGCTAAATGCAAATCAAGATGATATAGATAAAATTTTATCTCATCCAAATTTAGTGGTGTTAGCTAACATATTGCATTGTCTTTGCGCATCAGATTACGCAGGAAATCAATTAATGTTTTACAATAGGTCACTAAATTTACCTAGAGAGACATTGTTAAAATTTCTTGAATTTTCGTCGATCGATGCTTGGTGGGGCGCTTTGAGATTACTTTCAAGCCATCAATTATTAATTGCGCCTGCTGTTGATGAATTAATAAGTAATCCAAATCGGGTTATTGAGCTTGCACAGATGAGTAAAGTTAATTGTGAAAAAGATGATGTGGAAAAATGTTTATATTCGGGTAAAGACTTGGGAAGCGAGAAACATTTTAGCCGGTGGTGACGACTTCTTGTGTCGAGCCATTTATTCCTCCAGCTGGGAGG
Source organism: uncultured Coxiellaceae bacterium (assembly GCA_964597435.1). GTDB lineage: Bacteria > Pseudomonadota > Gammaproteobacteria > DSM-16500 > DSM-16500 > Aquicella. The sequence goes on along the minus strand of CAZQXH010000005.1, from coordinate 17,974 downwards.
CTAGTATCTTTCAAAATTATGCATTGGTGAGGTCTAAAAGGCAGGGGTAATATAGATCGTCAATTTTTCCTTTGAAATGACTAATTATTAAAAACTGGTTGTTTTAACAATTGTTGGAGTGGATTAACATTATGCATTTTATTGCAATTATAGTTTTGGCTAATATTATCTGTCTTCCGATTTATATTTACGCGCATTTGGAACAACGGCACTCGGCGCGACCTGTTGATCATGGAGCTTATCATAGTCAGATTGACGGAAAAAAAATTGTTAGCAACAATTGACGTGCCAGGTTGCCAGTCCAGATAACGGTATTTTAAGATTCTCGTTGGCTGCTGGTTAATCCTTGATACGTTTCTTTTAGCCGGGCAATTCCATCCATGAATTTGCAAAGACTTTAAATGCCGGATCATTACTATTGCTTGGGTTGTTGACGACAATAAATTTGTTTCTTTGTTTTTTCAAGATGACAATAAATTCTTTTTGCAATGATTGGGTAAATCCAAATTCTTGGCGCGCTGTGTGAGTGTTGTCTAATAAAGTAATAGTCTCTACAAACTTTAATGTTTCTACTTCATGTGAATGCACTTCTTTAACGCGATACTCCAAATTGATTCCTGGATTACTGGCAAAGCCATGAATGGGATAGACAGCAATTTTTTTAAAACGATTTTTATCTTTTTCCAGCAAAACTCCAGATACACTATATAAACCTGTTCCTCCATTTAATCGTGTTTTTACTAGTAGGCGATTATTCCCAATTTGAAATGCATTAATAGAGATAACAGGCCCTAAATCTTCCGAAAAATTAATTTTATTATTATTTATTAAATATAATATTCCCACGGGTGCGCTGGCCCCTGATACTAAATTAATCGCAGTATAGCGTTTTTTATTAAATAAAAAATTTTTAATTCGATAAGAATGATCGTTATCGTATGCCAAATTTTTTTGAGTTAAATGGTTGCTTAACCACTTTAAATTATATCTTAGGTAATCATCATTTATAGTTTTTAAAATTAAATTGATCTGATGACTAGCTTGATGAGGATTATAATAGTCTTGCTCCCAAAAAGATTTTTCTGTCTTTTTGTCAGTTAAAAATGAGATGGGTTCTTTAAGGGTATTTGCATTAGCATAAACAAACGTAGAATATGAGAGTGTCAGGAGAAAACATATAATTTTTTTTGAGCTCATTTTAATTCCATGAAAAATTAACTGTTGTGATTATAAAGTTATAAGCAGCCTATTATATACTCTGTTTTCAGCAAGCGTTCTCCAGGCTACGCTTACTAACTCATCCAGGGATTGAATATATCAACACCTGTTTGATCAAAATCGCTAGTATTTCTTGTTACAATCGTCATTCCGTGAACCAACGCTGTTGCAGCAATAATGGCATCTCGGTCCAATCTTGGATCGGGAACATGGAGTTTTGCACAGCTCTGAGCGACAGCAACGTCTAAATATAAGATGCGCTCAGAAAATGCAGGAAGAACATGTGCATTCAGCCAAGAGCGTAGGATTGCGCCTTGCGATGGATCGCGTCGCTCGACCCGCAGCACACCTGTTTCTAGCTCTAGGATTGATATAATGGATAAAAACAAACTCGATGCTGATATGCTATTAGCCCACGCTATTACGTTTTTGTCGGCCTTGCCAGATTTGGCTTTTCTCAGCTCTGAGACAATATTAGTATCGAGTAAATACATTATTCAAAATCCTCTGGCCGATAAATATTTTTGTTTAATTTTGCAGGTTCAAAATCAACATCAGCTGCATCAGGCATAGCGAGTAAGTCAATAATACTTACTTTAGTTTCTGTTAGCTTTTGATAATCTTGAATTGTTAACAATACATGTGCTGGATGACCTCTATCAGTAATAAAAACGGGGCCCTTTAGGGCGGCACGCTTCACCTTACTAACATCTTGATTGAACTCCCTACTGGTAATAGTTGTAATCGGCATATTATCCCCTGATGCTTAATGTAGTAACATGGCTACATTTAAAGCATAGCAACCAAAGTAGTTACATGTCTACATATGGGAGTTAGATTATTGTGATATCTGGTGGGGTAAAAATACATAATTAACTATTGTATTGATTTATTTAATTTTTATTTCAGGTAGGGAGGTGTTAATTGTCGATACTTCATGCCATTCGCAGTGAAGAAATTGATTCAAAATAAAACACTTATTCCGTCTTGTTGCCGACCGTAATTTGATTATATAATGCACACCACTATTACTAAAACGATTAATCACACATCGAGACTTCTACCCATGCTGACCCGTCCGCAAGCGAATAAATTCTTTGAACTAAGAAATGATCGAACTTCTTTTTTCAGCCTGCAGCCATTCGATGTCGTCAATTCAATCTGCTGCGATTATAACCCTGATCCTGATAGTGAAATTAGTATCGCATTGCGGCACGCGGCTTCTTCAGAAACATTAGATATGAACAAGCTAGTTGAGATGGTAAAAGCCAACCCACGCTTATTATTGCAAGCAGGGGATGTTAAGACACGCGGTGGGGTTTTTGTTAAGCGCATCAAGTTATATGAATTTTTCCTAGGTGAAGGCGATCCCGCCGGTGCAAAACAAATTGAATTTGGTTTTGAGAAGATAGTGACGGGCAAGGAAGAGCGTGAGTTTCAATTTGAACGCTATCGACTGCAGATTGAAACGCTGGCAAAACAAATCGAAACAAAACAACCCGCTTATGATTTAAGACCGTTAATTGCAATAATTAAAAAGAGTTCTGCTGCTGATATCGCAGAGGCACTTACTATCAATGATCCTGATCGAGTGGTAACGCGCAATACGGAGCTTCGAAAAGAGCTTGCCAAATTTAGAAGAGCAATTGAACCTAAAATAACAACGAGTGGTGAGATGCATTATAAGCATTACACTACGCTCCAGCAGGCATTTTATCTGTTGCGCAAAGAATGGGGAGCATTAAGCAACGACTATAAAGATTTTGATAAGTGTAATTTAGTCTGGCGGCAAGTGATTGGTTATTTACAACGCAGCTTACCTGCGGTTGATCGATTTGCTTTTGCCCGCGGTTTTGATGATGGTGAGCGCACGGTTAAGTATAAATATGGTAACTGTTCATTTCCCAATATTTCATCTGGCGGCGAGGATCTTTCGAGGCTAGGTTTTGAGGATGTAATTTACGCCTTGAGCCTGCCGTACGCGTGCGGAGGGCAGATGCCGGGCGCGTCCAATTTGGAAATCACATGTCGAGCAAAAACTTCAGCCTTGCAGAACTTATGCGCAGCAGTTGGACCAAATTAACCTGAAAAATTGATGCCCCAGGTTGCTAGCCGAGATAACGATATTTTACGATTCGCGTTGGCTGCTGGTTAATCCTTGAGCTCCAGGTTTTTCTGAAAATTCCGATTACCTCCACTTATTGAGAAGGTATATATGAAAAATTCACAACAAATTAATGGCTTAAAAAATTAAAATTAAATATTAATTTTGTTATGCTGAGGGGGGTTATTATCGATAAGTTTTCTTATCGATAATAAAAATATTTTACTCTACTTTGGTGGGCAAAAACGAATGAGACCTGGTCTTACCAGGAACTCATTATTTGGTTTGTTGAAGCGTGCTGGGATATTTATCCAGTTGCGTACGCCGCCGCTTTACTGCAAAGCTATTTCAACAAATTAGACATGCTGACTTTTCCGCGTGCAAATATTGCCGTATAAAGTCTGTCCCTGCTCTCGTTGTTGCTTGACATAAGTTGTGAAAAACGCGATGGCCGCTGCCGAACCTAGTGCGGGACGGGAGGTCGCGCCAGCCGTAATACCCAACGAAAAAAGATGCCGCCGGCAAAGAATCTACCACCCGACGAAATGCAAAATAAGGTGAACCATCGTTTAAAACACAGCCACGACGATCGGGTGAATTACCAATTCCTTGCGAATGCGCTCGTAAGTAACCTGTTCCTAAACAGCCAGCCAACCATTCCTCAATGCAAATGTTCCAAAACGCGTAACGATCCCATTGCTGTCTAAATTGATCACATTGCTCATCGTATAGTTGCAACGCTGCGAGGTAAAATTGAGTATCAAATACGAGTCCTTTTTCATGATCCGACTTGGGTTTTGCATAAGTGTATAATTGCCTCAGCGCAACTTGGGTAGCGTCACTTATGATAATGTTTTTGATGTTGTCATTGGTATCACGCTCAATTTTAAGGCACTCATCTGTAGCGACTGCATTAAACACGGCTTGCAGTAGTTTTTGTGCTTCATTTAAATCAAAATCATATTTTTTAATTTCTCCATCCGGGAAAACTTCCTTAAACTGCTTTTGCACTGCCTCAATTGGCATCAACTCTGCCATACGCTTGGCTTCTTCAAACTCGGCATTCATCAATAGGATTTGCAAAGCGGTACAATTAACATATTTATAGCGCCCGGGGTTTTTCTGAAATGGAATATCCTTTGAGGCTTGACCTGCAACGTAGGTGCGATTGGGGTAATAAATGGTGCCGCGATCGGTTAATAAATTCGGTGCTGATTTCCATATTTTCTCTGCCGCTTCTAATTCCCCAAGCGCGACATGGTTTAATAATTTTCGCAGTGGGTTATCTTCGCGTTGAGCGATCACTGGGTATACTGCCAAAAGCGGGCGGCGAGCACTTTTAAAGAAGTTGAAGGCATCAATGCCATTTAGGTATCGCGTGCAGATTAACTTTTTAATATCGTTTGGCAGGTTGGTTAATGCTAGGCGGTCAGCATCTTGGGGATTAATATAGTGATAAATCCCAAGTCTTTGGCTTTGCAATTGTAACTGCTTCTTAATTTCCGCCAGGGACTTAGGACTGTCATCGCGCTGCATGATTAGCCTCATTTTGATGTTGAAGTTTTAATGATCAAAATATTACCACCTAAAGCTTAAAGAAGTCTTACCTTGATGATCGGCATGCTAAGCGCAAAAGCCGTAACTTCTCAATAAGTGGAGGTAATCCATCAAAATGGATAAAGCAAGTGTAGCCCGGACGAAACGCTTTTTGTTTCGTCCGGGTTTAAATATCATTATTCAATGTTGCAAACGTAATTATAATCTACAATCGGAATTTATTAATTTAAAACCCCGGACGAAACAAAAAGCGTTTCGTCCGGGCTACGTCACTGAGTTTAGCTTTTCACTAGGTGTAAATTCACGCTTAGCTTTGCACATGGCAAAACTTCATTTGGCTTGTTCATTTTCGTTACCTTGGAACGATAAAGATAAAATCATGCCAGAAAGGGTGAATAATAGGAAATTGGCATTTAATGATAACCAACTAAAAATTTGAACTTTCCCAAAAAGATAATTATCGAAAAAACTTAAGGCGATGCAACTTAAAAATACCCATTTCCCCGATCTGTGGCATAACCAAAGCGCAATGGTAGAGTAGATAAATGTGACAAATAAGAGGATTTCAACCACGAAAGCAGATATTAATTTTGATAAATTGGTTTCTACAATATTGGTATAGATAACCTTACCTATCAAAGGGGAAGCGACTGGGTCATAGTAAGTTTGTAACAAAATTGCGGCGATAGCTGCCATAATGTTTAAAAGCAAAAGTATTCTTAGCGGTGTTAACATTGATATACCTCACATTCGGAAGAATTAATTGGTTGTGACAATTACGGATTTGCCATTGATTAGCATTCGTTATTTTCGATGGTTTAAGGTAACGGCGTCATCTTCAATACGCTGGGCAGGCCGATAAAACATTCCCTGAATGCCTAACCTGTTTTCATGCACTGTTAAAGGTATTAGTGGGCTGTCGGATCGAGCGCGTTTTACAGGATGGCCTTCTTGTTGAAAAACTGTCTTTCCAGTCGGATCATTAATTTTCACCCATTGATTACGACCTAGCTGACGATTCAGAAATTGGTTTAGAAATGCCTGATAAATTTTAATTCTGAATTTATCAGGTAGTGAACTTGCTTCTTTGCCTATTAATTTCGAGGAAATTAATAGAAAAATATCTCTGGGCAATGTTATGCCCTGCGCATTGGCATGCATACCTTGTAAAAACCATGTTCGTATGGAGAGAGAATTTAGTGCTCTAGCTTCAATTGAATCACACTCATATTGTTGCATTAATTTTACCGTTTTATCAATTTCAGCACGAAAGGTGGTGGGATTCCACTTTGCAACAATCTCGGTAATCAATGTTTCACGCAGCACATCATCTTTAATTTGCGCCACTACATCAACACGAGAATCATTTGAAAGTATATCCCAGTAATAAAAATCCTCAGGATCTAATGCAGTAATTTTAAAAATATCAATTAATCGACTGGATAATAATCTAAATCTAACATCGATTGGATCTGACGCTACCAACCCGAGAAATTTTTCGATAACTATTGTTTTTAATGAATGATATTTTTCATTATTCGTAATCATTTCGCTAAGCGTAATAATTAAATCTTCCCAATTATGTCGACACATCCATTCAAGAGGGGCCAAGAAAAATTCTGAGCTCTCTTCCTCCTCTTCCTCCTCTGGCGTCAGTGCATCATTTAACACATTTACTGGATTATAATATTTGAGGAGTAGTGTTTTATTTCCAGTGGCAGCAAGGCATTCAATTACCTCTAAATAGCTAATTTTTAAATCCTTAGCCAAATAGATTACCAAATCAAGATTGCCGTAATGCGCAGCTCTTGTAAGTGAAAATTGATAAAAATCGAAACGCATAGAAAAATCTTGATCTGGTATGGGATGATTTAATAGGGCAGTGATAATCCTCATCCTGCCATGTTTCATCGCAATTTCCATGCCAAAATAGGGATCAAATATGAGGCTGTTTGTCATGGTCTCGACAAATTCTTCAAGTTTATCTTCTAAAATCAGTTGTTCGATGCGGGCATAAATAAATTTTATCTTTTCTAACCAACCCGTTACCAGCGGAAATAAATGAACAACTTGTAGGGAAATAAGCCGGTTATTTAGCCAGGAAAGATCGGGAAAATAAAAGTCTTCATTTAAAAAGGTTATTTGATCTAAAGCTGCGAATTTATAGCAAATATTTCCAACAGCATCGCGAGGAATGTGCTTATTACTATACTCATGCATGACCTGCCTTTGAATGAATTGTTTCATTATGCTGAAAACAGCTTTGGCAAAATGATTTTCTATTGCTGTTTCGATAATTGTTTTATGAAATTCTTTAAAAAAAGACCGGCGTGATCCAATATGATTATAAAAAATGATAAAGGATTCTTCATCTTCACTTTTGGTTAGTGTTTCAATAGCACGTAGAAAGAAGGGGGGAGAATAACTAGTATTATGATAAGTCATCGTTATTTGATCAGCAATACTCGTTCGCGAGGTTAATGTTGCAGCGATGAACGCTACTAAAGGACTTGCTCCCCGTGCTAATAATGCCTCTACTTCTTCTTCATTACCAATACTAACCGCGTTTTTAATTTGATCATCCAACGCGGGTAGTGCTGCTATTTTTGCTTTTAAAAGTTCAGTGTGACTAGATTTGCATTTACAAAAAGGGGGATTTTGTGATTGCAATAATGCATCTAATTCATTTATTTCACGAATGAGATTATCGTTTTGATCAGGATAACGCGTTAGAGCAATGGCAGTATCTAGCTGACAAGTCATTAATAAATAGCGGAGCAATTGATCCGTAGAAAAATAATCTGCATAGGTTGCCGTTTTTTTATTTTTTAAACGTAATTGTTTAAAATCAAATCCTGGATATCTAGACTCAAATGATTGAGATGAAGTTCTAAGGAAATCTTTCCAGTCAGTTTTACGATTAAACCCGGGACAAAGAGGAAAACTAGTGGGAAAAATTAACGTAAGGCTATAATGATAAAAATCCCTTTCTTCTGGAGTGAGTTCGAGCCAATTAAGCCCAAGACGAAAACATGAAGGGTGAAAATTAATCTGGTTGCTTTGAAAGAAAAGCGCTAATTTCTGTACATCGCCCTCATGCAGTAAGTTTTGATATTCTTGTATTTGACGTCTTTGCGAATCATTCAAACGTTCCCAGCATGCGGTCTCTTCAGGAGTACTTAGCGTTGCGAAAGGGATTTGTCTTTGCATGATTCTTCGTCTCTTTAAAAGATATTGGGGATTTATTACGACAACTAAAGTATATAAGTGCATATTATACCCAATCTTTCTTAAAGCATGCTTAGCGTTATAATGAGGGATAAGCTAATTAAATGTGCTGGCAACATAAAATAGCTTTGAGCAATTTGCTGCAGTGCGAGATGAGAAATTTAACCCCATCAATTTTAGTATCGGACTATTAATAACATTTTAGCTGCTTGTTATGTGTTCTGTGCATGAACCCAAAAAGTGCTTAATCTGACTGCTTTTCGAATGAATTCTTATGAGGCAACAGTAATTTTTATTTATAACACTAGTTGTCTATCGACAAATATTCTTATCGATAATCAAGTACGAATTATTTTTCAGAAGCTTGATATAAAGGGAGGATTTCGTATGCGCACATAGCAAGCCGGCTTAAGCGCTTTTTGCTTCATCGATTATAAGGTTAATCAGAATAACATCCCAGACTAAATGTCCAAGACATAAAACTAATACTCTCATTGCCGGCGAGAAATTATTATATTTTTGGACAGGGCTTTCTCACCGCTTCCAAATAACAATATAAAACCGAGCATTGCGCTATGCCACATAGGGCCCGAGGCTACGGAAGCTGCGACAAGGTGCCGCTTTGCTAATCAAGAAAGCGATAACGAAGAGATGCCCAAATTTCAGGGGAAATATTGAGGTTTTTTTGTAAATCCATTGGGTTGCCGTGACTATCGTATTTTGTCTTCAGCGCAGCTAACAAATGATTATTGAGATCATCACCTTGTGTTTGTAATGCTTCGTCCACTGCCATCCAGAATGCCAGACCTTTTGTATAAAAAGCTCCATATTCGGATCTATCACCTTCCTGAACTTTTCGATTGATAATAAGTAATCCATTCGTGAAATGATTCCCATCTGTTTGAAAGCGCTTCATTAAATCATAGCTTTTGGGGTCATTTGGTAATGCAATCTGGACAGCACGTGATCCATAATAAGCTGCGAGGCTTTCAGCAACCCAGCTTGGTTGGTTAGGATAATGCAAAGCAAACTGATGAAAGGCTTCATGTAATGCGACATAAAGCAACATAGCCTTGCCGAATGTAAGCTCTCCATCATTAGGATAATTGGCAAGTAAAATGTCATTGCCTGTCGCACCACTAAGAGTCATTTGTTTCTTTGAGATACCAAGCCATGCGATTACAAAATTTTCATTTTCACTGCCAGGGATAATTGTATTTAACCATTTAAGACCATTCATGTGTGAAGTAACATCAGGCAATACAGAAACCAATTCCGGATTATCCAGAAGATACGTAAGTTTAATCGATCTTGATGTTATAGAATCAACTACCGTTCCATTCAATAAGATAAAAACTGGTGCAGCAGACGAATTAGGTAATGGTATTAATCCTATGGAGTTTGGCGTTGGAAAAATTGTTTTTGTTCCATGGATATTAATTTTAATAGCTTCAGCCGAGGAAGCATCTTGTAAATGAGGAAGTGAAGATACATCAGATAGAAGTATAAAATTTCCTGCTTTTAAGCTTTGTTGTTTTGCAGCAGGTTCTGTTTCATTTTCAAGCAAAGGTATTTGCCAAGAAAGTTTCTGACAATTCTCAGGCACAGACCATATTCCAGATTTATCTTCCATAATTAATCGTCTATCACACATCACATTTTGTACTTGATTCGCAACGCCCATCGATACACCATTAAGAATAAGTTGTGTTGAATGTTTGGCAGGCCGATCTACGTGAACTGTAAGCTTATTTGGTGACGATGCTAATTCTTCCACAACATAAGTTGTCACTCTTGTATTGGAGGCATTATTAGCGCCAAAGCAACAAAGTGGCAGAATGAGTAGAAGCCCAAAGATTTTGATTAAATTATTCATAATGGCTTATTTTTAATCAGCAACAAAAACGTTCGTTTATGTTACCTGAGATGCAAATTCATTAGCTAGCATTAGAATTAAATATTCCGACTAATGGCGGGTGTTTATTGTGATGGGGATGAGCTTAACAGCCATATAAAAAAATGTCCCGCAAAACTTATTAGGCACCACAAAATTTGATTACGGTTGCTGCACAATCGTTCCGGACATTTGTGTTGAAATTTCACCCTGCTTATAAAGTAAGTCAGCAAATTGCGGGCTCAAAATTTTCATTTCCTCCTGACTTATTCATAAATTTAACCACGCATATTCTTTGTAGAAATTAGCAGCTGTCAAATCTTTTAAATCTTTAATAAATAAACGAAATAGGAAGAAATGATCCGCTAACGCATTAAGAGGCCGCACCACGGCAAGAAAACATAGCCGGGCCATTTCATTAAAGATCGTCTTAAAAATTCTTAATATTATCGAAACTACTATCTGAATAAATGCGTATGAATGAAGCTTTTATTTTTTCTCGGATTCAAAGAAAATTTAGCAAATCGAGCAGTAAGTCTATTATTGTATATTGAGGAGGGAGCATCTCTTTCTCAATCTCATCTGAATTCAGGTAATGCCTTACATTTTTATTTAGGTTGTAACTGATTTATTTTAGGTCGACCTTTAATGAATATACCCAGTTTTGTAAAAAGCAAATTAAATGACAATGCTAATATAAATGTTGGTATCCAATCCCCGCCCGTTAAATTGGAAGTTTTAGAGAAAATCATATGATCTAGACTAAAACAGATTAGCAGAATGATTAGTCCATTCCAAAAGGGCTTCTCAGCTGCATTATAACTTTGAAAAAAGAATACCACTGCCCAAATAAGTGGATAGAAGATAAGAGAAGGTAACAAAACCAGCAAAACCTCTCGTTCTATAAAAAGACCCGGGTGTATATCGTGCATATTTATATTTGGAATGATTGAATTCGCAATGATGGGGTCGTATAGATAGTGAATCAGAAACCGAAAAACGAAAATAAATAATAGGTAAAGCATTGTATATTTTGCAATGTGTTGTATGTTCATTTTGTTATTTAGATACCTCGTAACAAGCATTTTATCTGTGTTGTTGATATTCTTGAAAAAAGTGTCTAGCTAATCCAATCCTTTGTGCTAATTATAAGCATTAGTGCGTTTGCGGGTCAAGGATGTATCAAATACTGGTTTCTTAGTGTTTAGATTGCTTTATTTTGGCGTTATATTTGCCTTTTGCTAATCAGATCTTAATTAGCATGGCTGCCCCCGGCTAAAGCTCTTTTTGCTTCAGCCGGTTATAAGTGCGCCAACCATGGCGCAGTTTTCCAAACACTATTAGCGGCTCAACCCGCCATGATAATGGGCGGGCCTCCCGTAATACCTTTGCAAATTTAAAAAAGACCTGCTAAAAATTAGGGGTTCGGTTTTGGGACTATTTACTGGATCGGACCTGCAGTTGGATCAAATTAGTCTGCAAAAATTGATGTGCCAGGTCGCTAGTCGAGATAACGATATTTTACGATTCGCATTAGCCGCTGGTTAATCCTTGAGCTCCGGCTTTTTCTTAAAATTCCGGTTACCTCCACTTATTGAGAAGGTACATTTATCTATATTTATTTACTTTTTATTTCAGGTATGGAGGTATCAATTATCGATAAAGATGCTTATGGATAGTTAATTTATTGAAATCCCATTATTTTTTCCCTTATATAATACGTAATTTTACATGATTAGTAATTTCTTATGGATGTGGTGAAGAAGATGGTTTGGCTCCTTGTTTAATATATCACAATGCGATATATTATAACTAATAACTACTAGCGCAGGATTTATGAAGGGAAAAGATAAAAAAGAAGAGGGGATAGAGCATTTGCTCGATCTGGATGGTAATCGTTTTGTAATTGATGAGGTTTTGGGCTTGTGGGTAAAGTTTGAGGCTAAGCGCGTGGCTATAACAAATAATCGGCCCCAGGGCGTTAAGTACTCGCTTACCCTACACGATAAGTTTAATGAGAGAATAATGGGATTCGATAACGCGCATTCTATTGAGGCTAAGAAAAAAGAGAAAGTAAATGAAAAATATGATCACTGGCATAGAGACAAAGATGACGGTGGTCGCACATATAAATACACCTCTGCAGGTAAGTTAGTCACTGATTTTTGGGCTGAAGTTGAAAAAGTAATTAAAAAATTAGAGGGTCAATAACATGACAAAAAACTTACATCATAAAATAGTTAAAGTCGGAATAATGCCACTTGAGCAATTTAAAGCGCGAACTATAGCAATTGCACGAGGCGAATATAAGCCTAAAAAAGGCGAGCCTAAAATTTGGTTTAGATCCATGAAATCTTTAGCTACCGTGCTATCTGAAGATAATCAAGAGTTACTTAAATTGATTGTTGAAACTCAACCGAGGTCAATTAAAGAACTTGAAGGTACAACAGGACGAAGTGCTAATAATTTGCTGAGAACATTACGCATGATGGAAGGCTATGGATTTGTTAAGTTAAATCCTGGCGAAAGTGGAAAGGGGCGAGTGCCATTAGTCCCAGAAGTACTTTACGATGGAGCGGAAGTAGAAGTAGACTTTTATAATCAATAGAATTTATAAAATTGGGCATTAGTTTAGGAGGAATTTTATGGATAAGTTTGAGCAACTTATTCTAGATGAATTGAAAGCTCCAGACAATGATGTCTATCATTACACAACCCAAGAAGGATTCAATCAAATTTTTCGTACAATGTATCTTTTCTTAAATTCTCATAAAGAGCTTAATATAAAAAATAGCAGGAACCGTGAATTGGAAATTGCTGAAAATTTAATTTTTGAAAGGTTAAATGATAATAACATTTTAAAATCTGAAAATATAACCCCCAATTTATTTTTAGATTTTATGAGGCGAGGAATTCAAATTTACACTACTTCATTTTCAAAAAGTAGATCACCTGCGATGCATCGTGAATATGGAGAATATTGTATAACATTTAGATTGCATTCATTGGAAAAATTCAGAAACGATAATCGAAGAATGTTATTTGGAAATGTGATTTACGAAAAAGAAAAACAAATTAGCATAATTGAAGAGTTATTTCGGTTGTTTTTCGATACAAATGATCAAGATATACGAGAAAATATTAATTTATTATTTATTTGGTTAATCGCAGTCATGCCATTTTTTAAGCAGGATACCTGCCGAGGCGAAGATGAGTGTCGAATAATACACTATGAAGGCTATAATATAAGCGATGGAAAATTACTAGAACCACATATTCCAAAAAAGTTTAATTTTTGCAGCGGCGATATCGGTGATATATTCTATCTTCCTGCTTGAATTGAATCTTGATAGTCGTGCGAGCAATACTGGCTGCCGCGGTCGGAGTGAATAATCACGCCACGCGGCATTTTCCGAAGCCACAGTGTCATTTAAAAAATATTATCGCTCCGATTAAATAGTGCTTAAATTTATTATTGAAATAATTTATTTTTAGCATTAGATTTGATTTTTCATCAATTTATTAAAATATAATAACCAAGGACGTTCTAAATGAAATTAACATCTTTTTTAGCTTTTTTAATTGCTTCTGTCTGTGTATATTCCGTTAAAGCTTCTGCTGCGATGTGTGATTGGCATATGGCTTGTCAGCCTAATTTAGATTGCACCTGTACAGTGTCCAAGGGAGGATGGACTAATCGATTTTTTTGGATCGATTTTTCTAAATTTAAAAGAGGCACAAATTATACGTGTCAGTTCACTACCTCTCCATATCATGTTGCCAACCATGTTGGCGTGCAAACTATTTCAGTTGGCTCTAAAGTAACTTGCACTAGTCAAGATTGTGAAAATTTCCCAATGACTTTTTATATTGATACGAAAAAAATGAAGGATAAAGAAGGAAAAGCGACAGTTATTTATAGCGTAGATCCGAATAATCCCCAGGCAGATGTCACAGCCAAATGTACTCCTAGTTGATAAAATAATATTTTTTTAAACACTAGAATCTACCGCATTTAACTTCCAGTAGTATTTTCATACTGGAAGTACTTCTTTGATAAAGGGCGGTAGATTCAAATCTTAAATGCAACTGGTGAATTGCCAATACTACACCGACTGGTTTTCAATGAAAGTGATCTGCCCCGAGTTTAGTAGACACTAATCTCTAAAGACCACTTGCAAGCTCATATTGTTCAGGCGATTTATAGCCAAGATTGGTAAAGGTTTGATTTTTATTTTTTTCTTCACTTACCCAGCTGTAAAGTAGAGACTCTTTTAATCCTAAATCTCGCGCTGTTTTAGCAATTGGTTGGGGTGAGGATAGTGCCAATCTTATTGCTTAATCTTTGAACAGCTTATCATATTTACTCATTGTTAACACCTCTTTTGATGGTTAATTCTATCAAATTTGGTGTCTACTGAATCGGGGTCAGTTCAAGGTTCTATGATTAACTGGGTCATATAAATTTGCATGGCGAGTTTGACTTCAAGCGACAGGCAGTCAATCAATGATACCCCTTTTGATATGCCCAAGATATTATCACTTCAACTGGTAGGAGCATGACGAACAAAACTTTCCGCCGGATATGTTAGGCGTCCCTAAAAAGTAATCATTCGTCTTAAACTACGAATTCGAGACACACAGGGTATTATTCGACTTCGCTAAAAAGACATAGATATCTTCCTGATGCAAAACTTCCCCTAACAATGCATAATCATAAAGCTTATCAATTCAACAAGGAGAGTTTGGATGAAAAAAGTTCTTGTGATTAGTTCATTGCTTTGCTCACTTATTCAACCTGCATGGAGTATGGATACAAGTAAATCGCGTGAATTATCATCGAATGAATGTATTAGACATATTGATAATTATGTCTCTTTGCCCATTATACTGGACCTACAAAACTGCAGGTTGAATGATAATGATATTGCTTTTGTTACGTCATACTTATCTAATCATCCAAAGATAGAATATTTATTCTTATCACAAAACAACATAGGCCCCGCTGGTGCTAAAATAATTGCTAAAAATGTAGACATTCCAATGGTATTTCTTGATAGCAACCACGTGGGTGATGAAGGCGCTAGAGCGTTGTCAAAAAATACGTATATTACCAACCTTTCGCTAAGCAACAATTACATTGGAACCGATGGTGCAGTTGCACTCTCTAAAAACTCAAAGCTAGTCACACTTGATCTAAGTAATAATGATATTCAATCTTCTGGAGTAATTGCACTAGCTAACAATAACACGATAAAAACTCTCAGTGTGGCAGATATGATACTTGATTCTGCAGCCGTTTTAGCTCTCGTTAATAATCAAACATTGAGTGGCATCGATGTTTCAAATACACATATTCATTATAATGATGTGATGCAGTTGATCAAACGGCCATATTTATACACTCTCGGTGTCAATGGATTAAAACTTGGAGATGAAGGTGCCATTGAACTTGCCAAACTTTCATCATTATATAATCTAAATATTTCTGATAATAAGCTTACATCAGAGGGTGCAAAAGCTTTAACAACGTTGTCAAATTTAATTTCTCTCGATATAAGTTATAATTTTCTCGGAGATAAAGGAATGGATACCTTAACTGATGCAGGTAAAAAATTTTGGGCCTTTCTAGATGTCACTGATAATTATATTAATGATGCAGGCGCTATTACCCTTGCAAACGGTCCCACCATTATCAGTGCATTGATTGCTCCCTATAATCATATAGGCTCGAAAGGCAGATATGCATTAGAACATAGTCGGTCTATTTTGGGATTGAATCTTGATTTCAATGATGGAACTCTAGATGAAATACAATCCACCTCAAATAAAGAGATAAAATCTGCTCAGATGACAATCATAAAAAAATTACAATTTCTTTGTTACAAAAACAAAGATACGAAATGTATTAATAAATTTAGCCCCATAAAATAATATTTTTTACAATACTGACAAGCCGCCCAAGGAATAATACACGGGCGGCTGAACTAGTTCCGATCTAATCTGATAAAGTACTTGAAAAAAGTAAGGTTACCCGTTTTGATAGTTATGTCGAATAAAAATCAAAGCAAAAAGAGGTAACCTTATGTTGCAGTGTAATGAAAAGATCATCAAAAACAAAATGGGGTTGTTAAATTTAGCAGAAGAGCTTGGGAATGTGTCAAAAGCTTGTAAGGTAATGGGCTTTTCAAAGGATGCGTTTTATCGTTATAAATCAGCAGTTGACGAGGCGGCGTTGAGTCATTGCTCGATAAAAGTCGGCGAAAGCCTAATTTAAAAAACCGTACAGACGAGATCACGAAAAAGGCTGTGCTGGACTATGCGATCGAGTATCCATCGCACACCCAGTACCAGTATTCCTTCACAAAATGGACATAAGCTTTTAATCTGTATATACCAATCCATCTACAAATCAATTAGATTTTCACCTCGTTCTTCATTCTTGTTATAATCACGCTTATGTGATTAGAGTAGTTAAGAATAAGCAGCCACACAATTTTTATTACAGGTAATTTGATAGGTGAAATGGCGCTCCTATCTGAGACTCACAAATGTCATTCAGACGTTTATAGCATCACGGAAGCGAAATTAATCTTAATACCAAGAAATTGGATACAAAAGCTCGAAAGAAAAAACAAACTAGCATACAATCGCCTCATGAAATTTTTAATTGATTCTTTAATTAGTAAATTGGTAGAGTCAAATAAAATAATAATTCAGCATTTTAAAAATCAGAAATAGCACGGAACCATTCCACCAAATTTTCCTTATACATTTCCACAAGCTAACGGTGGCTTGTGGACAACAGCAAGTGATTTAGCAAAATTTGTTATCGCTATTCAAAAATTATTAACTAGTTATAGTCAAAAGGGTATAAATCCACAAATGGTAAAAGATGGACCGGTATTAGTGGGGGCGTTACAAGTCTGACAAACTAAGAAAAACGTTTTAAGCGTTACTGATGTAACTATTAATAAGCACATTGCTAAAATAAAAGAAAAAAAGGTTGTTATACTCAATTTCAAATGGGTGAGTTTTTTTCAAGCTTCTTGCATAATAATTTCAGTCTTATTGACGGCTTAATTAAAAAATAAATCGGCCTCGGGCAACTTGCACTTGAAACGCTGCCATCGTAAAAGTGGGTTGAACCTCTGCCCTGAGTTGCCACGGGGCAGAGTATTATCTAGCTCATCATGGTAGGTCTAGTTTCTAATTTAACAGCACAAACCGTTTTACTATCAAGAAATTTTCCTATTTCTTCTGCTTGCACCGGAGTGGTTCGATTTTTCTTTAGCATGTAAGCTAAACAACAAGTGGCGCTCGTTATGTGCTCTGACGTTAAATCCTTACTTGCGACATGATTTTTAAATTCCTGAGCTGAAAAATGAATGTCAGGATAGGAAGCCCAAATCTTCTTAAGATAATCTTGATTATTGCGAATAAAGCATTCCATTAATATATACTTAATTTCCTCCTTGGTCGCTTTACCATCTCTTGTGAGGTTTCCTAAAGTGGGCAACGATGCAACATTTCGATAAATATAGCTTAGCATTTTTAAATCAATGATATTTTGTGCAAGATACGACAATAAAAATCTTTCCGTACAATTAAGTAGTTTCTCTAAGGGATCACGTCCGCAAGGTAAAAAATCTAAAGCCACACCACTGTCAACAATTGCTTTTAAAGTAGCTAAATCATTTTCTTTTACGAGTTTATTAACAACGCGTTCTAACTCAAAATGGCTCATTTCTTTATAAGTTTTACTTACTTTATTGCCAAATAAACGCTGCATTGGTCATCCTTTTTTTATTTAAATATCTGGTATAGCAGATCGGAGCCGATATTAGCAGAGTCGTTAATTGAATGCTATATTTACCCATTATGGTTTTGGAGAGCTTAGTTGAGAAGCTGCATTGCCAGTACCCTAAGTAGCAATTGAGTCGAAGGTGTATCACCGATACAGTTTTTATAAA
>CAZQXH010000004.1:0-139052 GCA_964597435.1 uncultured Coxiellaceae bacterium | reverse complement strand
TGAGAAATTACGACTGCCTACTGAAGTGGTGCACTAAAAATGGAAGGCTTACCAAGCCATTTGATGAAATTTCCCCACATTACACCTTCATCGCCAGGCTTCTCGGCTATAAAATACTTATAAATCGGCTGATGATTTTCTTTTAATATTAAAAATCCAAAAAGATACTCAATCTTTAGCAGGGGGTCACTCTCTATATCAAAATATATTTTTGTTTTTGCATCGCAAACCTTTGGGGAAGACAAAGTTATAATTTCATTATTCACCAATGATGCTGCTTGCTTTTGTGCGCGTTGCAACGTTTCTATACTCGCGCTCTTTATTTTAGGTAAGTTATCAATTTCATTGTTTATCATATCTTCAAGCGTAATAATTCCTTCCTTCCGCAAGGCTTCTAATGAATCAGATTTTAATTTATAGATCAGAGAAATATCTTTCTTTAATATTGCATTCTCTAGTAAGACATCAAACCATGGAGTTTGCTTTGATTCGGAAGATATTTTTAAAGGGGGCTCTGTGCCTTGAAGTATATTTAAAATAGATTGAAGTGCTTCATTTGTTTTTATAAAAAGCTTACTAGATAAGTCACATTGAATTTCTTTATTGTGTTTATTTATGAACAATCCAATTTTAGGAAATGTACCCTGAATTTTATCCAGAATAATCGCATACATCATTAATTGCATTTTATATTCAGATTTTTCACATTTTGTAGAGCTTTTAATTTCAATTGGAATGTAATGGTAATTACCAAAAACTGAACTGCCATTAATTTTTTTTAATAAATCAGGGCGCCCCTTATATGTTATACCTTTCTCCTCATATGAAATTATCCCTTGGTAGATCAGGTCTTCGCCTTGTTGCATGTATTGTTGAGTTTGTAACTGGGCTTCTTTATCGGATAGGTTTTTGTCAATTATTTTTTTATTTAAGTTACGCACGTAATCTTCTTCGTGAATTACACCACCTTCAATTAATTTTATTGTTAACTCAGGAAGCTCAGCTTTTTTTGACTGGTCGCCATAAAGATCATACCAAATCCAATGGGGCGACTTAGAATGCTTAAAGAAGAGCGAAGGAGTAATTATCAATGTATTCGTCACTTTCGCCTCCCTTGCTCTTTTTCATAGGGTTGCTGAAAAGATATCTCTTCTATAGTTTAGCATATGCGCACCCCTCGAATTGATCGATATTTGATCAAAGAAATTGGTGTGAGTGCAACATGCTGATTGTTCGTATAAAATACTGCTGAAACTTTCCACTCTATACTTTGCAATTGCCTATATTTGGTATTGTCACCAGTTGAAATTTAGCCACCAAATGTCATAATGTCGTTCTTGATTCGCGAACAGCGAACGGTTAGCGGGCGTCGGTTCAATTGATCTTTCAGTACCACTTTTGCAGGCTAATAAGTAGCGTAATATCGCAAATTTCCACATATAAAATATCAATTTAATCAATTAAGTAACCAATGAATGTGATTGACGCCGCCAATAAAAAAAGCCACCAAAAAGTGGCCCATTTTATTTATATCGTGAAGAGATGAATTGATATTCACACCCGCATAGCGAGTTCACAACTCAAAGCCGCACAATCGAATGGCTTTTTAATTTGTAGCCTAGATTAAACAAATCCACCCTACGCTTTTGCCTCACTCCAATCCTTAAGCATTTTTTCTTGAGGGTTGAAAAGAGGCGACTCCACAGCTTCAAGGATAATTTACTGTTTGCGGGTCATCGATTGCCATGGTTACTGGCTGAGTCCATGTAGGTCCAGGTTGTGTGTAGATAACGCCTGGTGTTGGGTTGTTTCCAGGACCGCCCGGATTATAAAGAGGCAAATAACTACCTGATGCTGGAATAATGACAGCCGTTATTAAGCGCATCGCTGCCTCATCGCCTTTCAAAATAATATCGAGATAATTGTCGCGATCCGTGACATAAGCATCATTTAAAGCTAAATCATATTTACCAAGATCAGCTAAACCTACAATCGTGATTGTACCTGCTGAAAAAGTATAAGGGATATTAGTTTGCGTTAATAATGTCGTGACACCACCCTCGGTGACTTGCACTTGAAAGAATTTACTGAAATCAGTCGGTAGGATAGCAGCAACACCATCAGGTGATATACCCGCCGTGGTATAAATACGTAAACGATATTGAGCATCTGTACCATATAATGCTGTTCCACCGTTTGGCAGGTTACTTGAGAATAATACCGGAGCATCTTGGCCAACATCATTCATAACAGAAAGCTTCGCACCGATTAGTTTTGGGCCCCCACCTACTTCATAAGGATTGCCACAAGACTTCGTCAAACCCACCGCACTAACAGGACCACTTGGGCCAACTAATTTCAGCGTGGTTCCCTTGTCAACAATAGTTAATTGCGTAGGATAAACTGCACCTGCTGTGCCTGGCGCCAAGCGATTTCCAAACTGTCCGAAGATCACAACACAGCTACGTTTATTATATAATAAATTGGGGCTGATAGACGCGACTTCAGGCTGAACCATTTGCCCCGTATTTAACGTCAACAGGAAATCAGATGGATTAACCGTTGATGGTAGAACAGGCCAGCTAAAGCAGATTGGCATGGCATCTGCATGATTAGTCGGATAACCAAAACCAAATGTAACATTAAACGGTGTATTCGCACTTGTATAAGCCGCATAAGGTGCACCAGGAGTGGTGACAATCTCCCATGCGCCACCTGCAGCAACCACATCCGACTCACCTTCTTCAACGCCCTCAATACCTTCAAAACCATAGTTTGCTGATAAAATTTCCGGCGTATTTCCCCAGAGATCGGCATTAATTAAAACATCTTGCATCAGTGATTGATACGATAAACTTGGTGCTGGAATAACTGTTATACGTAATAAGTCATTTGTGCCGGCACAACTAACGCCGTCATTCCAGCACGCCATTAATACATTAGGTTGTATGCTGCCATCAATGACAGTTCCTGGGAGCAAACCCGATGCAGAAAAATTAAGTGTTAAAGTACAGCTTTGCCCCGGTGCAAGCGTAAAACTGCTTGTTGCGCCACAACCACTCGCTGCAACAGAAGCATGAGGCGGTAATGAAACGATAGTCGCATTTTTGGCAGTAATGTTATTATTGTTAGTGATTTGATAAATCGCATGCACAGTGCTCCCTGTTGCCACTTGATTAGGCAAAATCGTTCCGGGTTGCGTGATGATCGTGAAAGGTAAATTAAATTGGCTGCTTTTAACCTGAGAATTTGCGAGAGCACTGTACGGCAAGAGGCAGGAAAGTAAGACACTCATTAATAGACGATACATTTTAAATTCCAAAGCGTAGAAGTTATATAAAATAGTTAAGCTGAACAAGCAATGAATTTACGTATAAATTAGATTGCGATAAAGCTGCCTTTGTCGAAGTGTTTCTGACCGTACCATTGCCCAACCCTGTGCAACCTAGATTGATAAATCGGTAGCCAAGACCCACAGATAATTTTGGCACAACAAGGTAATCTATCCCAATTCCAAGACTGTAAGTGAAAGCATAAGTTGTTTTATTACTGTAGTCGGGTGTAACGGTTAAATAAGCAGGAACACTCGTTGTAAAATCGAACGCGCTATTTGCAGCAAGCCCTAAGCCTAAATATACATATGGAAAAAAACGCGATTGAAACTCATGGCGTAATTTTGCATCAATCATATATTGTGAACTATTGATGTTATAGGAATAATTAGCTTGATAAAGAGGCGGCGAAACACCTTGCATCAAATTACCTTTGACATCCATGTTGGAGAGGTAATGATAACTTGCGCCAATTTGTGCTGTGTATAAAGGGGCAAGTGCAAACATTCTGCTAAAAGAAATCCCCGAAATGTAATCGTGATCGATATTGGTGTTGGGGGTATAACTGAACGTGCTAAAACCCAATGGTAAAGTCGCTGACTTTCCTGCATTCGTTGGCACCGCGACACCAAAATCCAGTCCAGCTGTATCGGTATAGGCAAACGCTATTGTTGGCAAAAAAAGTAAAAAAATTTTACGAAACAAATCCATGTCAGAAATTCCATATTCTCTTGAAGCAATCATGAATAATTTCTTTGCGGTTTGCAAATTATTTTGACTACAACTTTCGAACGTATATTCATTATGACTTGCCAGAAGGAAAAAGCAGCTTAGGGCGCCGACTCATCCCCCCTGTCAGTACGGCAATTTTGGGGACCGATTTGGGGGCCTACAGAAAAACCACATTCAGATTATTTATATAATTCAATTAGTTAATCAATATGAGAGGCGACGACGCCTGGTAACAAGGACTTTTTATTTAAATTGCATCCAATGACATCCAAGCTAATCCGCCTACATCCGACCCCTAGTGGGGCTTTGTTGTGTCTTTGGGTTTAGAAAAATTGGAGGTTCTCGAATGGATTATATATTCTCCTATTTGTATTCTTGATTCCTATAGACATCAAAAATAATTCGATTCCTAGAGACATCATTTTTAAGGCGCGCTCGTTCTGACTCACGATGAATCCAGTTAACAATTACCTTTCCACGTATATTTCTATTACAGCAAGGTCATCACGTCTGCATAAAAATAGCAAGCAGTGAAAATTTCATCTTTACAGTAGAAAAAAATTATGTCTTAATTTCCGATCTTCGTGACGCCAAAACAGCCTTACGCTTCTCAGTACAAAGTGAGTGAAATCACTTTACCTTACCTTCATAAAAGAATATAGATTTGGTCTCTTATGGAAAAAATTTACACGTTAAGAATCGCAAAGGATATAGGATGAACAGTAACCAAAATAATTTTTTTGTGATTATTTCTCCACCAAGGTGCAGATCAACTTATTTGCGTGGTCTGATTGGCTCGCATCCTGATGTCGTTTGTCATAATGAGGTTTATCATCAAGATGAAACCAGTCTGTATTTAGAAAAATTAGATAGCAATGCTGATCTATTTAATACGGCATGGCGTGACAATAACCCACTTTTGTTTATTCAACGTATGATTGAGGAAACAAAACGGCAAAATCCTGGCGCTAAGTGGGTTGGCTGCAAATTATTAATAACCGAAGAGCAGATGCAAGGTTTCGATGCTCTATTAAAGCTTAGACCACGAGTTATCATCATTACTCGGCATAATAAATTAGCATGGTACTCTTCGCTAAAAATTGCCATTGAAACG
Source organism: uncultured Coxiellaceae bacterium (assembly GCA_964597435.1). GTDB lineage: Bacteria > Pseudomonadota > Gammaproteobacteria > DSM-16500 > DSM-16500 > Aquicella. Next base: position 133,874 of record CAZQXH010000004.1, on the reverse strand, counting down.
CGCTGCTGGGCAGTCCATGACTCCCCAATTTCACAACACAAAGTCACTTTCGATGCAAATGAATTTGAGGGGTGGAATAAAGCACAGAATGAACTTGAAAGAAATACCTATGCCAAATTACAAGAAAATAATATTCATTATCTCAAATTTGATTATGAAGAATTAATAGAAAATTCTACTATTAATAAAATTTTGCAGTTTCTTGAAATACCGGAAGCAAATTTATTTCCAGATATTGCAGAGCAAAATTCAATCCACATCCTAAATAGATTTAATAACCCAGATGACGTAATATGTTTTGCTGCTTCTATTAATCAACCATCGTGGGTCAATCAAGCTGAGCAAGCAACTCAACATATAACAAAACAACGACAGCATATTAACTTTCTGAAGCAACAAGTGATAGAGCTAGAGCAGAAGCTTAATCAACGAATAACCAGCGTAGATCAACCAGTTATAAGCCTGGAAAATAAAAAAAATGAATTTAACTTAGAGCACCAACAAGACTTAACTCTGCGACTAGCTGAAGCAACGGCGAAAATTGAAGCATATGAATCTTCAAAATCTTGGCGCATTACGGCTCCGTTACGCGTCCTGGCTAACTTTTGGAGAATGAAGTTTGCAATGGACTAAATGAACAATTTCGCTTCCAGCGATAATCCTTCCTAAGGCAGTGCACAGTGCCGGATCTGATAAGGTAAAGGGGTTGCTATGACATATGAAGCGCCCCTAAAAAAGTAGACATCAAATTTGGCAGAATCAATCATTAAATGAGGTATCTACTTTTTAGGGGCGACTCACTTATCGCATTTTATCTAAAAAGAGTATTAATGGACTGTGAAATGAACACAATAGTAGACCCCATAATAGTAAAATGTTTTTGTGATGAAGATGATAAATCAGGCAACCTTGCAGGTATTTATATTGATCAATACATTAGTAATGAAGATAAGCAACAAATAGCAAGTAGATTAAATTTGCCCGTCACGGTTTTTGTTACAAATGCTAAGAATGATATTCCCTTGGTTGAATTTTTCTATCCGAGTCGTAAGATGCCTCTTTGTTTGCATGGAACCTTAGCGGCTGGATATGTTTTGTTTAGTGAGTTTAAGCTAAGCAATATGTCAGTCCGCGCTCCTGGTGGACAAATTTTAAATCTTAATAGAAATGCTTCTAATTATTTTGAAGTAGAAGTAACCCCCGATCAATTTGAGCAGCCATCGCTTTCTTTGCTAAAAGCTTCTCAGCTTTTAAATATTGATATATCAGATATAAACAAGGATCTGCCCTTTGCGGTTGCATCCGTTGGAAGCCCGAAGCTACTTGTTCCCATTTCCACGCGAGATAATCTTGATAACTTAAACCCAGATTATGTAGAGATTGAAAATTGGAGTTTAGAAAATAAAATTAATGGCATCTATGCTTATTTTTATGATCCGGTAACAGATATTTTTTATGCTAGGGGTTTCAACCCAGTGACAGGGCATAAAGAAGATGCCGCAACAGGTGTTGCGGCAGCAGCGTTATCTTCTCAGCTTTCAAGAAATATTATTGTTAAGCAAGGGCAGATATTAGGGATGCCGTGTAAAATAAATCTCCGTTTTGTCAGTCCAAACAGTATTTGGGTGGGGGGAGAAATACGTCATATAAATCAATAAAACATTTTAATGAATTGATTAGCTGTTAACTAATGACATAAAAATGAGGCATTATTGGAAGGTACCCAATAAAGCCACATTTAATTCTATTTCAATGCAACCAGTTAGACCCCACCCATTAAACCCAATAATTAACCGCCACAACAATACTATTAGAACTCAAATTAACATTAGCCTTACCATTCGAATCATCTAAACCATAAACAGTAGGTATTTTAAGCTTGATCGAATTTCCATAACCCACAAAATCATATTCCGCACGCAATGACCAATGCTGCATAAACGCCCATTCAACACCCGCACCTATCAGCCAACCCAGATGAGTAGTCGTACTGGAATAATAATCGCCCCCTTCATTTCCGTATGTCAAACCCACATTCGCAATGCTTGCGCCAGTCGTTAAATACGGAAGAAAAATGATTTCATTCCATTTTTGAGCACGACCCACTCGGCCCTTAATAGAAGTTTGCATCTGATTTCTAAACGTGAGGCGATCAGAAACCCCAGAATTAAATTCACAGTTACAATTAAATATATGTTTTTGATTTGTGTTAAAGGTAGCGTTCGCTTCTATCCCTGACACAACGAAGTTGGAATATTGATGCGTATAGCCCAATTGCATACCAGGAGAGAACATTGAAAAATCTGAATTCATATTGCAAGTTTCACTGGTGTTAGTAAAACCTAATTGGTGTGATGTCAATTGGGCATCGTTAAAAACAATGCCCGTACCCACACCAGCATAAAATCCAGTCCAATTGTTATTATCAGCATGAGCTATTCCAACCATACCCAGTGCTACCATCACACCCTTAGCCATTATCGAAAGTTTTTTCATGACGCTACCACCGTTAAAGGATTAGAAACGACACCATCTTTTGTGCCAACGATCGTGCAGGAACCGTTTATACCCTGCATTTTCAGATAGGTCTGAGTCTTAGTGTGGCCAATTTGACAGGTAACACTACCCGTCTTTTGGGTGATGGAATATAGGGTGGGACCCGATCCTGACACTGGCAAAGGCCCCAGGATAACGGGTCTGCCGCAACAAACAACAGCAGGATTCAAGACAGGCGATCCATTTACTGTAGCTGGTATGTCAACGGCGGAAGGTTGGAAGCCTGTAAAATCTAATTCAACAGACGTAGGTGCTCCAACCGGTAGATAGGAAAGTGTATAACTTGGTGTTTTTCCCGTACCAGAAGTAACGGTGACGGTATCAAAGGTACCTGTAATACTCGGCGAAGTGAGCAGAGTATAATGTCCAGACACAGCATTTGAATCAAGTTTGACTTCTAATATGCCCGCGAGCGATGCAGGTCCAGTGACGGCGACTAAAGAAGTGCCACCGGAATCAATATTGATATGAACGAGACTTCCGAGACTGCTACCATTTGCTGAATTTAGTGTCAAACTACCAAGGGTGAGCGTTCCTCCAGCATCGGGGGAGATAGTCCCGGAATTAGCTAAGACACTTCCAGTCAAGACACCATTCCCGCTAAGCATACCTCTTTGGGACATAACCGTGTCTCGACAGACGAAAACGGACGCATTATCGATTTCTCCATTCACTTTAAAATTCGCATTATTGACTGTGACATTCCCTTGATAATCGGTTGTTCCGTTGTAAATAACAGTTCCATTTCCTTTAACAAATACAACTGTCCCTCCGGCCCCGAAACTGGTGTCATCCGTAAATGCGACTTGGCTACCGAGTGTCAAAATATCACTCGCATCTTGTGCCCTTAATGTGAGAGAAGAACCCGAGCGCAGGAAAATACTATTTCCCAATGCTGACCCATCTAAGCCGTCCGAACCACCAGGACCACCCGTGCCATGCGCTCCAGCTTGTGTCGTATTGTTTGATGTGTTGAAGGTGGTTGGAATACCTGAAGATGCTTCTATAGCGAAATTCAAACCGCTGTCCACAAAGATAGCGCCTCCAAGACCACTTCCTCCACCACCGCCTCCGCCTCCTGAGCCTGACCCGTAGGTATTAGCGCCAGCTCCGCCGGACCCACCACCAAGAGTTCCTATATCCAATCCACCTAGGGTCGTGAAACCATTTGAGGGTCCGCCACCACCACCACCACCTCCGCCAAGAGAATTACCACCTTCCGCGGGTGTAGTACTAGATTGGTTGACGCCACCACCTCCGCCGCCTCCACCAACCCCACCCGATCCACCTTGTACAGTGTAATCGATATCATAAGCGCCGGTGCCAGCACCACCACCACCCCCACCACCATAGCCACCACTTCCAGATTGCCCGTCAACGTTATTCGTAGGAGAGGTTATGACGACTCCGCCTCCGCCAGCTCCCGCACCATCTCCTCCATTACCCCCTGAAGGCACGTTACTTCCTGCGTGTAGTTTTTTAACTTTGAGCGCAACGCCTTGATTAGACTTGGCTCCATTCGATCCGACGTTTTTTCCCTTAGCCTTGGAAAGTAGGGCATTCAGTTCGCGTACTATTTCGCTTACTGATTTGCTTACTGGTTTGTGTATTGATCCCCGTTTTAGTGCTCGCAATGGCGGTATAGAACCTTGTGGCTGAATTCCATTCGATCCGAAGCTTCCACCACCACCTCCCCCAGGAAGTACAGAGCCACCACCACTGCCACCACCACCGCCACCACCTCCCGCATTATTTCCTCCGCTCTTACCACTACCACCAGAACCAGCGGTAATAGCGAGACCTAAACCGTTCCCATCCTGTCCAATATCCTGATCCGCCCCACCATTCCCCAGATTAGTAAGCAATCCTAAGGTCGCGCGAGATCCAAAGCCACCACCACCGCCACCTCCGCCACCATCGGGGTCGTCAGTAGAAAGCGTGACATCCCCACCATTACCACCAAAACCGCCACCACCACCGCCCCCCGTGCTTCCGGTAGTTGTTATAGAACCTCCATTTCCGCTAAAACCACCACCACCGGCGCCGCCTTCATTGCCGGTAGGTGAAGAAATATTAAAATAACTTCCTCCATTTCCACCAACAGCGGAGCAGTTGTTAATCGACACATTCACTAAGGTAACTGAGGGATACGAACCATTTAAAAAGGTTTGAGGTACATAAATGGCCCCGCCGGCACCTAAACCACCACCACCGCCTGAAATTCCGTCTCCGCCATTGCCACCTTTTGCAGTTAGGTTTTGAAAAATCATGTTTTGGATCTTCACATTCCCCATTGGGATGAAAAACCCGCTGTAAGCGCCACTGTTACCATCAATCGTGACTGTAGCGGTAGAACCTGGGTTGCCAATGGTGATATTCACAGGATTCGCGGAATTGTTAATAATCGGCAGAATGCCATTGAGTTGAATCGTCATTGGAGAGGCAAAAATAATCTCATAATCATCGGGTGTCGTGTTTAACCCTTGATTCATTGCATTTAAGCAATATCTCAGATCGCCAATATCTCCCGCACCACCCGGATTATTGTCTGAGCTGAGCGTTACAGTAAGCGTTGTTAAGGCATACAAAGACTGTGAAGCGAAAAAAAGAATAAGCCAACACTTGATCTTGTCCATAAGAATCCATCATTTCCATTTTTCAGCATCATACTGTTTAAAAAAAAACTATTCAATCTTATTCAATGCTTACGTTCGTTTGACTTCCCTGCCTAAACCAATTTGTTTACTCAATCGATCTCTACCCTGAGGTTAGCCTTTCTGATGCTCGTCTTTTATTGAGGCATCTGCAATTTTAAAGATGCCTTTATACTCATAGATTTTACCAAAAAGAAAATGATTTAAGTCCGCTTCCATACTAAAAGTATCATCTGATATTTGACGCTCAACCACATTGCATTTACCAAGAAATAATCCGATTGGCAGAGGTACTAATACATTAAAAAAGCGAAACACATAACCATGATGCGACATAAAAACATGATTACCATTAACTGAAAATTTAGCGCGCCATCCAATATTAAAGCGCATAAACTCAACCATAATATTATCTTTAATATTCATCATGTAGGATTTAAAATGAATTGGCGGAGAAAATTTGAACTCACGATCAAACCAATACCTTGATGAATTACGTTCACTCTTAAACTTAATTGTGACAGGAATATTTTCACCATCTTGTTGTACTAAAGCTCCCGACATTTTTAAGAGGGGGCTTATAAGGCGCATCCACCGGGAACGTTTTATTGTCATTGCACCATTTACTACTACCCTATCGTCAGTATAAGGGCGATTGCCAAATCTTATTTGCATAAAGGGAGACAGCGTTTGCCAGTCATCACCCAAAACTTTTGCAAACAAAGGCAACCCGTCATTCTGCTCGATTGAACCAACACTTTTTATTTTTAGCAAAAGACGTCGAATTGATTTAACAATGGGATAAAATAATCTAGCAAACATCTTCACGCGAAATAGAGAAGCTGTTATTGCATTCAGCTTGCCATGAGATGAATTTAGCATTGCAAGAAAATGTACTGCATCTATTCCAAAATAATATTGATCATTATAAATAACAATAATACCAAGGTCTGGATCAAACCCTCGCGCATAAGCAGCACTAACGAGCGGATGCGACTCACGTGCGTTAATTAATACAAGATTACCAACCGCTTTTTTAATATTTAATGCATGCGCAGAACTGCGACATAGCGGGCACTCATCATCGTATATGAGATAAAGCGTGTTTTTGTCTATATCTTCAGTTGTCATTTATTCATTACTCGGAACAGGATTGAAATTTTATAGACTGCAATTGTTGGGATTGAGATTGTCATCCAAAGAAAGGCCAAAGCAGGGGGAATCAAAACCTTTATTCTTCGCATAAACGTAGGTTGAAAAGCTAAGCAGCATAATTGATATGACTATTAGGGTCTTAATTACATGAGAAGAGCTTTTTTTATGCATTGATAACTCCGAATTTTAGGGTTCAATTTTAAGCTGACTCTAACCACTCAATCCTAACTACTCTTTTTAATTCATCTCAGGCATTAAAACCATAATATATACCATCATTGTTATCCCTGTATCGTTTGTTTGATGACATCCATACTTAACCCCTCACCCCCGAAAGTTTAAGTGACGCCCCCCTAAAAACCAGATAGTATACCAGCTGTTAATTAGTTAAATTTTTCTGTTTGCAAGGAGCAAGGTTTTATGAAACATGGATTATTGAAATTATCCGCAATTACCCTCGTACTTGGCTATTCTGTAGCGCATGCAGACAACGCTGCTAGCGTTATCCCCCTACAAAAACCAGGATTTTCCGTGAGCATTACTGGCCTTTACCTAGAGCCGAGCGCGAGCAATCTAGGGTATGCCGTTTTCACCAACCCACTTCCACTGCCCGCTCCTAATTGGAAACAACGAATTGTAAACCCAGGTTACTCCGCCTCGTTTGATTTAGGCCTACAATACAATTTTATAAATGGTAGTGAGAATGCAAAGTTTGATTGGTTGCACTTTGCCAGCAAAGATTCTGCCGCTGCAGGTTCCACCCCATACACTTCAGTAGGTCCTGCTTTTTATTACGGGCCCGCCCAACAGTTCATCCAAGATACAAGCGCCAATAGTACTGTAAAATTTAATATCGATAATGGTAATTTGATATTTGGTCACTTGATCAATCTGACCAACAATCTCCAGGTTGAGCCTTTTATTGGATTAAGCGCCATTTATCTGAAAGAAAAAACTAGCAATAACTATCAGGGTACAGATCCAGTATATGGGCTTTATACGCACGCCGTTTATGGAAAATCAACCTTCACCGGTTTTGGACCACGCATCGGATTTGATGGGAGTTATTTTATAACGAATCATTTCGCCATTACTGGAAGCATAGCAGGTGATTTATTGGCAGGCGTCTTAAAGTACAGCACTGATTTTACGTCCTGGACTGCTTATACTGCAGGCTCACTACCCCATAATACTACACCGGCCAACACATCCATGGCGAATCAAAACTTAAATCGTATCGTGCCTGAGATGGATGCTAAACTCGCTATGCTTTATACGGTACCATTTGCATCGGGCTCAGAGTTGACCTTACAGGCCGGTTACATGTATTCAGTTTATTTCAACGCCATTACGCAAGTGCTCCCCAGCACTTTAGTACCAGGTTCATGGGAAGCAGGCTCAGTTGCAATTGTAAATCAATCTCAGCAACAGAGTAATGTCGATTTAACAGGCCCATTTATTAGCGCCTCTTGGAAGTTTTAAGCGGCATGATATAGGGGTAAAAAGGGTCAAGTACGAATTGGAATCAGCCAGGCCAATTTTGCACTTGACTCTTTCTCCCCATCTTTCTTTCACTTTCTGAATTTTTTGCTGAAAGGTTTTTAAAATTTGATTCATTTATTATTTTCCTTTTTACAGCCAACTTCGCTTACCACTATAATTGTCGAGTGATTCCGATAACATCTTACACAACTAGCGCATTTACACTCATCTTGCCTGACTTCAAGAGCTCAGGAAATACTGAATTAGATTGATAACATCAATCATACCTAGCGAATTATCACTGCTTAGCTTAAAATTCGCCGCATTAGAATTACATAAATGAGAATGATTTATGTTCGCGCATCAACCATTTCCCAAAATTGAAGTAAAACCTGAACTCCACGACCGCTTGAATAGGATTCTCACCCAATATCAAGCGTTAGCAAATAGCGATCCACAGCAATTGCGAAAGCTTATTCCACCCACTGAACTCTGGCGTTTTTTTATTGACGGTATCATGCAAAAAAAAGAAAGTTGGTTAGGGTTTGAAGGAAGAGAAGCAGGCTATTTAAAAGGGATGTACACGGCCTTTCAATCCTTGTTTGATTCGTCTGCCGAACTTAATGTGGATTTAATAAAACAATTACACCGTCATGCTATTAAGCGCGTTAAGAAAACAAATTATTCTCAAGAACGATCACTCGATGAAATTGGTGAGTTCAGAGATAACCATCGTGAAGGAGCATTTTATGTGGTTAAATATAAAGAAAGAAAAAATTTCACTAAAGCAGGATTGCTACAATTTTTAAATGAACATCATTCGGAAATTAATTTTAGTATTCAGTTTTATTTTTTAAATGAAAAATCCACTGTGAATTTTGATTTCCCTTTAACAGATGCCTGCCTTGAAAGCATTAGGCAGCATGTTACCAGTCGTCTACAAGCACAAAAGCCCATTCAGTTTACAGATGCTTATAACGCTTTGCGCCTCTATATTGACTCAACTGTGCGACAATCTTTTTTAAATACCCATTCTTGTTTTCACTCACGCTTCACGGAAATTATCCATGCGATTGGCTTAACGAGAAATAATGAAGAACTGGCAGACTGCTTGCATTGCATCCTTTCGTCACCCCGCTATCATACTGCGTTCGCAATGTTAATCGTCAGCACCCAACCTCGCCCTGTGCGGCAGATACTCAATCATGAAATACAAGCCAGGATTGATCGGTATAAGTATTCCTTAACGCACTACACAAACCCCATGGATAAACTCATCGCCACGCTTTACTTTATTCAATCATGCGAACAAATACATGCTTTTAGAGACGCGAACTGCCGAACTTTGTGTATGCTTTTATTTCCATTTTTATTAAAGAACAATGGCTTTCCTATCGCTTTGATGAAAGATCCCAATCGTTTTGATGTGTTTGACACCCTGAGTTTACTTCATGAGGTATTGAACGGCATGGAAAACACGTTCCAGCTGATCGAAACCGGTCAGGTATTTAACGTAACCACTGATGGGATATTAAGGAAAGCAAAACGATCGCAGGTAAAGTATTTTCAAACATGTGCCAATATTGAAGAAAGTAATAGGGCTCAGCCTGCTAAACGACAGCGAAGTATGCAACCTGAACCCCATTAGTAGAATAGTCTGAATCGAGGGACGCGCAGAAGGGGCAGCTTTTAATCCCCTTCTAACGCACGACGCAAATCCGCCGTGAGCTTATCTTGTTCACGGCGCGAAGCAAACATAATAAACGCGGAAATAAAGACGACAAAAATAAAGCTCTGCACGAAGAATATGCTGCCATGAGAATCCGCATGAACAAATTCACCATAACCATTAATGGCCCCAATCATGGCAATGCCTGCAATAAAAAAACTGATCAAACACGCTATCATCAAGTTAAAACGCACCGCAGCCCAAATGCCTACCGGTACTAAAATGAATGATAATGGTAAATTGTAGCCGTACATTAAACCTGTCGCGCCAGCAAGAATAACTAACAATAAACTAAATTCTAAAAAGGCGTGGTTCGGGAAAGTTGATTTTTCATAAGCCACGGCAAGCAGCAATGGCGTGACCGTTAAAACTCCCATGGAATCACCTAACCACCAAGTAGAAAAGGTGGGCAAAAGCATATGTGCGTTAATCGAACTAAAATAATGTAACATGAACGTTCCAACGCCAGCGTTGATTAAGCAAGATAAAAATGCAATGGCGGTGAAAATAATAACGCTTCTGACGCGATAAAAAGGATAATTTGTCCCCGTCAGTTGTTTCAACAAATACACTGCCACCCAAACTTGAAACATAGCGCCAAAGCCAATAACACCCGCACTCAGCAGAGTTTGCTGCGTGATTTGTGCCGCTGAAGTAGTATTAAAGATAAATGAGGCTACGTAAATACTGGGAAGATAGCGTGTGCCCAATAATAAAATGCCAGCAAGGGCAACACCCGCAGGCGGCCAAAGCGGTGAAATGTTTCCGGGGGGAATGGCAAAAGATAATCCCGTATAGCCGCTAATAACATAGAGCGCTATAAAAACTAACCCGTATAACCATTTGTTTTCCAAGTAGCGTCTAGGTTGATCCATAGTTGCACCCTTTCTTTTTATTGTAGCAAATTTACATTGTTTTTTAATAAAGCATTGTGCATAGCATCACTAATTTATTGAATTAACTAATCAATGATTGAGGAATTGACTTGAAACGCCGGTAAAACGGATAGCACAGTACAATAAAGTTATTTTAATTATAAATTACGTTAAAAAAAGTCCAATCACTGTAACTAGGTGAATATCCGAAAAGGTTATCCCGTATTAGGGTAAATATTAATGCAGGCTATTCCATTGATTAAATAACCATTTATTCACCTTTTCTTTTTATCGACGCTGTAAGCTAAAAATGTGGTGTATTATAAAAGGGATAGAATCAATCACCGGGAAAAACACAAGTCATGAAATTAGATTTTAAAGACTTGCACCCAATTGTTTTATTAAATTATCCGCCTCGGGTTAGCGGACATTTTTTTATATTTTTAGTTGTTATTAGTTACTACATCGGTGAAGGTAAATTAACTCCGATATTATTTTCCATCGCATTAGCTGAAGGTTTAATCTGGCCTCATTTAGCATTGTTTGAATCAATGAATAGTGCAGATCCGAAAAAACTCGAAATTCGGTTTTTATTTTTGGATGCACTGTTTGTCGGCATGTGGATTGCTTACATGCATTTTGCGTTATGGCCGAGCACACTGTTTGTCACCGCTATTTTTATGGCGTGCTTAAGTGTTCAAGGATTGAAGTTAGGCATATTAAGTTTACTGGGCAACGTGATTGGCGCATTAGTTATTGTCGGAATTTTTGGTTTTCACTTCAACCCCGATTCCAGTTTCTTCACCACGGTTCTCTGTATGTTTGGTTTTATCATGTTCCCCTCTGTGATGGGCTACATGACTTACTTACGCGCCTTGACCGCTCGCACCACCAAAATCAAATTACGCACCGCATTGAGCGACTTAGACCACATTAATCGCGTCCTGCACGAAGCCAGCTCCACCTTGCAGCTGGACCGTATCATGCAAGTCATTGTCCAATCGTTACTGGAGCGCTTTTTTAAATTTGATACCGTGACCGTACAATCACTGAATCAAGAAACAAAAGAATTAATGTTCAGAACGGTTTATGACGAGATCTTACCTACTTATCTTATCGATGAAATTACCAAAATTAAATTAAAGCTAGATGATCAATCGTTAATAACCTTGGCCTTTCAAAAAAATAAAGTCGTTCACATTCCAACGATTAACGAAAGCATGCTATCACCGCTTGATAAATTTTTGCGAAAGTTGATTGGTTATGTTTCTGTATTACATTATCCCCTCGTCATTAAAGATCGCGTCATTGGTGTGATCTCTTTTTATAGTAGACAACCTATCGAATTAAATGACACCGTGTTTCAAGCATTAACCACACAAATTACGCAAGTCTCTTTAATCATTAATAATGCTATTTTATACGATCAAATCAAAACAAAGCGCGCGGAGATAACACAAAAGAACCGCCAACTACAAGATGTCTCTAATCAATTAGCAAAATACATTTCTCCGCAGTTATTTGAAAAAATCATGCAAGGTGATTTCAATATTCGTGTTGGTTCAAATAAAAAGCGTTTAACCATTTTCTTTTCCGATATTGTCGGCTTTACGGAATTGTCCGACCGTATTGAGTCGGAAGAATTAACGACCATGTTAAATACGTATTTAGATGCAATGACTAAAATTGCTCTGCGCCATGGCGGCACCATCGATAAGTATATTGGCGATGCCATTATGGTGTTCTTTGGCGACCCTGAAACAAAGGGCGTCAAATACGATGCGATCAACTGCGCCAAGATGGCGATTGATATGCGTGAAACCATTCACTCCCTCAAAACCTTTTGGGAAGACATGGGGATATCCGAGCAATTATTAATCAAAATTGGCATTAATACAGGTTATTGTGCCGTCGGGAATTTTGGTTCCGATTTTCGCATGGATTATACCGTCATCGGCTCGGCCGTGAACCTAGCAAGCCGGTTATTAAGTAGCGCCAATCCCGGTGACATCATGGTTTCTCATGAGACTTTTTTGCTCATTAAAGATGCTATTCAGTGTGAAGAAGCCGGAGTTGTGCACATGAAGGGCATTGGTCATCCAGTTAAAATTTACCGAATCCTAGATGCGGTGCAGACAACACCCGCATCTCAGTGATATATTAGGAGAATTAACGTGCAATTTTTTTGTTTAGTTAATAGGGTAGCCATATGAAACTAATATTTTTAGGTTCAGGCTCTGCGTTTACACTGGGTACGGACAACTTCCACTCCAACATGCTGCTGGTAGCGGATACTGAAAATACCTTGTTAATCGATTGTGGATCCGATGCGCGCATGTCTTTACATCGGCTTGGCTTCACCCACCTCGATATTAATAACGTCTACATTAGCCATTTGCACGCCGATCACGCGGGCGGGCTGGAATGGCTAGCCTTTACGCGCAAGTTTGATCCGCGCTCAACAGGCAAGCCCACCCTGATTATCTGTGAGGCCTTGGTCCACGACTTGTGGAACAAAACCTTGGCTGGCGGATTAAGCTCAATTCAGGGCGAATTGACTAAATTATCCACTTTCTTCAAAGTGTCACCCATACCCGTTAACGGTAGCTTTTCTTGGCAAGCGGTAGATTTTCGCATCATCCAAACGGTGCATGTCGTGAATGGCTTCTCATTAATGCAAAGCTACGGGTTAATTTTTGCGGTCAATGGTCTGTCCGTCTTTATTACCACGGACACGCAATTTGCCCCCCATCAATTACTCGACTTTTATGAAATGTCCGATGTGATCTTCCATGATTGCGAAACCGCACCAGCACGAAGCGGCGTGCACTCTCATTACAATGAGTTAAAGACCTTGCCAGCTCACATCCGCGCCAAGATGTGGTTGTATCACTACAACCCGGTTGAATTACCGGAAGCAAAAGCCGACGGTTTTAGAGGCTTTGTGGTGCGCGGACAAACATTCGATTTCAATGATCCTGATACGTTAAAATAACGCCCAAACCCTTTTTTTGTTCGGGCGTTTATTTTTTCTAACAACTTAATCCCATTGCGACACCATTCATAACTGCTGCCACGCGTATTGCTGTTTGCACTCCTAATTTACTCACCGCTCCCTCCTCCAATGCTTTCGCATGCGCCTGCATACACATCCCGCACCCATTCAAAGCGGAAACTGCAAGGCAATACAATTCAAAATCGATTTTAGAAACACCCGGATTACCAATGACATTCATGCGTAATTTCACGGGCAGCGCGGCATAACTTTTATCACTCATCAAATGAATAAAGCGATAATAGATATTATTCATTGCCATAATAGTAGCCGCTGCTTGCGTTGCCTCTTGCTCCTCTTTCGATAAAGTAGCATTCGTGATTACCTTCATGGTTTCAATAAGCATTGGCTGCTTAGTTGCAAAGGCAGTTGCTAGCGCAATGCCATGTACTTGGTTTAATGTTAAATCCGTACCTTCTTGTGTGCTCAATATCGCGCTTAAATTCAACCGCATATCTTTTGCAAAAGCCGGCAAATGATTTTGTAATGCTTCTATCGTCATAAAATTCTCCTAATTTACCGTCAACGTTTTTTCACCTTGCTGCCAATTACACGCACAAAGCGCTTCGGTTTGCAGCGCATCTAAAACGCGCAGTACTTCTTGTGGATTGCGTCCCACATTTAAATCCGTCACCATCACAAAACGAATCACACCCGTTGGATCGACAATGAATGTCGCACGCTGAGCGACACCGGCTACAGGGTCCAAAATACCTAAGGCGCGAGATAATTCGTGTTTGGTATCTGCCAACATGGGATAAGGCAACTGATTTAATTCAGCCTTATGCTCACGCCAAGCTAAATGCACGTATTCTGAATCCGTACTAATCCCTAAAACTTCCGCATCACGGTCTGAAAAATCACGGTGCAATCGTGCAAATTCGGCAAGTTCCGTGGGGCATACCCATGTAAAATCGTGCGGCCAAAAGAACAACACTAACCACTTACCGGGATAGGATCCGGTGTGAATACGGGTAAATTGACGGTCTGCGGTGACGGCGTTTAATTCAAATGCGGGAAGAGATTGACCTAACGTTAACATAATGCATACTCCGTTAAATAAAACCTTAACTTATCGAAGTAGCATCATTAAATATAATTGATTGTTTTTATTATTCTGATAACTTTTACTTATGATAAAGTAATTGATGATGAAAATGCATAGGCACGCTTATTCTCGAGGTATTCACTCTCTCTTAAACGCTCATCAACGTCATCTTTTTGCAAAGCACCTTGCGCTATAGCTGTGAAATCCACTTGTCGCAAACAATCATTTTCAGCCATATCGATCATTAAAATGCATTTTTGCGGATCTTTTTCATAAAGCTTAAGAAAAGTTTGGCAATTTTCCGCATTTAATAAACCGGCCGGATCTAAGCAACGCATGAGAGCCGCTAAGCCTCCTTCATTTAACACATCCAGCGAAACGTTAGCGGCTAATAAGTGGATTGCCCATTCAAACTTTTGTGTATCGACAATTGGCGTCAATAAAGCGAGATGGTTGCGGGTCAATAAGCGTAGAAACTTAGGCAGTACGCGCTCAACATTACTGATATGCTGCAAATGCTGTATCATTACCGGATTGAGCGCATCAAAATAGTGCAAATCGACGATTAATTCAGCCCATTGCTTTGCAAAACGCCCATAGCCCTTTTCCATCAAACTAATATAGGGTTGTTTTAATAATTGATGTGTTTTAAGAAAATCCCACCCCGCGGCTAGTTGCCTGCTAGCGACCGGATATTTTCTTAATAAATTCACACTATCATCCGTAAGTGCATCGCGTTTTTTTAAGAAAAATACGGCGCTGTTTAAATCAGCAAGGTGCGCCTCACGCAATTGATTAGTGCTAAACGTTAGCATCTTTATTAGTTCGAACAAGTTCGGAAAAGATTGCGCTAGTTGGAAGAGTTGAATGTTTTTTAAAACGGGATAAAAATCATAGCCATTATCTAAAAGAAAAGTTAACAACTGATTGCGAAGCACAGAGTGATTTTCAAGGAACTTCAGCACAATCGATAAATTTCGCAAATACTGCGCTTTCCGTTCCGACGACTCAAGCGTTACGCGTTTGATGGTTAAAAAAATCCGATTAAAAAGTAAGTTTTTATCCTTGAACAAAATAATTTGCGCCACGGCAGCAGAAATATCGCGCTGAGGGTGATCGATGATCGCAAGCGTGCTAATCGAAAGATAACCCACTTCCTTTAGCGTCAACAAACCCTGCGCAAGCTCATCTAGTCGCTCATTCCACCGACTCAACGCATTGATCGTTTCAGGGGTCAACATGGCTTGTGGTAGCCATTGCAAAATTAATAACATTTTCACAAAGTCTTCACTGTCACGATCTCTCAATGCCGGCCATATCGTTTCAGGTTTATCGAACTTTTCCGGAAGAACTTGAATTAACCCCATAACGCGAATCGGTTGAGTACCAAAAATCAACTGGCGAAAGGTCGTTAGAAATTTTGCATCTTCTTTTGATAATTTTTGTTTCTCTTGGTTTTGCTGCAAAATGAATGTCAGTTGGTGATATTCATCAAAAGTAAATAATCGGTCCGCTGAAGAAGCATTAGGTAGATCTTTAAAAAATCTACCCAACTCTTTTAAGAAAGCGGCTTCTCGAAAGCGCCGCGGTGACAAAGGAGCGGAGCGGTAGCGATTAAACTCTTCTTGTGCTTCCTGCACAGTTACCATATCGTTTCCTTACTTCACTTGGCCCGCATATGTGGAAATAAAATAACATCGCGAATGGAGGGCGAATCGGTGAATAGCATGACTAACCGATCAATCCCAATGCCTTCACCGGCTGTCGGTGGCATACCATGTTCCAATGCAACAATGTAATCTTCATCGTAGGGCATCGCTTCATCATCACCCGCTGCTTTATCAAGCATTTGTTGTTTAAAACGTGCTGCTTGATCTTCCGGATCATTTAACTCCGAAAAACCATTCGCAATTTCACGACCAGCCATAAATAATTCAAACCGATCGGTAATAAAGGGATTATGATCATTTAAGCGTGCCAAGGGAGAAATTTCGGCGGGATATTCCGTAATAAAAGTCGGTTGCTGTAATTGATGCTCAACGGTTTTATCAAAGAATGCCACTTGAATTTTACCTAAGCCCGCCCCTTTGGGAATTTCGATACCCATTTTTTCTGCGGTTTGTCTGGCCGCTTCAATGGTTGCTATGTCCGCTTCTTGCAAGGTTGGATTGTATTTTAAAATAGAATCCTTCATTGATAATTTGGTGAACGGTTTGGAAAAATCAATTTCTAAGCCTTGATAATTAACGACAGAAGAACCTAAAACTGATTGCGTAATGTTACGGAACATATCTTCCGTTAACCGCATTAAATCTTCATAGTCCGCATAGGCTTGATAAAATTCCAACATGGTAAATTCGGGGTTATGCTGCGTTGAAACGCCTTCATTCCGGAAATTACGATTAATTTCAAAAACACGTTCAAAACCGCCGACAATCAAACGCTTTAAATACAATTCCGGCGCCACACGCAAATATAACGGCATGTCTAGCGCATTATGATGCGTGGCGAAAGGTCGCGCCGCGGCACCGCCTGCCAAAACATGCATCATCGGTGTTTCCACTTCTAAAAATTGCTCGCCTAATAAATAGTCGCGAATGGCGTGAATAATTTTCGAACGGATTAAAAAGGTGCGACGGGTTTCGTCGTTTGCAATTAAATCAAGATAGCGTTGTCTGTAACGCGTTTCTTGATCCGTTAACCCATGGAATTTGTCTGGGAGTGGGCGTAACGCTTTCGTCAGTAAACAGACGGTGGCCACTTTAATCGATAATTCACCGGTTTTTGTTTTAAATAAATGGCCAGTGACACCGATAATATCGCCTAAATCCCAGTGTTTAAATGCTTCATAAGTCGCATCACCCACTTCATCTTGCCGAATGTAAAGCTGAATACGACCCGACATATCTTGAATGTGCGTGAAACTCGCTTTACCCATCATGCGCCTTGTCATGATGCGGCCTGCCAACGTTACTGGCTGGGTCTTTGCTGCTAACTGCTCTTCGGATTGATCAGCATACTGAGATAATAAATCTTGCGCTAATGCATCGCGATGAAAACCCGCAGGAAACGCTTGTTCTGCTTGACGCCAAGCTGATAATTTCTGGCGACGCAATTCAATTAATGCATTGGTATCTAGCATTTCAGGTTGTTGTTCTTCATTCGCCATAATCAATCTCTATACTCCGCTTATTAAACTTGCTTCAATGAATTTATCTAAGTCGCCATCTAAAACGGCTTGCGTATTGCCAACTTCAACACCGGTACGCAAATCTTTAATGCGTGACATATCGAGTACGTAGGAGCGAATTTGGCTGCCCCAAGTAATTTCTTTTTTATTCGCCTCGAGTGCTTGTTGTTTAGAACGTTGCTTTTGAATTTCTGCTTCGTACAAACGCGCGCGTAATTGCTTCATGGCTTGCGCACGGTTTTTATGTTGCGAACGATCCGATTGACATTGCACCACAATGCCGCTTGGCTCGTGCGTAATACGCACGGCAGAGTCAGTTCGATTGACGTGCTGACCACCTGCACCACTTGCTCGATACGTATCCACGCGCAAATCTGCCGGATTAATTTCAATGTCGACATTGTCGTCAATTTCCGGGGCTAAAAACACGGAAGCAAATGAGGTATGGCGTTTATTATTCGAGTCGAAAGGAGATTTACGCACTAAACGGTGTACACCGCTTTCAGTACGTAACCAGCCATAGGCATAAGGCCCGTCAAATTTAATGGTGGCGCTTTTAATGCCAGCGACCTCACCGGGTGATACTTCAATTAATTCAGTCTTAAAACCATGGCGCTCGCCCCATCGCAAATACATGCGTAGCAGCATGTTCGCCCAATCTTGGGCTTCGGTTCCACCTGAACCGGATTGAATATCCATGTAAGCAGCGGCACCATCCATTTCACCAGAAAACATGCGGCGAAATTCCAGTTGCTCGATCGTTTTAGTTAATTTTTCGGCGTCAGCATTGATAATGGCTAAGGTATCAGTATCATTTTCGCTTTCAGCCAATTCATGCAATTCGATGGTGTCACGTAATTCCGTTTCAACGGCTACCATCATATCCACAACGGCTTCGAGCTGAGATCGCTCCTTTCCTAACGCTTGGGTTTTTTCTGGCTGGTTCCAGCTAGCAGGATCAGCTAAGGTTTCGCGAATTGCCTCTAGGCGGATCTTTTTTTGATCAACTTCAAAGATACCCCCAGATACTCTCGAGGCGAACTTGCAACTCTTTCAAATAGTTGCGCATTGAGGTAATTTCAATCATGGTGAAGACCGTTTTAAATTGGGAATGCGGTCACTTTAGCAAGAAATATCGACAGAATCCATCTTAAAGCAATTACTCTGGGATAATAATCAAAGAGCGTGCAAAAACCAGCGCATCTTCATGCCCATTGACGGTAGCGTAATATTGCTTACGTAACCCCACCTGCTTAAAGTGCATTTTTTGGTATAAAGCGATGGCTTTCGTATTAGAGCGGCGCACTTCTAAATAGGCAATCCCCACTCCCTCGCGCTTTGCCTCATTTAGGGCATGCTCCAGTAATAACGTCCCAAGGCCCTGATGTTGATGCGCATGATGCACGCATAAATTCAAGACATGGCACTCATCTAAAACGTGAGAAACAATAATAAATCCCAAAATGGCTTTCGTAGGAGAAACCAATACCCACCCGGGGTAACCTGCCCGCATGCAAGTAATAAACGTTTCATGAGTCCAAGGCGCAATGTGCTCAGCATTTTCAATGCTAAGCACCTCTGGAAGATCATTTGGGTACAGCTTACGAATTATGTTGGTCATCTGACTAGCCGTGATAAGCCTAAATCTTCCCTATCATAACTCGGAAATGGGTTGAGCTAAAGCGGGAGAGGAAGGACTTGGGCTGACGGCGGGTCGCCAAAAGAAATGATAAATGCCCGACCACCATGAGGGCAGCGCAGGAGGCGGTGGGACTAATTTCGCCTGGTAGGGATCACCATAAACCATTTCCACTTCCATAAACGGTGTTGCCTCAAGGTCTAAGGCTTTAAAAACGGCTTCTGCTAATGGCTTCGTCTCCTTAAATCGTTCCGCCACACCCTGCACATTATTGGCATCGTAAAAATAAAACAGGCCATCACGCACAAAAACACCGACACTATGTTTTATTGTCGTCCCTGTATCACCTAAACGGAATTGATTATTTTCTTGTTTCCGGTCAGCAAAGAATTGCGCCAAGGTTTCCTTGCTATATTGACCATAATAGTTGACTTGTTTTTTCCCGCCCAAAAGCATCCCTAATTTTTTATAGTTCACGCGTTGATTGGAATAAATAATAGGGTTTTGCTTTTTGAAAATCATTTTAAAAAGAAAACTCATTTCATCGGCAACCGTTTCATGCTGATCAGCTGGGCAATTAACAATGCGCTTTACTAAGCCGTAGAGCATTTCTTCTTCGCGCTTTTTCATCAATTGTAACCACCAAACCGTCAGACCATGGCACTGGCCCGCGCTTTGACTCTTTTGGTCCGGTAGTAATTTTTGCAGGTCCACTTGGCTTAGCATACAATCAATGTATTGTGCTTGATCATACTCATGGTTCGTTTGGGAGAAAAAAGCATACCGTTTAGCCGCACGAGCTGCTTTCCATTCCAGCGAATTGGCGTGAAAAATAAAACGATGCCGATGGCGTTTTCTCATTATTTCCCTTTCCTCATCCGATCCTTTAACCTACATTAATATATCCATTACACTTCAAAAAGCGAAGTGTAATGGATATATTTCTATGAATCGCGTAAGGAGTCTAGCCATGCCTGATCGACTAAACGTTATCATGACGCGCACCGGTGATGATGGCCACACTTCATTACAAGGCAAACGCTTACCCAAAGATGATTTACTCGTTGAAGCGGTTGGTCAACTGGATGAGCTCAATGCGGCCATCGGTGTCATTCTCGCAAGCCACTGCCAAGAAGAAGATGTCGTTAATTGCTTAAGCCAGGTACAGAATGATTTATTTGATTTTGGGGGCGAATTGCATGCTCCAAAACATCCCAAAATTGACGATACTAAAATTGCACTTTTAGAAAAAATGATTTTGAACTGGAATGAAAACTTGCCGCCATTAAAAGAATTTATTTTACCGCGCGGCAATTTAGCCGCCACCACCTGCCATTTAGCCCGCACCATTTGTCGGCGTGCAGAACGGAGCCTAATACGCCTGCATCGACAAACGCCATTAAGTAATACCGCCTTGTTGCGTTATTTAAATCGATTATCGGATGTTTTATTTATTGCGGCACGGATGATTAATCGACAAGCAGGAATCGCGGAAACGATGTGGCAACGATAATAAAATCTGGCTTCCTCTCCCGCACGCGGGAGAGGGAAACCCACCTATTATTTTTTCTTTGGTAAATACAAATCTGTAATGGTTCCTTCAAACACTTCTGCAGATAGCATCAGCGTTTCTGACAATGTCGGATGCGGGTGAATAGTTAACGCTAAATCTTCCACATCACAACCCATCTCAATCGCCAAACCAATTTCAGCCACTAATTCACCGGCATTTGGCCCAACCATACCCGCACCAATAATGCGGCCACTCGCCTCATCAACCAATAATTTAGTCATCCCTTCGCTACGTCCCATGCCCAGTGAACGACCACTCGCTGCCCAAGGGAAAACGCCTTTGCCATATTTAATGCCTTTCGCTTCCGTTTCCGTGACACCAACCCATGCCACTTCAGGATCAGTGTAAGCAACACTTGGAATGCATTTTGGATCGAAATAATGTTTCAACCCAGCAATGACTTCTGCCGCAACGCGTCCCTCTGGCATCGCTTTGTGAGCCAACATGGGATTACCGACGACATCACCAATGGCAAAAATGTGCGGTACGTTGGTGCGTTGTTGTTTATCAACGGCAATAAAACCGCGTTCATCTACCTTCACGCCTGCCGCTTGCGCATTGATTTGATCACCATTCGGACGGCGACCAGCAGAGCATAAAATACGATCGAAGCGTTGCGGTTCTTTTGGCGCTTGCTCGCCTTCAAAGGTGACGTATAAACCGTCTTTCTTGGCTTCAACTTTGGTTACTTTGGTTTTCAAATAGGTATTTTTTAATTTCGTTTTCATACGTTTTTGTAACGGCAACACTAAATCTGGATCAGCGCCCGCCATGATTTGATCCATGATTTCAACCACTGTTACCGCCGCACCCAAACCGGAGTAAACCGTTGCCATTTCAAAACCAATGATGCCACCACCAATGACTAACATTTCGCCTTTCGTTTCGGCTAATTGCAATGCACCGGTTGAATCGATAATGCGTGGATCATCCGGCAAGAATGGTAATTTTACGGGGCGGGAGCCTGCGGCAATAATCGCATTTTCAAATTGAATGGTTTGCTCTTTGCCATCTTCACCGATTACTTTTAAGGTGTTAGGACCTGAAAATTGTGCGGTACCGGTAACCACTTCTACTTTACGTTGCTTGGCCAGCATTTTTAAACCGCCAGTCAACTTCGTCACCACGCTATCTTTCCAAGCGAGTAATTTTTTGAGATCAATTTTCGGCTTACCAAATTCTACGCCGTGTTCGCTCATCTCTGCCGCTTCATCAATGACGCGCACTGAATGCAACAAGGCTTTAGAAGGAATACAACCAACGTTCAAACAAACGCCGCCCAAGGTTTTATAGCGCTCAACCAAGGTAACTTTTTTACCCAAATCGGCGGCACGGAATGCTGCCGTGTAACCACCAGGACCTGAACCTAATACCACTACTTCTGTTGATATGACTTCTGACATGGAATGAAACCTCTTTATTAATTCGGGTAAACGTTATAGCAATAAGTTACGAATATCACTTAAAAGACTGGCTAAATGCACAGTAAAGCGTGCACCATCAGCGCCATCAATTACGCGATGATCATAAGAAAGTGAGAGTGGCAACATCAATTTCGGCACGAACGCACCGTCTTGATACACCGGTTTATGATACGCTTTGGAAACGCCTAAAATAGCGACTTCCGGTGCATTGATGATGGGAGTGAATGCTGTGCCACCAATGCCACCTAAACTGGAAATGGAAAAACAGCCGCCCTGCATGTCCGCTGGCGTTAATTGTTTCTTACGGGCTTTTTCACTCACCGTTGCCAATTCTTTCGCTAAATCAATCATGCCTTTTTTATCGACATCACGAATCACCGGCACGACTAAGCCATCGGGTGTATCCACTGCGACACCAATGTGGAAATAGTCTTTCAAAATTAAATTTTCACCACTTGCATCTAAGGATGCATTGAAATGCGGGAAGCTACGTAACGCCGCAACAACGGCTTTCATAATGAAAATTAATGGCGTTAATTTGATGCCTTGTTTATCAAGCTCCGCTTTTTGTTCTAAGCGAAATGCTTCGAGGGCAGTGATATCGGCATCACCAAATTGCGTCACATGCGGAATGGTAATCCAATTACGCTGTAAATTTTTACCCGAAATTTTCTTGATGCGGGATAATGCTTGCGTGCTCGTTCCACCGAATTTACTGAAATCAATAACAGGCGCTGCTGGCAAGGCAAAACCACCACCGTTTTCATTACCGGATAAACGGCTTTTAACGTATTCATGAACATCTTCTTTGATGATGCGATTTTTAGGACCGCTGCCTTTTAACGCAGACAAAGCAATGCCTAATTCACGCGCTAAACGACGTACGCCAGGGCCTGCGTGCGCATCGCCTTTCTCTTCTTCCTCATCCTCTTCTGCTTCGATCACTGCAGTGGGTGCTTTCGCTGCCGGTTTAGCTGTTTCACCGGTCACCGCTTGCGTAGCATGCGTTTCTTCGGCAGAAGGTAACGGTGCTTTTTCAGCCACTGCAGCGCCATCTGCTTCTAATTCTAATTCTAATAAAACCGAACCATGTGACACTTTGTCATTGGGTTTTACTTTCACTGCCTTTACCACACCCGCATGCGTCGTTGGCACTTCCATGGTCGCTTTATCGGATTCCAGTGTCACAATCGGTGTATCCACTGCCACGGTATCACCCACATTGACTAATACTTCGATGACAGTGACATCGGCTGCACCGCCCAAATCCGGTGTACTTATTTTAATAATTGCCAAGGTAGTCTCTCCTCTTTCTAAACCGGTTTAAACGGTAACTGGATTGGGTTGTTTGGGATCAAGGCCAAATTGCTGCATGGCATCGGTGACGATGGTGGCGTCTAACTCGCCTTTTTTAACCAATGCCCATAAAGCGGTAATGACAATGGAATGACGATCAACTTCAAAGAAACGTCGTAACGCTGCACGAGTATCGCTGCGACCAAAACCATCCGTACCTAATGTAATATACATTTCATTGAGATAGGGTCTGATTAAATCGGCATAAGCGTGCACATAATCCGTTGCGGCAATAATGGGTGCTGCGGCCTTTTCTAAACAACTAGCGACATAACTTTGTTTCGGTTTTGCCGTAGGATGTAAGCGGTTATAACGTTCAATATCCGCCGCCTCACGACGCAATTCACCAAAACTCGTTACACTCCACACATCGGCTGCAACACCGAATGCTTTTAACAATGCCGCCGCTTCAATGACTTCATTTAAAATTGCACCACTTCCTAATAATTGCACATGATGCTTGGTTTTTTCTGCAGCCTGGTAACGATACAAGCCCTTAATAATGCCCGCTTCCACTTTTTCCGGCATGCTGGGTTGTATGTAACGCTCATTCATTGCCGTGACATAATAAAATTCATCGCGTTCTTCGGTAAACATAGCGTGTAAACCGTGTTGAATGATGACTGCCATTTCATAACCAAAGGCGGGGTCATAAGCGCGACAGGTCGGAACGGTCGAGGCCGTTAATAAACTCGAACCATCCTGATGTTGCAAACCTTCGCCTTCTAATGTCGTGCGACCAGCCGTTGCACCAATTAAAAAGCCGCGCGCACGCATATCGGCCGCCGCCCAAATGTAATCGCCAACGCGTTGGAAACCAAACATGGAATAATAAGTGAAAAACGGCACCATGGGTTGACGGTGGGTCGCATAAGCGGTTGCCGCTGCTGTCCAAGAAGCCATGCAACCGGCTTCTGTAATTCCTTCTTCTAACACTTGGCCATTTTTAGTTTCATGATAATACAGGAATTGCTCTTTATCTTCTGGGGTATAAAGCTGGCCGTGGGATGAATAAATACCCACTTGACGGAACAATGCTTCCAAACCAAAAGTACGCACTTCATCCGAGAAAATCGGCACCACACGTTGGCCAAGGATTTTATCTTTCAATAACACATTGATGATACGACCGAGCACCATGGTGGTTGACATCGTGCGATCGGCAGAGCCTTGTAAAACACCGCTAAACGCATCTAAGGCCGGCACGGCTAATGATTGCGATTGCACGTGTCGTGCTGGCAAAAAGCCGCCTAATTCAGCGCGACGTTTTTTAAGATAGCGCAATTCCTCGCTGTCATCGGCCGGTTTTAAGTAATCTAAATTCAATAAAGCGTCATCGCTAATCGGTACTGTAAAACGATCGCGGAAGGCTTTTAATTCTGCTTCGGTTAATTCCAAGTGATTGTGCGCGATATTTCTACCTTCCGCGCCGCTAAAACCTAAACCGTAGCCTTTGATGCCTTGCGCTAAAATCACGGTGGGACGATCCGTGCTTGCCATGGCTTTAGCATAAGCTGCATACACCTTCACAGGATCATGCGCACCGCGGCCTAAGCTTAAGAGTTTTTCATTCGACCAATCAGCGATTAAGGCTTTTAATTCATCGGTGTTAAAAATGAAGTCACGGAAATATTCCGCACCGCGAACGGTTGCGGTTTGCAAATCACCGTCCACTATCGATTGTAAACGCCGCGCTAGTGCACCGGTTTTATCTTTCGCAAATAAAGGATCCCAAGCGCTGTTCCATAATACTTTTAATACTTGCCAACCTGCGCCGCGGAACAAGCCTTCGAATTCTTGTACGACTTTGCTATTGCTTCGCACTAAACCATCTAAGCGTTGCAAATTGCAGTTAATTACAAACACTAAATTATTTAAATTTTCACGCGATGCTAATGTTAAGCCACCGGTTGCATCCACTTCATCCATTTCGCCATCGCCACAAAAAACCCAAACCCGGCGTTCATTCGTCGCTTGGATGCCACGATTTTCTAAATATTTTAAAAAGCGGGCTTGATAAATACCTTGCAACATACCAATGCCGAGCGATACGGTCGCAAACTGCCAAAAATGGGGCATGAGCCAAGGATGGGGATAAGAGGATAAACCTTTACCAGCCACTTCTTGACGGAAACGATCTAAATTTTCTGCACTTAAACGATCTTCTAAATAAGCGCGCGCATAATTACCTTCCGCAGAATGGCCTTGGAAAAAGACCAAGTCGCCCGGTGCTTTTTCGGTATCACCGCGGAAACAATGGTTTAAGCCCACTTCATATAATGTCGCAATGGATGCATAAGAAGATAAATGACCGCCAACACCACCGGCATGCTTTTTCGCCTTCATGACCATCGCAATCGCATTCCAACGCAGATACGCTTCAATGTTCGCTTCAAGCGCTAAATCACCAGGATAAACCGGTTGCTCTTTAGGGGAAATGGTATTGGTATAAGAAGTCGTTAGGGGTGAGGCAAATGTGCCTTGTAAGCCGAGTTTGCAAGCATGTTGCAACAGGCTATCTAAAATCATACCAGCACGCTCTTTGCCCTCGTAGCGAACTACCGAGCTTAGCGCATCTAGCCACTCTTTCGTTTCAATGGAGTCAATATCAACCCGCGTTTTGGTCATGCTTAGTTCCTACCTAATAATTTAGCGCTACAACAAACTTACTTTTGGCTGAAGTTTACCTTGAAACGGCAGTAAAATCCAAAAACCCGCTGTGCAGCAACGGGTCTTTTAGTGAGATAGGCTTGTTTTGAGCAAATTATGAGCTAAACAATGAGCGAAATCATCGCGAGGACCACTAAGGTAATGATCAAAGCGCGATCAAGTAGACTAATCGCTTGCTTATCCACCATCGCAGCACTCGTCGGCCCACGCGTCACTTCATTACCCAGTGCTGCGTAACCACACTCAACAAGCATCGTATCATTTTGATCCGGTCCTAATGAAGCTTTGTTACGCCATACCGCCATGACTTGTGAAAAATGACCGCCCAATGCGAGGCCGGCTGAAAATAAACGGATCGGAATCCAATCGAGCAGATTTAACAGGTGGCGCGCCATGGCGCCGACATCCGGGCGAGATTCTATATTTTCTTCCGCTGCAATCAGGGATACGAGTCGATATAAAATGGCACCGGCCGGGCCTAAAATCAAAAACCAAAATACCACTGCGAAAATGCGCTGGTTCGCCTCTAAAAATAATTTATCCAGTGGAAAGCCACCACTTTGCGGTTGCGCTTCAGCCCATAAATTTTTGGGACCTAAGCAATAGATAAAAACAGCGAGGCCAAACAGAAAGCTTAAAATGCCTAATAAGCTATTATGGAAAATGAAACTGATTAATAACACGCCAATCGCAATGGGTAATACATATAAAGAGAGCAGCGCGGCCGCATTGAGGGTTGACCATTGTTTATTGACCCAAGCTTGATAGGAGCGAAACCAATCAAAGCGACGTAAATGGCTCCAATCGTAGAAGCGTTCCGTTAACAAGCCAAATAAAAGCACTAAAAAGGTCATGTCAGCATTCCTTTTAAAAAATTCCAATCAAAATGAGGGCCGGGGTCAGTTTTACGGCCTGGCGCAATGTCGGCATGTCCAACAATGCGGGTGTTTTTTATCGCGGGATAAGCGGTTTGTAAAGCTTTGATAGTGGCTGCGAGTTGTTCATATTGAATGGGTTCATAAGGAACGTCGTCGGTTCCTTCTAATTCAATTCCAATGGAAAAATCATTGCAGCGTACTTTATCTTCCCAAGCAGATTCGCCAGCATGCCAAGCCCGCTTAATGAAGGGGACAAATTGTAAAATCGTGCCGTCGCGCTTGATGAAAAGATGGGCTGAGACTTTTAAATGAGCGATGGAGGAATAATAAGGGTGGGATTCCATGTCTAATTGACCGGTGAAAAAAGCTTCCACAGCCGGTGTATTAAATTCCCCCGGCGGAAGGCTAATGCTGTGCACCACGATCATATCAATGGCAACCTCATGCGGCCTTGCATCATGATGTGGCGAGGGCCGAAAGGGAATCGAGCTTAATAACCCAGATTGTGGGTCTACATAAAGTGTGGATTTCATGGCAGTAATTATACTCATGATTTATCCATCTAAGCAAAAGCTCCCTTCTCCCCCGGGGAGCTGGGAGAGTGAGCTACGCTGCTGAACCTTGACCACCCTCTCCCATGCGCGAGTTAACCAAATATTTGATTGCCAAAACCACACCAATCAGTAGAAAATGCGCCCTTAAGTACTCTAAAGATAGCCAATCATGCAAACGACCGAAATCGAACAATTAATTAGTAGCGCTTTGCCGCAGTCACAGGTTTATGTGGAAGGTGATGGCACGCATTTTAGTGCGCTAATTATCTGCCCTATTTTTGCAGGCCAATCGCGCATCGCACGGCAGCAAACAGTTTATGCTAGCGTTAAATCCCAATTACTGGACGGCTCCTTACATGCCTTGTCCTTGAAAACTTATACCCCCGATGAATGGGCGATGCTTAATGTGGATGGAGAGAAATAATCGTGGAAAAATTGATGATCAAAGGCGGCCGGCCGTTAATTGGCGAAATTAAAGTTTCCGGCGCAAAAAATGCTGCCCTGCCTATTTTAGCGGCAACTTTGTTAAGCGACTCACCCATCCAAATCAGCAATATCCCCCACTTACAAGATGTCACGACTATCGTGAGCTTGCTTGGCCAAATGGGCGTGAAAATTACCTTAGACGAACGCTCCAACATTGAAGTAGATGCACGCGAATTATCAAGCTTTAACGCCCCCTATGAACTCGTGCGCACCATGCGCGCTTCGGTTTTAGTATTAGGCCCCTTATTAAGCCGTTTCGGCCAAGCAGAAGTGTCTTTACCCGGCGGTTGCGCTATTGGCACAAGACCGGTCGATCAGCATTTAAAAGGCTTACAGGCCATGGGTGCTGATATCGAGATCGACAATGGTTACATCAAAGCCACGGCAAAGAAATTGCATGGCGCAACGATTGTGATGGACATCGTGACGGTAACCGGCACGGAAAATATCATGATGGCCGCCGCATTAGCCAAAGGCCAAACCGTGATTCACAATGCAGCGCGTGAACCGGAAGTCGAAGATTTAGCAAACTTCTTAAATACCCTTGGCGCCAAAGTGTCGGGTGCCGGCACTTCAACCATTATCATCGATGGCGTTGAGCGCTTAGGTGGCGGTCGTTATCATGTTTTACCAGACCGTATTGAAGCAGGCACTTACTTAGCTGCCGCTGTCATCACCTCCGGCAAAATCAAATTAAAAAATACCCGTCCTGACATTTTGGAATCGGTGTTATTGAAACTTGAAGAAACCGGCGCAATGATTGATACCGGCACAGACTGGATTTCATTAGACATGAACGGTAATCGCCCCCGCGCCGTTAATATCAGCACGGCACCTTACCCCGCCTTCCCAACCGACATGCAAGCGCAAATGATGGCAGTCAACACCGTTGCCGAGGGTACCGGCGTTATTACCGAAACCATTTTTGAAAATCGCTTCATGCACGTTCAAGAATTGCAACGCATGGGTGCAAATATTGCGCTCAAAGGTAACACGGCAATCTGTACTGGCGTGCCTGAATTACACGGCGCACCGGTAATGGCCACCGACTTACGCGCATCGGCGAGCTTAGTATTAGCCGGATTAGCCGCACAAGGCGAAACCGCCATTGATCGTATTTATCACATTGATCGTGGCTATGAATGCATCGAAGAAAAATTAACACAACTGGGTGCGCAAATTCATCGCTTACCCTCCGGTGCAAAAACCTAATGCGCCACCCTGCTCTTGTCCTCGTCACCTTATTGGTTTGCGGCGTTACAGTCGCTGCAAACCAGCAAGATTTAGATAAATTACTGGCTTTAAAACAAAGCCTGACAACGCATTTAGATTTATCGAATGCCGATTTACGCGATTACCCGTTCATGCCTGGTAAAATTGATTTGCGCGGGGCCAATATTAGCCACAGTAATTTATCAAAAGTGAATTTAACGAACATGGATTTAAGTAATGCGGATTTACGCAATACTGACTTAAGTTACGCTAATTTAAGCGGGGCCAATTTAAGTAATGCTAATTTAACCCAAACGAACTTGACGGGCGCTGATTTAAGCGGTGCTAATTTAACTGATGCGCAATTCATTCATGCCGTAATAAATAATGCGAGCTTACTTAAAGCCAACCTCACTCGCGCCGATTTTGCTTGTGCGCAAATGAGTGCTGCTAATTTAACGGATGCCAACGTGACAGACATGGTGGTAGCCGGTGCCAATCTGATTAACATGAATACAACCAATGTATCCGGCCAAATTTCAGATAACAGCGACACCAGCCGTTGTTAATTAACTAGACTTAAACCCTAAATAACCAAACCAACTGCTTGAGTCAGAGGACGGTTGTGATTGCAAAAGCAAGGGTTGCGCACCCGATTCATCGAGGCGTCTTTGCAATTCTTGGCTAAAAAAGCCCCGATTATCACGCAAAATATTGGCAGAACGCGAATCGGGATTATTCTTTGCAAACTCCATTACTTCATTCATCCCTTCCACATCATTCACTTTCTTCTCACGCAAATGGTTTAATAAATTTGCCATGTTGCTTGCTAATGTACTTGCCAAGCCACCGGTTAAAGTAAAGCGTTTCAACCCCACCTTATGCATCATTTGAAATAACTCAAAATCGCTGAATGGGAATTCAAGGTCGATGGATACGCCGTGAGTTTCTGCGTTATATAAAAAAGCGGCATTGCTGTCTAAGTCATTTTGAATGGCTGTCCAACCGTAAAAGAGGTTGCATTGCTTGGCTAATTCTTTAATTTTATCTATCGTTAAAACCACGCAGCCAAATTCGTAGTTGCCATCCCTTCCTTCTTTATAGTTGAAACCTTTTTTCGCAAGGGTTCTTATTTTCTCTATATCGCAGACTGCATTGCTATTTACGCAATCATCCACAAAGGCAGTGATAAAAATACCGGATTTATCGTCTAAATATTGCACGCGGAGTTTATCACCATAATCTGCGAATACCGTCTGCATGAAATGGGTTAATATTTTCATGCCTCCTCCTTTGTTTTATTGTACTAAATAAAAATCTAATGTTTTACGCAAACCTAAATCCATTGCCACTTTGGGCTGCCAACCTAATTGCTGCTTTGCGCGCGAAATCGCCGGCACACGCAACGAAACATCTTGATAGCCTTCACCAAAATACGTTTTAGCATCCACATCCACGAGCTTAACGGCACGCGCTTTATCAGCGTAAGTTGGATAGTGCGTAGATACTTGCTGGATTAATAATTCAGCCAGTGTGCGAATGGAAATATTTTCTTCTGGATTGCCAATATTAAAAATACGATTGTGTGCCGTGTTATTTTCATTGGCGATAATTTTCATTAAGGCATCAATGCCATCACCAATGTAAGTAAAACAGCGTTGCTGTGCGCCACCATTTACTAAATTAATATTTTCACCGCGTAGCACATTGCCAATAAATTGAGTCAACACACGCGAACCGCCCGGTTTGGGGTTAAACACATTATCAAGGCGCGGACCATACCAATTAAACGGGCGAAACAATGAGTAAGAAAGACCGTGGTGTTTTCCATAAGCATAAATTAAGCGGTCCATTAATTGTTTAGAGGTCGAATAAATCCAGCGCTCTTTCGGGATGGGCCCTGTCACTAAATGGCTTTCTTCTTCATCGAAATGATTGTCGGTGCACATTCCATAGACTTCAGAGGTAGAAGGAAACACTAAACGCTTTTTATGTTTCACACAAAGGCGCACAATTGCCAAATTGGCTTCAAAATCCAATTCAAACACACGCAGCGGATCTTGCACGTAGGTTGCTGGTGTTGCGATGGCCACTAAAGGTAAAACCACATCGGCATTCGCAAGGGTGGCCTCAATCCAGCTTCCTTCTTTTGTCATGTCGCCTTGTTTAAAATGAAAATGAGGATGCGCTAAAAGATGAGAAATTTTATCTTGGCTTAAATCCAAAGCATCAATCTGCCAATCCGTTTGCGTTAAAATGGCTTCACTTAAATGACTGCCAATAAACCCGTTTGCGCCAAGAACTAATATTCTCATGATTATTCCCTAATTAAATAAACTGTACATCACATCCAAAACACGGTCATGTTCGGCATCGGTCATCGTTGGAAAAAGAGGTAAACTGACAATGCGTTCGCAGACAGATTCCGCTTCAGGAAAATCACCCGGCTCAAAACCAAACGCTTGACGATAATAAGGATAAAGATGCACGGCACGATAATGTAATCCTGTACCAATGTTTTTCTCTTTCATGCGCTGCATGAATTCATCGCGATTCATGCCGGCTTCATCTTCATTGATAAGGGGCGTGTAAAGATGCCAAGAATGCGTGTGCGGATACTGCGGCGCTTTGGGCAAAGACCATTGTGGCCAATCCGATAATGCTTCTTGATAACGTGCCGCTAAAACACGTCTTCTGGCAATAAAACCATCTAATTCTTTTAATTGCTGAATGCCAATGGCCGCTTGCAAATCCATCATGTTGGATTTAAACCCGGGCAAAACGATTTCATAATCTTGTGTGCCACCTTTTCCATAACGGTTCCACGCTTGGCGATCAATGCCGTGAAAACGTAAGCGGGATACTTGATCAGCCAGTGCCTCATCGCGCGTCACAACACACCCGCCCTCTCCCGTGGTCATGTTTTTATTGGGATGAAAGCTAAACACTTGAGTATCCCCAAAACTGCCAATGCGTTTACCATCGTATTCTGTGCCAATGGCATGCGCTGCATCTTCTAAAACGCGCAGTTGGTGCTTTTCAGCTAGACCGTAAACTACACCCAAATCTACCGGCAGCCCCGCAAAGTGCACCGGCATGATAACTTTAGTGCGTGGGGTAATCGCAGCGGCCAATTGATTCATATCCATGTTTAACGTGGCGGGATCCACATCTACCAAAACCGGCTTACCGCCTGCCAACACGATGGTATTCAGTGTTGCTGCAAATGTCAGTGGGGTGGTGATGACCTCATCGCCTGGCACTAAATTCATGCCCAGCAAGGCTAAATGTAAACCCGTTGTTGCTGACATTAATGGTAAAGCGAAAGGGGCATCAAAGTAGCTTTTTAAATCATCGGTAAATTGGGCAACACGGGGACCTGTCGTAATCCAACCACTTTTTAAGCAGGCGACAACATCATCAATCGCGGCTTGGCTAATGGTTGGGCGGGAAAAAGGTAAAAAATCATCTGCCATGAGCAATCCTTAATTATTGGCTTTGAGCGACTAAATAAACGCCTGAAATAATGACGAAAATTCCGAGCATACGCAATGAGGTCAGTGGTTCGCCAAAAAGATAGGCGGCGGCAACGGCATTAACGATGTAACCGATACTAAGCATGGGGTAGGCAAAACTCACGGGCACACGCGAAAGCACTAACAGCCAGACGGCAACACTCACCACATAAAGGGTCAAGCCACTGATAATTGGAATATTTTGGGCAATCTTCCAACTGATGGGCCAAGCATTGGCGAGAGTAAATTCAAAATGACCAATTTGCGTCATCCCTGCTTTTAGCAGTAATTGTGCACCAGCGTTTAATAACACTCCGCATAAAATTAACCCAACTATTAACATGTCCTTTTACCTTGATCCATCGAAAGACCTGCCATCATACAAAATTTTTCTGCGATTTACACATTTAGATTAGAAATACAGTTAGACACCCCTTTCACTGCAAATCACGAAGTGAAAGGGGTGTAGGCCCCTGTTTTAATGAGAATTACGAATTCCTTACTAAAAAGGAGTAATCACGGTTTCTCCCTCTGGAAACACCATTGTGTAAAGACCCGCCACGAAAGGCGATTTCGCTTTCGCAGTGTGGGTGGTATAATCTCAACCCATTTTGATCTTTTTACTCTTATTCGACTATTTCAGAGGAATGCACATGTCTATTTTAGTTGGTAAAAAAGCACCAGACTTTTCCGCGGCTGCCGTATTAGGTTCCGGCGAAATCACGAATGAATTTAACTTGCATCAAGCCATTCAAGGTAAATACGGCATTTTATTTTTCTATCCGCTCGATTTCACCTTTGTGTGTCCATCCGAGTTAATCGCGCTTAACAATCGTCATGATGAATTTGTAAAACGTGATACCGTTGTCATGGGCATCTCCATCGACTCACAATTCACTCACAATGCTTGGCGCAACACCCCTGTAGAAAATGGTGGCATTGGTGCCCTTAGCTACCCACTCATCGCCGATGTTAACCACCAAATTTGCCAAGCCTACGGCGTTGAACACCCAACCGCGCATGTTGCATTACGTGGTGCTTTTATCATTGATAAAAACGGCATCATCCGTTCTCAAATCGTTAACGACTTACCATTAGGTCGTAACATCGATGAATTGTTACGCTTAATCGATGCATTAGATTTCCACGAAAAACATGGTGAAGTTTGCCCCGCAAATTGGTCGCAAGGTAAAACGGGTATCAAGCCAACCGTACAAGGCATTGCCACCTATCTTGCTAAAGAAGCCGCCGGTCTATAAGAAAACGTCGCTCGTTTTTAAAAACCCGCTGCATGGCGGGTTTTTTTTATTCCCAAAAAGCAAAATGTGCTTACTGCTTGTGAAAAAATCATCATACTTCTTTTTTAAAATCATAATTTACACATCTTCAGATTAACTTTATAAAAAAACTTTAAAAAACAGAAGAATTGCGTTTATACTTCGCAGCCACAAAAGAACGCGCATACATAAAGGAAAACTCCTGACAGATTGTGCACACTTTTTTGTGGAGTGGATAAAAAATATTAGTGGGTAAGTTTAATTGCGCAGCTTGCTGTTATTTGCATGAAAATTTACTTGCCAAACTGGACTGGTGTGAGTTAATTTTTGCACTTGTCCGGATTAATTTTTCAAGGAGATACTTCTATTATGAAATTAAAACTCGTTGTTGTATCAATGAGCATTCTAGGCTTGGCAAGCTGCCCAGTTCTCGCAGCTAATTCCAAGAACAAACATCATCACAAGCCACATCACGTGATGGCCGCACAACCAGCCGCACACCAAGACTACAAAGATATGGGCGCAATCCCAGCTGCAGCACCTGTCGAAGTTTGCACCTTAAGCCAACCATACATGATCATGGATGGCATGACGCAAAATTTAGGCCGTGCAATGCCAAATCCTTGCAACCCAGGCTGGTTTAATCGCATTCAAGTTAGCGGTGGTGTAAACGTTGACTTAGGTAAGTTCGGCAATCGTAATGTCGCTTACATGGGCGAAAACTATCGTCGTGTTTCATTAAATGACGCTTATGTAAATGTTGGCGCAAACATTAATGAATGGACCAAAGCATTTGCTAGCATCAATTTCCAAACCGCTACCACCATCGCTGATGGTAATGGCGTTGGCGAATACAGCGCTGCTTATAGCAACAACATTAATGGCAGTGGCAACAACCACGTTGAAGTGGAACAAGCTTTCGCAACGTTAGCCAACTTTGATGCTGAACCGTTCTTTGTTCAAGTCGGTAAGCAATTCCAAGATTTCGGCCGTTATGAAATCCATCCCATTACTCGTAGCTTAACTCAATCAATGTCTGAAACCTTAGCAACCTCCTTAAAAGCAGGTTTTGTTGCTAACGGCTTCAACGGCTCTGTCTCGGTATTTGATGATGCGTTAAACCAAACCAACAAATCCACCAGCCGTACCAACTTCGTTGCTGCTTTAGGTTATGAACAAGCTAACGACCAATTGGGCTTTGATTTAGGTGCAGGTTATATCTACAACTTAGCTGGCGTAAACGACGTTGCTTACAATGTTGTTAACACGCAAAGCCGTTTCACCTCGATCTACAACAGTGGCATCAACAGCTCTTCCACCAACGGTACGTTCCACAGCCGTAAGAGCGGTGTGTCAGTTTATGGCGACGTAAACAGCGGTCCATTTGCATTGAGCGCACGTTATGTTCAAGCCTTACAACGTTTCAATCCGTTAGACTTGCCACGTAATGGTTTCAGCGACTTCGTTCCAACGCCAATTGGTCCAGATTCACTCACCGTGAATCAATTAGCTCCTGGCACACGTGGTGCGAAACCATGGTCTGCAGGCGTTCAAGTCGGTTATGGTTTTGAAGCGTTAGGTTGCAAAAATAACAGCGTTTATGCCGGTTATGAAGTTTCTAAACAAGCCGCTGCTCTAAACTTACCAGCTTCACGCGTCATTGCTGGCTACGGTATTGAGTACTGGAGAAACACCAACTTAGGCGTTGAGTGGGATCACGACTACGCTTACGCATCTTCCAAAGGCGGCCGTGGCAACACGACTGACTTAGTCAGCATGCGCGCAGCAGTTAAGTTTGGTTAATTCCAACGGTAGAAAGAAAAGCCCGCTTCGGCGGGCTTTTTTATTACCTAAATTTTTTTAATCCCCCAGACAGGGGAAAAGGATCGCTCGGAAGGTGGGAAGTGAGTAACCTAGCCTCGCCCCCGCACCTCTCCCGCGCCCGGGAAAGGTGAGCTTTTATTTTTTAAACCGTCCACCTATTCGCCAAATGACAAAACAATTCTGCCGTCCTTTCCGCATCATAAATCGCAGAATGGGCTTGTTGCACATCAAAGGGAATACGTGCTCGACGCGTTGCGCGCGCGAGCACTGTTTCGCCTAAGGCAACGGCAGAAAGCGAGGCCGTGTCAAAAGTGGTAAACGTATGAAAAGGGTTACCGGGGACGCGCGTGCGCTTAATGGCAGCCAGTAAAAAGCTTAAATCAAACCACGCATTTTGTCCGACCAAAATGGCCCGATAGCATTGATGGAGGGCTAATTGCTCGCGCACCATGACAAACAAACGATACAGCATTTGCCGCTCGGGAATGGCATAGCGGAGCGGGCCAAACGGATCAATCCCCGTAATGGCTAGCGCTTCCGCCTCAATGTTTGCTCCGGTAAAAGGCTCAATATGGTAAGCATGTGTTTCATCTCGGGCCAATTTACCCTCGCCATCCATTTTCAAGGTAACAGCCGCAAGTTCGAGCAAAGCATCCGTTGATGCGGTAAGACCGGCTGTTTCCACATCAATCACAACAGGCAAGAGACCGCGAAAGCGGCGC
Source organism: uncultured Coxiellaceae bacterium (assembly GCA_964597435.1). Taxonomy (GTDB): domain Bacteria; phylum Pseudomonadota; class Gammaproteobacteria; order DSM-16500; family DSM-16500; genus Aquicella. The sequence continues at coordinate 97,000 of CAZQXH010000004.1, read as the reverse complement.
GATAAGGCAGATAGTTTTGTGTTCATTAATTGGCCTAATGCATCTAAAAACATTTAAAAAACATTGTAATTATTTCTAGTCAAGCGCTGGGTTTTCACTACAATAAGGGGGGAAATTTGTCATCTTTTTCTAGACAGGACGCTTTATGCTAACCACAACTTTGCAAGCCGAATCCACCCCTTTGCGGGATCATATCATAAGTGCCTACCGAATGGATGAAGAGACTGCGTTAAAAACGCTCGTTCAAGCGGCAAGCTTACCGCCCCAAACGAAAGAAGCTATCTACCATACTGCCAAGCAATTGGTTTTAAAAACCCGTGAAGCCAAAAAACGCCAAAGTCGTATGGATGCTTTATTACATCAATACGATTTATCCACCGAAGAAGGCATCGCATTAATGTGTCTAGCGGAAGCCCTATTACGCATTCCTGATAAAGAAACGATGGATAAATTCATTAGCGATAAACTTTCCACGGTGGATTGGAAGAATCATCTGGATAAAGACAATTCTTTCTTTATTAACGCGACAACCTGGTCACTGTTACTCACTGGAAAGTTATATGCGCCGCAACTAGATGACCAAAAAGATATTCTTTCCACACTAAAACGCGTCATTAGTCGTTTAGGCAGTACCATGATTCGCCCCATCATTCTGCAAATGATGAAAGCAATTGGCAATCAATTCGTCATGGGACAATCCATTGACTCTGCTTTAAAACGCGCCGCCGATTTAGAAGAAACCGGCTATCGTTTTTCCTATGATATGTTAGGTGAAGCCGCGCGCACGGAAGCGGATGCCCAGTTCTATTTTCAAGCCTACGTCGAAGCAATTGATGCCATTGGCAAAGAAGCCAAAAAAGGCTCTCCTGCAGAAAATCCTGGTATCTCAATCAAATTATCCGCTTTACATCCGCGTTATGATTTCACCCAGCACGAACGCGTCATGAAAGAGTTACCGCCCCTCTTGCTCGCCTTGGCCAAGCAAGCCAAACAGTACAACATTGGCTTAACCGTTGATGCCGAAGAAGCAGATCGCCTGGATTTATCGCTCGATATTTTTGAAGAAGTCTTTTTAAATCCCGCGTTAGATCATTGGGAAGGATTTGGTTTAGCGGTGCAAGCATATCAAAAACGCGCGCCATTTGTTTTAGATTGGTTAGCAGACCTTTCCAAACAAGCGAACAAACGCATCATGGTGCGTTTAGTGAAAGGGGCTTACTGGGATGCTGAAATCAAAACAAGTCAAATGTATGGCTTTCAAGGCTATCCGGTTTTCACGCGGAAAAATGCGACCGATGTGTCTTATTTAGCATGTGCGAAAAAGCTCCTTAATCAACCGAATTGTTTTTACCCGCAATTTGGCACTCACAATGCCTATTCTGTCGCTGCAATCATTGAAATGGCAAAACTTGCCAATTGCACGCAATTTGAATTCCAATGCTTACACGGCATGGGGCGAACGTTATATGACCATGTTGTTGATGCCAACGCATTTAATTTGCCCTGCCGTATTTATGCACCCGTTGGCACGCACAAAGATTTACTCGGATACTTAGTGCGACGTTTGTTAGAAAATGGTGCCAATAGCTCTTTTGTGAATCGCTTAGCGGACGATAAAACACCGATTGATGCCATTATTATTGATCCGGTCGAACGCATTGCTTCATTAGGGGCAACACCGCACCCCCATATTCCTTTACCTAAAGCCATTTATGGCGGACGCGAGAATTCAGCCGGCATTGACCTATCTAACCCGGAAGAACTTGCTAAATTGCAAACCGCCATGGAAAAAGCGGAAAGCAAACCCTGGCAAGCGACTCCCCTTATTGCAGGCGTTGCTGAAGCAGGTACGTCACATCCCGTGACATCGCCCAGTGAACCCGAACGGATTATTGGTTCTGTTACGCACGCAACAGCTGAACAGGTTACAAGAGCCATAGATATCGCAACCACCGCCAAACACCACTTTGGACGCTTGCCGGTTAGCGAACGCGCTGCCATGTTAAATCGTGCCGCTGATTTATTACAAACTGAAATGCCGGCTTTAGTCAGCATGCTCGGCCGAGAAGGCGGCAAATGCATGCAAGACAGTATTTCTGAAGTGCGCGAAGCCATCGATTTTTGTCGTTATTATGCTGAACGTGCCCAAATTGACTTAGCGCCGCAAGATTTGCCCGGCCCGACTGGTGAGGCGAACCAATTAAGCTTACATCCGCGCGGCGTCTTAGCTTGCATTAGCCCTTGGAATTTCCCCTTGGCTATTTTCTGCGGTCAAATTGTTGCCGCATTAGCTGCCGGTAATTGTGTTATTGCAAAACCGGCTGAACAAACCCCTTTGATCGCTTATCACACCGTTAAGTTACTGCATGAAGCCGGCATTCCCAAAGAAGCATTACAATTGTTACCCGGTGAAGGGGAAGTCGTTGGCGCAGCATTAGTCAAAGATCCCCGCATTGCAGGTGTTATTTTTACCGGTTCAACTGAAACCGCAAAAGCCATTGAGCAGAGCCTGGCGAATCGCCCAGGTCCACTTGGCTTTTTAATCGCCGAAACCGGTGGCCAAAATGCAATGATTGTGGATTCTTCCGCTTTGCCGGAACAAGCCGTCATGGATATCGTTAACTCTGCGTTTAATAGCGCAGGTCAACGCTGCTCTGCATTGCGCGTGTTATTTGTGCAAGATGAAATTGCGCCGAAATTATTGGCTATGTTAAGCGGTTTTATGGCGGAATTGCGTTTAGGCAACCCACGCGAATTAAATACCGACATCGGCCCCGTCATCGACATGGGTGCGTTGCAATTATTAAAAAGTCATCTTTCGCAATTAGAAAGCTCTGCTAAACTCATTGCCAAAGCGCCCCTCAATGCAAACTTAGCCGGTTTTTATTTTGCTCCTTGCGCTTATGAACTGAACGATATGAGCACCTTAACGCGTGAAGTATTTGGCCCGATCTTGCATGTTATTCGCTACCGCGCTGATCAACTGGATGCCGTGCTGGATCAAATCGTAAACACAGGCTATGGCTTAACGTTAGGGATTCATAGCCGCATCGATGCCACCATTCAATACATTACCCATCGCATGCCAATCGGTAATGTTTACGTCAATCGCAACATGATTGGGGCAGTGGTTGGTGTGCAACCTTTCGGTGGTGAACGTTTATCCGGCACAGGCCCGAAAGCGGGCGGCCCACATTACTTACCGCGTCTTTGTGTGGAACGCACGATTTCAACCAACACAACCGCCGTCGGTGGCAATGCTCGTTTAGTTTCCTTACTCGAGGATGATTCATAACCTGTGGTTCTCGCTAAAAACGCGGGGAACTACTTCGATTATTTATACCCATTACCCTTCAAAAAGCGAAATGTAATGGGTATATTTTCCTATTTCATGAAGGGTGCGAATTAAATTCGCGCCCTTCACCCAAGGAGAGAATCGCGATTCTCCCCTTGGGAAACCCCATCGCGCAGGGAGTACTTCAAGATGCAAGAATCGCATCTTGAAGTACGAATGATATGTATATGCTGCACAAAAGGTTAGTTTGTGTTTCACTCAGAGGAAAGAACTGCGATTCTTTCCTCTAAACACACCATCGCGCAACGTTAGCGGAGTAACTGATTTATGACGCCCCCACACCTAATAACCCACATCATCTTCATTATTTTTTTTGGCACCGCCATTTTAGCAACGATGGCCCTTTACACCCGGCAATCATTGCTCGTTGCCTATATGGTGCTCGGTGCGGCATTGGGGCCTTGGGGTTTCAAACTCGTCAACAATAGCGAAGTCATCAAACAAGCGGGCGAGATTGGCATTATCTTCCTCCTGTTTTTATTAGGTCTTGATTTACAACCGCGCAATCTATTGCACTCCATGCGTAAAATGAGTGTCATTACGTTTACCAGTTCCATCACTTTCTTTTTACTGGGCTATGCGATTTGTTATTTCTTGGGTTACAACAGCCGCGAATGTTTTGTGGTAGGTTTAACTGCCATGTTTTCCAGTACCATTATTGGGATTAAATTACTCCCCACAACGATTTTGCATCATCAACACACCGGTGAGTTGGTGGTTAGTATTTTGCTGTTGCAAGATATTGTTGCCATCTTAAGCATTCTTGCGCTGCAAATTGTGGCAGAGCCTGGCAGCTTTGTGCATTGGGGCAAGCTGTTGATTGCTTTTCCCGTGCTTTTTTTGATTGCCTCCGTTTTTCAACGTTACGTTTTAGCCGCCCTCTTTGAACGCTTTGATCGTATCCATGAATACATATTTATTGTTTCCATTGGTTGGTGCTTATTCTTAGCAGAACTTAGCCACGTACTTGGCTTATCCAGCGAAATTGGCGGTTTCATTGCCGGTATTGCACTTGCCTCCCATCCCATTTCTGCCTATATCGCCGAAAGCTTAAAACCCTTACGTGATTTTTTCTTAGTGCTTTTCTTCTTCTCCATTGGGGCCGCTTTCAATTTTGGCTACGCACTCAACGTCGCCCTGCCCGCCTGTCTCATTGCAGGCCTCTTTTTAGTAGCTAAACCCTTGGTTTTTGCTGGCTTATTAAGACGCTCCGGTGAAGTTCCCCGCGTTAGTTTAGAAGTAGGGGTGCGCTTAGGGCAAATGAGTGAATTTTCCTTATTACTCATCTTCATGACGATGGAAACGCATTACATTAGTATCCAAACTGCCTCGATGGTGGAAGCGGCTATTTTAATCACCTTTATTGTGTCTTGTTACTGGACAGTCATGCGCTACCCTACGCCGCTCGCTACGACCGAACAATTGAGGAGAGACTAAACAACGTCAAATACGCTATAATGCGGACGTTCAATGGCTAAGCAGCAGGTAAATACTAATGGGCACACATTCCCACTCACACGATCACAGTGACGGTGGCCACGGCCATCACCACGGTACGCCTTCTTTTAACACCGCTTTTGCGATTGCGGTCAGCGTTACTCTAGCCTATACCCTGGCAGAAGCCGGCTATGCTTTCTATGCTAATTCATTAAGTTTGCTCGCAGATGCCGTGCACAACTTAGGCGATGTCTTAGGGTTACTCTTGGCTTGGGCTGCAAATTGGTTATTATCCTTTCCTGCTCGCAAACGATACAGCTACGGCTTTAAGCGCACCACCATCATCGCCGCCCTCGCCAACGCGTTTATTTTAGTGGCGACCTCCGCTGTGATTGCTTACGAATCCATCCACAAACTCATGAACATTACCGAGATCAATGAAAATGTGGTCATCGTCATGGGTTTAATTGGTATCGTGGTAAATGTTGGCTGCTCGCTTTTATTTATGCGCGGCGCCGAAGATGATATCAACATTAAAGGCGCTTTTTTGCATTTAATGGCCGATGCTTTAATTTTATTAGGTGTTGTCGTTTCCGCCGTCATTATTAATTACACCAATTGGCATTGGATTGATCCCATCGTTGGTTTAATTATTGTCGGTATCGTGTTATGGGGCACGTGGGGTTTATTGCGTGATTCATTAAGTTTAATTTTAGATGCCGTACCACGTTACATTGATCAAACCGGTGTACTGCATTACTTACAAGAATTAAACGGTGTTACCACCGTGCACGATTTACACATTTGGGGTTTGAGCACAAAAGAAGTGGCTTTAACAGCTCATTTGGTCGCACCGAATCGCATTTTTACGGATGTCGATTACAAACAGATCAATCATGATCTTCACGAACGTTTTTACATTGATCATGTAACATTACAAGTTGAATTAGGCAGTGAAGAAGATCCTTGCGCACGCAGTAAGATTTGCTAGGGTCACATTTCGATTTTCGTGAGGCGTTAGCGATTACTCTAACGCCTTGCGATGACAATTGATTTGAGGGACGAGACCAAACACGATGTCTGCTACTGCTATTCGCCCCAGCCGGTTAATCGGTTTATTTATTATCTTGCATTTAATCATTTGGACCCTGACCCCTTTTCTCATTCGTTACAATTTACCCATGGATTCCATCGAAGGCGCCATTTGGGGTCATCAACTCGATTGGGGTTATGACAAAGACCCATTTCTAAATGGTTGGTTAACCGCACTCACCATTTACATTGATCACTACTCAGGCTGGGCCATTTATCTTTTCAGCCAATTATCCGTTGCCCTTTGTTTGGGGTTCGTTTGGAAAACCGCACGGCAAATGCTAGCGCCCATCCCAGCGCTCATTAGCGTACTCATTTTAGAAGGGGTGCAGTATTTTAATTTCCACTCCATCGATTTTAATGACAACAATTTAGAATTAAGTTTATGGGCTTCAATCAGTTACTTTTTTTATTTAGCGTTACGCGATGAGCGGCGCAAAGATTGGCTATTGGTAGGCGTCTTGGCAGGCTTTGGCATCATGGCAAAGTACTACACGCTCGCATTACTCGCCAGTATGGGATTATGTTTACTGATTCACGCACCCTATCGACGCCAACTCAGCACCATTAAACCTTACTTAGCCGCACTGATTTGCATCGCGATTATTTTACCGCACACCCTTTGGCTTTTTTCGCATGATTTTGTCACCATTACGTATGTTCTTGAGCGCACCAAAAGTGATGCCAGCTGGTTTAATCATCTTTATTTTCCCGCGCAGTTTTTCTATGAACAAGCACAAGTCTTTTTGCCCAGTTTGATTATTTTCTTGCTCTTTTTTGGCCGCGAGATGCGCTTTAATGCCTACAAAATGTTACCCCCTTTGACGCAGCATTTTATTCTCTACGTGGCATTCGGGCCGTTTTTATTAACGTTGTTATTATCCATCATCCTTGGCATCACGTTACGTGCGGGCTGGGGCATGCCACTGCAATCGTTTTGGGGATTGGCATTAGCCGCCAGTTTGCCAAACACAGCGACCTTTATGCAGTTAAAACGTTTTCTCATCACTTTATTTAGCTTGGTCTTTTTCTTCGCGGGCGCTTATGCAGTGAGTTTAACCGCCACTAAAAATTCTTCGAGTGCGAATTTTCCAGGTCGTGAATTAGCCAGTGTGGTCACTAAAGCCTGGCATGACCAATACCAAACACCGCTTCCTTATGTCGCCGGATGGCGCTGGCTAGGCGGCAATGTTGCCTATTACTCAAAAGATCATCCCGCGGTTTTTATGGAATGGAACAAACGGCGCACAACGTGGTTGGATGAAGCAACATTGCGCCGTGATGGGGCAGTTTTCTTGTGGTATTTAAATGAATATCCAACTACCCCGCCTGAGTTACTCACTGCTTATCCGAATCTAGGCCCTGCAAAAACCATCGCATTACCATGGCATCGCTCCAAACTGCACTCGACGCCACTTCGTTTAGGCATGGCCGTTTTACCCCCAGAAAAAAGCCGGGGTTAAGCACTCGGCCTTGTAGTATGCGTCAAAACAACTTGCGTCACTGGCGGCGGCGCATCAGAGGCAAAAAAGGTTTGACTAAGCGATTTTCCAAAAGTCACCACTACCGGCTGCTCTGCATTGACAGCTTGCTTTGCTTTTTGCGCATCAGCAAAGCACATTCCCATCGCCATTAATTTCTTAGAGGCGCTTTCTGTGAAAATGATGCCTAAATGCCAATTATTCTCTGCACGCACTTCTAAACCGAGCGCGACAAATAACATAGAAAACTCTTTTTCAAAAACACCGTGCAGCTTACTTTGATAAGCATAATTTCGTTCATACGCAGGGGAACCTTGCAGTGTCATAGCAATGCATTTATCTTCCGGTCGATAGGTAAAAGTAGCTTCGGTAAATGCTTTTACTTCGGTGTATTCTTCCTTAAAAACACCTCCATCAAAAGCCGGTTGGCCAAAACTCGTTTTCACTAGCTTCGCTGCTAACGCTTTATTACAAAATAGTTGGAACTGATTACGCACCGTTTCATCTTCTGCAACCGGCAACGAAAATAAGGAAGATCGTGTTTGAGCATCGCTTAACTCTTTTCGCAGTAAAGCACTCGCACTGAATACATCTGCCACGGAAAACGGCAGCGCTATGTTTAATTGTTCCAAACTGGTTTTAAGCGCTTGCTCCACCGTGTCTAAAGAAACAACTTGGTGCGAGGGAGTATAAAGACCTAAATCTTGCAGCATAAAAAAATGGTCTTTTTTATCTTCAATGCTAGATTCCTGCTGCGCTTTCCAACTGGGTGCATTGAGTAGCATGATTGCATACTGTTGGTCGCGTAAATCAGCCAGTAATTCCGCGATGAAAGAAGCCCATCCGAAAAATTGCGGTAATAAAATAAACCGCGTCTCGGCAACCATATGATAGGTACCCTCGTAAGCTTGGTCAGCAAAGCGGGTGCGTTTTGGAATATGCTCAATGATTTTTTGAGCCCATTTTGCATTGGCTTCGTTAGCCTTTTTTACCCAAGCATCCGTTAATTTTTCAAAACATCGTTGGCCTAAGAGACTGGGGGATATAACACAGCCACCAGTAAGCTTTAGCGTTTGAAAATCCACAATGAGTTCATTTGCAGTATTAACTGACAAAATGATGTTTACCGCTTTTTTCATCGCAATCCCTTCTCAATCCATTATTTTTTAAATATATGCCTGGTCCAATCTCTAATTGCAGGCCAAAAGGTAACGATACCTACGAGGGTGGTAAATAACAACACGGCAATCGTCATTTGCACAATGCTAAAATTGAGTGCATCACGCGTGACAAAGAAACTAGCAATAAAGCCCGCGACCACAAATAACAGCCTTACAATCCATCCCAGCATATACGTATGTCCTTATTTAATTGCGTACGGTTTATTCTACTGATTTTTTGAAAAGTGCCAAAATGGCATGGGTCGCTGCTTCAATTTCAGCGGGGGTTGTAAAACGTCCAAAGGAAAAGCGGATTGCGCTTTTAGCTGCGTCACTGGATTTACCAAGTGCCCGTAATACGTAAGAACCCTCCGTGCCTTTGCCTTGGCAGGCGGAGGCAGATGAAGTGGCTAACTGGGGCAAATCTGCCAAAATCGCATCCGCCAGCATGCCGCGGAAGCTTACATTTAAAATGTGCGGCACGCAGGTTTTAAAATCATGTAGTGGCTCCATAATGGGGATGTGGCTTAATGATTGAAAGAATTGATCGCGCAACGCGGTAATGCGCTGGGTGTCGGTTGTTAAGTATTCACGTGCCAGATCGTATGCTTTGCCCATGCCGGCAATCTGATGCACGGGCAAGGTGCCAGAACGCATACCTTGTTCATGCCCACCCCCGTGCAGGAGAGGCTCAACGCGAATGCGTGGACGTTTGCGCAAATACAGTGCTCCGATACCTTTGGGGCCATAAGCTTTATGAGCACTTAATGAAATAAGGTCGGCGGGAATACGTTGCACATCGAGAGATAATTTACCGATGCTTTGGGCCGCATCCACATGAAAAAATATGCCGCGCATGGCCGTGATTGCCGCGAGCGCGGCAATGTCTTGGATCAGCCCCGTTTCGTTATTAACATGCATAATTGACACTAACACGGTATCAGGACGAATGGCTGCGGTGAGCCTATCCGGGGTGATGACCCCATCTGGACCGGGCGTTAAATAAGTGACGCTATAGCCTTCTTTTTCTAAGTGTTGGCAAGTGTCTAATACCGCTTTGTGCTCGGTCTTGGCAGTGATGATATGTTTGCCGCGGCGGTTGTACAGCCGCATGGTGCCTTTGATGGCTAAATTGATCGCTTCCGTTGCGCCAGAGGTAAAGATGATTTCGCTGGGATCGGCATTCAAGTATGCCGCTACCGATTCACGAGCCATTTCAACCACTTGCCGAGCAGCTTGTCCGGGTTGATGCAAAGAAGCAGGGTTTGCGAAAGTGCCCGATTGGGTTAAATTCTGTAAGATGTAGGCTGCAACGGCTGGGTCGACTGGGGTGGTGGCAGCGTAATCGAGATAGATAGGCGTTTGCATAGTTTTATAGTTTGGGTAAAAAGTTGGCAGGATTATATCACAATTTTTCATGGTTCCCCTCTTCCGCACCCGAGGAAAAAGGGCTTTTTTAAGGAATAGGAATGTTACGATTTAACAAAAACTTAACAAGCTCACGTATTTTCTTCTTACTCCTTAGCGTGCTCTGTTTGCTTTACTTAGGCTTCGAATGGTATTTCAACGCCAACATCATGTTCGGCGTAGATGAATTTTGGTTCGCCCATCGGGCTTTACGTTTTCAACATGAATTACCCTATCGCGATTTTGCACCTTATAAAACCGTTGCGGGTTATTATTTCCTACTCGTTCCTCAATTATGGCAACCTAGCTCTTGGATGAGTTTAATCACGATCAAAAATTGCATCGCTATTTTCAATGTCAGCTTTTTATGTGCTTGCACCATTTGGTTAAAACAGCGCCTCAATGCCATAACGGCACTCGCCAGCTTAAGTTTATTAATTAGCACAGAAACTTTACTTTTTTATTCCACCAACATTCGCGTGGATTTATTTGGATATTGGTTTGGCCTATTAGCTTTACTCTGCCTCATTGAATCGCGCGGGATACTGGCAGGTCTCCTGCTTGGCATAGCATTCGCCTTCACGCAAAAAATCTTTTGGTATTTTTTAGCCAGTAATGTAGCGTTGGGTTCATGGTTTTTACTGGAACGCAATGCCGACAATTTTAAACTATTACTGCGTTACAACAGTGCTTTTTTCATCACCGTTTTGTTCTATCTTAGCACGGCTGCTGCTATCAGCAGTTGGCACACCGTGCTAAATAATGTTTTCATCGAAGCAGGCGCCATGTATCAACTCGCCTGGTATGACAGTGCGCGAGAAGCTTTTTGGCAATATATTCTTGTCCATAACCCATTCGTTTTCTTACTTTGGCCACTAACACCCGTTTGCCTCATGCTAAGTTCCAAACAGGACGCAAGCTTTAGGCTGCGCTGGATAGTGGTGGTTTTTGGTTTGGTGCTGCTTAGCGCACTTAGCCTATACCGGCAAGTTTTTCCTTATTACATGCAAGTGACCACGCCTTATTTTCTTGTGTTATATGCGACTTTTTTTTATTGGTTATACGCACTTTTCACCGAAACAGAGCAGACTTTACAGGTAAAGCGAGGATTCATTCAGGCTTACCTTAGCGCTTATATAGCCGCATTAATTGGCATAGTCAGCTGGTTAAATTTACCCATTGCCTATCTCTTCATTGCCACCATCCCTTTATTACTCGCCGCGCGTTTACAGCAAAAAAACACGCTTTACCCACAATTGTTAGTTTTAACCCTCTTTATCACGGGTATTATTTATCCTTGGGTATTGGTTCCTGCCTTACTCACGCAATTAAATGGCGCTTATCAACAAGCCAATTTAAATTTAGCCGGTGCTTTGCTGTTAGATGGTTCCGATTACGTTGCTGGTATCGACCTACTGCCTAATCATTCGCAACCCATCCCGGGGTTAAAGCATTTAATGGGTCCTGCCATTGATTATTTATCGTCGCATGATCCTAAACTGAAACCAGTCATGTTGGCTTCTCTGGATGAAGACCCCAATGCCAATAACGCATCCGTCATTGCAGCATTAAAACAATCACGCGTGAAATTTTATATAAACAATTACCGCATCATGGGTTTAGCCCCAGAACTGAAGCAGTATTTACATCAAGAGTACACCCACTTTTGGGGCAGCATTTATCTCTACGCGCCCGTGATTGAAACATCGCAGGATGTTTTAAACCTACGTTTCAGTGGCTATTATTGGCTCACTTCTTTAAAACCCAATAGCATGCTGACATTAAACGGCAAGACCTATCAGCCGCACACTGTGATTAAACTGCTAAAAGGTCATTATTTGGTAAAAGCGAATGGCAAAATGCGCTTAAAGTTATTACCCCAGCAATCCCTCAATTTAAACACACAGTTCGCAGAAGATGAGTGGCAAAAGATTCTTGAATAGCTAGTCTTTACGCGATGGGGCGTCCTTAGAGGGGAGAATCGCGATTCTCCCCTCTAAGTGTGGCGCGCAAGCGCTGCTTGCGTGCCACATAAAAATGATTGAACCGCCGTCTCTCTTTGTGCATGATCAAAAGAATCCTGGGAGTTATGTGATGAACCAACGCATTGCGGTCATTGTGCCTTGTTACAATGAAGGAAAAACGTTACACACCGTCATTACTCAATTTAAACATGCCTTACCTGAGGCAATTGTCTATGTTTATGACAATCATTCCACGGATAACAGCATTGAGGTTGCGCAAGCGGCAGGCGCTGTCGTGCGACACGTTAGCTTGCGTGGTAAAGGCCAGGTCGTGCGCCGCATGTTTGCAGATATTGATGCCGATTGTTATGTGATGGTGGATGGCGACGCAACTTACGATGCCAGTGCCGCTCCCAAAGCCATTCGTTTGTTGAATGATAAACACTTGGATATGGTGGTATGCACACGGGAGCCGGTTGCTGCTGGTTCTTTCAGGCCCGGGCATGCTTTAGGCAATAAATGGTTTACCACCGCGGTTAATTTATTATTTGGCCATCAATTCAATGATATTTTTTCAGGTTATCGCATTTTCTCTCGGCGTTTTGTTAAATCTTTCCCCGCTATTTCGCAAGGTTTTGAAATTGAAACGGAAATCACCGTGCATGCTTTGCAATTAAGCTTACCGACTGCGGAAATGGCAACCCCTTATCAAGAACGTCCACCTGGCTCACACAGTAAATTAAACACCTTTAAAGATGGCTTGCGCATTTCCCGCACCATTCTACTTTTGTTTTTTTACACACGCCCCATGGCGCTTTTTGGTAGTATTTTTTTATTACTCGCCTGCACTTCACTGGCGCTTGGCATTCCCATTGTTTTAGCCTTCTTAAAAACTGGCCTTGTCCTTCGCATTCCAACCGCCCTTCTTGCCGCCTCCTTAGGCGTTTTAGCCAGCTTAAGTTTAGCCTGCGGCATGATATTAGCGAGCATCAGTCGGTCACGCTTAGAAAATAAACGTTGTTGGTATTTAATGGCTACCGCACGATGATACGTCCTAACCACGTCAATCGACTCTGGCTACTCTTTTTTATGATCAGTAGTGGCTGTCTCTCGGTTTGGTTTGGTAAAGAATTATGTTGGGATCTAGCACATTACCACTTCTACATTCCCTTCGCTTTTTGGCATGATCGCAGCCAACTGGATTTTTGGCCCACTTCGTATCTGCACCAATATTTAAATCCCACTATCGATTTTGTGACGTATGGATTAATTCAATTCACCAAACCTTGGCAAGCCGAATTCATTTTGGGCGCATTGCATGGGCTGAATGCTTGGTTACTTTTTCTAATTGCCCGTTTATTTTTAAAACCGCAACAGACGTGGTTTGCGCTCATCGTGGTGATGTTAGGTTTATATGGTGGCACAGCTTGGCCTGGCATCGGCTCATTCCAAAATGATAATTTAGTGAGCGTCTTTGTGTTAGGCGCTTGGTATTTTCAATTGCGGGCTTGCCTTAGCGAAAAGCCGCTGCGTTATTTTCTTTATAGCGGTTTAAGTCTTGGTATAGCGCTCGGACTTAAATTAACGGCGGCAATTTACGTTGCTAGCAGTCTAGTTTTGTTACTGGTTTTACCGTTTTCATGGCGTAAGCGTTGTTACTACTACGCCCTATTTTTAATGAGTGTTGCGGCAGCTTATCTCGCCCTTTCCGGTTATTGGTTATGGCATCAATGGACGGTTTATCACAATCCACTATTTCCTTTTTTCAATACTTGGTTTAAGGCGAACGGATTTCCTGCCATCGATTGGCGCGATACGCGTTTTTTACCGAACACTTGGCAAGAGCACCTTTTCTTTCCTTTTTATTTTGCTTTCGATGGTTCGCGCGTTGCGGATGCGCCTTTCCTCGATTTACGATTTGCCCTCGCCTACAGCCTGTTTTTTGTTTGGTTCTGCAAACAACTTTTTTCTCCGCACACCCTTTCCCCGTTGAAAAAAGTGTTATACGCCACTGTGATCAGTTCATTTATTATTTGGCAGGAATATTTTGCGGTTGCTCGTTATCTAGTCGCGGTGGAATTGATCATTCCACTCATGCTGTATTGCTTAGTGGAAGATTTATTGCCGGATCTTTTTTGGCGTTCCATATTGATAACGGCAGTATATGGCAGCATGGCATATATTCTCATCCCAATGCCAATGATACGCACGCCTTGGTACGGTCATTCTTTTTTTAATGTACAATTGCCGAAATCGATTACGCACCTTTCGACAGGTACTGTTTTAGTTGCATACACGGCCTATGTCATGGATTTAGACCCGCGCCCGCAATCTTACCTCATTCCCTTTTTTCCGAGTCAGTGGCATTTTATTGGTGTGCCATTTTGGGACGGTCAGTATTTGCAAGATCCAGCAACGCATACGCTCTTAATTAAAAAACTACGGCAGGCACCGCAACCCGTTTATTTACTTACGTCTGATTTTAATATGCCGACTTTAGAAAAAACCGCCCGTGGCTTTGGTTACACACGAGCGGGAGCGTGCTTACAAATTAAAAGTGACCGGCAGTTTCTAACGCATCAAGAAACGTGGCTTTGTCCGGTGCGCCTAATGGAAACAGGACAGTAACCTCGAAAAACAACTGCGGTTTTCTTTGGTAATCGATGGCTCCGTCCGTCTTCTTTTTGGCGCAGGAAATAATGGCGTATCCGTTTTAATAGAGAAAGTCGATTGGCGACGCTGCCTTAATCCAACATCAGTATCACGCAATGGCTCTTCGGAAGCTTTTGAATGCCTACGCGGTGAATGGGTTTCGAGGTGCTGATGAAGCCTAGTCGAATTGGTGGGCTCCAATTTTTCCGTTGGAACATCAACCTGGTGCATCGCTCTTTTTTGATAAGCGCGCTTCATACCCTGCCATAGACAACTACCAACCCCGTAGAAAAAACCCAGCGCGGCACCCGCCACAATTCCAACCACGGCAAAAATTGGCACGGCAATGACACTAAGCGCTGCCGTTGGAAAAGCACCAGCAACCGCAATTACAATACCCACGCCAAGCCCACCGATTAACCCAGCGAAGGCACAATAGGCTATTTTAGTGACAATTTCTTCCCAATTAAATAAAGGAACTTTTGCCCGTCGCGGCATGCACACCTCGTTTTATTTATTTTTAAAATCTTTTACGCTTTAATGATCGCGTTTCGTTTGTACAGCCGTTAAAAAGCCCCGCAAAATATTCATTTCCATCACATCGGGCCTGGCACGATTAAAAAAGCGGCGCAGACGCGTCATTAATTTGCGTGGCGCTTCGAGTTTTAAAAAATCGATTTCGACCAAAACGGTTTCTAAATGGGTATAAAGTTTTTCCATCTCATCAGCGTTGGCTAAACGATAATCCCACGTTTCTGTGGCGGCATCCGTTGCTAAACTGGCTAAATGTAATTCATAGGCAATCACTTGTACTGCTTGCGCTAAATTTAATGAACTGTATTGGCTAGCTGTGGGAATTGTCACGTGTAAATGACAGCGATGCAATTCTTCATTCGTTAAACCGGATTGTTCGTGACCAAAAATCACAGCAGTTTGACTATTAGGGGCTTCTTGACGCACTTTAGTTGCCATCTCGCGCGGCGCCACGAGTGGCCAGGGGATGGTGCGTTGCCTAGCACTTGTGCCAATGACCAATGTGCAATCGGCAATGGCTTCATCTAGGGTGCTGACAACGGTTGCTGATTCTAAAATATCTAAAGCGCTGACGGCTAATTCATTGGCTTTAGGATGCGGGAAGCTTGCAGGATTGACTAAATATAATTCGGATAACCCCATGTTTTTCATGGCACGGGCAGCCGAGCCAATATTGCCAGGGTGAGAGGTATTCACCAAGACGATACGAGTTCGATCAAGCATTCGGACTCCTCATTTACACCAATTCTTTGAGCGCGAGCATATCACAAAACTCCGTATTGTGTATTCAAGGCAATCCCTTTATCATGCAACCAACTCCCTAACTAACAAGTTCTTTAACGACTATGCGTGATCCTATTTTAAATATTGCGGTGGAAGCAGCTCGCAATGCGGGTAATATCATCATCCGCAGTTTGCAACGTCTTGATACCGTTAAAATTTCTGAAAAACGTCCCAACGATTTTGTGACCGAGGTCGATAAAAAAGTTGAGCAAGAAATAATCAGCATGGTGCGCAAAGCTTACCCTACCCATGGCTTTATTGGAGAGGAAAGTGGTGAGCAATTAGGCGAAGAATACACCTGGGTCATCGACCCAATCGACGGCACCCGTAATTTTATTCACGGTTTCCCCCATTTTGCCGTTTCCATCGCGGTCATGAAGAAAAACACCATCGAATATGGCGTCATTTATGACCCCACGCGTCAGGAATTATTTGTGGCTGCCCGCGGTAAAGGCGCTACCTTAAACGAACGACGTATTCGCGTTGCACAACGTAAACAGTTGTCAGACTGCTTATTAGGCACGGGTTTTGCCTATCGCCATGCCAATAAAGAAGATTCCGTTCCAGGTCGCATCTTAACTTCCATGTTGCCAATTTGCGGCGATGTGCGTCGTGCTGGCGCTGCCACTCTTGATCTTGCCTATGTGGCTTGTGGACGACTGGATGGCTTTTGGGAATTTGGGTTACATTTATGGGACATTGCAGCAGGCATTTTATTAGTGAAAGAAGCTGGCGGCTTTATCTGCGATCCTCGCGGCGGCGAAGATTATTTAAAAACGGGTAATGTGGTCGCAACGAATCCGGTTTTAATCCGTCAATTTTTAAAACAAATCAAACCCTCTTTTGACGAAGAAACCCCTTAATTGGAACAAGGAAATTGTGATGGAATACAAAGCAATCGTTCAATGGCAAGATAACAGTGATACCTTTGATGCAAAATCGTTTGATCGAACCCACCGCATTACTTTTGGCGGTGGTTCAACAGTGGAAGGCAGCAGTGCGCCAGAATTTTTAGGGAAAGCTAATTTAGTTAATCCCGAAGAATTATTTACCGCCTCCCTTAATTCCTGCTTCGCGCTAACCTTTCTTTATTGGGCGGCGATGCGTAAATTTCATGTCGCGAAGTATGAATGTGAAGCCATTGGCAAACTCGGTAAAAATGCCGAAGGGAAAATGGCCATGCTTGAAGTGGTATTAAAACCGCAAGTAGAATTTAATGGCACCGCACCAGATAGTGCGCAATTAAACGATTTATTCCACAAATCGCACGAGCAATGTTTTATTTCTAGCTCAGTGAAAACGACAGTGACGGTACAGGGATAAGATACCACGAGCGGCAGCTCTTCTCCCCATTGCTGGGGAGAAGAGCGTCTTGACTTTATTACGATCCAGTCGGCGCTAACGTATAGACATTCGTTTTATCTATCGTCGAATAACTCAGCAAATTAAAAATTGCTTTCACTTCACCATCCGTCAGCGCACTCCTATGTTTAAGATAGTCTGTATGCAACGCATGTTGTGGATTAGAAATATCGGCTTCTAAGTTATCTAAGCTAACCGTTTTTAAGAATTTTACGGCTGCCAGTTTCGCATCTTTACTGACCCCTCCAAATCCCACACTGGCAAACATGCCTCCCATTCTGGAATGATGCTCTCCGCCACTCGCGCGTTTTCTTTCATAGATATCCAGGTATCTATCATGTAGATACGATTTAATCTTTCTGTGATGCCCCTGCTTCATCGCTTTTGATAAAGCATCAACATCTTTTGCTTGGCTTAGCTCGACATTGGCGCCAAGATCAATAAGCTCAACCACAATATCGACTAATCCTTGTGCGCCAGCGCAACTCACCGAAGAGTGGAAATCGTTGGGATCAATTGCATTCACCCCTTTCTTAATATGCTCCGCATCCAGCTTTTTAAAATGCCTAATAAACTCCATAGCACATTCTTTTTCTTCCTGCTTCATAGCAAAATGAAACAGGGGGACATTATTAGCCGTTTTATCAGTTGAATTAATGTCCCTATGACTTAGCAATGCCCGCACCGCGCTAAGTGATCGTTTCATTAAAGCATGTTCCAGCGGCGTTAACTTATTAATATCTGGCAATGCCACTTTGATCTCTTTCACTTCACATAATTCAGCGATTACTTCACCATGACCTTCACTCGCCGCTTTATGCAGTGCCGTTTGCTGACTCCGATCCGTTAAATCAACGTTAATTAATAATTTAGGAATTAATTCGGCTTTTTTCTCAGGAGAAATTTTCTCCTGGGGGAAAGGGGTAAAAGTTCGTGATTTTAGTAATTCGCGCACCACTTCCACCCGATCATGGAAAGCCGCGTGGTGTAAAGCCGTACAGCCATTTTTATCTTTGAGATTAATATCTAAATGCATAATTTTTAGCAGTACGCGAATCATTTCTAAATTACCTTCGCGTGCTGCCCAATGTAGAACGGGAAGTTCATCAATCTCAATTTGATTAATATTTTCTAATAAAGCTGACTCTGTTACCTGCAAACAAGCATCCAGGATGTCATGGGCGTGACAAGAAACAGCCTTGAGAACCATGATTGAAAAAGGAAAAACGTGGCTTAAACAAGCCAAGGCCATGGGTATAGAGTGCTTACGCATTATGCGTGTTAATGCACGATCCCATAAGGCGACACTGTCTTCATCAGTGGGTGGAAATCCATTTAAAAATGCCTTTAGCGCCACGGCATCTTCCCTCGTGATGATGCCTTCTAATTCAACCATTTTACCACGCAGCATGACCTACTCCTTAGGCACAATTAATGAGACTGATAATAACCACCACCGCCACCGATTACACGGACGGGTGCATTCGCATTGCGTGAGTAACCGCCACTGCTGTAATAATTACCGCGATAATGTGGGCGGTTCGGATTATAGTAACGGTGCTTAGGATACGCTTCATAAGCCTCGCCTTCATAATAATAACCAGCGCAACCGCTTAAAATAAAAACAGCTAATAACGTTAAAACGCTAAGATATTTTTTCATGCTTGCACTCCTCTTAATGCTGTCATGCCAATGCTAACACTGACATAACAGCAAGCTTAGTTTAACTACAATATTCCGTATCAATGACAATACTGTTACTGCCAGGTTGGCCATAAACAGTTACCACGGAAGCGCGACACACGTAACGATTAAAGATGGTGCTTTGATAGGTATCTTGAAGCACTAAATTGGTATCACCATAAAACGTGTTGTTGCGAATATGATCATTCGCTGTCGGATAAATTAAATCGTAAATGGGTGAATTGGGTACGATTGCGTAAATAGGTGAAGCTGAAGCATTAATTACCGTAATATCGGTAGCAGGAAAAGTCACTGCTTTTACTTTACTGTTTAATGCGGGGTGTTGGGTGCTGTAATAATCCGCTAAATTAACCGTGGCAGCAGAAGCGATGGAAGCAGCAGTAATAGCAGCTAAAGCGATAAATGAGAGGCGCATTGTTTTCATGAAACATTCCTCATAGCAAGATTGGTCAAAAATATTCCTAGCAGCAATCCTTGCTATGTAAACTTCCCACATCAAAAAAAATTACACTAGAGAAACTGAACGCGCAAGCACTTCCTAATCCAAGGTGCGGTGATAGCGTTTTAAAGCAATGGTAAGCACCACAATTAAAAAAACGATAATGGGCCAGACATTTGATAACGCTTCGGTAAAACCAATGCCTTTTAACATAATACCGCGAATCATGTAGATATAGTGTGTTACCGGTAGCAAATTGCCAATAAATTGTGCCCACCCCGGCATGCCAGAGAAAGGAAAAGCAAAACCAGAAAGCAGCATGGTGGGTAAGAAATAAATAATGCTCATTTGACTCGCTTCAAGTTGAGTTTTAGCAAACGTTGAAATCGTAATACCAACGGCAAGGCAAGATAAAATAAACGGTAACGTTAAGATAATAAGCACTATCGCACTGCCAACAAAAGGCACATGAAATAAATACACGGCAAGTAATAGCACTATAAGCACTTGCAGATAACCGACAATGAGAAATGGCATTGCTTTACCGATCATCACTTCAATAGGCAAAATCGGGGTGGAAAGTAAGGTTTCTAACGTGCCCAACTCCCGTTCGCGCGTTAATGCCATGGAGGCAACCATGACAAATGTCATCGTTAAAACAATGCCAAGTAAACCGGGCACAATATTGTATTGCGTAATACCGCTGGGGTTATATAACGTTTGAATGCGTAAATCAGCCGGGCCCGTTTTGGCTTTTAACCCAGCCAACGGGCCGGTTAAATCATATTGAAACAGCGTGGGCAGCAGTCCATTTGAAGCGGAAATGGCATAGCCAACTGAAACAGGGTCCGTACCATCCACTTCTAACGCTGCGCTCGGTTGTTGACCTTTAATTAATTGCCGAGAAAAATCGGGTGGAATAGACAACGTAAATAACGTTTTATGTTGCAGCATCAACTGTTTCGCGCTCGCATCATCGCGCGGAAAGTATTGAAAATCAAAATAGGCCGTGTTGGCTAAGCCTTGCTGTAAACTGCGACCAAAGGGGCCATTATCATAATTGATGACCGCAGCCGGCAAATGCCGTGGATTAGTGTTAATGGCAAAACCAAATAAAAGTAATTGAATGATAGGCACACCGATCACCAAGGCAAAGGTACCGTGATCGCGCCTAAATTGACGAAACTCTTTACGGACTAAACCGGCCAAGCGTCGCCAAGACAATCCTTCAAACATTGGCCACCCCTTTCGTTTCGCGGGAATTAACCAAATGAATAAAAACCTCTTCCAAAGTAGTATCCACTCGTTCAAAACGGTAGTGCGAATATTTTTTTACGACTGCCTCTAAAATCGCGGCATCGGGGCCACACACGCGTAATTCATTCCCCCACGGCACGACTTGTTCGACGCCTGGCTCGCGCTCTAAAGCAGTCGCAAGTGTCATTAAAGACTCCCCTTTTACGGCGTAAGAAACTAAATGGGTTTCTTTAATAATTTCTTGCACAGTGCCTTCCACCATTAAGTGTCCATAAACAACATACGCTAAACGATTGCAGCGCTCTGCTTCATCCATGTAGTGGGTACTGACTAATGAAGTAATGTTTTTTTCGGTAAGCAGCGAAATATAATGCCAAAATTCGCGGCGGGCTTTCGGATCGACCCCCGCGGTAGGCTCATCCAGCAATAACAATTTGGGTTCATGAATTAATGCCGCCGCCAGTGAAACACGTTGTTTCCAACCACCCGATAGTTCACTCGCTAAATTCGCTTTAAATCGCGTTAATTCTAACTCCTCCATCACCTTCTTCACGCGATGATCAGGGCGATCCATTTTGTACATGCTAGCAATGAATTGTAAATTTTCGCTCACGGTTAGATCACCATACAAACTAAACCGCTGCGGTACGTATCCCACTAATGGTTTGATGCGCTCAGATTCGGTGAGAATGTTATAACCTAAGCAGGTGCCATCACCGCTGTCAGGCACTAACAAACCACACAACATGCGAATGGTCGTTGTCTTGCCACTGCCATTGGGGCCTAAAAACCCATATATTTGCCCCGCTTTTACTTTCAACGATAAATCGCTTACCGCTGTTTTTTCTCCAAAGCGCTTGGAAATGTGTTGCACGTCAATCGCATATTCATCATTCATTGCCGATACTGCACTAAAATGGGTTCGCCGGGATGAAACTCGGTTGCCACTGCTTCTGCAAATTCTGCTTCAATTCGATAAACCAATTTGGCATTCGTTTCTAGGCTGTAAATTACAGGCGGGGTATATTCTGCACTGGGTGAAATAAAGCTGATGCGTCCTTCGTGCCACTCTTTGCACTTCCAGCAGCGGACTTTAACGACTTGATCAAGCTTAAGCAGTTGTAAATCGGCACTATTAACATAAAAAATAGCTTTGATATCAGCCGGAGCTAATAACGATAAAATCGGCTGGCCGGCAATGGTACGCTCTCCCAATCGATAATAAGTATCAAACACGATGGCATCGACTGGGGCGGTTTGATCTTTTTGATTTTTAGTCCATTGGGCTTCAGCCAGCGAAGCTTCGCTAGCCGCAATCGTTGCCTCGGCCTGCGCTAATTGTGCTTGTGTTGCCGTGTAAGTGGCACGTGCTTCATCCAGCTGTGAGCGTTGAATGGCATTTTGTGGCACAAGCGTTTGATAACGCTCAAAGGTAATTTTTGCATAGGCAAGATTAGCAACAACGGCAGCGCGCGCCTCTTTGGCATGCTGTAGGTTTTGTTCAGCGGCCTTAAATTGATCGGTTTCAGGTTGGCCTTCGAGATAAAATAACGGCGCGCCGGCTTTGACATTCGTTCCGCGCTGGACCGCTAATTTTTTTAATATACCCGAAACACTGGCGGTGATGTAAGTATAGCGCCCTTCGATATACCCTTCGGCGAGATGCGTTTTATTTCCCTCGCATGCCACTAAGAGGCCGCTTAGGCTGAGCAAAATAAGGTGTAGTATCCTGACAGACCGCATGTCATTCCTTCAGAATTTCCATTTCTTAGGGATTATTGTAGCTCGGGAGAGAGGATATTACTACTTGGGGGTCTTTAGGGCTCCCCTCCCCGGTTTCCGAGAGAAGGGAGTCACCTATTAAATGTTACGGTCTTTCATCTGCTTCTTTCGGCACGACCACCAAATGCTTACGATCCAAACCCAACGCCAAGGTCAGTGAGCCTGCCACATAGATCGAAGAATAAGTACCGACCACAATACCAATAATCAACGCTAGCGAAAAACCATGCAACAGATTACCACCGATAAAATAAAGCGCCATCACCACTGTCAAGGTTAAAACCGACGTCATAATGGTTCGCGATAAGGTTTGGTTGATCGCTTGGTTCATGATATCCGTTGCATCCATTTTGCGGAACTTGCGAAAATTTTCCCGCACGCGGTCAAAAATAACGATGGTATCGTTTAGCGAGTAACCGATGACCGTCAAAACAGCCGCTAACGCAATCAAATTAAATTCAATGCGAAATAAGGCAAACCAACCCATGATAATAATGGGGTCATGAATTAAGGCGACGGTTGAGCCCACTGCGAAGCGAAAATCAAAGCGCATGGCAATGTAGACCATGGTGCCTAACAAAGCGACCACAATAGCCAACACCCCTTTGCTCGCCATCTCTTGCCCCACTTGTGGACCGATATAATTCACTTGCTCCATTTTAGCATCAGGCAAAGCCGCCATGACTTGTTTTACTAAATCCGCTTGCGCTTTATCATCCAGCATGGCTTGGCCATTTTTGGGAACCAAGCTGATTAAGACATCTTTAGACGTGCCGTAACTTACAACGACCGCATCCTTAAAGCCCGCTTTTTCCAAATCATCGTGAACTTTGGTTAAGTCCGCCGCTTCAGAATAGCTAACTTGCACTTGCGTGCCACCCGTAAAATCCAATCCCCAGTTCAATCCATTTACGGCTAAAGCACCGAGTGATAAAACAAATAGCGTAATGGAGAGAATAGCAGCCCATTTACGCTGGGCCATAAAATTAATCGATGTATTATGTTTAAAAAATTCCATGGCGTTAGATTCCGATTGAGATGCGTTTGACGTTACGTCCACCATAAATCCAATCAACGAGTGCGCGTGTACCCGTGATAGCGGTGAACATCGAAGTGATAAGACCAATGGTAACCGTAATGGCGATGCCTTTGATCATGCCTGAGCCTAGGCTAAATAAAATCATCATGACGATTAAGGTCGTGAGGTTCGCATCCAAAATGGTCACAAAAGCACGCTCATAACCCGCATGAATACTGGCACCAACACTTAAACCACGGCGTAACTCTTCACGAATCCGCTCAAAGATTAAAACGTTAGCATCGACCGCCATACCAACGGTTAAAACGATACCAGCAATACCGGGTAAAGTGAGTGTTGCGCCCAACAAAGAGAGAACGGCAACAATGAGCACTAAGTTTAATACCAAGGCCAAATCGGCAATTAACCCCATGACACCGTAATAAATCGCCATAAAGACCACTGTTAAGGCCATACCCACTTCAACGGACAACATGCCCATCTCAATATTTTTCTTACCTAAGCTTGGGCCTACTTGACGCTCTTCGATAATCGTCACCGGCGCAGGTAAAGCACCCGCCCGTAATAACAATGCTAAATTACGCGCTTCATTGGGGCCATTTAATCCGGTAATTTGGAAGTTACCGCCTAAAGCACTTTGAATCGTTGCCACACTGATAATGTTACGTTCCGTGACATAGTTGATAACCGGCTTACCCTTTTCCATGCCAGGCTTTGATTTCGTTTCCACATACACGACCGCCATCGCCTTACCAACATTTTCCGCCGTGGTTTTAGTAAATAAACTTTCCCCGCTGCCATTTAAGCGCACGGAAACATTCGGTCTACCATCTTCACCAAACCCGGACGTTGCACTGACAATGGATGAACCGCGTAAAATAATTTGGTTTTTCAGTAAAAGCGGTTGGCCGCGGTATTTAAATAAACGCGATTCCGGCGGTGACGTGCCTTCTTGCGCCGCTAATACCGCATCATGCTCAGCATCCACCAGGCGAAATTCGAGGGTCGCTGTTTTACCGATAAGATCTTTAGCTTGCGCGGTATCTTGAATACCGGGCAAGTCTACTGCAACGCGGCTTTCACCTTGTTGCTGCACGACTGCTTCAGAAACCCCTAATTCGTTGACGCGATTACGCAACGTATTCATTGCTTGTTCTAAGGTTTCTTGTTGCGCATCAAAAATGGCTTTTGGTTGCAATAAACCACTTAAAACAAATTGATTATTGTTGGCTTGCTTCGTCCAAGTGAATTCGGGGTAGCGACGCATCACAAAACGGTAAGCATCATTTAAAGCTTCTTCGGTGCGAAAATTAACGCTGACTTGATTATCCGAATTACGATTGATACCTGAATAACGAATGCGCTCATCACGCAGTGCTTGGCCAATGCCGCGTAAATCGCCTTCAATGCGCTGCTTCATGACTGAAGCCACATCAACCTGTAGCAAGAAGTGCACCCCACCGCGCAAGTCTAAACCTAATTTCATGGGTAAAGCACCCATGCTTTTCAACCAATCCGGCGTCGTGTTCGCTAAGTTTAATGCGACCAAATACCGATCGCCTAAGCTTTGTTGCAATAAATCTTTCGCTTTCAATTGCGTATCGGTGGAGGCAAATCGAAACAGAATCGTTTGATCGCGTAATTGTCCGGCATCATAGGTTAAGCCCGCATCACGCAATGTCGTCTTCGCTTGATCAAAGGTTGTTTGATCCACCAGCGTTGCATTCGAGCCCATGATTTGTACGGCAGGATACTCTGGGTATAAGTTGGGTGCTGCATAAATAAAAGCACCAATTAACACAACAACAATCAGTATATATTTCCATAATGGATAACGATTGGTAGCAGCCATGAATGAATTCCTATTTCAGTAACGAGTGAAGATGACTATCACGCTAACGTCTTTAACGTTCCCTTGGGCAGTACGCTAACAATCGCTGATTTTTGTAGAATTAATTCTTGCTGGCCCGATAAAGAAAGCACAACGTATTGATCTGTGATTTTGTTGATTTGGCCTAAAATACCACCCGAAGTGATAACCTCGTCCCCTTTCGTTAAAGAATTAAGCAGTTGCTGCTGTTCACGGGCGCGTTTTGCCTGTGGGCGCCAGACGGTAAAATAGACAAAAATAAAAAAAACACCAAACATAACAATAAGGGATAACATCCCACCTTGGGGGTTAGCAGGCGCCGCACCAGCATCAGCGTAAGCGGTTGATAAAAAGAAATTAAATATGGATTCCATGCGCAACTTGCCCTTTTTATAAATTCGAAAATGGATTGGATTATAAGCGCTTTCGGCCTAGGGTCAAAGCCCCTGTTAAGGCGCTGATAATAATCAAGCCTTAAAATAAGTCTTGTCTGATTTTTACTCTAATAATTAACGAGGGTGGCGCTTTATGTTTAGCCAAGATCCAGCATTAGCCAGTGCGATGCTTCACACAATGCGCCAACAAGAAGAAGCGCGTCTGGCTAAAGAAAAGCGTTTACGTGATGCAGCTGCGCTTGCTAAAAGCCAACTGTTTAAACGGTATAAGCTGACTTCAAAACGCTTAAACCCATCTGCCAATCATGCCTCTCTCAATAATGAAGATAGTCAGGCGCAAAAAAATCGCGCGCCCGAGAGCCAAGGCCCAGGTTTTAATTTACTTGCCGATGTCGCGCAACCATCCAGTAAACCATTATTAGAATCTATCGAATCCATTGCGTATCCAGCTAAGGTGCCAGGGCTTAAGTTTTTTGTCTTTGGTTGTCACGGCGATGGTAAAGAAAATCAAGCCACTGTCGCTCGATTAATGGAAAAAATTGCTGCCAACCCAGCAGAGAAACCCGATTTCATTTTAATGTTAGGTGACAATTTTTATGACTCGGGTGTTAAAAATGCGGAAGACCCGGCTTTTAAAACGCACTTTGAAGACGTTTATAAAAAATTTAAAGCCTTAAACATTCCGACGTTCTCCATTTTAGGTAACCACGATGAAGATATTCACTCAGCGCATATTCCAGGTACCGCCCAAGGCGTTGAAGTGGGCATGCATCAAGTCGATCACAGTTATTTAGACGGTAATCCTTACATAGAAGACACCTTGGATTTAGAAAAATTACCGCTTTGGAACATGCCATCGCGCGCTTATTCCATTTATCACGATGACATGGAAATCATTTGTGTCGACTCAAATACCTATGCCAAAGATTATTTGGCCTATGTAAAAGGCGACCGCAGTGAAAGTAACCAAGTCGTTTGGGTGCAAAAAACCTATGCAGAAGCAAAAAGTGCGGGCCGCAAAGTGCAACTTGCCCTACACCATCCCTTTGAAACCGAAGGGAAGCGCCGTTTTAAAGCCGAAGCGAAGATGTATTTAACGGAAGATGAACGTAACGAATTCCGACGCTTAATAAAAGATTTACCCCATAAATCCCCTCACAATGATTATGTAAAAGCCGCTTTTGAGCACCAACATTTATTATTTGATGCCATTTACTCTGCGCATGATCATCACCAAGCTTACATTAAAAAAACAGGGAACTATCCTGTCACTCAAATTATCGCTGGCGGTGGTGGCGGTGATTTACAACCACGCCTTGCCTTTCGCAATCAAGAAAACATGGGTGTCTTCTTGAAAGAGAACGGTTTTGTGAGTGTCAAAAATGATGAAAAAGATCCAAAAGCATTAAACTTCCAATTCCACAGCATTGAAAATCCTGAAGCGGTTTATGAATTTACGAACCAATCTGCAACGCCGGTACGTGAATACTCAGCCACTCTCGCACCAGAAGAAATTGAACAAATCAAAGCGATTGAAGCATTAGTTCGTGCCACCGTGGATGATTATTTAATCTTCTTAGGCAAGCACCAAGATACGACGAAAGGCAAATTTATTACTTTGAATTTATTTAAAGGCAATATCAGCCATGGTAAAGACGGTATCGACCGCGCGCATCATTTGTGGGCTTATATTACGCAGAAAAAAGCGGATAATTATCAAACCACTTTAGAAACAATTGAAAAAATTACCGCCTGGACGGGAAGGTTAACTAGCTCACGTCCTCACTCATTAACTAATTTGCTTAATGTGAAATTAATAGAAGCGCATAAAAAGAGCCTGAAAGAATTAATCAGTGATGAGATCATGGAAAAAAAAGCTCTGGCCGATGGTGATGGACTGGCTCTCGAGAACGTCGGCAGCCCAACCATGCGCATGAACATTAACTGCTCTGCCTAGCGTTTTACTTCCAACCACATCGCATCACCATAGCTATAAAAGCGATAGCCTTCTTGCACCGCAATGCGATAGGCGCGCATCACTTCCGCATGCCCTGCAAAGGCACTCACGAGCATTAATAAGGTTGACTTGGGTAAATGCAAATTCGTCACTAATGCATCGACACAGCGAAATTGGTAACCGGGATAAATAAAAATACTGGTTTCACCCCGATAAGGCGCGATAGTGCCACTTTGGCTTGCCGTTTCCAAGGCACGCAAGGAAGTGGTGCCGACTGCAATGACTCGCTTTCCTAATGATTTCGCGCGCATGATTTTAGCGCACACTTCATTTGATACTTCTAAAAATTCCGCATGCATTTTATGTTCACGAATATTGTCCGTGCGCACGGGTGAGAACGTACCGGCACCAATGTGCAAGGTCAAGAAAGCCGTTTCGACTTGCTTTGCGCGTAATTTATCCATCAATGCTTCATCGAAATGAAAACCCGCCGTGGGAGCGGCAACTGAGCCTTTTTCTTCCGCATAAATGGTTTGATAACGCTCTTTATCACTTTCATCGGGCACGCGTTGCATGTAAGGTGGCAGCGGAATTTGGCCAATCATTTCGATGACATCTAAAATGCTACGCTCACGATTTTGATAACGTAATTCATAAAATTGATTGTAACGGCCAATGACTTCGAGCTGAATATCCATTGAAAGATAAATGATATCGCCCATGCGCGGGGGTTTGCTGACACGAAGCTGCGCCAAAATTCGCGCTTCATCCAAAATGCGTTCTACTAACAATTCCACTAAACCGCCCGTGGCTTTTTTACCGTGTAAACGAGCGGGAATGACACGGGTATTGTTAAATACTAATAAATCGCCAGGTTCAATGTGATCAATCAACTCATAAAAATAGCCATGCGAAATATTCCCAGTGGCGCTATCCAGTGTTAACAAACGACTGGATGAGCGCTGTGGCATCGGATAACGTGCGATTAATTCCGGCGGCAAGTCAAAATCAAAATCAGCTAATTGCATAAAACACAGTTATCCCACAGAAATTCGACACAAATCGATAAAGAAGCTTGGAAATACGCCTAAAATTAAGGCAGCGCTGCCATTGATCGTAATTAACAAACGCATATCAGTGGAAATAACGATTTCTTCACTCATGACTTCGGCATTCGGTTCTTCAAAATACATCAACATGACAACACGTAAGTAATAGTAAGCACCGATCAAAGCAAACACTAATGCTAACACCGCAAGCCAAACGAGTTTTGCCTCAACCAATGCTTCCAATAAACCTAATTTAGCGAAGAAACCAACGGTCGGAGGAACACCTGCCATGGAAAATAACAATAATAACATCATGAAGGCTAACCAGGGGCTACGTGCATTTAAACCGCGATAATCTTCTAAACGCTCAAAGTTCATGTCTTTGTGACTTAAAATGGCGATGATAGCAAAACCACCCGCGGCGACTAATACGTAGGTAGCGATGTAGAACATTGCCGCCGAATAACCATCCGAAGAATTGGGGCCCGCTAAAATACCGAGCAAGGTATAACCGATGTGAGCAATGGAAGAATAAGCCAACATGCGCTTAATATTGGTTTGCGCAATTGCCAGCAAGTTACCAAAGAACATCGATAAAATAGACACGACGATTAACATTTGTTGCCAATCCGTACTGAAGGTTGGCAGTGAACCGACCAGCAAACGCACCGTGATAGCAAAAGCGGCTACCTTGGGTGCACTGGCAATAAATAAAGTCGTTGGCGTTGCCGCACCTTGGTAAACATCAGGCACCCACATATGAAAGGGTACGGCACCGAATTTAAATAGTAAGCCCGCTAAAATAAAAATTAAGCCAACTAACGCAATGCCGCCTGGGTGTTGAGCCAGAAGAGTGCCAATGGTGTCGATTTGGATATTACCAGTAGCGCCGTAAAGCAAAGACATACCATAAAGTAATATGCCGGAAGCAAATGAACCTAAGACAAAATATTTCATGGCGCCTTCGGTGGCGGGAACCGATTCTTTTTGCAAAGCGATCATGGCATAGAGCGCGAGCGATGATAATTCCAAGCCTAAATAAATCGTTAATAGGCTAAATGCTGATACCATAATTGACATACCAAGCACTGCAAAAAGACCAAGCAGGTAATATTCACCGCGTGACACTTTGCGTTCGTTTAAATAGTCTCTGCCATAAGCAAAGGCAAAAAAACTAAATAAGTACATGATCAATTTGGAGAGAATCGCAAGTTTATCAACAACGTAATGCCCACCAAAAGTGGTGACCGGCGCGCCATATTCTTTAAATTGGGGCAACGTGATAATAAAGGCGATCACTAGAGAAATTTGAACTGCGTAATAAGTCACGATGCGCTGTTTACCCGGCACAAAGGCTTCGAGCAATAAAACGCAAGAACCTAAACACAATAATGCGATTTCCGGTAATGCAATCAGCCAATTCGTTAATATGGTTTCCATAACGCCCCTACCCTAAAAAAACTTGTTTCGGCATGTTGAGTGCAAATTCTGGTGGAATACTTTGCAACAACAAATGACCAATGGTGGCATGTAGCACGTTGATTAATGGTTGCGGATATAACCCAATCCACAGCACGCCCACGGCTAATAAAATGTAATTCAGCTTTTCTGTCCAAGTAATATCGGTAAATGCTGCTACTTGTTGATTGGCAACGGGGCCAAAGAAAACCCGTTTATACATCCAAAGGGTGTAGGAAGCACTGAGTAATAAAGTCAATGCAGCCGTCATTGCCACCCAAAAGTGCGTTTGGAAAGCGCTCATGATCACCATGAACTCACCCACAAATCCAGCTGTACCGGGCAAACCCACATTGGACATGGCAAACAGCATAAAGAAAGCCGCAAAAACAGGCATGGTATTTGCAACACCGCCGTAATCTTTAATGAGACGGCTGTGGTTGTAATATCGTTCGGCTAATAAACCCACGCCTAAGAACATAGCGCCTGAACCAAAGGCGTGCGAAATCATTTGGATCACTGCGCCTTCTAAACTCATGTAAGCGTCTTGCAAAGTATGCATATGGCGAACGATGTCATACACCATGAAACAACCCAGGGTCGCAAAACCCATGTGCGCGATAGAAGAATATGCAATAAGCTTTTTCATATCCCGTTGCACAATGGCAATTAAACCAATGTAAACGATGGCAATTAACGATAGTGCGATCATTATGCCTGCCAATTTACTACAGGCTAATGGGGTGATGGGCATGCTAAAGCGTAAGAAGCCGTAAATCCCTAATTTCAACATCAAGGCAGCTAACACCACCGAACCACCGGCAGGTGCTTCCGTGTGCGCATCGGGCAACCACGTGTGCACGGGAAACATCGGCACTTTTACTGCAAAGGCCAACAAGAAAGATAAAAACAGCCATTTTTGCGTGGTCAAATCGAGGGGCAATCCGTAATAGTTTTGAATGCTAAAACTACCCGTGGTGTTGTAAAGATAAATTAAGGCAACCAACATTAAGATGGAGCCTAAGAACGTAAATAAGAAGAATTTAATCGAGGCATAAGACCGATTTGCACTTCCCCACATGCCGATGGATAAGTACATGGGAATCAACATCCCTTCCCAGAAAACATAAAATAAAATGGCATCGGTTGCGCAAAATACGCCGACAATCATGCTCTGCAAGGTTAAAAAAGCCGCCATGTATTGGGCAACGCGTTTTTTAATGGAATGACAACCGGCAATGACGACGAGTAAGCCAGTGAAATTAGACAAAATCACCATCAACAGCGAAATGCCATCCACACCCAACGCATAATGAATTTGGTAAGCACGGATCCATAAATGGTCTTCGCTAAATTGCATGGCGTAGCTTGTGGGATCAAACGCTAAATACAATGGAATACATAGCAATAAACTTAAAATACTAACGGCGAGCGCAATACCGCGCGCGTAATTGGCATTTTTATCACCGCCAGTGAAAAGTACCAACACAGCACCCAATACCGGTAGCCAGGTTAGCAAAGACAAAATCGGAAACGATTGGAGAAGCGATGCCAACATAATGTTATCTCCACAAATACCAAATGAGCGTGAATGCTAAACCTAAAACCATGGCCAAGGCGTAATGATATAGATAACCGCTTTGCACAGCGCGTGCCGTTTGGGCAAACCAGCGAATGATTTTACCCGAACCATCTACAAAGAAGCCGTCAATGACTTTGACATCGCTCACTTGATAAAATAGTTCACCCGTATCGCGTGTACCGGCCACTAACACTTTTTGATTAAACGCATCAAAACCATATTTATTAACCAAGATGCGATAAATAAAATGGAAACGGTGTTTTAACCACTCACCCGCATATGGTGCGGCAAGCACAAAGAACCAGGCCGTGAAAATACCGGCCATGCTCAACCAGAAGGTGATTGTCGTTGCAGCATGCAAAGCCATATTAGCAGCACCATGAAACTCTTTACCTAATTCGGCTAAGACATCATGTGCGGGCAGAACAAAAATGCTCGAACCTAACAGATGGGGGTTAGCATAGAGCATAGGACCAATTAGCCATTGACCTGCGATAACACTTGGGATCGCTAATAAAATTAACGGTAATAACACCACCCAACCCGGCTCATGCAAATGATCGCGGACATGATGATCCATGCGTTCTTCGCCGTGGAAGGTCATGAATAAAGCGCGGAAGGTATAAATGGGGGTAACAAACGCACCCGCCAATACGCACCAATAAGCATATTGGGCACCTGGCGTTTGACTTAAATGCACCGCTTCAATAATCGTATCTTTGGAGAAAAAGCCAGAGAAAGGCGGAATCGCGCAAAGTGCTAATGATCCAATCACAAAGGTGCAATACGTAATGGGTAAATACCGCGCTAAACCACCCATGCGGCGCATGTCTTGTTCGTGATGCATAGCGATGATGACAGATCCAGCGCATAAGAAGAGTAACGCTTTAAAGAAAGCATGGGTTATTAAATGAAAAATGGCTGCATCGTAAGCGGATGCACCGAGTGCGACCGCCATGTAACCCAATTGTGAAATAGTTGAGTAAGCAATGACGCGTTTAATATCGTCTTGCGTGATGGCTAATAAACCCATGAAAAACGCTGTGGTACCACCTACGATTAATACCAGGCTTAAGGCAGTCGGTGAATATTCAAATAAAGGTGACATACGCGCCACCATATAAATACCTGCTGTTACCATGGTGGCGGCGTGAATCAAGGCAGAAATGGGGGTTGGACCTTCCATCGATTCGGGTAACCAAACGTGCATTGGCACTTGTGCGGATTTACCCATCGCACCAATAAAGAGCAAAATACAAATGACTGTAATGACAGAAACGGAGTAGTTCGGGAACAAGTACATGGTCTTATTGACCACGAACGAAACTTGCTGGAACACTTCGCTGTATGTGATGGAACCAAAATGCATGAGGACCGCAGCAATTGCCAATAAAAAGCCAATATCACTAATACGATTCACCAAGAACGCTTTTAAACTACCTTGTACGGCTGAATCGCGTTTAAACCAAAAACCGATGAGCAAGTAGGAAACTAAACCCACCCCTTCCCAACCGAAAAATAATAATAAGAAATTATTTCCCATCACCAAGGTCAACATGGCGAAGGTAAATAATGAGACATAACTGAAAAAGCGCGTGTATCCCGGATCATCGTGCATGTAACCGATCGTATAAATGTGCACCATGAGTGACACAAATAAGACAATGACACTCATGACAACGCTTAACCGATCAATTAAAAAACCGATGGAAAATTGCAAGTTGCCTGCAGTTGCCCAAACATAGGCGGTATCATCCACCGGCGCTTGATTATTCATAACAATGCGATAAAACAACCAACACGCAATCGCAAAAGCTGTGCCCACACAGGTGATGGCAATGCGATGCGATCCCGTGCGCCCTATTTGCTTACCTAATAAACCCGCGACCAAAGAGCCGACGAGCGGTAATAAAATCATGATGGTTGTCGCAAACATTAACGGATTATCCATGAGTCTACCCTTTCAGAGTATCAAGCTGTTCAACTTCAATCGTCGCGCGATTGCGATAAATCACCACTAAAATCGCCAACCCAATCGCCGCTTCACTCGCGGCAACCGTCAAAATAAAAAAGACGAACACTTGACCGGTGTAGTTACTTAAAAAATGTGAGAAGGCAACAAAATTGGTATTCACTGCCAAAAGAATTAATTCAATCGACATGAAAAGAACGATTAAGTTTTTCCGATTCAGCAATATACCAGCCATTCCAATACCAAATAAAATGGCTGCCAACATTAAATATTCATTGAGTGCAATCATGTTTTATACCCCATCGGCAGAGGGTGAATACGTTTCAGCGGGCATGCTCACTAAACGCACGCGATCTTCGGGACGCACCGCCACTTGTTTATCCACACGCTGAACTTTGCGTCGCAATGGTCCGCGATGCGCTAGTGCAATCGCAGCAATAATGGCTGTTAATAAAACCACACCGGCAATTTCAAAGGGATAAGCAAATTGCGTAAAAAGAATACTGCCTAACGCGCTAATGTTACTGTAATCTGCGGGGAAAGGCTGCGGCGGTGTGGCTGTCACGCCTAAATAACCGGGTGCCACAGCGGCCACCAATAATCCCGTGATCAAAACCATTAGCAATGCGCCAAAGGGTAAATAACGGACAAACCCTTTACGTTTGTTTTCGGTATCAATGTTTAACATCATGACAACGAATAAAAACAAGGTCATGACCGCACCCACGTACACTAGCAATAAGATTAAGGCTAAAAACTCTGCACTTAATAATAACCAAATGCCCGTCATGGCAAAGAAGGTGACAACAAGCGCTAAGACACTACGCACCGGATTGCTTGCTGTAATGACATACAGTGCTGATCCAACGGCAAGCGTTGCAAACGCATAAAAAATGAGATGAATGAAGGTATTCGCTAGCATTATCGATACTCCGCATCTTGAGTGCGATCTTCAGCAATACTGGCTTCATATTTATCGCCTATCGCCAGTAATTTTTGTTTCGTCATAATGTTTTCGCCACGATTTTCAAAATGGTAATCACTCATGTTAGTTAAAACGATGGAATCAACAGGACAAGATTCTTCGCACAAGCCGCAATAGATGCATTTAAATAAATCAATCTCATACTTCGTGGTGCGGCGCGTACCATCTTCGCGCGGCTCAGAATCAATGGTGATCGCTAACGCAGGACAAACCGCTTCGCATAATTTGCAAGCAATGCAGCGCTCTTCCCCATTCGGATAACGGCGCAGCGCGTGAATACCCCGAAAACGCGGGGAAGTGGGCGTCTTTTCTTCAGGATATTGTATGGTAAATTTTTTCCGCCAAAAATAGCGGTTGGTGATGCGCATACCAACCAGTAAGTCCCAGAAGGAGAAGGATTTAATGCTTTGCACGATGCGATTTAAAATCATGAGTCTCTCTCTTAAGCGAACCAAGGAGCCACTTTAAATTGCACAGCGAGTGCAATCACCACGACCCAAATAAGTGTTAATGGTAAAAATACTTTCCAACCTAACCGCATGATCTGATCGTAACGGTAGCGCGGGAAAGTGGCTCGGAACCATAAATAGCAATAAAGGAAGAAACACACTTTTGCTAATAACCAAATCGGGCCCGGCACCCAAGCAAATGCGCTTTCTAAATAAGGAATGCCTTGGAAAGGTGATAACCAACCGCCTAAAAACATTAATGAGATCAAGGCGGAAATGAGGGTCATGTTCACGTATTCAGCGAAGAAAAAAAGCGCGAACGTCACGCCTGAATATTCAACGTGAAAACCGGCGACAATTTCCGATTCACCTTCCGCCACGTCAAACGGTACGCGGTTGGTTTCGGCAACGCCTGAGATCCAGTAAGTAAAAAAGAGTGGCAAGAGTGGCAATAAAAACCAATGCCAAATGCCCCCTTGTTGCGCGTTGACGATCGTTTGGAAATTAAGAGAACCTGCTGCCATCATCACGCCAATTAACGAAAACCCCATGGCGATTTCATAGGAAATGGACTGCGCCGCCGCACGTAATGCACCAAACATGGCATATTTTGAGTTGGATGCCCAACCGGCAATTAAAATACCATACACACCAAATGAAGAAATCGCGAGCGTATAGAGCACCCCCGCGTTGATATTAGATAACACAATCCCATCACCAAACGGAATCACAGCCCAACCAATTAACGCCGTTGAAAAGCTAATGATCGGTGCCAAAATAAATAAAAAGCGATTGGAGGGTGTTGGTACGATGATTTCTTTCACCAACAGTTTGATCGTATCTGCGAAAGGTTGCAACAGACCGCGTGGACCAACGCGATTTGGGCCGATGCGTGAATGCATGTAGCCGATGACTTTACGCTCAAAATACGTGAGATAAAGCACTAAAACCACACAACCTAAAATGATGCCGACAATCTTTAAAACGATGTAGGCCAGAAACAGTATGGTATCCATCATCATGCTGGTTGTACCTCGATTTCACCCAATAAATCACCAAGCTGGCGCGTCGCTTCAATACCGCCTGCAACCCACACAGCTGATTTAGCAATACGTTCATCAAAAATCACGGACAGGGTGACACTTGCACTGCCCGCTTGTTTGACAGTCGCCTTGCCGCCTGCCGTTAACCGTAAAGTCGACCCCGTTTCAGGGTGGACGCGCAATGCGGACACATCCCCTTCCATCAAGGCTTGCATACTTTGCAACGGTTTGGCGCGGCGCACTAAACTATCTAATGCATAAATAGGCACTTCACCAATCCGACTTAAGGTGGTTTTGGTTTGGACTTGATTATCCATATACGGGAAAGGTGACGGTTCAGAGACATCGAGGCTATTGATTAACGCATCATATTCCTGACGAATATCTTCAACGCTTTCATAGTCGAAACCATCAACATGTAAAAAATTACCGAGCACACGCAAAATTTTCCAACCCGGGCGAGCTGAACCAACTGGTTTAGCAACGCCTGAAAAACGCTGCGCTAACCCTTGAGCATTGACAAAGGTACCAGCGGTTTCGGTAAATGGTGTTAAAGGTAAAATCACTGTCGCGTGTTGTTCTAAAATAGGATTGCGATACATAGATAATGCGATGACCGTTTCCGCTTTGGCTAATGCAGCCGTCACTTGGGCGGGGTGATTGCAATCATGGTCTGGTTCAACGTTCAGTAAAAGATAAGCTTTGCGAGGATTTTTCCACATTGCATCCGCGCTTAAACCTATTTTTTCCACGGCAATACCACCGGGACCGCGATGCGGTAACGCACCGGCTAAAGCACCACCCGCCGCATTTGCCCCATCCGTCAAATAACCTAATGTCGCTTGGCATTGTCCTGCTAATTTCTGCGCAATCTGGCGAATAATCGCTGCGTGGGGATGATGCAACGCTAACGCACCCAATAAAACCACGACTTTTTGTTTACCTTTTAAAGCGTTCTGCAGCGTGGAATTTTCATCCATCACGAGTTTTGCTAATTCATTCGGCAACAAATGGGGAGCAACAATGTGCTTTATTTGCACTTTAAAATTAAATTCATAATCCACTGGATTGATGGCGATGACACTAGCACCTTTTTTCACGGCACCGCGCACCCGCACACCCGCGAGGGGTTGCTCTTTCGATAGATTACTACCAATTAACACCACTGCATCCGCTTCATCCAAAGTGGCAAGCGGTGCATTAAAGCCTAAAAAGCGTGGTAACTCTGCTTGATCTTCCGTGTCACTCGTCCGCAAACGATAATCAATGTTCGAACTGCCTAAACTGCGCGCGAGTTTTTGCAGTAAATAAAATTCTTCTAAGGTGGCATTGGGTGAAGCTAAAGCGCCTAATTGTTCGGGATCTTTATCTAATGCTGCATGCAATTGCTCAGCCACCGCTTCAAAAGCGCGCTGCCAAGACACTGTTTGCCATGCGCCCTGCACTTTAATTTGAGGTTCTTGCAAACGATCTTCATGATACAAACCACTGTAAGCAAAACGATCGCGATCAGAAATCCAAGTTTGGTTCACCGCCATATTTTCACGCGATACAACGCGTTTCACTTCACCATAGCGTGTGTGCACATTGAGATTGGAACCCCAACAATCGTGTGGGCTAATTGAAGGAGCTTGTTGCAATTCCCAAGCACGTGCCGAAAAACGATAGGGCTTAGACGTTAATGCACCGACTGGGCATAAATCGATAATATTGCCTGACACTTCGGAAGTGATGGCGGATTTGATGTAGGTGCCAATTTCGGTTTGCTCGCCGCGGAATGTTGCGCCCAATTCGCGTTTACCAGCAATTTCATCACCAAAACGCACGCAACGGGTGCAAGTAATGCAACGCGTCATTTCAGCAGCGACTAATGGACCAAAATCATCAATGGGGAAAGAGCGCTTGCATTCAGTATATTCGGAATGCGAGCTACCGTAGCCCATCGATAGATCTTGCAATTCACACTCACCACCTTGATCGCAGACGGGGCAATCGAGCGGATGATTAATTAATAAAAATTCCATTACCGCGCGCTGTGCGGATAAGGTTTTGGCAGATTTCGTAAACACTTTCATGCCGGCCATGACTGGCGTTGCGCAAGCAGGCACTGCCTTGGGCATCTTTTCCACTTCCACTAAGCACATCCGGCAGTTTGCTGGAATGGACAACTGTTTATGGTAACAAAAGCGCGGAATATAAATGTTCGCCGCATCTGCCACTTGAATAACAGTTTGATTCGGTTGCGCCTTAAGCGTCTGCCCGTCAATTTCAATTTCTATATCGGCCATACGCGTTACTCCGTTCCTGGCATGCAAGTGCCATGTTCGATGTGATAGACAAATTCATCATAGAAATGTTTTAAACAACCACCCACTGGCCAGGCGGCTGCTTCACCAAAGGCACAAATAGTACGGCCTTCAATGTTTTTAGCGGCACGCCGTAAGGTTTCAATGTCGGCTTTATCGCTGCGGCCACTGATAATGTCATCCGCAAGACGGTACAACCAACCCGTTCCTTCGCGACACGGCGTACACTGACCACAGGATTCGTGATAATAAAACTGAGAAATACGTGCTAATAAATGGGGGATACAAACGGTATCATCCATCACAATCACGGCCCCTGAACCTAAACCCGAACCGGCTTTTTGGATAGAATCAAAATCCATCGTCAGCGACATCATGACATCAGCTGGTAAAATAGGCATGGACGAACCGCCAGGAATTACCGCTTTTAACTTACGGCCTTCACGCAAACCACCCGCCATGGCCAATAGTTCGCTAAATGGTGTGCCGAGCGGTATTTCATAATTACCCGGTTTCATCACTTGTCCCGTTACCGAGAAAATTTTGCAACCGCCATTATTCGGTTTGCCTAAATTTAAAAACCATTCCGACCCTTTTTCTAAAATGACAGGAATCGAGGCAAACGTTTCCGTGTTGTTAATCGTGGTTGGTTTACCATACACACCCCGTGCAGCAGGAAAGGGGGGTTTGTTACGCGGTAAACCGCGCTTCCCTTCCAACGATTCCATTAAGGCGGTTTCTTCACCACAAATGTATGCACCCGCACCGAGATGCGAATACAAATCAAAATCAAACCCTGAATTTAAAATATTTTTACCTAAAAAACCGGCTTCGCGCGCTTCAGCCAATGCTGCTTCAAAACGTTCAAACGGTTCCCAGTATTCACCGCGAATGTAATTATATCCAACCGTTGCACCCATGGCATAACCACCAATGATCATGCCTTCAATGACTTGGTGTGGGTTAAAACGTAAAATATCGCGGTCTTTGCAAGTTCCAGGTTCACCTTCATCGGAATTGCATAATAAATATTTTTGACCTGGCAAATCACGGCGGATAAAACTCCACTTCATGCCGGTTGCAAACCCAGCACCCCCGCGGCCGCGCAATGCAGAAACTTTAATCACTTCCACAACTTTTTCGGGAGGCGTATTTTCAGTTAATATTTTACGTAACTGCGCATATCCACCCGCTTCCATGTAAGTTTTTAGCGTCCAGGGTTTATCTAAATTTAGCGTTCGAAAACAAATTTCATTCGCCATGTCTTACCCCTTCAAATCCGCTAAAATGGTATCCACTTTGGCAGGTGTTAATTGTTCATAATATTTTTTACCAATTTGGCAAACCGGTGCGGCGATACAAGCACCTAAACATTCCACTTCGCGCAAAGTGAACATGCCATCAGCTGTCGTTTCATCCATATTAATGCCGAGGGTTGTTTTAAAATGTTCAATGATTTGTTTCGCATTATTTAAACCGCACGAAATATTGCTGCAGACTTGAATAACATGCTTACCCACGGGTTCTAAATTATAGAGGGTATAAAACGTCGCAATTTCATAGACGGCAATGTGAGGCATGTCTAAATAATCAGCGACTGCATTCATCCAAGGTTTGGTTAAGTGGCCGCCATTATGTTCTTGCACAACCCGCAATGCTTCAAACACGCCAGAACGTTTTTGTTCGGGTGGATAGCGGAGCACCCATTGATCAATGTGCTCACGTATGGCTACAGGTAATTGTGGTGTGGCTTCGTTCATCGGTCGATCTCACCAAAAACAATGTCTAAACTGGATAATACCGCAACCACGTCAGATATCATGTGGCCTTGGATGAGTTCATTTAAGCCTGCTAAATGGGGGAAACCAGCAGGACGGATTTTTAAGCGATACGGTTTATTGGCGCCATCTGACACTAAATAGACACCAAACTCCCCTTTTGGATGTTCAATAGCGGTATACACTTCGCCCACGGGCACGTTATAGCCTTCCGTCATATTTTTAAAATGATGGATCAGGGCTTCCATGCTAGTCTTCATTTCGGCACGCGGTGGAGGTGCAATTTTATAATCTTCAATCATCACAGGGCCTGGATTTTTCTTCAGCCACTCAACACACTGACGAATGATGCGATTGGATTGACGCATTTCATTGACGCGCACTAAATAACGATCGTAACAATCGCCGTTAACACCCACTGGAATATCAAAATCCAAACGACTATAAACTTCATACGGTTGCTTTTTGCGCAAATCCCAGGCAACACCGGAACCACGTAACATGGGGCCAGTAAAGCCTAATGCGATGGCGCGCTCGGGTGAAATGATACCGATATCAACAGTACGCTGTTTCCAAATACGGTTGTTGGTTAATAGACCCTCATATTCATCAACGCAAGTGGGAAAGCGTTCGGTAAAGTCCCAAATGAAATCGAGCAAAGACCCTTGGCGGTTATCATTTAACTGCGCCACTTCTTTTTCATTGTGCCATTTAGAAGGCTTAAATTGTGGCATTTGATCGGGTAGATCACGATACACACCACCCGGGCGATAATAGGTAGCATGCATGCGGGCGCCAGAAACGGCTTCGTAGCAATCGAGTAAATCTTCGCGCTCACGAAAGCAGTATAAAAAGACGGCCATACCGCCATTATCTAAACTGTGTGCTGCAAGCCAAAGTAAATGATTTAAAATGCGGGTAATTTCATCGAACATGACGCGAATGTATTGCGCACGTTCTGGCGGCGTGATGCCGAGTAGTTTTTCAATCGCTAAGACGTAGCCATGTTCATTACACATCATGGAAACGTAATCGAGGCGGTCCATGTAACCGATCGAATGATTAAACGGTTTGCTTTCGGCTAATTTTTCCGTCGCACGGTGCAGCAAACCAACATGGGGATCAGCACGGACAATGGTTTCACCATCCACTTCTAAAATGAGACGCAACACACCGTGTGCGGCTGGATGTTGTGGGCCGAAATTGAAAACGTAATTGCGAATTTCCGGCGCGTTGGCGAGTAAATTATTTTCCATGCGACGGTTCCTCTGGAACAGCATAACGGTTATCGTGGCGAATGACTTTCGGTTCTAAGATACGCGGCTCAATGCTCACGGGTTCATAAATCACTTGTTTTTGCTTGGCATCGTAGCGCGCTTCAACACGGCCAATCAGCGGGAAATCTTTGCGAAATGGATGACCGACAAAACCATAGTCAGTCAAAATGCGGCGCAAATCCGGATGACCCCGGAAAAAAATACCGAACAGGTCAAAAACTTCACGCTCAAACCAATTGGCAGCAGGCCAAATACCGTTAACGCTATCAACCATTAATTCCGCATCATTGGTGAGTGCGACTTTTAAACGTAAACGATGGTTATGTGGGTAAGACAATAAATGATACACC
Source organism: uncultured Coxiellaceae bacterium (assembly GCA_964597435.1). Lineage (GTDB taxonomy): Bacteria > Pseudomonadota > Gammaproteobacteria > DSM-16500 > DSM-16500 > Aquicella. Next base: position 55,081 of record CAZQXH010000004.1, on the reverse strand, counting down.
ACGCTAAAACGATGTGGCTTGCCGGGCTCTTCGCGTAAAAAATTATATGTGGTGCCGCGGCTAAAACCGGTTTCAGTGGTCGATTGGGTTTGCCACTCATCTAAACCGTAATGTAAATAATCAACCGCTGTCACATCCATTAAACTATCAAAGCGCAAATCGGCATCGTCACGGAGCGCTTTTGCCAAAACCAATAGGTTTTCAGCAGCAACGTTAACCGTTACTTCGTGTTTGTCATGCTTCATCTCAATAATTGATTGCGCATAGCGCTCGGTTAAGAGGCGCATTAATTCGGCATTATTCGCCATGCTGAGCCTCGCGTTTTATGACTTTTTTGCGTCGAATATTATTTTGTAATTGAATAATTCCATAAACCAATGCTTCTGCCGTTGGCGGACAGCCCGGAACGTAAACATCCACTGGCACAATGCGATCACAGCCACGCACGACCGCGTAAGAATAATGGTAATAACCACCGCCATTGGCGCAAGAACCCATGGAAATAACCCAGCGTGGTTCCGACATTTGGTCATACACCTTTCGTAATGCGGGTGCCATTTTGTTGCAGAGCGTGCCGGCGACAATCATTAAATCGGATTGACGGGGGCTTGGGCGAAAAATGACGCCAAAACGGTCTAAGTCATAACGAGAAGCCGCTGCATGCATCATTTCCACTGCACAGCAGGCTAAACCAAAACTCATGGGCCAGAGCGATCCCGAGCGTGCCCAATTAAACACATTCTCTACCGAGGTGACATAAAAGCTCGGTTTGACCAAGTCACTCATTCCCATTCGAGGGCCCCTTTCTTCCACTCATAAATAAAACCAACGGTTAACAATAGTAAAAATAATCCCATGACCGCCATACCAAACCAACCCAATTGGCGGAACACTACTGCCCAAGGCACGAGAAAGGCAGTTTCTAAATCGAAGATGATGAACAGGATGGCGACTAAGTAATAACGCACATCAAATGGTGCGCGCGCATCATTGAAAGGCTCAAAACCACATTCATAAGCGGAGTTTTTTTCGGGATTGGGTTTTTTTGGGCCCAATAGATAGCCGAGCACTGGCGCGATGATACCCACCCCAAGGCCAATAATCATAAATATAAGGACTGGCAAATAATTATCTAGCAACCGACTCTCCTTTTTAAACTAAGTTGAGCAAGTAGAAGCAGGCAATATTATACCCGAAGATTTCTAAATACCCTATAAGGTTCAGGCTTAGGTTCCACTCTCCCGCATGCGAGGAAGAAAGGAGCATCTCTTTTTATATTCCCAAAAACTAACAAGACCCTCTCCGCGTTAGCGAAGAGAGCCTATTATTTTAGTGTCGACGGACGGACTCGAACCGTCACAGCTTGCGCCACTACCACCTCAAGGTAGCGTGTCTACCAATTCCACCACGTCGACAAAGTTAACTAGTTTTGCTTTGGCGCTGTCGGTGACGGCGTGGGTGTCGTCACAGGAGCAGTATCATTCGTTGTAGCAGGAGCGAGTTGTCGCGGCGCCATTGGGAGCTGCAAAACGCGTTCTTGCTTATAAGCCGATGTGGCCATGTAATTTAAAAACAAGCTGGTCACAAAAAAGGCAATGATTAAACCCAGCGTGAAACGAAATAAGAAGGAACCTGAACCACGGCTACCAAAAACGGTTTGTGACGCGCCACTGCCAAACGCGGCCCCCATGGTCGCACCTTTGCCCTGTTGCACTAAAACCAGTGCAATCACGCAAACAGCGATTAATACATGAAAAAGCAATATGATTTGGTACATTCGCCAATCACCTACGTTAGGTTAAAAATGTGCGCCTGCTGTTTCCAGCCGATGACACGCTGCATCACAAATAGCCAAAAAGCTTTTCGGGTCTAATGAGGCACCGCCGATTAAACCACCATCAATATCTGGCATAGCTAATAATGCGTCTGCATTATCCGCTTTCATGCTACCGCCGTAAAGTATACGAATAGTTTTCGCAAGATCAACATTATTTTGCGCTATTAATTGACGGATGTAGGCATGGGCCTGTTGCGCTTGTTCGGGAGTAGCGGTTAAACCTGTACCAATTGCCCAAACGGGTTCATAGGCAATAATCGCTTGGCCAAGGCTATCAATACCGGCTTCGGTGATGATGGATGTAATTTGATCATGTAAAACGCGCTCGGTTTGACCACTTTCACGTTCCGCTTGCGTTTCACCAATACAAAGAATGGGGCAAAGTTGTGCAGCCAGTGCTGCTTTAAATTTAGCCGCCACGGTGGATAAATCTTCTTTAAATAAAGTACGGCGTTCGGAATGGCCTACTAACACATAACGGCAACCCAAATCTTTCAACATGGAACCAGACACTTCGCCGGTAAAAGCACCCTGCGTACCCCAATATAAATTCTGCGCACCGACTTGCAGCCCTGCGTCTTGCGTTAGCTGAAGTACTTTTGCTAAATGCACGAAAGTGGGCAAAACAACAACATCAATAGATTGACCAACGTTAGATTGCGCAAGAATGCCCATCACCAAGTCCGTTACTTGAACTTGCGATCCATGCATTTTCCAATTACCTGCAATGAAGGGTTTACGTGCCATAGCAGCGCCTCAATAAAGGTGAGGCGCTGATTGTAGCTGAGGGAGCACAGAGTGACAATGGCTAATTATGGGCCTGGATTACGGTTGGCTTGTGGATTATATCTGTTATTCAAATTAATTTTGACATTTTCATTTAACAATTTCAAAGGATCAATCATCGTTAAATTATTTTCATTTTTAGGCTGCTGTCTCTCACTTCTTTCACCCATGTTCTTATTCAGAGATTCCGTTAACGTTTGAACTTGTTTCACCAATTCTGCACGCTTAGGATCAGGGGTAGGAGTTTCTGGTATCGCTTGGACCTGCTGTCTTAAAGACGTTAAACGCTCTTCTATCGCCTTTAATTCTTTTAAATCAGCTGCCAACAATTTATCTTGAAATCCATCAGATTGCTTGCGTACCTCACTCACTTTTTCATAAGCCCCCTCAGGTGTCTTAACGTCATTTGCGTATTTTTTCATGCGATCTTCTTCAGTTTTAAACGCAAGATTTTCCTTTAGAGCTTTCCAGTTCCGCTTCCAAAAACCTCGCTTATGCAATGTTTCAATACGTTTAGCCATAGCACTTGCTGGATTATCAATAATATTTTGCTGGGCATTTAGCGCTTTACGCACTTCGTCGCGAGCAGTTGACGTGGCTTCTAAGCGCTTACCAAGATCGTCCAATTGCGCCTTTAATAAATCTGGCTTTTTATCTGCAGTAGCATTTCTTATTTCAGTGTCAACTGCTTGATAATCTTTATTAGTATTTTGAGTTAATTGGTTACCCAAATCTTCAAATATTTTACTATTACCAGCACTACTCATCATGCGTTGAGCGGCAACGTTTTGCTCTAACGCCAACGCAATTCTAGCTATACGATCTTGAGCTGTTTTGGAAAGTCGGTTAATGACAAATCTCGTATTCGGCTCCGTTAAATTCAGCGCCATGCCTTTCCGTTCCGCTAACTTTAACATCATGAATAATTCTTTTTTATGCAAATGAAGAAAGTGGTTTAGATGCTCATGATGCATCTCTCCACCCAATTTCACTTTCAGCGTATCAGACCCCTGCATAGCAATGAAATCCATTACTTCGCTAAAACCTTTTTTACGCAAAGTCGAACTAGTGCGAGGAGGAGTGGGACGAATAGAACCATCAAGATCAACCAGAATGTTAAATTTTTTTAAATCTTTATCGCCATCTTTTGAGTAACCATTTTTATAAATTCCTGGGGGTAGCTTACCAATAGAGGCTGCGCCAAGCGCTACGAACATGGGTTTTCCCGTTTTATTGGCATTCTCCTCATCCATTTTTTTAATCCGTTCAATTTCTGCCGCTTCTAAAGGAAAATTAACTGGATCATAGGATAAAATACGACTCCATTCGCTAAGGGTTCCAAAACGTTTGGTATAAATGTCACGAATTTGATGACCTCGCCATGCCGCAGCTTCTTTTTGTTTTTCAGTAAGCGGGGGCTGACTTGTTTGCTGGTTAGGCATGCCGTTAGGTGGAAATCCGTGCTGCATAAATAAACCTCAACGTTTAATTTAACTATTAAATTAATTATAGACGCGAAACATTAGTGAATACTTAATCTCGGCGCATAGAAGCGATGTCATTGTATAACTTCACATCTCCTGGGCTTGGATTAAAATTAATCACTTCCAAACGCTTACCCAACTTATCGCCAAGCTGTTGAATTTCAACCCAAGCAGCCCGAGTGAACTTTTCAAATCCAACCAACTCAACCACCCAACCCCGATGATACACTTCGCGCGCCATGATTTGGGCCATTTGCAAACCATCTTGCAATGTCCGCTCATGCGAAAATAGGTTTTTCGGTGCACCGATTAAAAAGCAGCCGCAATCGTAAACGTTATAGTGCTCATTCAAACCGTCTAACTGCAGTAATTTTTTCTCGTGCGGTGGATCTAAATTGAAGGCATCCCAAATTTTTAAAATCCCCCAGCGTTCAAGTAAATAATAAATATCTAATTCGGTAACCGGGCGATCTAATAAATCCGCTAATTCAGGCACTGGTTGCTGGTTGATTAATGCTTCCCAAACCTGATTTTTTACTTTTTCTAAGTAATCACTGCTTTTTGTTGCAAGGCTAGGTTTGATTAAAAACAGTAAAGGAATTTGTAAACTACCGTCATTATTTTCCGCAGTGATAATGACATCGTACACGCCAGCCGTGCCTTTCGCAGGAATACCCGTAAACTGGCCATCCGCAGTGCAAATTAAACCAGCAGGCAAAGCAGCATCGCTCGCAAGCACCGCACTAAACCGCGGCTTATCGCTACGATTGGGGGATTCCACATAATCATTTAAATCGATGGGGCCAAAAGCGGCTTGTTCATTCACCACTTGGCGTAATAAGGGTTGAATTAAAACGGGCGCGCCGTTTGATTGGGCGGCATCGGTCGGGCTTTCGTTGATTGGCTCATCCATGGGTTAATACTCTAATGATGAATATTCATTCAAAAAGTATACCTAAGTACTATCCCTCACACCACTCATACATCTCGGTTTGCGCCGCTGGGCAATTAAAACATTTCGTGCCACAAGCCGACTTTAAACGACACGGGCGAATTTTGCCCTTTGCAATCCAGTGTGACAATAAACACCGTAAAGTTTCGGGCTCTGCATTAAAATGACTGCACAAGTGGCTCAAACTTGTCATTTTTACTGCCATCATGTGTTGTTTGAGCTCGACAAGACTCATGCTGACTCCAAAGAAAGCTGCAAAACACCTTTCGATTTAGTAAATTGCAAATAGCGCATGATAATAACGACCAAAGCAAAACTGGCCAAAATGCCCACTAACCAACAGCTAGATGAAAAGGGATGCTCGCGCCAAGTCGCCGCTTGATAAAAGAAAACTGCCGCGCCATATGCAACACCCGTCATCCACGCTACGGAAAAAATAGCCCAACCGCGATGTAATTCGCGCAGCATCGCAGCGACCGTTGAAACGCAAGGGAAATACAGTAAGACAAATAATAAATAAGCAAATGCACCCACTTGCCCATCAAATTTCTGATACATCATGCCATAGACGGATTGATTTAACGCATGAATTGGCGCTTGCGCTAAAACGGGGTTAGTAAAAGCTTGACCAAGCCCTGCTAAATTATCCGGGATGGATTGAAAAGCCGCTTGCAAATTACTCCAAATGGCAACGCCACCCCCCGTCACTTGCAAAGCACCTAATTGGGAATATAAAGAATCAAGCGTTCCCACCACGACTTCTTTTGCTAACACACCGGTTACTAAACCAACCGTTGCCGGCCAATTATCGGCATGAATACCCATGGGCGCGAAAAGCGGCGTGACTGATTTGCCAACCACCGATAACAAAGAGTTCGTGCTGGCATCACCGGTATTTAAGCTACCATCCACATTTAAAGTATTCAGTGCGCCCAACAATAAACAAATAGGCACAATTAATTTACCCGCACGAAACACAAATCCTTTTAAACGAGACCAGGCATGATGCAGCAAACTGTTAAAACGTGGCCAATGATACAAGGGCAGCTCCATCACAAGCGGCGCTACATCACCACGTAATTGCGTTGTGCGTAACACTAATCCCGTTAATACTGCCATGGCGATACCAATTAAATACAAAGCAAATACCACATTTTGTCCGCCGTGCGGAAAAAAGGCGGTGGTAAAGACAGCAAAAATTGCAAGGCGCGCACCGCAAGACATAAAAGGGGCCATCATAATGGTTAAGATGCGATCGCGTTTATTTTCCAGTGTGCGCGCCGCCATGACCGCAGGTACATTACAACCAAAACCAACAATCATTGGCACAAAGGCTTTGCCAGGTAATCCTAAAAAACGCATCGCGCGATCGACGACAAACGCAGCACGCGCCATGTAACCGGAATCTTCGAGAAAAGAGAGGAAAAGAAACAGCGCGCCAATCACGGGAATAAAAGTGATGGTCGTGTTGATGCCTTTGCCAATGCCACCTGCTAATAAAGCAATTAACCACGTTGGCGCATGCAACGCACTTAAACCGTAAGCAAGCGCATCAACGCATAATGTTTGACTGGTAATATCAAAAAAATCTTGGAAAGCACCACCCACATTAATGGCAAACACAAACAATAAATACATGATGGAAAAAAATATTGGCAAGCCTAAATAACGGTTTAAAACCACTTGATCAATGCGTTCTGTCCAACTGACTTTTTCACTCGTTGCGGCTTGATAGCAAGTTTGCAAATGCTGTTGAATAAATTGATAACGCGCATCCGCTAATAAAATATCGGCATCTTCCTGCAATTGCGCGTTGATGCGTTGCTGCGTTTCCAAAGCCGTTTGTAAAATGGCAGCTGGCATTTGATTCATGACCCACGCATCATTTTCTAATAAACGAATGGCAGTCCAAGCGCGGTTAGCGGAATGTAACGCCGGCACACTTTGCGCTAAAGTACTAATGGCGGTTTGGAGTGGCGCCGGATAAACCAGCGGCTTTGGCAAGCAATGACAGGTAATGCACTCTTGAATTTGCTGAACTAAATTTTCTAAACCATTGCCGCGATGCGCTTCAAGTGCTACCACTTTACAGCCGAACGCTTGCGATAAAGCGACTAAATCTAAGTGTTGATTGCGGCTTTTTACCACATCCATCATGTTAACGGCCAAAATAATCGGCACGCCCAATTCCATGAGCTGCGTGGTCAAATAAAGATGACGCTCTAATTGTGAACCATCGACAATATTGACGATAACATCAAGTGGTTGCGATAAAACGAATTCGCAAGCAATGCGCTCATCAATGGCTGTGCTTAAATTGGCCATGGTGAGTGAGTAGACGCCAGGCAAATCAACCACCTCTGCTACGGCTTCACCCAACACCAGTGAACCGATTTTACGCTCAACCGTCACCCCTGGCCAATTACCAACCCGCTGTGTTGAACCCGTTAGTGCGTTAAACAATGTGGTTTTACCGCAATTGGGATTACCAACCAGAGCAATCGTTGCTGCACGTTGGGTGGGCGTTATGGATTTGGCTTGGCAGCAGTCATTCATACAGGCACTACTTTTATTGATAAAATGTTAGCTTCCGCTTTGCGCAGGCTTAACGCAAAACCGCGGACACGAATTTCGATGGGATCACCTAAGGGGGCCATGCGTTGCACGATAAATTCAGTACCTGGCAATAAGCCCATACTGAGGAGGCGTTGGCGATAAGCGCTATCTCCTTGATTAAGCGTAACAATAACGGCTTTTTGTCCAACGGATAAATCGCTAACCCGCATATTGATAACCCCTTGTTTTGAGAACTCTAGTATTCTCTGGTTTTAAATGAGTGTCAAGGCAAATGAGAATGATTCTCATCTGAGTGGGATTGATGTGTTATCATAGGGATAGTCTGAAATTTTATCTGTAAAACATGCACTATACTGAAAAAAAGTAGAGTAATTAGAAATTTAATAATAAATTAAGCACATTAATGTATCCTGTTAGAAATGTAATTACGGGGAGAATAATATGGCTGGTACGCGTTTAAATACGATAGTGGGAATTCCTAATGATTTGCAGCCAAACTCACTGGCGGAATTTCGTCCAATAATCGAGGAAAAAATTGCCGAACTAAGAGAACGCCAATTACAACTCCCCTCAAGCAATGCCGACGAGGAAATTCAGCGAGCACTCCGCGCAGCAGAAACCAACTTAGCTGCTCTAAACGATGAAAATTTTAAGTCAGCAACTTCAAGGATTACCGAAACTGTAAATACTGTTATTACCACAGTAAATGAACTCATATTAAAGTCATCTCTTGCATCACCTCCACCAGCGCCGGCTGATGCACAATCACCCGCGCCAGCAGGAGTGCTGGGCGCAGTACCCATCCCAAATCTATTGGCGCCAGCTAATCAACCACCCGCCCCAGCAGAAGTGTCGGGCGCAGTACCCATTCCAAATCTATCGGCGCCAGCTGATGCACAATCACCCGCCCCAGCAGAAGCGCCAGATGCAATGCCCGTTCCAAAGTCATCAGCACCAACTGATGCACAATCACCCGCTCCAGCAGGACGACTTCCTCCAGCGCCTGCTTCTGCCGCTAGCACCCCCGTCACCACCCCAGGATCTCTTCCACCACCACCGGCTATCAGCCCCATCCAGGCAAAGACGCAAGCAAGACGTGTAAATGATAATGTTTCTACTTTGCCAAAAAACGCGCCAGAATGGCTTAAACGGATCGCAGCAGACTTAAGAGCAGCCGCCAATGAAGTAACAAATGCTCCAGATGATGCAAATGTCATGGCTGCTCATCAAAAAATGACTGAGATACAAAACGAGTACGATCAATTAACAAAGAATGATGGTGTTCAAAAGAAAATTGCTAATGATGTTAACTCCATACAACAGGTTGGGTTTGATAAAATTGAAAACAATCTAGCATTAATATGGGGCAAAGTTGGCCATAATCAGGATTTGGTCGATTTAAGTGCGTTGACTAATTACGCCAATAAATGTGATCAAATTCGTCAACGCTTAGAGAGTTATATTGCTTACGCTGAGGGATATGTTCAACCAGCGGTGGCGGCTGCACCAAATAATATCCAAAAAGTTAGGGCTTTACTTACAGAATCAAATCAAATATTGCAGGAACTAAGACCCAAGCTCGAACGGGCGACCAGTGACATTTTATACGTTCAGCATTACAGTAATAGAGCTGAAATATTACAAAGCGATGATCTTCCTACCTTATCTAGTTTGATTGAAGATAAAGTGCAATCCATCATTAGTAAAAACGCTCCTACCCAAGCACAGCTTGCTGCTCACATTTTACCTCGCAACATTAGTGCTAACTCAGTGCGCGTCTCCACCATTGTGGCGCGCAAAGCCGATAATTTAATGGATGATGGCGCACCAAAATCATTTAATGTTTGCACCGTTGAAAAGTTTACTGAAGGAAGAATTATCTCGGAATTTCGTGTTGACCCTGATGAAATAAAAAAATTAGAGAAAATAGCAAGCGGCAATAGCCTTTTTGCCTCTAATGAAAAAAAAATCCGCGCGCAAAAGGAAATGTTAAAAATTGCTATAACCATCATTGAAAATATCCGCGCCATCAATCCTGACTTGAAAGTCGCCATGCGCATTGAGGGGGATTTTCCGCGCGGTTTAGTTAATGCCATGATGTATTATTGTGAGGTTCAAAAATCAAAGGGCGAGCTTGGATATGGTTATCTCAATCTTACTCAGCACCAGTTCGCAATCAAACAACCCGGTTTAGATGCAGCTGAGGAGCATATCGCTCAAGTCCAAGCTCAGATTTTTAGAGATAAAGCAGGTAAAGAAGGCCTAATTAGCCGGACAGAAGAGGCAACTCTAAAAAGCGACATGAACCTTGAAGAGCACCCCAATAAACGCCCCAGGTTCTAACGCCTCAAGGCTTCCAGTAATGTTTCTCGCAACTCCCCCAGCTGGCCATGAAAAAAATGGCCGGCAGTGGGGAATTTTATCACTTCTGGCTGCGGATCACGTTGCCTGACCCAGGCATAAACTTCGTCTGCCGGTACAACATCATCTTGCTCACCTTGCACTAAAATCCAGGGACACGTAATCGGCGGCAAAAGCGCCATGTGAAAATGGGTCACCGGTGGCGCTATAGTAACCAAACGGGTGATTGGATATTCCGTAGCCGCTTTGGCTGCAATGTAAGCCCCAAATGAAAAACCTGCCAACCAAATTTCACGCTTTAATTTTTCTTTACGCGCCCAGGCAATCACGGCGAGCAAATCTTCTAACTCACCTTTCCCCGCATCATAATGACCTTCACTTCGCCCTACCCCACGAAAATTAAATCGCACAGTAGATAGACCCATGGCTTGAAACGTTTTCGTCAATGTCGTCACCACTTTGTTATCCATGGTGCCGCCATAAAGCGGGTGCGGATGACACACAATGCCCCAACCATCACGTTCGGGCTTGTGCGGTAAGCCCACAGCCATTTCTAATTTACCAGCCGGTCCTGTTATTTCTAAATGCACTTCATCTTTTGCTAGGGTAGTTATCATAATGACTCCAAATTAACGAGCGCAGGCTTTGGTCAAACGATCCGCAATCGCCCGCCAAGCAGGTAAATTGGGCACCGCTTCAATCAAAATTAAGCGTGGCGCCAGATGATCGAGTTCGCGTAGCGTGCGATATAGATCGTGTGCATAGCGCGCAGGATTTGCACCTAATTGCACCCATCTTAACGCGTTTTTTCCTGGTGTAGCAGATAGGGTAGTAGAAATAATCGCCATGTGAGACAAGTCTTGAATTTGTACCAATTCGTCAGAAGTGATGAGCCTCGCTTCCGTTTGCGGCGCATAATGCACCGGATGCATGCCAGGTGTGCGTGGCGTTGGCTTACCCTCTGGCAATAAAATGGGACACTGGAGGGCTTCCTCTAATACTTCTTTCGTAAGCATACCCGGTCTAAGCAAGCGCGGTTGATCTTGGCTAAAATCAATAATGGTTGATTCAAGCCCTACTTCACACTCGCCCCCATCCAAAATCAAATCAACGGCACTACCCAATTCTTCTTGCACCGCAGCAGCTGTGGTTGGGCTGACGTGAGTAAATAAATTGGCAGAAGGTGCAGCCACCCCTCCGCCGAATGCCTTTAATAAAGTTTGCGCAATGGGGTGGCTCGGAATGCGAATACCAATGCTCTGTTGCTCTCCCGTAACAATGCCCAAGACATCCGCACGTTTCGGTAAGATCAGCGTCAAGGGGCCTGGCCAAAATTGCTCTGCCAAGCGTAGTGCCGCGGGAGGGATCTCGTTAACCCATTCATTAACTTGGGCAAATTCATGCAAATGCACAATTAATGGGTGATGAAAAGGCCTTTGCTTGGCCTGAAATATGTTTCTGACCGCCGCTTCATTTCGCGCATCTGCCCCCAAGCCATAGACGGTCTCCGTTGGAAAAGCAACCAAACGTCCTGCTTTTAGCAAAGAAACGGCCTGATTAAGTACATTTACATTCATAAAATACTCGCGAAAGATGGGCAAACTTTATCAAACCCGGTACTATATCACTTTATTTGCGAACTGGCGTCTTGTACGATGAATGAAGCTGACAATACTGCAGAAGTGATCGAACCGAAAGTAGCACTGGAAGCCCTACCCCTTGCCACCATTCGGGGTCAAGCCGTGGTGGATTTACCTAAAGACTTATATATCCCACCCGATGCGATGAAAGTCTTTCTTGAAGCCTTTGAAGGCCCGCTCGACTTTTTGCTTTATCTCATTCGCAAACAGAACCTAGACATTTTAGATATCCCCATTGCCTCCGTCACTAAACAATACATGCAATACATCGACTTGATGCAAGATTTGACCCTGGAATTGGCTGCTGAATACCTCGTCATGGCAGCCATTTTGGCAGAAATTAAATCTCGCATGTTGCTGCCGCGTGTTGCTGATCCGGAAAGCATTGAAGATGACCCACGCGCAGAATTAGTGCGTCGCTTGCAAGAATATGAGCGCTTTAAACAAGCCGCGGAAGATTTAGATAAATTGCCGCGCCTAGAACGCGACAACTTTGTGGCTAGCGCCAATAGCGACAACATCACGGTTGAAAAACCCTTACCCGCCGTTTCCATGTCAGAATTAATGCGTGCCTTTTTGGCCATCATGAAACGCGCTGAGTTAAATAAAAAACACCATGTGCGTATCGATGCATTATCCGTCCGCGAGAAAATGACCTTCATCTTAGATAGCTTGCAAGATAGAGAACATCTCCCCTTTGCCCGTCTATTTAATTTAACAGAAGGCCGCCTAGGGGTTGTGGTGACTTTTTTAGCCATGTTAGAACTATTAAAACAAGGCATGATTGAATTTGTACAAGCGGCGGCTTTTGCACCGATTTACCTACAACCGAAAGTGGCCGCTTAAGGTTTTTGGCGGGTTTTTCCGCTATACTGAATAAAATTAAATCGTTATTCACAAGGTGGTTTTATGGCAACGCCTCAAACTGTTAAACGCACCATTCCCTTAGGCGGATCTACCAAGAAAATTTGTGAATTTTTGACGGGCAAAATGCATGACATTGCCGACAAGGGACGTAAACTCGCTGATGCAACGATGATTGAAATGAATTTTGCGAACTTACTGCAAACAGAGCAGCAAATTGCCCCCCTCAAAAACCTACAACGCGTTAATGATCTTATCCATCACTTAGATGGCTTTGATAATGATGGTTCACGCCAAAGCGTTGCTTACTTTAAACAAGAAGCCGCTGAAGCGAGCGCCCGATTGCGTGAATACGAGGAAGCGCAAAAAAAATATGCGGAAGATTCCAAAAAACTCAATGAACAAAAAAATGCCTTGTTGAATGCTAAAAATAGCCCGCCGACTGCTGATACCATCGATAAATTAAAACGCGAAGGCCAACGGTTAAGTGACACTAAAGAAGCATTAGAAACCAGTCGCGAAACGCTAATGCGCTCCTTAAAAAATTCACAAGAGAAGGTGGAAAACGCGATCCGAACCTACGTGGGGATTGTACCGGCCAATATCGAAAAGCCGCGCCTTAACTCATAGGTTAGATGGGTAAGCTGTTTTAAATACAAATGTCATGAGGGGCCGAAGAGCGAAGCTTAACAGCATCAAATTCGGCCATGACACCAAAAAAAGTTACCATGGCAATAGTCGCATATAAAACCAAACCCCCTCGAAATCATGGCCATGGGCATTACAATCAACATTGATTTTAATAAGCTTTTACTCATGAAAGGCTATCCTGCCTCTTGTTGATCGCTCTTTTATTGATCATATTACCCAATCTGCAAAAATTGACAATCCGCTGCATTACGGGCATATTACGCAATCTTTCACAAACCCTGGTTTATTAAGACATTTGGAGAATAACCTTGGCTAATACTAAGCAAGCGAAAAAACGCGTTCGCCAAGCTGAAAAACACCGTCAGCACAACGCCAGCATGCGTTCAATGTTACGCACCTACATTAAAAAAGTGATCGCAGCGATTGCAACCGGCGACCATAAAGAAGCTACTTCGTCACTACAAGCAGCTACCCCAATTATTGATCGTATGGCGAACAAAGGCATTATTCATCGCAATAAAGCTGCCCGCCATAAGAGCAAATTGACTTTAAGAATTAAGAAGTTAGCTGAAAAAGCAGCTTAAGCCCTAATTTTTATAGGCACTTCTGCACTTTTATTCCATGCCAGCAATCGCTGGCGTGGTTTTTTTTATTTAATTCAAGCCATTATCATCGATTCTGTAAACCAACCCCCATCCTCAGGTACAATTAAGTATTAGCAGTAAAAAACTTAAGGATAAGCATGCGCACCCGGGCGGGTAAATTCCGCAAGCTTTATAAAACCATCTTTCAACGCGCTCTGAAAGACATAAAGCACGGGACGCTGATCGTGCAGGATGGCGACTCAAGAGAACAATATGGCCAAGGCGAACCCGTCTCTACTTTGAACATCCTCTCCCCCACTACATATCAACGCGTGGTCGTTGATGGCGGCATTGGCGCAGCAACCTCTTACATTAAAGGTGAATGGTCAACGGATGATCTCTATCGACTTTTTATTCTTTCGCTTAATAATAATAAAATCTTCGCCCATATTGAAAACCCTGTTGCGCATGCGATGGGTTCATTTCGAAACCTGACCTTAGCATTAACCCCCAATACCTTTAAGCGTGCCAAAGAACGCGTTATTGCCCACTACGATTTGGGTAATGATTTTTTTAAATTAATACTTGATCCCACGATGATGTATTCTTGCGGCATTTTCGATTCGCCTGACGCAACGCTTGAGCAAGCTTCATTACGAAAATTAGCGCGAATTTGTGAACTCTTACAATTAAAAGCGACCGACCATGTATTAGAAATTGGTTCGGGTTGGGGTGGTTTTGCTTTTTATGCTGTGGAACATTACGGTTGTAAAGTGACGACGACAACCATTTCTGACCAACAATATGAATACGTTAGAAATGAAATCACGCGCCGAGGTTTGAGCGACAAAATTGAATTGTTAGCCATGGATTATCGTAAATTGAATGGTAATTACGATAAAATCGTTTCCATTGAAATGATTGAAGCCATCGGCCACAAACAATTTGATACCTACTTTAAGCAGTGTAACGATTTATTAAAACCGGGTGGCTTATTTTGCCTGCAAGCGATTTTAATTAATGATCATGATTATGAGCATTATAAAAATGAAGTCGATTTTATTAAGCAGTATATATTCCCAGGTGGGTGCCTGCCCTCATTAAGCGCAATTACCGACTCAGTCGGGCGCGTAACCAATTTAGAATTGGTGGATTTGCACGATATTGGTTTAGATTATGTTTTAACACTGCAACATTGGAAAGATAACTTGCATAAAAATATTGAGCAAGTTAAAGCGCTCGATTTTGACGATGCCTTTATCCGGACGTGGGACTATTATTTTTATTATTGCATGGCAGGCTTTCAAAAGCGCCACATTAACAACATTCAAGCCGTTTGGTTAAAACGTGAAACTTAAGCTTTGCGCTTTGCTTCGCGTTGCAACAATTCACGCTTCACCGCCACCCCCCAACGATAACCTGATAGACCACCGTCTTGGCGAATCACGCGATGGCAAGGGATGGCAACAGCCAACGGATTAGCAGCACAAGCAAGCGCTACGGCGCGTGCAGCATTCGGTTTACCGATAGCAGCAGCAATTTCAGCATACGTAGCCGTTTTGCCACAAGGAATTTGGCTAAGTGCTTTCCAGACTTGTTGTTGAAACACCGTACCGCGAATGTCGAGGGGCAACTGTACAGGATTTTGCGGCGTTTCAATAAGCCCCAACACCAAGGCCACTGTTCTATCAAATGCTTTGTCCGCGCCCAACAATATCGCACGCGGAAAACGATCTTGTAATGCACGCAGTAGCGCGTCGGGGTCATCGCCAATACTAATGCTACAAATCCCTTTTTCACTTTGAGCGACTAATACCGTGCCTAATGAGCTTTGCGCTAATGCAAAATAAATGCTCATGCCAACACCACCTTTCCTCAAACTCGTTGGACTCATCCCTAAAAGTTGCTGACTCTTAGCGTAAAAACGGCTGCTAGACCCAAATTTGGCTGCATAAAGCCCATCCGTAATCGTTTTAGCCTGCACCAAATGAGTTTGTAACATTTTTAAGCGTTCTTGCTCTGCATACGCTTTTGGCGTTAAGCCAATGATTGCTTTAAATAAACGGTGAAAATGATACAGACTTAAACCAACGGATTCGGCAAGCTCCGCTAGATTGGGTATCACCTTGCTCGCTGCAATTAAGCGACAAGCCGCAATGATCTTTTCTTGGTGTTTGGCATTAATGGTTTTCATACGCCATTGTAGTGAAAAATAGTAATGCTTTCCTCCCGTTTCTTGCTAAGTTAGAGGGTCTATCTTTTTGTCCCATACTAAAATTTCATAATAATGACTTACATCAATCGTCTTCGCGGGTTTGCCAAACTTTTTTAGAATTTCATTTTTTGGGGTTAAGGCACCATAGAGGGTATCTCCAGGTGTTAGCACAAAGAAATTCGGGGTTTCATTGCGCATTTCAGCAACATACCAATTTTTATTCGTGTTCCAAGGTGTCGCGACAAAAGCGCCCGACTCGGACTGAAAGACGACCGGCCGCACAATGACAGCTTTATTGGTTCGAAAGGTGACGGCCGATGCCGCCCAATAATTGCCATATCCAATACGCAAATGATTTTCATTAAGAGCTGTGATAAGTGCCTGCATGGGCGGCTTTACGCCCATTTTATAAATGAGTTTGTTACTAAAGGTGAAGGCACAACCCAGTGCAAAAGCTAACAATGCAATTTGCCATTTTTTATCCTTTATCACTAACTGTCGACCCACCAACACTGCGCCCATAAATACCAGCGGAATTAAAAGACGCGAGCTCGTTAAATCAGTGGGATAACTATTAAGGACATAAGCAGCAGCATTCGCAAAAAAAGTCATGCAGGCTATTTGTATAACGATATCGTCGCTTTTCCACCAATTTTTTATCGATAAAATAAAAGCGTACAGCATGATGAAAAAAAATGGAGCGCGGTACAAGGTTAAAAAATAATAAGAGGTGGGAATGGATTTAGCGCTTAAAAATCGGGGATAAAACATGCCAAACAAACTTAAACCCGATTCCAGCAACAATTGTATATTGTGGAATAGATTGCCGAAGGTAAAAGCGCTGATCAAGGAATGACTGGTAAAACCACCCAAAATAACCATTAACTTTAATAATAAATTAATCGTTATGACAGCAAGAATGGTTGTAAAAGCAAACTGCATCGCTATTTTTTCTTTGAGGAAAAAAGCCCGATAAACCAATACAGCAAATAATGCCGCCGTTATCACATAACCAAACGGGTCGCCAAAATTCGCTAAAACTAATAAGGAAAAATATAGCGCCAAATAAAAGTAAATTTTGAACGGAGAATTTTTCTTTTTATTCCATTCCAAATCACCAAGGAGCCAAACAGCAGCGAGTAAATAAGCGGTCGTTGCCACGTGACAAGCAGGTGTTGCAAAGGAATCTAACATTTCTTTTGGCGGCACGAGTAAGAGCACCGCTGCGATCAAATAAGTGGTGGTATTGGCAATGCGCTTTTGCGCAATTAACATTAACGTAAAAAAAACAGCTAATGCACTGGAAACAGCCGCACACAAATAAACAACAATGGGACTAAAACCAAAAATGGACATAAATAAAACAGCAAATAATGCCCCCACTGTATAATAAGAATCGGAAGGCAAACCCCAGCCACTTAAAAGGTAATTACCATTTAAAAAATCATCGGCCATTAATGCGATGCTCGCGACATCGGAGGTAATCGTCATAAAATATTCATGGATATAAAGATAATATAAAGAAATAAGCATTAATAAAATCATGCCTAACCCAAAACGAGCCAAGCGATTTGTTGCGAAACACCTGGCTTATCCACCACGGTTTTATTAATCACGTTTTTCGCCGGCATTCAATTATTGTGCCTTGGACTCATGGGTGAATATATTGGTCGCATTTACGATGAAGTGAAGAAAAGACCTCTATTCATTGTTGATCGAATAATTGAGAAAAATGAAACCGTATAAACAAATTTTACTTTTTCTAAGTGTTGGTGCAGGCTCAGCCATCGTTAATTTTTGTGCTTTTGCGCTGGCTTGGCGTGTTTTAAAAATGGATTATAAACTCGCAGCGACGCTCGCTTATGTACTTTCAGTCGTCGTGCATTTTACGGGAAATCATTATATTACTTTTCAGCATCGCGAAAGTAATATGATTAAACGATTAAAAAAATATTCGGTCTTGTTGTTGGTAAATTATCTCACTACCTTGATTACTATAACAATTTGCGTCTCAGTCATTCATTTATCTCCTTACCTAAGCATGGCAATTGCCATTATGGTAACGGTGATTATTGGCTATGCTTTGTCACAAAAATGGGTTTTTCGCACATTAACGAATTAAACAATTTGAGCGCCATGCTGATGTTGTCAGCATGGCGTCTCGTTTAATTTACCCATTCACCCTGCGCAAACTTAAAGTCACTTCATGCGATTCAGAAACGACCACCGGCTTGTCATTTTTTTGGCTAAACACGGATAACTCTTTTAACTTGCTCAAATTTGGTGCTGCAGCAGGTGACAGGGTTTTAAGATATTTGGCGACTCCTTCACTCAGTTTTCTTGCATCTTGAAAAAACTGATTCGGGAGTATCGGTAACGCTTCGATTTGATCATCAAACGCCCGCAACGCATCAGAAAGGTTTTGCGCGTAATGGGTATTTTCTTCAAAATCTTCCGCAGAGTGGATATCTTCTTTCATGTCAATCAACGATTGTAAGGTTTTTTCCAATTTAGCTTGCTCAGCCGGACTTATCAGCTGAGTGAGTAGTTTCTTATCTAATGCAATTCGCAACTCACTAGCCAACACTCTTAAATTAGCAATTTCTCTTGTCGCCAAGAAATAAGCAGATTTAATTTGGTATGTTTTTAACAAATTGGATCCAGCTTCCGCAGCCCAAGCGCTAATTTGTGCTTTAACTTGGGGATAGACCAATTGATATAAAGTTTCGCCGGCAACCTCGAGAGTAAAACCTTTCACCATCTCTATTTGTTTTTTCTTTTTTCCTATTGATGGTGTTGCACAGCTTAGACTTTCTGGTTTAAGACCAGCAGGCGCAAAGGTACCAACGGTACCCGCATAGGCGCGTTGTGGACGCATACCATCGTCTTCTTTATTAATCGTACCCTTATCTACCTCAAACTCTGGGCTGAGGGAAGCTGATTCATCGCCTAAGCTTTTAAAATATTGCTGTAACTGTTGAGCATCTTCTTGGCGAATACCAATAATTTTTAAATAAAAGCGCGTTTGATCACCGTATTCATTTGGAGCATATTCACATTTTAAAGGTTGCGTACTAATAGAAGCTAATTTCAAGATGGTTTCTTCAACGATGTCGCAACTGTGAGTTGAAATTTGATATTGATTCACGAAGCTTTCAATTTCGTTGCTAAATTTCTTTGCGGCAAGCTTCGCTTCCGCGCGATTAAACTTGCCATATTCAGCAAAAGCTAAGAATACATCATCTAATAATGATGTAATTTTTTCATCTTGCTCAAATTCAGCATGAGCTATGACGTAAAAATCGTTTAATTTTTTTGCCACATCGAGCGTGTCGTGAAAATTCTCACTTAAATCTCTTAGCATGGCTATAGCGCCGATTGCATGCAAAATAATTTCTTTCAGCGCTTTATAGGTTGGATTGGCACTTTCTACCGCCGCTAGTGCTTTATATAAAGCAGTGGTGGCTCCCTGTAATTTTCGAGTGGTCTTTTCTTCCAACACATGCTTAGAAGCGATAATTATTTCACGGATTTTTTCCGATTTCTCTGCAGCCATTTTTCTCATATGGTCTTTAAATTGGCCTAAAATCTCATTGAATATAACATTTACATTAATAGGTAAAGATTTCCCTATTTTAACTTGATCTCTCGGAACTTTAAAAAATTTGAGTAATAATTCAAACTCTTCCAATGTCAATGGCGGCGGAGAAAACCGTAAAATCTCAGTATCCGCAGCATTCAAGTTACCATAGCTAGTAAAGCCGTACTGCTGGAGATTCAATTTCTTAATATTGGTTATACCTGCCAATGCCAGTATTTCTTCCGTAAAAAAATTCATGTCCAAACTAATATTGTATTCCAGAAAAACTTCTTCCAATTCTGTCCTCAATCGATTAAACATGTGGAGCTCCTTGTTAGTAAAAAAAGTATTTAGTGAGATTGGCTTTTATGGTTTCTTAGGTCTTTGATCAGAAGCAAATTTCGCACTGCATCCCACCTCTTTTCCTAATAAACAAAAATTTCGTAGTGCGCTTTTTCTTAAACGCATGCCCTCATCCTGAGCAGGAAAATTATCATCTTTAATAGTGACCCAACGCTTTTCTGTTGCGCGAACTTCTTCGTTAGTTAATGAGTGATTGCCAAATACATTTAAATGCTTTAAACCCGGTAACAACATTAATGGCGTTAAAATTGAAATGGCATTTCCGCTAATATCTAACATTTCCAAACGGCCGCAGCTTTGCAAGGGACTTAAGTGATGGTTATGCAGTCCTAAACCAGCTATTTTCAGTTCACGCAACTGCGTCATAGTTGCAATGGCTTGCAGCGTTTTTTGCGCTTCCTCCGCCACACTATGCGAAACGGTATAAGCAACATTCAGCGAAACCAGTTTCATTTGCGAAAGCGTTGCAATCCCCACGAATTGAATGGGGTTAAAAGAAATATTCAGACGCAACAGGGTTTTACTTTGTGCTAATATGGCTGCAGCATTTGGCCCTAAATTATTACCACTGACATCTAATGTTTTTAACTGTGAATTATTTGCTAATACGCGCATGCTTTCCAAATCAATTTTTGGGCTAGCAATAGCATTCCCATTATTTTTTAATTTGAGTTTTTGCACGGGCAATGCTGCAATTAAAAGCATACCCGGTTTTGTAAAGTTTAAATGGCTAACATTAAGGCTGGTTATCGCCGTATGAGGAATTAACCCGTGTAAGGCATGCGCTAGATGATCAGCGCAAGGTTTAGCTTTCCCACTCACATCAAGCGTTGTTGCTGATTGAGAAATGGTTTCGATAATATTTTTTTTCACATCAGTAGGTAAAATGCTTAACCAAAGCGCACTGCGGTAAGTATTTTCTTGAGCGCTGGGCTTAGGGGTGGTTAATCGCTGCAACAAGGTTGGGACCAGATGAGACTGAGACACATCCTGTCGATTCGTTAAAACTTGTTCAATCGCTTGTTTTGAGACACCGCTGACGAGTATTTCAACTTCGCTTATAATTGCTAATAGCTTTTCTCTATCCAGCATAAAACCAATCCTTTTGCACTGCTTGGCAAACTAATATGACATTCTTCTTTGAATTGTCAATGTTACGCCCGCTTTACAAGAGGTCTTTGCGAGGAGCCGCAGACCGAAGCAATCTTCATCCTAAACGTGGCCTAAGCAGATTAAAGAGATTGCCGCGTGTCTGCGCAACAATCTCTATTGTTAGGACTAGTGACTCTTTTTAGCAACCTTTTTCATGAAACTATCAAAATCCACATCGATATCAAGGTAAGTAATTGCTTGATTGGCTAGCAATGCATTATAAGCAGATGCATTAATCGGTTTAATAGCTAGTGTTAATGCTGTTAATGTTTGATTACGAGATAAAGCATAAATACCTTTATCAGCAATGTGGGCAGATTCTAAATTTAAGCGCTGTAATGTAGTGTTTGCTGCAAACGCGGTAGTAGCCGCATCATTGATGTTATCACTGGATAATTTTAAATCCGTTAAATACGGTGCTTTTGCAAAAATGGCTAAAGCGGGAGCTGTGATTTTACTCATAATGGTATCACGATTAATATGAACAATTTTTAAATTGGGATTGCCCGCCATAGCACTTGCCACATCAGCATCAATCGTGAAATTACCGTTGTAACCTAATTCAGTCAAAGAAGGAATTTTAGCTAAGGCCGCAAGCGATTTGTTTAAAATAAATTTAAGGTCATCGGTGTATTGTGGGGTAATGTTTTGGATATTAAGACGTTTTAAGCTCATACTTTTGGCCAATTCAAATCCAGCGGATTCGCCTAAATTGTCAATTTGCAACTCTTTGAGAGAGGCATTCATGGCTAATGCATTGGCTGTTCTGTTATCGATTTCTAAAGCAGTGTAATGGGCACTGATGGATAATTTTTCTAACTTAGGCAAATTAGCTAGCAGATACAAATTATCTGCTACCGACTGATCTGCTGTCGATGCAATAAAATTGAGATTTAATTCAACTAAATTACTCATGCTGGCAATGGTAGCAATTGTATCATTAGTCAAAAATCCATACAGCGTCAACGAAGTGATCGTTTGATTATTTTTTAAACCCTGTAATGTTGTTTCCGTATCATCCGCTGCGAGAGAAATTTTTTGTAAGGTTTTATTTTTTATAATCGCTTGCAGGGTTTTTGGACCCGCATTCGCCCCAAACTCAACTAAATTCGGATTACTAGCCAGAGAAGCCAGAGTAATGTCTGAGCAATAGCCATACACCACGTTTAATTTCTTTAGTTTTGGTAAATTTTTTAATGCCAATAATTCATCTTCTTGGAAATAACGAGGATGAGACAACTGAATTTCTTCTAATGTCGGTAGGGTGGCAAGGGTTTTGATAACATCAGCATTAGCTTGTTGCCAAGAGAAATCAACGCTGGTCAACACAGTGTTACCTTGCAGCGTTTTCTGATAGCCGTGTGAATTGATATACGACTCTTCTTTTGTATCAATTAAGGTTTTAATGGACGTGTTTTTGGCTAAAGCCGCAAAGCCAGGTTCTTCGACATTACTATTAGATAAAGATAAGGTTTGCAAGCTAGTGGTTTTTGCTAATTCGGTTATTCCTGCAGAGCCAAAATTAGGGTTGTCATTAACGTTTAATTCAGTAATAGCAGGATGTGTATTGAGATAATTTAAAATGGTGGGGGCATCTTTCGCAGATAAATGGCAATTGGATAATTCCAAAACATTGGCTTTAACGCGTTTATCCATTAGTGCCATACAGCGGCCTGCCGTATCTGCGTTTCCTAAATGACTAAAGCTGGCTAGGGTGATAAAGCTTGCTAAAAGTAGGTATCTTTTAATCTGCATAACGAATCCTTATCAACAGTGGTCTTGGAATTTAGCTTGATAATAGCCTGGGAGATATTGTAGGTACAATAAATAATGAAGGGTTAACTGAACGCGATGCTGTAGTGACGAACAGAAACGCCAGCAGATTTAATTCCTTGCATCTACTGGCAGATAACTTAGTTAAATTTTCCCGTTTTCATTTTCCTCTTGGCGCAATTCATCTAAATATTGCATGGCTTGTTGGGCCAAATATTCAGTGCCTTGATGCGTTGAACCAGAGACAACGAAAACTTTTCCGCTCCATTGCAAACCGTTAACGATGTCTGCGCAATGTTTGTTTAATTCATCGCTCGGAATTAAAT
This sequence comes from uncultured Coxiellaceae bacterium, assembly GCA_964597435.1. Taxonomy (GTDB): domain Bacteria; phylum Pseudomonadota; class Gammaproteobacteria; order DSM-16500; family DSM-16500; genus Aquicella. Next base: position 31,936 of record CAZQXH010000004.1, on the reverse strand, counting down.
CGGATTTATTTAAAACTAGCCAACGTTCTTTAGTTAATAATTCCGGGCTAAATTTGCCTAATTCTTCCGTAATATTATTAACATTTTGCACAGGATCACTGCCATCAATCGGGTTTATATCCACCACATGGAATAATAAACGGGTTCTTGCGACATGCTTTAAGAAGCGAATACCGAGACCTGCGCCATCGGCTGCGCCTTCAATGAGTCCGGGCAAATCGGCCATGACAAAGCTGTGAAAACGAGAAACACTGACTACGCCAAGCGCTGGGTAAAGCGTGGTGAAAGGGTAATCGGCAATTTTGGGTCGTGCTGCAGACATTGAGGTAATCAACGTTGATTTGCCCGCATTAGGCAGGCCCACCAATCCAACATCCGCCAATACCTTTAATTCTAAACGGAGTGCGCGTACCTCGCCAGGACGACCGGGAATAGTGCGGGTAGGTGATCGGTTCGTGCTGCTTTTAAAATTGCTATTGCCAATGCCATGTCGACCGCCTTTCGCAACGCAAGCTATTGCATCTTCGTGGGTCAAATCAGCAATCAATTCATTCGTGTCATTATCGTAAATCATGGTGCCCACAGGGACACGCAAGATTAGATCGTCACCGCTTTTTCCGGTGCAATTTTGACCGGCGCCTCTAGCACCATTTTCTGCTTTGTAGAATTTAACGTAGCGAAAATCGACGAGGGTATTAATGCTTTCATCGGCTCTTAAGAAGATGCTACCGCCATCGCCACCATTGCCACCATCTGGGCCGCCATTAGGCATAAATTTTAAGCGCAGAAAGCTACATGAGCCATCGCCACCCTTCCCCGCTTCTACATCAATTACCGCTTCATCAACAAATTTCATAAGTCTTATTATTAGATATGAAAAAGCCCTGTGTCATACTGACGCAGGGCTTTTTGAGTGAATATGATACTAAGCAGCAGTAGCAGCAGCTTCGACTTGAATGCTAACTGTTTGCTTACGCAATTTACCGCGAAAACCAAAACATACATAACCCGCTTTTAAAGCAAAGAGAGTATGATCACGGCCTAGGCCAACGTATTGACCGGGGTGAAATTTCGTACCACGTTGGCGAACAATGATTTCACCAGCATTAACAAACTGACCACCATAACGCTTTACACCAAGGTACTTTGGGTTAGAGTCACGACCATTGCGTGTACTGCCACCCGCTTTTTTATGTGCCATTAGAAATCCTCACTCTACTACTTAGCCGTTAATATCGGTAATTTTGACTTCAGTATAATTTTGACGGTGACCTTGCCATTTTTCGTGATGTTTACGACGACGGAACTTCACGATATGAATTTTAGGATGACGGCCGTGTGAAACGACGGTCGCACTAACTTGGCCTTTGTTTAAGAAAGGATTACCAACTTTCACGTCGGTGCCTTCACCAATCATCAACACTTTTTCAAAGTTAATGGTTGAACCAACATCGCCTGGCAACGATTCGAGCTTCAACGTTTGCCCAGCTTGGACACGATATTGTTTACCACCAGTTACAATTACTGCGTACATTTTAAAACTCCACCTACAGATGATGTCGCATCAAGCGACGTTGTTTAACTAGTTGCCTTCAGGCTATGCTGCTGCCGTATCGTCACGATCGACTAATTGAACAAAAGCCATCGGAGCATTGTCACCACTGCGGAAATTGCATTTTAAAATACGCAAGTAACCACCTGGACGTTGCTTATAGAATGGACCTAATTCTTCAAATAATTTCTTAACGATGTCACGATCTCTTAAACGATCAAAAGCAATGCGACGGTTGTGTAAGTTATCAACCTTTGCCAAGGTAATAAACGGTTCAAAAAAACGACGCAGCTCTTTAGCTTTGGGAACCGTTGTTTTAATTGCTTCATGACGCATCAGCGAAACCATCATATTTTGAAACATGGCTTTGCGATGGCTGCTCGTTCTACTTAAATTTCGACCAATATTACGATGACGCATGATTAAAAACCCTTCTTTATTTCTAGCTTAATTGATTATAACTTAGCATCGTCTTTTTCATGTGACGATGATGGTGTGCGCCAACCGTCAATTTTTGTGCCTAAAGACAAGCCGTGAGCTGCCAAGACATTTTTGATTTCCGTTAAGGATTTCTTACCCAAATTTGGCGTTTTGAGTAAATCTGATTCTGTACGTTGTACCAAGTCGCCGATGAAGAAAATATTTTCGGCTTTTAAACAGTTGGCAGAACGAACTGTTAATTCCAAATCATCGACAGGTCGGTGATAAATGGGATTAACTGAATCTTCACGGGAATGTTTTTCTTGAACTAATGGTGCTGAATGTAAATCAACGAAAGCCGCTAATTGTTGTTGCAAGATAGTTGCTGAACGACGAATTGCTTCTTCTGGATCTACTGTACCATTGGTTTCAAGGTCAATTACTAATTTGTCTAAGTCAGTACGTTGTTCGACACGGGCATTTTCAACCGCATAAGCCACACGGCGAACTGGGCTAAAGCTAGCATCAAGATGCAAAGCACCAATGGTAGTTTTGCCTTCTGACTTACGATCACGTGAGACAGCAGGTTCATATCCACGGCCTAACATGGCTTGCATAGTCATGCTAAGCGAACCGGTTTCATTTAAATGAGCAATCACATGATGTGGATTGATAATTTCAACGTCGTGTTCAGGTTCGATATCACCAGCCGTTACAGGACCCGGTGTAGATTTGTTTAACTTCAAGGTCACTTCTTGGCGTCCGTGTAAACGAATCGCAATGCCTTTTAAGTTTAATAAAATTTCGACTACGTCTTCTTGTACGCCAGCTAATGCGCTGTATTCATGCAAAACGCCGTCAATTTTTGCTTCAACAATCGCAGCGCCCGGCATCGAAGATAATAAAATTCGACGTAAGGTGTTGCCTAAGGTGTGGCCAAAACCGCGTTCTAGTGGTTCTAAGGTGATTTTCGCATGAAACTGAGACAGCGTTTCAACAGCGATTTCACGAGGTGTTAAAAAATCAAACGGATTGTTTTGCATATATCAACGACCTCTCTACCAGATGTGATTATTTAGAATACAATTCAACAATTAACTGTTCGTTGATGTCTTGTGATAAAAGATCACGATCCGGTGCCCTTAAAAAGGTACCTTTCAAGTTCGAAGCGTCGATCTCAAGCCAATCACAGGCGGCACGTGCTTGCGCTAAAGCCAATGCGGATTGAATACGCAATTGGGTCTTAGAACGTTCACGGACGGTTACTACATCGCCAGCATCTAACAGGTAAGACGGTATATTAACAGCTTTACCATTGACTAGAATAGCACCATGATTAACTAATTGGCGCGCTTCAGCACGTGTACAACCTAAACCCAATCGATAAACAACGTTATCAAGACGTCGCTCTAATAATTTGAGTAAGTTTTCGCCAGTTGAGCCTTTTAAACGAGCTGCTTTTTTGAAATAATTTTCAAATTGGCGCTCTAAAATGCCATACATACGTTTAACTTTTTGTTTTTCACGTAATTGAATGCCGTAAGGCGTTTCGCGACCGCGACGAGCACCGTGTTGGCCCGGAGCAGTTTCAGATTTACATTTCTTTTCCCAAGGGGTAACGCCGCTTTTTAACAATAAATTCGTTTTTTCGCGACGTTCTAGCTTACATGTAGCGCCAGTATATCGTGCCATTATTCTCTCCCGTTATACACGTCGTTTTTTGCAGGGTTTGCAGCCGTTAGCTGGAATACCTGTTACGTCGATAATAGATTTAACCTTTAACCCTGCTGCAGCCAAAGAACGGGCGCAGGATTCACGGCCGGCACCTGGACCTTTCACACGGATTTCAATACTTTTTAAACCAAATGTATCAATGACGTATTGAGCTACTTGCTGCGCTGCTTCACCCGCTGCATAAGGGGTGGCTTTCTTGGAACCTTTAAAGCCGCATTTTGCTGCGCTGTTCCAAGCCAAAACGTTACCATGCAAATCAGTTATGGTAACTAAAGTGTTGTTAAACGTAGCGTTAATGCACGCAATACCGTCAGCTACTTGCTTCTTGATTTTTTTGCGTTTTACAGCAGTCGTATTTGGACTAGTGGCTGTATCTTTTGGTGATGCCATCGCCTTTTTTACCTTCTATTTGATTATTTGCCTTTACGTTTACCTTTACGGGTCCGTGCATTGGTCTTGGTACGTTGACCACGAACTGGCAAGCCACGTTTATGTCTTGCGCCACGATAAGTACCCAACTCAACTAAACGTTTAATGTTCATTGCTACTTCGCGTCTTAAGTCACCTTCAACGCGGAACTTGAGCACTTCGCCTCTTAAGCTTTCTAATTCTGCCTCAGTGAGGTCTTTTACTTTTTTAGTTGGCACAACTTTTGCTGAATCACAAATTAACTCAGCTCGTTGTCTTCCAACACCATAAATTGCAGTCAGGCCAATCACGACATGCTTCTGCACTGGTATAATTACGCCTGCAATACGGGCCGCCATTCAGTCACTCCTAAGGTTCTAACAATGTAATTAAACGTTAAAAATTTATGTTTAAAGGGGCAAGAGTGTAATATTCACGATGATAAAAATCAACCTTGCTTTTGTTTATGACGCTTTTCTTTGCAAATAATTCTAACCGTGTTTTTGCGGCGAATGACTTTACAATTGCGGCAAATTTTCTTAACTGACGCACCAACTTTCATACTTCACCTCGAAATAATATTTATAATCAATGAGATAGATTTACTTAACGCTACGCATATTGGCCTTTTTCAGTAACGAGTCATACTGATAGGACATCGAGTGCGCGTGAAGTTGTGCCATAAAATCCATCACCACTACAACAATAATCAACAAAGAAGTACCGCCAAAATAAAAGGGTACATTCCAAGTTAAAATCAAGAATTCAGGTAGTAAGCAAATTAACATGACATAGATCGCACCCACGAGGGTTAGACGGGTCATTACCGTGTCAATATACTTGGCAGTTTGCTCGCCAGGACGAATGCCTGTAATAAATGCACCCGATTTCTTCAAGTTTTCGGCCGTTTCTTTGGGATTAAATATTAATGCCGTGTAAAAGAAACAGAAGAAGATAATACCGGCACCAAACAATAACATATGGAGAGGTTGGCCTTGTTGCAGCGAAACGCTCAAGGTGCTTAGCCATTCAAATCCTTTCACATTACCAAACCATTGCGCTAAGGAGGCTGGGAAAAGAATTAAGCTTGAGGCAAAAATAGCAGGAATAACACCTGCCATATTAATTTTTAAGGGCAAATGGGTGCTTTGGGCAGAATAAACTTTTCCGCCTTGCATGCGTCTTGCATAGTTAATGGTAATTCGGCGCTGAGCGCGTTCCATAAAGACAACGCAGGCGACTACCGCGACAACAGCAACGGCAAGGATAAGCAAGACTATTACTTGCAACTGACCTTCTCTTACTTGCTCTAAGGTTTTGCCCATCGCTGAGGGCAAGCCTGCAACGATACCAGCAAAAATAATCATGGAAATACCATTACCAATACCACGCTCGGTGACTTGTTCACCAAGCCACATTAAAAACATGGTGCCAGTAACGAGAGTAATCGTCGACGTTAAATAAAAGCCGATATTAGGATTTAAGGCTACGCCATTAACAACGAGCATTTTAGAAATACCGATTGCCTGGAAAGTGGCTAAAGCCAAAGTTCCATAACGAGTGTACTTATTAATCTTTCGTTGACCAGACTCCCCTTCCTTACGCAATTCAGCCATGGAAGGAGAAAGAACCGTCAATAATTGCACAATAATCGACGCTGAAATATAAGGCATGATACCTAATGCGAAAATACTGAACCGCATTAAAGCACCACCGGAGAACATGTTAAATAAGCCAACAATATTATTCTGTTGGCCATTAAACAATTCTTGTAAACGGGAAGGATTCAACCCTGGCACCGGAATATAAGAACCGATACGAAAAACCAGAATAGCTAGTAATAAAAACAAGATTCGATATTTTAAATCAGAAAATCCTGCTAATGAGCTTGTTGAATCCCGACGTAATCCCATTTTATTCTTCAACCTTTCCTTTGCTTGATTCAATCGCTTTACGTACGCCCGCTGTGACACGAAGACCGCGAATAGTAACAGGGCGTGTAATTTCGCCTGCTAAAATAATTTTTACGTCTTTGGTATCAAAACGAACTACACCAGCTTTCTTTAATTCGGCTAAGTCAATTACATCAGCCTTAATAGCATTTAAATCAGAGAGGTATACTTCTTCACGATATAAAGCTTGGCGAGAAGTAAAACCAGACTTAGGGATACGACGTTGTAAAGGCATTTGACCGCCTTCAAAGCCGACTTTATGGAAACCACCTGCACGTGCACGTTGACCTTTATGGCCACGACCGCAAGTTTTTCCTTTACCAGAACCAATGCCGCGACCTAAACGCTTGGAAGTCGTTTTGGAACCGGGGGCTGGATGTAAATTATTCAGTTGCATGACTTAAATCCTGATTGCAATTGTTATCTTAATGATTCAGCTTAGGCTGAAATATCTTCAAGCGATTTACCACGCTTGGAGGCCATGTGTTCAGGCGGCGTAATGCTACGTAACGCATTTAAAGTAGCACGCACCACGTTGACAGGATTTGTAGAACCACCAATCTTTGCCAACACGTTCTTAACGCCCATTACTTCGAACACAGCGCGCATTGCGCCACCAGCAATAATACCGGTACCTTCAGAAGCAGGTTTCATAAAGACGCGAGTAGCACCATGTTTGCCATCAACTTGATGATGCAAAGTACCGCCTTTTAATACAACGGATTGCATATTTTTACGCGCATCATCAACCGATTTTCTAATCGCTTCAGGCACTTCACGTGCTTTACCATGACCAAAGCCGATGCGACCATGACCATCACCCACTACGGTGGTAGCAGAAAAGCTAAAAATCTTACCGCCTTTTACGACTTTAGCAGTACGTCTGACTGAAACTAATTTCTCAGTGTAACCGTCACCTTTTACATTTTGATCATGTGCCATATTCTTTAGTACCTTACTGACCTAGAATTCCAAACCTGCTTCACGAGCCGCTTCAGCTAACGCTTTGATGCGACCATGGTAAATAAAACCAGAGCGGTCAAATGCAACATTGCGAATACCAGAATCAATTGCGCGTTTTGCAATCAATTTACCGACTTCTTTAGCTGCATCAACATTACCCGTCACTTTTAATGACTTACGCAAATCCTTATCTAAGGTAGATGCACAAGCTACTGTGGTTTTACCGTCAGCAGAAGTAATTTGAGCATACATATGACGAGGTGTTTTAAAAACACACAAGCGTGAGACTTCAAGCTCACGAATTTTCAAACGAGTACGTCTTGCTCTACGTATTCTGGTTTGTTTTTTATTTAATTTCATCTCAATTCACTACCTATTTTTTCTTGGTTTCTTTGATTTCGATCACTTCGTCGGCATACCGTATACCTTTACCTTTGTAAGGTTCAGGAGCACGCATTTTACGGATATTAGCCGCGACTAAACCAACGCTTTCTTTATCAAGACCGTTAACTAAAATTTCAGTTTGAGTAGGCGTTTCAACTGTAATGCCTTCTGGCAAATGAAATGGTGTTTCATGTGAATAACCCAAGTTCAGTTGCAACACTTTACCTTTAGCTTGAGCACGGTAACCAACGCCCACTAATACAAGCTTACGTTGAAAACCATGGGTAACACCGTGAATTAAATTGAAAATATTTGCACGGGTTGTACCAACAATTGAGTTGTACAATTTGATTTTAGAACCAGTAATACGTTTCTTTTGACTATCATTCGACTTAACGGAAATTTCGCTTTTATCTAAAGTCACTTCAACGTAAGGATGAATATTCATGGACAAAGAACCTTTTGGGCCTTTTGCCGTTAATGTATTACCTTGCAGTTTAACATCAGTACCTGAAGGCAAACTGACTGGTTTTCTACCAATTCTTGAGGTTGTTACAGTTACAGTTGCAGTCGTCATAGTCTTACTCCACAGTGCACAGCACTTCGCCACCAACGCGGTTAGCGCGTGCATTACGATCTGACATCACACCTTTAGGCGTGGAAATAACAGCGATACCTAAGCCGCCACGAACCATCGGCAATTTATCGCAGGATTTGTAAACACGTAAAGCAGGCTTGCTAACGCGCTTGATTACTTCGATAACAGGCTGGTCTTGATGATACTTCAAGGTAATATGAAGATCTTTCTTTGAACCTTCAGCAATCGTGCTCACTTTGGCAATGTAGCCTTCTTCTTGCATTACATTCAGAATTGCTAAGTTGAAATTAGAATGTGGCATGCGCACTTCTTTAATACCGATCATTTGCGCATTGCGAATTCGAGTCAGCATATCTGATACTGGGTCTTGCATTGACATTTTCTCTATACCCCTTTAACTATTAATTACCAGCTCGATTTACACATGCCTGGTACAACACCTTCAAGAACGCGCTTACGCTTATGTAAACGACACATTCCTGTTAAACGATCATACGCACGAGGACGAGAGCACTCTTTGCATCGATTACGTCGACGAGATGGGCTTGAATCTCGTGGTAATTTTTGCATAGCAATCATTGCATCCCAACGCTCTTTATCAGTTGCGTGAACACTGCTAACAATTGCGCGCAACTCATCACGAACTTTACGTTTCGCTTCAACAAGCTCTACACGTCGGGCGTTTCGATTTCGAACGGATTTCTTCGCCATGCTATTAACCTATTTCTTTTTCTTTAAATGGAAAATTGAACGCTTTCAACAGCGCAAAAGCTTCTTTGTTCGATTTAGCTGAGGTGGTAATGGTGATATCCATACCGCGCAGAGCGTCGATTTTATCGTATTCAATTTCAGGGAACACGATTTGCTCTTTTAAACCCATGCTATAGTTACCACGACCATCAAATGAACGACCGCTAACTCCGCGGAAATCGCGCACGCGTGGCAAAGCGATAGTAATTAAACGATCGAGAAACTCATACATACTTTTACGACGTAAGGTAACCTTACAACCGATAGCAGAACCTTCACGAATTTTAAAACCAGCGATGGATTTTTTAGCAATCGTGGCAACCGCTTTTTGACCAGTGATTTTTTCTAAATCACCGATAGCGTTGGTAAGAATTTTCTTATCAGCAGCAGCTTCGCCCACACCCATGTTGATGGTCACTTTCTCAATACGAGGAACTGCCATTACTGATTTATAACCAAACTGCTTTTTGAGTTCAGGTACGATTTGAGTTTTATATACGTCTTGCAACCTAGTCATAGTGGCACCTTTTAATTTCTTTCTTCTAACTGTTGGCCGCTCGACTTTAAGAAACGAACGCGCTGACCGTCGCTTAATGTTTTAATACCAACGCGACTACCTTTTCCGGAAGCAGCGTCGTACATCATGACATTAGAGCTATCAATTGGCATATTTTTCTTAACAATCCCACCCGTAACACCAGCGTTGGGATTACCTTTGGTATGCTTAGAAACCATGTTGATACCTTCAACGGTAAGCTTTTTACCATGGTCTAGCACTGCAAGCACATTACCGCGCTTACCTTTATCTTTTCCAGTAATGACGATGACTTCGTCGCCTTTTTTAATCTTATTCATAACTTGATAATCTCACAGTTGGGTTATAGCACTTCAGGCGCTAGAGAGATGATTTTTACAGTGCTATCGCCGCCTGTACGTAATTCTCTGGTCACTGGTCCAAACACGCGGGTACCAATCGGTTGCAATTGTGCATTTAAGAGCACGACAGCATTGTCATCAAAGCGGATAGCTGCACCATCATTACGACGAACAGGGGCTTTGGTTCTTACCACGATGGCATTGTAAACATCACCTTTTTTGACTTTGCCACGAGGAATGGCGTCTTTGATAGAAACCTTAATGATTTCACCAATATGAGCATAACGTTTTTTTGAATGACCTTTTACGTTAATACACATCACCTTACGCGCACCGCTATTATCGGCCACTTCAAGTATTGTCTGTTTCTGAATCATGCCACGCTCCAACTTTAACTGTTTTAAGCTTTTACAAGCCCGCAGATATTATCACGTTTTTTTAAAAATAAAAGCTTATGTATTAAATTATCAACTTAGCCTTGCACTTAATTGAAATTGGCGGACTAAGCCGCCAATAAAGTTAAATTAGGCAACTTGGTCGCTTTTCTTAAGAATTTCAACTAATTGCCAACGTTTTAACTTTGACAAAGGTCGAACTTGGCGTATAACCACCACATCGCCAATATTTCCACTGTTACTTTCATCATGAGCATACATTTTGGTATGGCGACGAATATACTTACCATACAGCGGGTGTTTAACCTTACGCTCAACGAGCACAACTAGTGTTTTATTCATTTTATTGCTGATAACAGTACCTGTTATCAAGCGGGTAACTTTTTCAACTGTTTCGGTCATATACGTACACCCTTTTGTAACAACAAGGTCTTAATCCTAGCAATAGTAAGTTTGGCTTCACGAAATAACTTACCTTTTGGAGGCTGACCACTGCTCTTTTGCATTCTTAAGTTAAATAATTCTTTTAAAACGGAAAGATGTTCTTTCCGTAAATCTTCAACTGACTTTTCTCTTAATTCACTGGTTTTCATTACATTATCGTCCGGGCAACAAATATAGTTTTAACCGGTAATTTGGCTGCTGCTAGCTTAAATGCTTCACGAGCTAAATCTTCGGTTACACCTTCAATTTCAAACATCACGCGACCTGGTTGAACTAATGCAACCCAGTATTCGACGCTACCTTTACCAGAACCTTGACGAACTTCCAAAGGCTTTTTGGTAATCGGCTTGTCTGGGAAAACACGAATCCATACTTTACCGCCACGCTTAACATAGCGTGATATCGCACGTCGAGCAGATTCGATTTGACGAGCAGTTATTTGCCCAAGATCAAGTGCTTTTAAACCAAATTCACCGTAGCTAACGTTCGTTCCACGGGTAGCAACACCCTTGTTACGACCTTTCATCATTTTACGGTATTTTGTACGTTTAGGTTGTAACATGGATTACTTCTCCTGCTTGCCACTTTTTTCAGCTGGTTCATTCTGGCCAGTGTTCTTTTCGCCTAACACTTCGCCTTTGAAAATCCAAACTTTAACGCCGATCACACCATAAGTCGTATAAGCTTCTGCATGTGCATAATCGATATCGGCACGGAAAGTTTGTAAAGGTACGCGACCTTCACGGTACCATTCAGTACGCGCGATTTCAGAACCACCTAAACGGCCACTAACACTGATTTTAATACCTAAGGCACCAGCACGAAGCGCTGTTGTAACAGCACGCTTCATGGCGCGACGGAACATGATACGACGCTCTAATTGTTGAGCAACAGACTCAGCAACTAATTGTGCGTCAATTTCAGGCTTGCGCACTTCTTCAATGCTAACGTGAACGGGAACATTAACGATTTTATTTACTTCATCACGTAGATTTTCAACTTCTTTACCGCTTTTACCGATGATGACGCCTGGACGTGCTGTGTACACAGTAACTTTTACATTACGAGCAGGACGTTCAATTTGAATGCGGCTAACACCAGCTTGTGCTAAGCGTTTTTTTAAGTATTTTCTAACTTTAATATCAGCATGCAAGGTTTCTGCAAAATCATTAGAAGAAGCATACCAACGCGAGGCCCAATCTTTAACGATGCCTAAGCGGATCCCAACCGGGTTAACTTTTTGACCCATTGCTTTACTCCTGATCCGATAAAATAACAGTGATATGACATGTCGGCTTCACAATGCGCGAACCACGGCCTTTTGCCTTAGCATGCATTCTTTTATATGTCGGGCCCTGGTCGGCATAAATTTTGGCAATTTTTAAATCATCAATATTTAAACCAAAATTGTGTTCCGCATTTGCGATGGCAGAATCCACTACTTTTTTGACCACACCAGCGGATTTTTTAGGACTAAATTTTAAAATGTCCAATGCTCGATCGAGCTTCAATCCACGAACCAAATCACACACAAGGCGACACTTTTGAGGTGACAATCTTGTAAATTTTAACTTTGCTGCAACTTCCATCATCTAATCCTCTACTCGGATGCTTTGTCGTCTGAACCTTTGGCTTTCTTATCACCTGAGTGACCACGGAATGTGCGGGTAGCAGCGAATTCACCAAGTTTATAGCCAACCATATTTTCTGTTACATAAACAGGAACGTGAATGCGACCATTATGGACGGCAATGGTAAGACCGACCATTTCTGGAAGAATCATAGAACGTCTAGACCAAGTTTTAATAGGTCTTTTATCGTTTGACGAGACAGCCTTATCAACCTTCTTTAAGAGGTGGCTATCGACGAATGGTCCTTTCTTAATTGAACGTGGCACGCTGATACCTCTCACTCAATGTTTAAGTTATGATTTATTACTTTCACGTAAAATAAATTTAGTTGTACGTTTATTTTTGCGTGTCTTATAACCTTTTGTTGGCACACCCCATGGTGTAACAGGATGACGACCACCTTTCGTTCTACCTTCACCACCACCATGCGGGTGATCGATAGGATTCATTGCAGTACCACGAACGGTTGGCCTGACACCACGATGGCGCTTTGCACCAGCTTTACCTAACGTTCTCAAGTTATGTTCAGAGTTACTGACTTCACCAATAACGGCACGGCACTCAGATTGAATTTTACGCATTTCACCCGAACGTAAGCGGATGGTTGCATAAATTCCTTCTTTAGCAATTAACTGCACTGAAGCACCAGCACTACGGGCTAACTTAGCGCCACCGCCTGGTTGCATTTCAAGACAATGGATAACACTACCGACTGGGATATTAGCAATTGGTAAGCAATTACCTACTTTAATAGCGGCATCACGACCAGAAACAACTGAATCGCCAGCATTTAAACCTTGAGGAGCAATAATATAACGACGCTCACCATCAGCGTAGAGCACTAAAGCAATGTGCGCGCTACGATTGGGATCGTATTCTAATCTTTCTACTTTTGCAGGAATGCCATCTTTATCGGCACGCTTTAAGTCAAGAATACGATAGCTTTGCTTATGGCCACCACCGATGTGACGGCACGTAATTCGACCTTGGTTATTTCTACCGCCAGTTTTTGGCTTTTTTGTTACCAAACTAGCAAAAGGTGCACCTTTATGTAGGTTAGGGTTTACAACTTTAATTGTAAAACGTTGCCCAGGCGAAGTAGGTGACATCTTTACGATTGCCATAAAATCCTCAATATATAATCAATAAGTTCCCGCATGGTAACTAGATACCCATGCATTTACAAGGTGTGCCATTATAATATGAAATTGCAGATGAGCAAGTATTGCTTTTTCTGAATTATGAACTCACATTACTGCATAGCAACAACATCTAATTTCTGATCAGCTTGAAGCGTAATATAGGCTTTTCTCCAAGCTTTTCTTTTACCTTCAACACCGCGGAAGAGCTTTTTCTTTGCTTTGACTTGCAAAACACGAACTTGCTTCACCTTGGTATTAAATAAAAACTCAACAGCATCTTTAATTTCTGATTTAGAAGCACAATCAATTACTTCGAATACGTATTGATTGTTTTTCTCAGCAGCAATAGCTGCTTTTTCAGACACATGAGGTGATACTAAGATTTTTAATAGACGTTCTTGGTTCATTTTAATAAAACCTCAATTTCTTTAATGGCTTGTTGAGTCATAACAACGACATCTGCCTGAATCAAGCTAACAGGATCTGCAGCGATAGAAGCTGGGTCCATGACACCAATACGTGGCAAGTTACGTGCAGATAAAAACAAGTTTTCATCAATTGATTCAGAAACAATCAAAGTAGAACCTGTAAATTTCAAGCTGTTTAACTTTTCAATCAAGCTCTTAGTTTTTGGAGCATCAACGGTGAAATTTTCAACAACCGTGAGACGACCTTGACGTAATAATTCCGATAAAATGGAGCGCATAGCGCCTTTGTACATTTTACGGTTTACTTTTTGCTTAAAGCAGCGTGGTTTTGCAGCAAATGAGATACCACCTTTGCGCCAAATAGGGCTGCGGATAGTACCAGCACGTGCACGACCCGTACCTTTTTGCTTAAAAGGTTTTGAACCACCACCGCTTACTTCAGCACGAGTTTTTTGTGCTTTAGTACCAGCACGACCTGCTGCCATGTAAGCAACAACGACTTGGTGGATCAGTGCTTCATTAAAATCGCAACCAAACACTTCGTCTGGTAAGCTAATTTTTTGTGATGAATTTGATAAACTGAGTTCCATGGTGGCTCCTATGCACTCTTCTTAACCGCTGGACGAACCAAGACATAGCCATTAACTGCACCTGGAACGGTACCTTTAATCAATATCAAGTTGCGTTCTGCATCAATTTGAACGATTTGCTGAGACAACACAGTCGTTTTCACGTTACCCATGTGGCCAGCCATTCTTTTACCTTTGAAAACTTTACCGGGTGATTGGCGTTGACCGATAGAACCTGGTGCACGATGCGACAAGGAGTTACCGTGGGTAGCATCTTGAGTGCGGAAGTGATGGCGTTTGATAACACCAGCAAAACCTTTACCTTTAGAAGTCCCGCAAACGTCGACATATTGGCCAACTGTAAATAAATCAACCTTTAATTCATTACCAACGGCTTGATCGGTTGCATCTGTACGAAACTCAAATACTTTTTGACCTGGCTCAACGCCTGCTTTAGCAAAGTGACCTGCTTCAGCTTTGGTTAAGCGACTGCGTTTACGCGCTCCAGTGGTAATTTGGATAGCATTGTAGCCATCAGTTTCCATTGTTTTAATTTGGGTAATGCGATTAGGTAGTACTTCAATTACCGTCACAGGAATCGACACGCCGTCTTCAGTGAAGACGCGGGTCATGCCGCATTTTTTTCCCAGTAACTCTACACTCATAGTCATTTTATGTTGCCTCACCTAGGCTTTTGTTAATGTTAAAACTAGTCTTCTGCATCGACGCTAATTTGCACGTCCACACCTGCAGCGAGGTCAAGCTTCATTAATGCATCAATGGTTTTTTCTGTTGGACGATTGATGTCTAGAACTCGTTTGTGAGTACGCAATTCATACTGATCACGTGCATCTTTATCCCCGTTAGGCGCAACGCAAATCGTGTCACGCTTCATGTGGGTAGGAAGAGGAACGGGTCCTCTTACTTGTGCACCAGTACGTTTTGCTGTGTCGACAATTTCTTTCGTCGATTTATCAATAAGGCGGTGGTCAAATGACTTCAGCCGAATTCTAATTCTTTGACTTTTTGCGATTGCCATAATTCTTACTCGACTACTTTAGAAACAACACCTGCACCGACCGTACGGCCACCTTCGCGTATCGCAAAGCGTACGCCTTCTTCCATCGCAACTGGGGCGATTAACTTAACATCCATCTTGATGTTGTCGCCTGGCATTACCATTTCTACACCTTCTGGTAACACTACTTCACCCGTTACGTCTGTCGTTCTGAAATAAAACTGTGGACGATAGCCTTTAAAGAATGGCGTATGACGGCCACCTTCTTCTTTCGACAACACGTACACTTCCGCTTCAAAGCGCGTATGTGGGTTAATGCTGCCTGGCTTTGCTAATACTTGACCACGTTCTACTTCTTCTCGCTTCGTACCACGTAACAATACACCTACGTTGTCACCAGCTCGACCTTCGTCTAACAACTTACGGAACATTTCTACGCCCGTACAAATCGTCTTCAACGTCGGCTTCAAACCTACGATTTCTAATTCATCACCAACTTTCACAATTCCGCGTTCCACACGGCCAGTTACTACCGTACCACGGCCTGAAATGGAGAATACGTCTTCAATCGGCAACAAGAATGGCTTGTCAATTGGACGCTCTGGCATTGGAACATATTCGTCTAACACTTCTACTAATTTGAAAATGGAAGGTTCGCCAATTTCGCTTTGGTCGCCTTCTAATGCTTTCAATGCACTACCCACAACAACCGGCGTCTTATCACCTGGGAATTGATAGGTGGTTAACAAATCTCTTACTTCTAATTCAACTAATTCTAATAATTCTTTATCGTCAACCATGTCAGCTTTGTTCAAGTACACCACAATGTATGGCACACCAACTTGACGGGCTAACAAAATGTGTTCACGCGTTTGTGGCATCGGACCATCGGCTGCTGATACAACCAAGATCGCTCCGTCCATCTGCGCTGCACCCGTGATCATGTTCTTTACGTAGTCAGCATGGCCTGGGCAATCTACGTGGGCGTAGTGACGGTTAGCTGATTGGTATTCCACGTGAGAGGTTGCAATCGTAATACCACGTGCTTTTTCTTCTGGGGCATTGTCGATTTGGTCGTAAGCTTTTGCTTCACCACCAAACTTCTTCGCCAAAATCGATGCCAATGCGGCCGTTAACGTCGTTTTACCATGATCGACGTGACCGATGGTGCCAACGTTGACGTGTGGCTTATTCCGCTCAAAATGTTGCTTACTCATCTCTCATTCCTCTCTCTTGAATACTTTTTGCTGCTTATTTATCCACAACCGGTTCGCTAGGTTGCTGTTAGTTACAGCGATGGGGTCTAAAGCCAATGCTAAAGACCCATCATGCGCCTAAATTACTATTTCTTACTTTTATCAATAATTTGCTCGGCAACGTTAGCTGGAACTTCCATATATTTGGCAAATTCCATCGTGTAAGTTGCACGACCTTGTGTCATCGAACGCAAATCAGTGGCATAACCAAACATTTCTGATAAAGGCACTTCTGCATGGATGTGTTTACCCGAGGCGGAATCATCCATACCCAGCAAAATACCGCGACGACGGTTTAAATCGCCCATCACATCACCCATGAAGTCTTCTGGCGTTACCGCTTCGACTTTCATAATGGGCTCGAGGATAACAGGTTTTGCCTTTTTTGCACCATCTTTAAAGGCCATTGAACCGGCAATTTTAAATGCCATTTCGTTGGAGTCGACTTCGTGGAAGGAGCCATCGAACAAAGTCACTTTGACGTCTACCACTGGGAAGCCCGCAGTAACACCATTTTGCATTTGCTCTTGAATCCCTTTATCTACCGCGGGGACATATTCACGAGGAATTACACCACCAACAATAGCGTTAACGAATTCATAACCTTTACCGGCTTCTTGTGGCTCAATCTTAATCCAGACGTGACCATATTGACCACGACCACCAGATTGACGCACGTATTTGCCTTCTTGCTCGGTCGATGCGCGAATGGTTTCACGATAAGCAACTTGTGGTCTACCCACGTTTGCTTCCACACTAAATTCACGTCTCATACGGTCGACGATGATTTCTAAATGTAGCTCGCCCATCCCTTCAATAATGGTTTGGCCGGATTCTTCATCGGTGTGTACACGGAATGAGGGATCTTCTTGTGCCAACTTGCTTAAAGCAATACCCATTTTTTCTTGGTCAGCTTTGGTTTTTGGTTCAACTGCTACTGCAATAACAGGATCAGGGAAAATCATTTTTTCAAGCACAATGACTTTATCTTGATCACATAAAGTATCACCGGTCGTGACTTTCTTTAAACCGACGGCAGCAGCAATGTCGCCTGCCAATACTTCTTTGATTTCAGTACGTTCATTTGCGTGCATCTGCAAAATACGACCAATACGCTCTTCGCGATCTTTGATCGGATTATAAACCGTATCACCTGAACGCAACACACCGGAGTAAACACGGAAATAGGTTAGCGTACCAACATAAGGGTCGGTGGCAATTTTAAATGCTAAAGCAGAGAACGGTTCGTTATCGTTTGGCTTTCTGTCAGCAGCTGTTTCAGCTGCGTCATTTAACGTACCTTTCACAGCGGGAACATCCGAAGGTGAAGGTAAGAAGTAAATAACAGCATCTAACATCGCTTGTACGCCTTTGTTTTTAAATGCTGAACCACACAACAAAGGAACGATTTCATTTTTTAAGGTACGTGCGCGGATGCCTGAACGAATTTCTTCGATGCTTAATTCGCCGGTTTCTAAGTATTTATTCATCAATTCTTCAGAAGCTTCGGCAGCTGCTTCTACTAATTTTTCGTGATATTTTTTGCATTCGTCTAACATATCCGGTGCGATATCACGTGCGTCGAAGGACATACCTTGGTTAGCTTCATTCCAGTAGATGGCTCTCATATTTACGAGGTCAACTACGCCTTCGAAATTTTCTTCAGCACCGATGGGTAATTGAATAGGCACTGGGTTTGCACCTAAACGATTACGGATTTGCTCAACAACGCGTAAGAAGTTAGCGCCCGTACGGTCCATTTTATTCACAAAACCAATACGCGGTACGCCGTAACGGTTTGCTTGACGCCATACCGTTTCACTTTGTGGTTCTACGCCACCTACAGCGCAATAAACAGCGCAAGCGCCGTCAAGAACGCGTAAGGAACGCTCAACTTCAATGGTGAAGTCTACGTGGCCAGGGGTATCAATAATGTTAATACGGTGTTGTGGAAACTGCTTTTCCATACCAGCCCAGAAGCAAGTGGTTGCAGCAGAGGTAATGGTAATACCTCTTTCTTGTTCTTGTTCCATCCAATCCATTGTGGCAGCGCCATCATGGACTTCACCAATTTTATGCGAACGACCTGTGTAAAACAAAACACGTTCAGTCGTGGTCGTTTTACCAGCATCAATGTGAGCCATAATGCCGATATTGCGATATCGTTCAATGGGTGTACTTCTGTTCACGTTAGCCACAAATCACCTCTAATAATTATTGTCTACCAACGATAATGGGCAAACGCTTGGTTTGCACGTGCCATACGGTGAACATCGTCACGCGTCTTCACAGCGGCACCGCGACCAAGACAAGCTTCGTAGAGTTCGGCAGCTAAACGTAATGCCATGGTTTTCTCAGCACGGCCTTTTGCAGCTTGAACAACCCAACGCATAGCAAGCGCAATACCGCGATCAGCAGCAACTTCGATTGGCACTTGATACGTTGCACCACCGACACGGCGGGATTTAACTTCAACAGCGGGAGACACATTGCCAAGAGCTCGGTTTAAGCATTCTAAGACTTCATCTTTACTATGAGTCGATTTGCCAACCTTGCTGCCTTTAGCAGAAACAGTAGAACTAGCAGAACTAGCTTTAGCATCGCCAGATTCATCGGATTTAGCATCTTTCTTAAGACGTTCAGCCAACATGGTCAATGAGCTATATACAATCTTTTCTGCAATGGATTTTTTGCCTTCACGCATGACAACGTTAATGAATTTCGAAACTTGTTCACTACCAAACAACGGATCTGGCAACGTGTCACGTTTAACAGCAGCTTTTCTTCTTGGCATTACTAATTCCTACCCTATTATTGCTTTGGTTTCTTTGCACCGTACTTAGAACGACCTTGACGACGTTTTGCAACACCGCTGGTATCTAAGCTACCGCGCACAATGTGATAACGAACACCTGGCAAGTCTTTTACCCGGCCGCCGCGGATGACGACTACAGAGTGCTCTTGCAAGTTATGGCCTTCACCACCGATATACGCCGTGACTTCTTGACCGTTTGTTAAGCGAACACGGGCAACTTTACGTAACGCCGAGTTTGGTTTCTTTGGTGTCGTGGTATAAACACGGGTACAAACACCGCGTTTTTGCGGACACTGCGCCAGCGCTGGCACTTTTGACTTAAACACTTTACGTGTTCTACCCTGGCGTACTAATTGGTTAATCGTTGGCATTTAATGCTCCCCAACCTGTAAATCATTTCAAATCAATCTGTTATAAACATAAAGGCGTTTCGCGCCTCTCCAGGGCCTTGGCGGTTTTACCCACGATAATTCACAAGGAGAGGCGCGATTCTAAGAAAGCAACACCTTTTATGTCAAGAACTTGTTGTCCTTTATTTCGTTTTTTCTACTTCTTTCTCAAAATGCTTCGGCAAAACCGAGTTGCTACGCGTCTCGATGTGGTAAGCCAAGCCGGTACCGGCTGGGACTAAACGACCCACAATTACGTTTTCTTTCAGGCCGCGAAGCTCATCAATCTTACCGCTAACAGCTGCCTCGGTAAGAACACGGGTCGTTTCTTGGAATGATGCTGCCGAGATAAACGACTCTGTTGAGAGCGAAGCTTTTGTAATACCCAGCAAGATGTGCTCATGACGGGCGGGAATTTTTCCACTCTTCTTAAGCTTTTCATTAACTTCACGGAATTGTGAATATTCCACTTGCTCTGCTTTGATGTAATTCGCATCACCCGGGTCAAGCACAATGATTTTACGCAACATTTGTCTAATGATGACCTCAATGTGCTTATCATTGATTTTAACGCCTTGTAAGCGATAAACATCTTGAATTTCATTGACTAAGTAATTAGCCAATGCATTTACCCCCAATAAACGCAGTACATCGTGTGGGTTCAATGCACCTTCAACCATGACCTCACCCCGTTCAACGTGTTCACCTTCAAACACATTGATATGACGCCATTTTGGAATTAACTCCTCATGCGTATCACCATTGGTTGAGGTAATCATTAAACGACGCTTACCCTTAGTTTCTTTACCGAAGCTAATGATACCTGAGATTTCTGCCAATACAGCTGAATCTTTTGGACGACGCGCTTCGAATAAGTCGGCAACCCGTGGTAAACCCCCGGTGATGTCGCGTGTTTTTGACGATTCTTGGGGAATACGTGCTAACACGTCACCGACTTTCACTTTAACACCATCTTCAAAGTTGATGATCGCATCTGCAGGCAAGAAGTATTGCGCCACTAAATGCGTACCGGCCAAGAATAAATCTTCACCGTTTTCATCCACCAATTTAATCAATGGTTTCAATTCTTTACCACTAGAACCACGTTGCTTTTGGTCGATTACCACGATGCTAGCAAGACCCGTTAATTCATCAGTTTGACGATGCATAGAAATGCCTTCGATTAAATCGACGAATTTGAGGTAACCGGCTACTTCAGTGATCACTGGATGGCTGTGCGGATCCCAATGTGCCACTACTTGACCCGATTCAGCACGTGAACCTTCCTTCACGGTGACTTCAGCACCATAAGGGATTTTGTAACGTTCGCGTTCACGACCATGATCATCCAAGACTGCCAACGTACCAGAGCGTGAACCGATAATGGATTTACCGCCTTCACGTTGAATAATTTTAACGTTATGCAACTTAATTTGACCGGAGAACTTAACCTGTACATTGTTCACAGCCGTGGTACGAGAAGCAGCACCCCCGATGTGGAAGGTTCTCATGGTTAACTGTGTACCGGGTTCACCGATTGACTGTGCAGCAATAACCCCGACAGCTTCACCACTGTTAACGCGATGACCGCGCGCAAGATCACGACCGTAACAAGAAGAACAAATACCATAGCGCGATTCACACACAATTGGTGTGCGCACAAATACTTGGTCGATGGTCATGTCTTCAATTTTCTTGATCCATTTTTCATCCAACAATGTGCCGTTAGGAACAATTAAATCGGTGGATTTAGGATCGTAAATATCTTCTGCGGTTACACGACCTAATACCCGTTCGTGTAATGGCTCAACCACGTCACCACCTTCGATTAATGGGGTGACCATAATACCTTGAGTGGTACCGCAATCATCTTCTGTGATCACTAAGTCTTGAGCTACGTCCACTAAACGACGCGTTAAGTAACCCGAGTTTGCCGTTTTCAATGCGGTATCGGCCAAACCCTTACGTGCACCGTGAGTTGAAATAAAGTATTGCAACACGTTTAAGCCTTCACGGAAGTTTGCCGTAATAGGCGTTTCGATAATGGTGCCGTCAGGTTTTGTCATCAAACCCCGCATACCAGCCAACTGACGAATCTGCGCTGCAGAACCTCTAGCGCCTGAGTCGGCCATCATGTAGATGGAGTTAAATGATTCCTGCTTAACCTTATTACCTTCTTTGTCTTTCACTTGTTCAGTAGACAATTCATCCATCATCGCCTGAGCCACTAAGTCGTTGGTTCTAGACCAAATATCGACGACTTTATTGTAGCGTTCACCCTGGGTCACTAAACCGGAGGAAAACTGGGCTTGAATTTTACGGACTTCATCTTCTGCTTGTTCAATAATTTCAGGTTTACGTTTTGGAACCAGCAAGTCATTCACACCGATTGATAAACCGGAACGCGTTGCGTAATGGAAACCGGTATACATTAAATGGTCGGCGAAAATAACGGTCGCTTTTAAACCCACTTGACGATAAGACGCATCGATTAAATTGGAAATCGTCCGTTTATTCATCGTGCAATTGATTAAATCGAATGACAACCCTTTGGGTAATATTTCAGAAAGAATCGCACGACCCACGGTGGTTTCGACAAAACGAATTTTTTCTTCGTATTTACGCGTTACTTCATTCAATGGATATTCTTTAATACGAGCACGAACTTTCGCATGCAAATCAGCATGACCATTTTCATATGCGCGTAAAATTTCCTCCACATCCGCAAATACCATGCCTTCGCCCAGTACATTAACGCGAGTACGAGTTAAGTAATAAAGGCCTAACACCACGTCTTGCGTTGGAACAATGATGGGTTCGCCGTTGGCAGGTGATAAAACGTTGTTGGTAGACATCATCAACGAACGTGCTTCTAACTGCGATTCGAGTGATAACGGCACGTGAACGGCCATTTGGTCACCGTCGAAGTCGGCGTTATAAGCCGTACAAACGAGCGGATGCAATTGAATCGCTTTACCTTCAATTAACACAGGTTCAAATGCTTGAATACCTAAACGGTGCAAAGTGGGTGCACGATTTAACATCACGGGATGTTCGCGAATAACTTCTTCTAAGATATCCCAGACTTCTGGCTCTTCGCGTTCCACCATTTTCTTAGCCGCTTTAATGGTTGAAGCAGAACCTAACATTTGTAAACGGCTGTAAATAAAGGGCTTAAATAATTCTAAAGCCATTTTCTTCGGCAGACCGCATTGATGTAAGCGTAAAGTAGGACCGACCACGATAACGGAACGTCCAGAGTAGTCAACTCGCTTACCTAATAAGTTTTGACGGAAACGACCTTGCTTACCCTTAATCATATCGGCTAAGGATTTCAATGGACGCTTGTTGGAACCCGTAATGGCACGGCCACGACGACCGTTATCTAATAAGGCGTCAACGGATTCTTGTAACATACGGCGTTCATTGCGAACGATAATATCCGGTGCATTTAAATCTAATAAACGTTTCAAACGATTATTACGATTAATAACGCGGCGGTATAAATCATTTAAGTCAGAGGTTGCAAAACGACCACCATCCAGCGGGACTAATGGACGTAAATCCGGTGGTAAAACCGGTAATACGGATAACACCATCCACTCCGGCTTATTGCCTGAAGTGAGTAACGATTCCATTAATTTCAAGCGCTTAGATAATTTCTTTTGACGTGCTTCGGAAGTGGTTTTCAACAAATCTTCACGAATTTTTGGTACGTCGACTTCTAAATTCAAGCCGCGTAATAATTCTTGAATAGCATCAGCACCCATACGGGCTTCGAATTCATCGCCATATTCTTCGATCGCATCATAATAAGCTTCTTCTGACAATAACTTGCCTTTTTCAAGCTGAGTCATGCCAGGATCAATGACAACATACGCTTCGAAATATAAAACGCGTTCTAAATCGCGTAAGGTCATGTCTAATAACAAGCCGATACGCGATGGTAGAGAACGTAATAACCAGATGTGCGCTACAGGACAAGCTAATTCAATGTGACCCATGCGCTCACGACGGACGCGTGACAAGGTGACTTCAACACCACATTTTTCACACACGACACCGCGGTGCTTTAAGCGCTTGTATTTACCACAAAGGCATTCGTAATCTTTAATAGGACCAAAAATTTTCGCGCAAAATAACCCTTCGCGCTCTGGCTTGAACGTACGATAGTTAATTGTCTCAGGCTTTTTCACTTCGCCATAAGACCAGGAGCGAATCATATCAGGTGAAGCCAAGCCAATTTGGATTTGTCTAAAATCCTGTGGCTGGTTTTGCTGCTTGACCATACTCAGTACATCTTTCAAGGTAAACCCCCCTGTATGCAGTCGTCACACTTCCTAACTCGTTATGAGTTAGGAAGCCATTAATTGCTTATTCAAACTCGATGTTGATTGCCAACGAACGGATTTCTTTAATGAGCACGTTAAATGCTTCGGGCATGCTCGATTCCATATAGTGTTCGCTATCCACGATGTTTTTATACATCTTGGTACGACCCGTCACGTCGTCGGATTTTACTGTCAACATTTCTTGCAAGGTATAAGCAGCGCCGTAAGCTTCAAGTGCCCATACTTCCATTTCACCGAAGCGCTGACCACCAAATTGTGCTTTACCGCCCAATGGTTGCTGTGTGACCAAGCTATAAGAACCAGTGGAACGAGCGTGCATCTTGTCATCGACCAAGTGATTAAGCTTCATCATGTACATGTAGCCAACCGTTACTTGGCGATCAAATGCGCTACCCGTACGGCCGTCATGCAAGGTGGCTTGTCCCGTTTCGGACAAATCAGCCAATTTCAACATGGTTTTGATTTCTTCTTCCGTCGCACCGTCAAATACCGGGGTTGCGAACGGCACGCCTTCACGCAAGTTACCTGCCAATGTCATCAATTGATCATCGTCTAGGCCCGTTAAATCTTCTTTATTCTTACCAACGCTATAGATCTGCGTGAGGAATTGACGGATATTTTTAACGGATTGATGCGCTTCTATCATTTTAGCAACTTTTTTGCCCAATTGCTTGGAAGCCCAGCCTAAGTGGGTTTCAAGCACCTGACCGACGTTCATACGAGAAGGAACACCCAATGGATTCAATACGATATCAACTGGTGTACCATCAGCCATATAAGGCATATCTTCCACTGGAACAATCATGGAGATAACACCTTTATTACCGTGGCGACCTGCCATCTTGTCACCGGGTTGTACACGACGTTTGACAGCCATGTAAACCTTCACGATTTTTAACACACCCGGTGCCAAATCATCGCTTTGGGTAATTTTTTGGCGTTTTGCTTCATACGCTTTTTCAAAGTCGAGACGGATTTTCTTAAGCTGCTTTGCTGCTGTTTCAAGTTGCTTGCTAGCTGTCGCATCTTTAAGGTGGATTTCAAACCATTTTTCGCGAGCCACTTCCATTAAATAAGGCTTAGTAATCTTGGTACCTTTCTTTAACTTGTTTGGGCCGCCTTCCGCTGTACGATTTAACAAGAGTTTTTCGATACGTGAGAAAACGTCGTTTTCTTTAATACGCATCTCATCGCTCAAGTCTTGTTTGACTTTGTTTAATTCGTTTTTCTCAATTTCAAGCACGCGAGCATCTTTTTTCACGCCTTCGCGAGTGAATACTTGGACGTCGATGACCGTACCTTCCATACCAGTTGGAACACGTAATGACGTGTCCTTAACATCCGAGGCCTTTTCACCGAAAATAGCGCGTAATAATTTTTCTTCAGGCGTTAATTGGGTTTCACCTTTAGGTGTTACTTTACCGACTAAGATGTCGCCAGAAGTCACTTCCGCACCGATATAAACGATACCGCATTCATCTAGTTTGGATAATGCGCTTTCGCTAACGTTTGGAATATCACCAGAAATTTCTTCAGGGCCTAACTTGGTATCACGTGCAACGCAAGTGAGTTCTTCGATATGAATACTGGTGAAACGATCTTCTTGTACAACGCGCTCAGAAATTAAGATGGAGTCTTCGAAGTTGTAACCGTTCCAAGGCATAAAGGCGACCAAAAGGTTTTGGCCTAATGCTAATTCACCCATGTCGGTAGATTGACCATCTGCCAACACGTCTTGTTTAGCAATCAGATCACCTTTTTTTACTAAGGGACGTTGATTGATACAAGTATCTTGGTTAGTACGAGTGTATTTGGTTAAGCCATAAATATCGACACCTGTGCTGCCGGGTTCTGCTTCATCATCATTTGCACGCACTACGATACGCGATGCGTCAACATAATCGACTACACCACCTCGTTTCGAAACGACGGTGACACCAGAGTCCTTTGCCACTAAATGTTCAATACCCGTACCTACTAACGGTTTTTCCGTTTTTAAGGTCGGCACTGCTTGACGTTGCATGTTTGAACCCATCAGGGCACGGTTTGCGTCATCATGCTCTAAGAAGGGAATTAACGCTGCCGCAACAGAAACGATTTGGCGGGGAGAAACATCGATAAAATCAACAGTATCAGGTGTTGAGAAAGTGAATTCATTGCGATGACGCACAGGAACTAAGGTATCAATTAATTTATTTTTGTCATCTATCGAGGCATTGGCCTGAGCGATAATGTAATCGCCTTCTTCAATGGCGGATAAATAAACCACTTCATCGGTCACTTTGCTGTTCGTCACTTTGCGATACGGGGTTTCTAAGAATCCGTATTCATTTGTGCGCGCATAAACGGCTAATGAGTTAATCAAACCAATGTTTGGACCTTCAGGCGTTTCAATGGGGCAAACGCGGCCGTAGTGGGTTGGATGGACGTCACGGACTTCGAAGCCAGCGCGTTCACGGGATAAACCGCCTGGCCCTAATGCTGAAACGCGGCGTTTATGCGTAATTTCAGATAATGGATTGTTTTGATCCATGAACTGTGAAAGCTGACTGGAGCCAAAGAATTCTTTAACGGCTGCTGAAATCGGCTTGGCATTGATGATGTCTTGCGGCATAACCGTTTCAACATCAGGTAAGCTTAACCGTTCTTTTACGGCTCTTTCCACACGCACTAAACCAATGCGGAATTGATTTTCCGTCATTTCGCCAACGCAACGGACACGACGATTACCTAAATGGTCGATATCGTCGACAGTTTCTTCACCGTTACGAATACGAATTAAAGTACGTAATACTTCCAGAATGTCGTCTTTGGAAAGCACACCAGGGCCCAAAATTTCTTCGCGACCCACACGACGGTTTAACTTCATACGACCAACGTCGGATAAGTCATAACGTTCAGCGGTGAAGAATAAGTTTTTAAAGAGTGCTTCTGACGCTTCTTTGGTCGGTGGTTCACCGGGACGCATCATACGATAGATTTCAACCAACGCTTCTTGAGCATTAGTGGTGGAATCAGCGCGAATCGTGTCAGAAATATAAGGACCACGATCGATATCGTTAATGTAAAGAGTTTCAACGCGCTTAATGCCAGCGCCTAAGAATTGTTTCAATATTTCACCGCTGATAATTTCATTGGCATTGGCAATGACTTCACCGGTTTCTGGATTAATGATGTTTTTGGCAACGACCTTACCTAATAAGTATTCGGAAGGTACATCGAGTTGCTTAATGCCCGCTTTTTCTAATTGATTAATGTGACGAGCCGTAATACGACGGCCTTTTTCAATAATTATTTTGCCGGATTTCTTCACTTCAAACGATGCAATTTCACCGCGTAGACGCTCTGAAACTAAGTCAAGAACGAATTTACCATCATGAATTTCAAATATATTGTTTTCAAAGAAGGTGGCTAAAATTTCTTCCACCGACATGCCGAGGGCACGTAATAAGATGGTGACTGGTAATTTACGACGACGGTCAATACGCGCATGGATACAATCTTTTGGATCAAATTCAAAATCCAACCAAGAGCCGCGATAAGGGATAACGCGAGCAGAGAATAATAATTTGCCGGATGAATGGGTTTTACCTTTGTCATGTTCAAAAAACACGCCAGGTGAACGATGTAACTGAGATACGACAACACGTTCCGTACCGTTAATAATAAAGGTACCGTGTTCCGTCATGAGCGGTACTTCGCCCATATAAACTTCTTGTTCTTTCACGTCTTTAATCGTGCGATTTTCGCCCACATCGGCGGCTTCGCGATCAAAATGCACTAAACGTAATTTAACGCGTAAGGGAGCTGCGTAGGTTAAGCCACGCATTTTACATTCTTTAACATCGAAAATGGGTTCGCCTAAGCGATAATCAACATATTCGAGTGCAGCATATCCAGACATGCTAGTAATGGGAAACACGGAAGAAAATACGCCGTGTAAACCACTGGAACCGAGACGGCCTGATTTGCCGTCAGCTTCTAGAAATTCGCGATATGAATCGGTTTGGATTGCGAGTAAAGATGAAACTTCGATTGCACTACGAAGTTTACCAAAACTTTTACGAATCCGCTGTTGCTCAGTAAATGAGTAGTTAGAAGCCGTATGGGTAGCCATGTGTACACCTCTAGTATGCGTGATCAACTGCCAAGCGAAATAAAGGAAAGCCGGCGACAGTTTCATCACCGGCTACAACAAAAAACACATCAAATAACACGTGTACAGTGAACTTACTTGATCTCAACTGTTGCGCCAGCTTCTTCAAGTTTTTTCTTGAGAGCGTCTGCATCAGCTTTTGCAATACCTTCTTTAACGGCTTTTGGCGCACCTTCAACGAGATCTTTAGCTTCTTTCAAGCCAAGGCCCGTGATTTCGCGAACGACTTTGATCACATTGATCTTGTTGTCGCCAGCTTTAGCCAAAACAACGTTGAATTCGGTTTTTTCTTCTGCGGCAGCAGCAGCGGCAGCAGGAGCAGCAGCAACTGCAACAGCAGCAGCGGATACACCGAATTTGTCTTCCATTAATTTCACTAAATCAACTACATCCATAACGCTCATGTTTGCAATTGCGTCTAAAATATCTTCTTTGCTTACAGCCATTTTAAAAACTCCAAACTAATTAAATGATAACGGTGAATTATGCAGCTGATTGCTTTTGATCGCGAATGGCTGCAACGGTTCTAACCACTTGGGCATGAGGTTCTGCCAACGTGCGCACGAATTTGGTAATTGGCGCATTCATGACAGACATCAGGAGAGCAATTGCTTGATCACGTGTCGGCAAGTTTGCAAGCTTGTCTAAGCTAGAAGCTGGCAGCAATTCGTTATTAATCGCTAATGCTGTTACTTTTAACTTTTCATTGCTCTTGGCAAACTCTTTGATTAAACGTGCGGCAGCGCCCGGATCTTCTTGCGAAAATGCCAAGACTAACGGCCCAACTAATGCTGGTTGCAGACAAGCAAAATCGGTGTCTTCCAACGCGCGGCGAGCCAAAGTGTTACGCACAACGCGCATGTAAACACCTGATTCACGAGCAGATTTACGTAGATTAGTTAACTGACCTACGGTTAATCCGCTATATTCTGCTGCGACGACAGACAAAGCTTGTTTTGCAACTGCGGCAACCTCATTAACAATGGTTTTTTTATCTTCTAACTTTAATACCACATTTACCTCCAGTTGTCGGATTGCCATAAAAATACAGCAACACCCATCCTTTGGCATTACCGTCTGCGTAGGCTTGCTTGATTAAGTGGCAACTAACAAACAGTTACCACGCCTACGGTCTCTGACGGGCAAGGCGTAAGCAAAGCCACGTCAAAACTTTTACTAAAATTGATCAACCCAATATTTTGCCACCATGGCAAAAAATAATCAATGTTTAGTTAAATACTGAAACATCTACCGCTAAACCAGGACCCATGGTCGAGGATAACGTTACTTTTTGTATGTAAACACCTTTGGATGTAGTCGGTTTAGCTTTTTTAAGAGCGCCCATTACTGCATCTAAATTTTCAGACAAGTCTTCAGCGCTAAAATTCAATTTGCCAATAGCGCAATGAATGATACCTGCTTTATCAGTACGATAACGTGCTTGACCTGCTTTAGCATTTTTAATAGCGGTAGCAACATCCATGGTCACGGTGCCATCTTTTGGATTCGGCATTAAACCACGTGGGCCTAAGATTTGACCTAATTGACCTACTACTTTCATTGCATCTGGAGTAGCAAGTAAGATGTCAAATTCAATTTTACCGGCTTTAACTTGTTCAGCTAAATCTTCTAAGCCCACTAAGTCTGCACCCGCACTGGTTGCTGCCGCTGCGTGCGTGGATGAAGTAAATACGGCAACGCGTTTCGTTTTACCCGTACCTTTAGGCAAGTTAATGCTACCACGAATCGCTTGGTCGGATTTACGTGGATCAACGCCTAAATTAATAGCAACTTCAATGGTTTGGACGAACTTAGTTTCTGGCATTTTCTTTAAATGCTCAAAAGCTTCTTTCGGCGTATATTGTTTATTTGGTTCGATTAAAGCTTCAATCGCTTTTGCTCTTTTAGATAATTGTGCCATGTGTTACACCCCTTCCACTTCAACGCCCATACTGCGGGCACTACCTGCAAGACTGCGAACAGCGGCGTCTAATGAGGCTGCAGTTAAATCTTGCATCTTTAATTTAGCAATTACTTCCAACTGTTTGCGAGTAATCTTACCCACTTTGTTCGTGTTAGGATTACTGCTGCCTTTTGCTAATTTGATGGCATCTTTAATTAAATAAGATGCAGGTGGGGTTTTGGTAATAAAGGTATAAGAGCGATCTTCGTATACCGTAATAACAACAGGTAAAGGTTTACCTTGTTTTTCTGGTGTGGACGTTTGGGCATTAAACGCCTTACAGAAATCCATAATGTTAACGCCTTGTTGACCCAAAGCAGGACCAACTGGCGGACTTGGATTCGCCGCACCACCGGTGATTTGAAGCTT
Organism: uncultured Coxiellaceae bacterium; assembly: GCA_964597435.1. Classification (GTDB taxonomy): domain Bacteria; phylum Pseudomonadota; class Gammaproteobacteria; order DSM-16500; family DSM-16500; genus Aquicella. The sequence continues at coordinate 1,372 of CAZQXH010000004.1, read as the reverse complement.
TACATACCCTTTGATCTTTTTCTTACTTTTTGACGCAGCCATTTTTTCCTCTCTTGGGTGCAAACGCCTCACGGCTCCCCAGTCAATTTACAAAAAAACACCAAGGCCCATTTAAGGACCTCAGTGCAATTCTTTTTTACCCTTTTTCAACTTGGTCGAATTGTAATTCAACGGGTGTTGAACGTCCAAAGATTAATACAGCAACGCGTAATCGATTTTTCTCGTAATTCACTTCTTCTACAGCGCCGTTAAAGTCTGCAAAAGGACCGTCGATAACACGAACCACTTCACCCACCTCAAATAAGACTTTGGGCTTGGGTTTTTCAGTACTATCTTGCATGCGCTGCAAGATGGCCTCTGCTTCTTTCGCGGTGATAGGGGTTGGCTTATCGCTTGTTCCCCCAATAAAACCTAACACTTTAGGCGTTTCACGCACTAAGTGCCAAGTTTCTTCATCCATAATCATTTCTACCAAGACGTAGCCTGGGAAAAATTTACGCTCACTTTTGCGTTTTTGACCATTGCGCAGCTCAACTACTTCTTCAGTAGGAACTAAAATTTCACCAAATTTATACTCAAGGCTTTTATGGCGGATGCTTTCTTGCAAAGCTTGTTTAACTAATTTCTCAAAGCCCGAGTAAGCATGCACAACATACCAGCGCTTTTTTGGCAATGTCTGATCTGTTGACATATGTATATTCCCCGTTAATGCCAATAATTAAGAATAATTAAGTACGTTGGCCAGTAACCCAGCCAATAATTGAAACCAAAACACCATCAGCACCCCATAAAATCAGCGCTAAGATGATGACCATGACACCAACTACCAACGTTGTCTGCATGGTTTCTTCACGTGTCGGCCAAACTACTTTACGTAACTCAGCACGTGAATCTTTAACAAAACCAACAAATTGCTTCCCTCTTTGCGTCAGGGTTGCAACAAATCCTGCTAATGCCAAAATAGCAAGCCAAACCAAGGTTCGGATTGCCATAGGAACATCAGAGTAATAATGATTACCCACTAAACCAGCCACCACTAAAATAGCAACGACTGACCATTTCAGCCAGTCGAGTCGGGCAAAGTTTTCATTTTCTGGTCTTAACACCATCACATTAGCCTTTGTCTTCACACCGTGTTCTCGCACTAAGCCTTTATTTACCAGGCCAGGAGGGTCTCGAACCCCCAACCTGCGGTTTTGGAGACCGCCGCTCTGCCAATTGAGCTACTGACCTAGATACCTTCTTCACCTTTGGGGTAACCACCTCAGCTATTTTAAGCTGACGGCTGGTTAGCCTGTAGCGTGACTTTACGCAACAACTTTAGAAACAACACCTGCACCGACCGTACGGCCACCTTCGCGTATCGCAAAGC